>JBMOPD010000016.1:0-13081 GCA_049323615.1 Bacillota bacterium | reverse complement strand
TAGCCGATTTGACCGGGAGTATTGACTTTTCCACCATTGCGGAATTCGGGTCGGAATCCGACCCCAGGGCTTACCGCTTTGACGGCGAGTTGAACATCGCCAACAGGGGGATTATGGAGTTCCAGGAAACGCTTAAAGCAAAACAACTGTTCAGTTAAAAAAGAGTCGAGTCATAGGGACGGTTCCGACCTTCATTTGAAGAAGAAATCCAACCTATCAGTTAGACAAATTGCATTGATATTGGGTATTAACAGGAAATTTGTTCAGCAGGCAATGCGAGTCAAAAGAACCGTCCCCCTGACTCCACAGCCCTTTTGCAACTCTCTCCTAGGGTCTTGGGTGGTAAAGGCCTTTTTTTATTTGAGAAAGGACGCATCATAAACAAAAAAGACTTGGGAATACTTACATCATGATAAATGTGCGTGCAAAAATTAAGGATAAACTTTCGGCAGTGCCGAATATGCTTATAGCGCCGGGTGGTATCACCGTGTGCATGCCGGAACAGAAAAGTAACAAAAAATCGTTGACTATATATGCCTGCCATGATAATTTATTAAGTGCAAAGGGGAGTAGCTTGCAATCAGGATGGCGACAGTTCGGAATAGTGTATTCCCGCTGCCCTGACGGATAAACAGCCGAGCAAGACCTTTGCATGAAATAACCCTATTTCATGCAAAGGTCTTTTATTTTTGCTGCTGCCCGGGTGAAGCATTTACCAATTTATATGGAGGGAAAAAATGGAAGAGAAAAAATGGTATTCCCTGGATGTCCAGAAGGTCTGCCAGGAACTCGAAACCGACCTTCAGCAGGGGCTGGACGGCGAGGAGGCCGGAAGGCGGCTTGGCCATTACGGCCCCAATGCCCTGCAGGAACAGCCGCCCCGCAGTCTTTTCTCAATGTTCATTGGCCAGATGAAGGAGATCCTGGTGCTGATCCTCATTGCCGCCGCCGTCATTTCGGGCATCCTGGGCGAGTGGGAGGATTCCATTGTTATTCTGATTATTGTGGTTCTTAACGCCGTAATCGGAGTATTTCAGGAGAACAAAGCCGAACACGCACTTAAAGCCTTAAAGGATATGACAAAGCCGGCAGCCAAAGTGGTAAGGAGTGGCAAGGTCCTGCAAATCAGCGCCGAGGAGGTGGTCCCCGGTGATGTGGTATTGTTGGATGCGGGGGATTCGGTCCCGGCCGATGTCAGGCTGATCGAGGCGGCTTCCCTGCGGGCCAACGAGTCGGCCCTGACCGGTGAATCGGTACCGGTGGAAAAGGACCCGGCTGTGATCGGGGCCGGTGAAGTTCCGGTAGGGGACCGGAAAAACATGCTTTTTATGGGCACCACCGTAACCGGCGGGCGTGGTAAAGCGGTGGTGGTGGAGACGGGGATGAAGACCCAGTTGGGCCGGATCGCCCAGCTGCTTCATGAGGCTGCTCCGGAACCCACCCCGCTGCAGCAGAGGCTTAGCAAGCTGGGCAAGGTACTGGGGGTTGCCGCAGCGGTTATTGTGGCGCTGGTATTTTTTATCGGGCTGTGGCGTGGCGAGGATTTGCTGGAAATGTTCATGGTGGCGATCAGCCTGGCTGTGGCGGCAGTGCCCGAGGGACTGCCCGCGGTGGTGACCATTGTACTGGCCCTGGGCGTGACCAGGATGAGCCGCCGGCGGGCGATTATCAGGAAACTCCCGGCGGTCGAGACGCTGGGTACGGCCACGGTGATCTGCTCTGACAAAACGGGGACCCTGACCAAAAATGAAATGACTGTTACCCGGATCTATGTTGCCGACAGGCTATTTCAGGTAACCGGGACCGGCTACGCTCCCGACGGGAAATTTTTGGACCGGGACGGCAACGAAATTTCTCCTTTGCATGATGAGAACCTGGAAATGATTCTGCTTGGCGGGCTTTTAAACAGTGACGCACAGGTGGAGGAGAGCGGGAAAGGACACCGGGTGATTGGAGACCCCACCGAGGGAGCGCTGGTGGTGGCTGCAGCCAAAGCGGGCTTATCGAGAGAGTCCGCCGGCAAAGACTGTCCCCGGCTGGCCGAGATCCCCTTTGATTCCGACCGCAAGATGATGACCACCTTTCATCGCAGGGGCGAAGCTGTCCGGTCCTTTACCAAGGGCGCCCCTGATGTGCTGCTGGGCCGCTGCACAGAGATAATGACGGGGCAGGGAACCACAGCTCTGAATGAAGAAGCCCGCAGCCGGCTTTTGGAGATAAATTCTCAATTCGCATCCCAGGGGCAGCGTGTGCTGGCCCTGGCCACCCGCCGCTGGCCCGCGGTGCCGGCGGACCTGTCGCCGGAAACCGCGGAGCGGGACCTGACATTTATCGGCTTCTTCGCCATTCAGGATCCTCCCCGCCCCGAGGTCAAGGAGGCGGTGGCGGTGTGCCGCAGGGCAGGCATCCGGACGGTGATGATCACCGGCGACCACCGGGAGACCGCCACGGCTATCGCCAGGGAACTGGATATACTGCAGCCGGGTGATGAAAGCCTGACGGGCGGCCAGCTGGAACAAATGGGCGAAGAGGAACTGAAAAAAATAGTGAACCGCGTCACCGTCTACGCCAGGGTATCCCCCGAGCACAAGCTCCGCATCGTGGAGGCGCTGAAGCATCACGACCACGTGGTGGCCATGACCGGTGACGGTGTCAATGACGCCCCGGCTCTTAAGAGGGCCGATATCGGGGCGGCCATGGGGATCAGCGGAACCGAGGTGGCCAAGGAAGCTTCGGACATGGTGCTGCAGGACGACAATTTTGCCACCATCGTCAGGGCGGTGGAGGAAGGGCGAACAATCTACAATAATATCCGCGGTTCCATCCAGTACCTGCTCTCCTGCAACACCGGTGAGATTGTGGCTATCTTCTCGGCCCTGCTGCTTGGTCTGGGCAGCCCCCTGAACCCGATACAGATACTGTGGCTGAACCTGGTTACCGACGGGCCGCCCGCCCTGGCCCTGGGGTTGGAGCCGCCTCAGAAAGGAATCATGAACAGGCCGCCCCGGAAGCCCAAGGAAGGTATATTCGCAGAGGGAGTAGGTATCAGAATCCTTTGGCAGGGCATGGTGATCGGGCTGCTGTCCCTGGCTTCCTACTGGCTGGCTCTCAGCTGGGGGCGGACCATGGAGGAAGCCCATACCATGGCCTTTGTGACCATGGCCATGTCGCAGCTGGTGCATTCCTTTAACGTCCGGAGCATGGAACAGTCCCTCTTCACCATGGGGCTGGGCACAAACCGCAGCCTGGTGTATGCTTTTCTGGCTTCGGCTGCCGCGCTGTTTATAGTAATATTTACCCCTTTCCTGAGAGGTGTCTTTGAGACCGTGATGCTGCGGCCCTCTGACTGGGTGGTTGCTCTCAGCTTAAGTATTGTCCCGCTGATTCTGGTTGAAATAAGCAAGCTGCTGGGGAGATCAGCCGCCGGGAGGAAAGGATAGGGCGACATTCTTTATTTTTTAGATTCAGGCATTCTCCAATCCCCTGTCTGGTTTTTTCCTGTCATTGCTTTCTTCGCTGCCGTACTCCTCCCGGTAGGTAATCACCCGCCGGGGGTAGGGTATTTCTATCCTCTCCCGGTCCAGGGCGTTTTTAAACCTTCTCAGCAGTTCCCTCTCCACCGCCCACTGTTCGCCGGGAACGGTCAGGGCGACGGTGCGGATGTTTACCGAGAAGTCCCCCAGGGAAACCACCCCCTGTACCACGGGGATCTCCACAATGGCGGGCATTTCCCGGTGGGCCACCTCGCATTCCCGCCTCAGCACCCCGATGGCCCGGTCGATATCTTCCTCGTAAGCAATCCCCACCTCGGCCAGGGCCATCATATGGCCCCGGTTATAGTTTGTAACCTTGGTGATTTCCCCGTTGGGAATAATGTGCAACTGGCCGGTCCACTTGCGTATCTTGCAGGTCCTCAGGCCCATTTCCTCCACCACGCCCACCACTCCGCCGGCCTCCACGTAATCCCCCACCGAGAACTGGTCCTCAAAAAGTATAAAAAATCCGCTGATAATATCCTTGACCAGGTTCTGGGCCCCGAAGCCGACGGCCAGCCCCAGTATGCCGGCGCTGGCCAGAATAGCGCTGGTGTTTACGTTGAATATCTGCAGCACCATCAGCCCGGCCAGGAAGAATATCAGGTAGGTAACCACATTTTTGAGCAGGGACTCCAGCGTCTGGGCCCGTTTGCCCGCCACCAGCCCGTCATTTACTTCTTTGCGGGCAAAGGCCTGGGTGATGGCCAGGCGGCTGAGATTCAGGACCAGCCGGGCGGCCACAACGACACCGGCCACTTTTAAGGCCATCAGCCCTATGTTTTTGAGATCTTCCGGAGATATTACCTCTACCTCGAAGATCTCCAGTATGATCACTGCCGCCGAGAATATACCGCCGTAAAAAATCAGGGCCCTGATCAGGACCGCCAGCGAAACCAGAAAGTTGCCCGCTGCGGCTCCGGTTTCAGCGTCTTTTGGCCGCCTCTTCTCAATTGCCCTGGTTATTATTACGTTTATAATTTTAATAACCGGGAAGATTACCGCCACGGCCAGGAGGGACAAAACCAGCCTGACGGCCAGGGTGTTATGGTCCAAGGCCAGTAAACCCGCTATTTTTTCAGTAATTATTGCCAACACCTCTTATTAGAAGGGATTAGGGGATTGGGGACTTCCCCAAATCTAGATTTCTTCCCCTTTAACTGTAAAAAGTTAATTCTCTGTGTTATCTGTGGCCTCTGTGGTTAAATTTAGAATACCTCCCCAAAGGTATTCTACATACATTACCTTGTTCTGACAATAGCTGCGGGATTTAAATTTGTAAACGAACTCCAGGGCCAGCCGATAAGTGTTTTCCTTTTCCCTGTCTTCAATTTTCTAGTTACTCATATTGCCGTATTTAAGCCCTATCACCATCAGCGCCCCGGTTACCGCCCCGCATGTTTCCCCCAGGCGGGCCATCCCTCCGCCGAAGGGAGTGGCGATTTTCATGGCGGTTTCCCGGTCCAGCCCCAGTTTTACGGCGCAAGTGGAAAACAGGGCCTGGGAACAAAGGGCGCCCTCCTGAAAACTTGATACTGCCAGTTCAACACTGCCCATACCCTCATATGCCTCCTTTGTTTGAACAATCGCGTTAAATTTATCCTCTTCACAATTTACCCCTGTTTTGCCAGGTCCAGTTTCATACAGGTGCTACAGGAAGGGCAGGCGCTGTTGAGAGCGGAGTTCTGCAGTAAACGGGCCGGAATGCGACTGCGGTCAATTTCGGCAAAACCCCACCGCTGCATGTATTTTTCCGCCGTGTTGGTAAGCAGGTAAACCTCTTCACCCCCGGTTTCCCGGGATTGCTGCAGCGCCTGGTTTACCAGCGCGGCGGCAATGCCGGACTTGCGGCGGTCCGCCCGGACGGCCAGGGAGCGCAGCAGCACCGTTGCGCCGGAACGCTCCATGCCGATTGCACCCACCACGCCGCCATCATCGGCCACCAGAAAGCCGGCCAGGTGTTCCCGCACCCCAGCGGTGGGCAGGCCGCAGGCGGCCAGCAGTTCATGGACGGCGGCGTAGTCGCCGGCGGCGGCCGGGCGGATCCGGTAGTCGATGCCCGGCACAAGGGGCCGGGCCGGCTTTTTGGCCCGGATAAAGGCGCTGACCACCGACCCGTTCAATTCACGGCGTTCCAGTTCGGATAGTCCTGGCAGAATTTCCGCCGCCAGTGGATCAGTAAGGTCGTAGGTCCTGGTAATTTCCACCCTGATACCGGTAAAGCCGGCGGCGGCCAGTTTGTCCCTGTATTCCTGTTCCAGCAGGGCGCCGGCCACACAGCCCGTCCAGGCCACCAGGTCCTGCTGCACTTGCGGGGGCAGGGGCCTGGTCAGCACTATATCGGACACGGCAAAGCGGCCGCCGGGTTTCAACACCCGGTAGGCCTCCCCCAGGACCCGGTCCTTGTCGGCCGAGAGGTTAATCACACAGTTGGAGATAATGACGTCCACGGTGTTGTCCGGCAGAGGTATATCCTCGATGTCTCCCTTTAAAAACTCCACGTTGCTTATCCCGGCCCGGGACTGGTTGAGCCTGGCCTCGGCCAGCATTTCATCGGTCATGTCGAGGCCGTAGGCCTTTCCGTACGGACCCACCCGCCGGGCGGACAGCAATACGTCTAGGCCGGCGCCGCTGCCCAGGTCCAGGACCACTTCCCCTTCGTGCAGTTCCGCCAGGGCGGTAGGGTTGCCGCAGCCGAAGGAGGCGGCCACGGCGTCCCGGGGCAACCCTGCCACCTCGTCGGGCCGGTACAGGTCCCTGGTAATGACATCGGCGGCCCGGTCAAGGGGATCCCCGGAGCAGCATGTTCCCCGGCTGTCCCCGCAGCAGCCGGACTTTGTGGTGATGGCCCGGGCGTATTTTTGCCGGACAATTTCCCTGATATCCTCGGGCATCAGTATCCCTCCTCATATCAATTTTTTTTGATTTATCACCTTAAAAAAAATTAGTTGCTCTTAAGTATTGCAATCGGGTCCGGGATTGGGGATTAGGGGTTGGGGGTTGCCAATCCCTAATCCCTACTTCAAAGCAAAGTCGTTATTGAGCTGTTCAATGTACTGCCTCAAAGCCCTGGTGTTGATAAAGTATACCTTCCACTTGCCCCGGGGCTCCTCGGTAATCAGCCCGGCCTCGGACAGTTCTTTCATGTGGTAGGAAACCCGGGACTGAATCATGCCCAGTTCGGCCATTAACTCGCAGTTACACAGGCCGGGGCGGCGGTCGTTTTGGCCGGGCAGGGGACAGCAGCCCTGGTCGGCCTGAGCCAGCATCTTTAAAATTTTATAGCGGATAGGGTCGCTTAAAGCCTTGGCAATTTTAACACTATCAACCATGATCGTATCATATCAAATATTTTTGATGTTGGCAACCGGAATTTTTGTCTTATGCCCTCTCTTCTCCGGTCCTGTACTCCCTGGCATCTTTCAGATAGAACATAGCCATCGGAATGAGGGCCATAAAACTGCAGGCCAGGTACATGGAGGAAAGCCCGACCTTTTTGGATAAAAGCCCCAGCAGTATTGAGCCCAACCCAATCCCGAGGTCGAAGGAGGGCGTAAACCAGGAAGTAGGCGCCGGCGTTTTTAACGCCCAGTCCCATGCCGTAAAGAGTTTAAAATATCGGCAATAAACACCGGCAGGGTAGGGAGAAGAAAATAAAAGCTGGTAAACATCAGCAGGTTCACCAGGCAAATCAAAACAAAGTTCCTGCTCCAGAGCTGCTGTTTTGGTTGATTCAACTTACTGCCCCCCTGTATGGCCATGGTATGTAATAAAAAACAAGGGCCTGTGCCCTGCGTTATTTAATTATAACCTCCCCGGCAGTAACAAAACAAAAATTTTTTGAGGGGTTCTAAAGGGGTCATAAAGTATTTGTAAATTGTGCCTCTGGAAGGATTCGGCGCCGCAGTGTAGAAAATAAAGCCTTGTTCGACAAGAATCAGCAGCGGAGGCATTATTATGAAACGATTTATTGTTTTTACCCTGGTACTCATGGTTATCCTGGCCGGCGGGCTGTTGCCGCCGGCCTTTGCCGGGCAGCCGGCACAGCAAATCCCGGTTGAGATTGACGGGCTGCCCGTTGCCTTTGACGTCAACCCGGTGATCCAAAACGGCCGCACCCTGGTTCCTTTCCGCGCCCTGGCCGAAAGGCTTAATGTCAGGGTCACCTGGGAGGGCACAACCCAGACGGTAATCGCTGAAGACGGGAAAATTTCGGTCCGGCTGCGGGTCGGAAACAGGACGGCCTACCGCGACGGGGCCGCCATTGACCTGGATGCTCCGCCGGTGCTCCTTAACGGCAGAACCCTTATTCCGGCGCGATTTTTTAGTGAAGCCTTCGGGTGCCTGGTGACATGGGATGATACCGCTAAAAGAGTAAAGATTACTTCCCCGCCCCGGCCCATGACGGTAATCGGTTTCTACGCTTTGGGCGACAGTGAAACCAGCAGCTGGTCCGATCTATTCGCCAGGGCCTATCCCCATACCGGCCCGGGTAATACCGACCTGGTAAGCCATCTGGCTTTGGGCTGGTACAGCCTGGACAGGGAAGGAAACCTCCTCACCAGGAGCCGGACGGGCTGGGAAAGGCCGGACGGCTGGGAAAGCGTGCTCAAGGCCGCCGGGGAATATAACCTGAAAACAGAGATGGTACTTCACCTGGCTGACGGGGACGGCACCATCTCCAGCCTGCTGACCGACCAGTCGGCCATGGCCAGGGCGGTGGGCGAAATAGCAAGGGAAGCCCGCCTTTATAACGGTGTAAACCTTGATTTTGAAGGCCTGGGCTGGAAGGAGGAGGGCGCCCGGCTGAAGGCCACCAGGGACAGCTTCACCGGCTTTGTGCGCCTGCTGTCCGGGCAGCTGAAGGCTGCCGGCATTGAACTGACCCTGACGCTGCACGCCCCCAACAGCGCCTATAAGGGATATGATTACCAGAGGCTGGGGGAACTGGCCGACTGGATTGTGGTCATGGCCTATGATTACGGGCCTGTGCCCGAACCGGCGGCTCTGGTGACGGAAGCCGTGGAGGCCGCCAAATCAGTTGTCACCCCCGGCAAGCTGATACTGGGCATCTCCGCCCCAACTGAAACGCCGGAGAGCATATTGACCAAGGCCGGCATAGCCAAGCGCTACAACCTGAACGGCATCGCCATCTGGCGGCTTGGCCTGGTTTCCGATGACATGTGGAACAGTTTAAGGACCACCATCCTGTCCCGGAATAGCAACAGCTAGTACACCCCCGGCCAGGGCCCGATTCAATTCAAACGTGCGGGCCTGCCCGGTCCGGTTAAGTTGCCGCCGTTACGGGGAATTATGGGCCGTTCTTACTTCTTCAGTGCCAGCAAAACCACCTGCGGGCCCGGCGGCAGGCTGTCTGCCGCAACCTGCAGTTCCTGCTCCACCCGGTGTCCGGGGTAATTTTTTAAAAATTCATCGGCTGTGCTGATGGGAAGTTCTATGTAGCGGGTTTTGTAATGCATTGGCAAAACCACCCTGGGGGACAGCTGATCCACCACTTCTACCGCTTGGTCCGGGCCGATGGTATAGAATCCTCCCACCGGAACCATAAGTATATCCACAGCGCCGATTTTGGCCGCCTGGCCGGCGTCCGGGACGTGTCCCAGATCTCCCAGGTGGCAGACCCTCAACCCTTCGGCCTCGATGACAAAAATGGTATTTTTCCCCCTTTGGCCGCCTCCGGCATTGTCGTGGAAAGATGAAACACCGGTAAAAGTAATCCCCGCAAAGGAATGCCGGCCTTCTTCCTGAACCACCACCGGCTTGCCGGGTACCGATTTGACCGCATTGTGGTCAAAGTGCTGGTGGCTGACGGTAACAAAGTCAGCCGCAAGGTTCGGTACAGGGTAGCCCAGTTTCTGGTCGAAGGGATCGGTAATCACGGCCTTTCCGTTTGATAGAATAATCATAAAGCAGGCGTGTCCAAGCCAGAGTATTTTCATTTAGTTACCCCCGTTCCTTTAATTTCATTTATTTCCTTAATATTGCCAAAAGTCCTGCCCAGCAAAAAATTTTTCAGTATGTATGGCCGCCCGGGTGTTTTCCCCGGGCTTGCGAACTTCTTACAGATATGGTACAAAAGGTAAGAGGTTTTTTGGAGGTGCATAATGCTGGATAAATTACCCATCAAGATGATACCCCTGCCGACACCCTTTGCTGTGGGGGATATAAATTCATACCTGATCACTGCCGACCCGCTAACCATTATTGACCCGGGGCTGCACTACCGGCCCTCGGAGGAAGCGCTGAACAGGGCCCTGGGAGAACACGGCCTGGGGATGTCCGATATCAGGCGGGTAGTGATTACCCACGGGCACCCGGACCACTACGGACTGGCCGGTAAAATTCAAAGGGCTGGCGGAGCTGAAGTTCTCGCCAGGGATGAAGAAGTAAGCAAAATATCGCCCGATGGTGAATTTATCAATAAAATGGTGCGATCCATGAATACCACGGGCATTACCGAAGATATACTGAACCTTAACTGGAACGTGGTTTTCGGGGCCAATGTTCCCTATACCCAGCCCATTGACAGCATCACGCCCTATTCCGGTGAGTTCAGCCTGGAATTTTCAGGTTTTAAAATACGGCTGCTGCACATGCCGGGCCACAGCGGGGGCCACACCTGCCTGTACTGGGAAGAGGAAAGGATACTGCTGTCGGGGGATTTGCTTCTCCCTGAAATAACTTCCGTCCCGGCCATTGAATTTGATCCCGGTGTGCCAAATTTGCGACGCCGGAGCCTTTCCGAAATAATCGGCAGCATGAAGCGGATAAGCAGCCTGAACGTGGGACTGTGCCTGCCCGGGCACGGTGACCCCATAACCGACCCGGGAGAACTGGCAAAATCCAGGATTGAGTTCCATAAAAACAGGCTGGAGGAAATATTCAACCTTGTTCCCCGGGGTGCTGAGAACGGCATCACTCCCTATCAGCTGTCCAGGATATACTACCCCCAGGTGGAGGGTTTCGACAAGTTCCTGGCCGTCATTGAGGTTGTTTCCCACCTGGACTTCCTTGCCGATGAGGGAATGATAACAGAACGGATGGGAGAAGACGGCGTGTCATATTTCTACCGGAATCTTCAATAATAACATGTTAAATTAAAGTGATAAAGATGAGTCACTGAGTATTCCGGCATACCATTTTGCGGCTGCGGGAAAAACAGTCAATTTGTGGTCGGGGTCCGGTTTTCAGTCCGGGTCTCCCAGTCCTCCGGCTAAACCGGCTCAATTCGGTCGTCGGTCGTCAGTCTTCAGATTTTGGGTAATTCTCTCATGTACAGGAGTAAAAATTATCCTTGAATTCCGACGTCGGACGACTGACGTCCGAAATGGTCCTCCCCCCACGTACACTCCGGCAATGTTGGCTTATAAGAAAGGCTGTAAGCATTCTGAATTCTGGATTCTGGATTCCGCCGCCCGGTGAGGGCGGCTTTTTACTGCTCCCCGCCGGATATATTTTCCCCATCACATAAATAATCATTTAACAGGATGGTTACCCTCCATTCCGGATGTTCCGGCTTCAGAATTCCGACTGCCGGCCGCCGGCGGCCGAGGGCAGTTTCCGGGGTGCCGGCCGGGACTGTTTTCAGCATTGTCCAAAAGTTTTATCAGCAGCATAAAGGCCCTGACCGCGTATTCCTCATCCTCGGGGCTGCTGCTGTAGTGTCTTTCAATAATCATACGGTGAACAACCTTTCGGATTTTCCGGTTTGTTTTATTTGGAATATATGCCGCTGGGTGAAAGGGGTTTCGTAACTTGCGGGTGGCATTTTATGGCAGGGTCAGCACCGAGGAACAGGCCGACCGGGGCAATATGACCAACCAGGTCCAGTTCGCCCAAAGGTATTTTGAGCTGCACGGGCCGGCGGACAACATTGACGGATATGAAATGTACCTGGACGAGGGCGTTTCCGGAACTGTTCCCCTGGAAGAGCGCCCGGAAGGGGCCAGGCTGCTGGCCGACGCCCGGGCCGGCAAAATATCGGCCGTTTATTTTTACCGCCTGGACAGGTTGGCCAGGTCCACCCAGGTGGTCCTGAATACGTACAATGAACTGGAAAAATTAAATGTCAGCATCAAGTCGATGACCGAGGCCTTTGACACCGGCACGCCGGTGGGCAAATTCTTTATGACGCTGCTGGCCAGCATAGCGGCCCTGGAGCGTGACACCATACTGGAGCGGACCCAGCTGGGGAAGCAGAGGAAGGCCCGGGAAGGCTGCTGGACGTCGGGCCCCCCGCCCTTCGGCTACCGTATCGGCCCGGACAAAAAGCTGGTGGTCCACGAGTCCGAGGCCGAGACCGTTCGCCTTATTTTCCGGCTGTACAGCGAGGGGATGAGCATGGTCCCGCTGGCCGAATACCTCAATGCCAGGGGGATTCCGACCCCGACCACCTCCAAGAGGTGGAAAAACGCCGGCACCGGCCTGTGGCACGCCGGGCATATCAGCTTGATTCTGCGGACTGAGGCCTACGTGGGGGAATACCGCACCATGAAGCGCTCCAGGAAAAAGAAAAATGGCACTGTTATAGCGGTCCCGGCCATTGTTTCCAGGGACCAGTTCAGCCGGGCCAACAGGCTTCTTGCGGAAAACGGCGACCTGGCCCGCGGGTCCCGGGGGCGGCAGTACCTGCTGCGCGGGCTGATATACTGCGGCCAGTGCGGCCTGGCCATGGTAGGCAACAGCAGCGGCGGCGCCGGCAGGCGTTTTTACTACCGCTGCACCGGGACGGTAAACCACGGCCGGGGAAAGTCCTGCCGCAACAAACAGGTCCGGGCACTGGATATTGAAGGGGAAATATGGAATGACATCCGGGAATTTTTAAAAAGTCCGGGCAGGATTGTGGAGGCGGTCAAAAGCCGGCTGGGCCGGGATGAAAGCGAGCCGGAACCGGCCGGCCACGAACTGGCCGAAGTGGAGCGGGCCATCTCGGAGAAAAAGGCGGCCAGGGCAAAGATACTGTCCATGATTGCCAGGTCGCTTATAGAAGACCGGGAAGCTGAAAGGGAACTGAACGCCCTGGCAGCTGAAATGGATTTGCTCTCCCGCCGCCGTGAAAAGCTGTTGGCCCGGCGCACCGAAGGCCGGGTAGAGCACAATTGTACCGCCGACAGCAACCCGGTCCCGGAAAGACTGGTAAGACTGGTTGAGCGCATGGAACCCCACCGGGAAATCATAAAACTGCTGGTGTCAAGGGTGGAGGTAAAAACAGAGGAGCGGGACGGGAAAGGTGTTCCCCGGGCCGCCGTGTACTACCGGTTCCGGCCCGGGGAACACGGTGGTGCAGGTTCGGACGTTTCAGGAGATGCTTAAGTGCGATGAGAAATTTCTTTGGAACCTGCTGTCGCTTTCCCAGGAGGGTAACTTTAAAGCCGGGCGATTTGCCTTAATTTACGCCGATGAGATGATCGTGGCCCACACCAATGAGAATGAGTACAAGGCCTTCATCGCCAACAAGAAGAACGAGGCCCTGCAGTCCCGCATCATAGTGATGAAGATACCGTACAACCTGAGGGTCAGTGACGAGG
>JBMOPD010000015.1:0-13590 GCA_049323615.1 Bacillota bacterium | reverse complement strand
TTTTTGATGGCTTGAACAATCATCATTATAGCGGAAGGAGAATTTTTTTCTATAAGTTTTTGTCTCCACCCGTGTAACGGGTGGTTTTATGTTCGAAACTCCGTTTCGAACTCGCTAAAGCGGATAAAAAAAGCAGCGGCCCGGAGCCCGCTGCTTTTTTGGTCAGGTGCCGGCATTTGGCGCCTGGGGATAGGAAGGCTTATCAGGAGGGAAGGGCGGGATTTTGTCGAGGAGGGATCCGCCGTCCGTCCAACTGGACGTCGCCGCCCTTCCCCCTCATCCGCCCGGGCCCGGCGGCCTGGAAGGCGGCGCATTCTGCACAAAGGTCCTGGACAGGCCGGGACGGCTCGGTATCTGCCCCAGGTCCATTTTCTCAAGGTCCGGGCGCGGCATTTTCACACCGCCGGGATCGCCGCCGCCCGGCCGGGATACCGCCCTTTCTCTTTCCTGGTGGACGGCACCCCGCAGGCCACTCCTTTTTTCTTCCCGCTGGCGAAGAATTTTGGCCACCAGGTCGGCCAGTTCTTCGGGATCATGAATCCTGACCTCCCGGGCCGCAACCGCCCCTTCAGGAGGACTGTCTGAGAGCGCGGCGGGGTCCGCTTTCTGCACGGTTTCCCCCACCAGTGTAATTTCCGCTGCAATTTCACTCTCCACCTGGATTTCCACGCACGCCCTGCGGAATAACAAACTCTTTATAAAATCGCCCATTTTCAGGTTGGTCAGCCTTCCGGGCCTGATGTGAATGCGCAGCGGCCGGCTGAATTTTGCCCGCACCTCGACGGTGCCGGACAGGGTCCCCGATATCCCGGACCCGATAAGGGATATGCTTTCCGTGAAGGTTCGGGTGACTACAGCGGAATCGTACACCGGGCCGTTCCGGCCGATCCCTTTTTGATAGCAGAAAACCAGGTCGTATGTGCCGAACACCAGGACCGTCTTTTCAGAAGTCAGTTCGCTGAATAAATTTATGTTGGCGATTTTGCAGGCAGCCGGCCAGCCGGCCAGGGGAACGGTTAAAAAAGACCAGAAATCCTTTTTTACACCGGCAAGAATTTGACTGGACACAATTATCCCTCTCTTCGCAAAGGCCTGAACGCGCGATCTTTCCGCGCAACCCTTCGGTTTTTGTGTAAAAAGGGAGGCTTTTTCCTCCCTTTTTACACAGTTTTCCGGCGGTTGAACCACCGCCCTAACCAGCGGCCTTTCCTCACCCTCTCGGCCTACGGCCGGCATTGACAGGCGGAGCAGGCACCGGTTTAGAAGCCGGCACATCAAAAGTCCGCGCCTGAAATATCTGTTCCACCGCCTGGTCGTTCAGCCCGAACTGACTGTAATAGATCTTTACGACCTCCGGCAACATTACGGGCCCCGGCATGATCACGGGTTTTTGGGCGTGTTCCGCCGTGACGGTCACGTTATACCGGGCATCCACAAAAATATTGCCTTTGGCCTTTTTTGCCGGCTTTGTCTCGAAGGCTGCTGCCGCTTCTACTTTTACAGCCTCAACCGCTTCTGCCGTTTCTGCTTCTTCTTTTTTAACTTCTGCCTCCCCGGTCATCCCGGCCCAACCATTCCCGCCCTCCGGGGCTTCAATTTCTTCGGGGGCGTGCTGGCGCGGCTGTTCAACTTCCTCATCGGCCGCCGGTTCCACCACTGCCTGATCCTTCAAATCCATTTAATATCCCCCCTGATCGCTTATCAATTTTTGTGCTTTCTGGTTATTATATGCAGCGCTGGATAAAATGCCACATGCCGTCAGGGGGATACATTTCTCTTTTTTGTCTAGGGCTGGACGAAAAGTTCCACCACCACCACATAGCTCCCGTGGGGCACCACGGCCACCCCCACTTTGCTATAGGCGGGGTTCAGCAGTATTTCCCGGTGGCCCTTGGTGCTGTTTAAAATCAGCATGTGCGCCTTGTACACGTCTCCCGCCTTGGCCAGGTTTTCTCCGGCGCTCCGGTAGCTGATGCCGAACGTTCTGAGCATCTGTCCCGGAGAGCCGTAAGTCGGGGAAGTATGCCCGAAATAATTATTATCAATCATGTCGCGGGCCTTAAGCCGGGCAACCTCGACTATCTTCATGTCGATTTCCACCGGCGGCCTTCCTTCATTAAGGCGGGCGCTGTTAATCAACTCAAATAAGCGGGCCTCTGAAGCGGTCAGCCCGGAGGGGGCCTGAGGCGGCTGCGGCGCCGGGGCAGGGGCCGGGGCAGGCGCAGGTTCCGGGGCCGGGGCCGGTGTATTCCCGTAATACACCGGCGTAGACGGCTTGTTTATCACGGCATTGTAGTAATCGGCGGGGGTGCGGATCGGCATCTGGGCCGGATTCGTGTATTCCGGCGCTGCCGGCGCCGGGGCAGGGGCCGGGGCGGGCGCAGGTTCCGGGGCCGGGGCCGGTTCTGTACCCTGAACAGGCGGGGCCGTTGTGCTGCCGTAATATACCGGCGTGGACGGCTTGTTTATCACGGCATTGTAGTAATCGGCGGGGGTGCGGATCGGCTGTGCAACCACGGACGCGAACGAGGGCATGACATTTACCCCGAACAGGCACACAAATGTTGCAACGGAGGCCAATCTTGCAAAAACCTTTTTCATCAAATTCCCACCTTTTCTCAATTAATAATTTGATTTACCAGCTATTATAATTTATCATCCTCCACGGCGGCAAACCGGGAGCCCGTGCAGGAACAGGGGCCTGTCCGAAAGGCGGCTTACAAGTCTCCGGATTATTCCTTTTTCTTTGATATGCGGCAAAATGGTACATTATGTCAGATCCCGTTCTTTCGCTTTTCCCGAGACGCCCTGGCGGCACACCGGCATTTCCCCCGGCATATACTGGAAAAACAGATCGATATAGACAGGGGGGAGGATTTGTGGACATCGTTTTCGCAGCAGACGCATGGGAATACGCCCGGGAACACGCCCGGGCCATCACCATTACCCAGGAAAAGTGCAGGGGGTGAGGGGGTCACGTCAGGATATCCCCCGCCGTGCGCGTGGGTGAACCGGACAGGACTGAGAATTTTGAGAAGCATGCCGGAGACGGCGTCTGTGTTTACCTGGAAAAAGGCTTCCCTGCGGACCTGCCCAAAATTGTCATCCAGTTGCATGCCAGGTGGGGCAAACCCAGGCTGGTGGCCTCCAGGCGGAGATAATGCCCCGTCACCGGGAAATAATATCAAGCAAAATCCCCGCGACATTCAAATCACGGGGATGCTTTACCGGCAAACACAATAAAACCCGGCAGAATCTATTTGAGGACAGCAATTTCCCTCTGCAGGTCGGTATTTACCCAGATGCCGTCAAAGCCAACCGGGTCCGGGTCGGCCACGGCCACGTAGATCCACTTGCCCTTCACCTGGGTCACCACGCCGTCAAAGCCGCTGTCCTCGCCGTCCCGGCGTATGAAGACCCGCTTGCCGTTTAAAAATTCCATGACATTAGCACCTCCGCCGTAAATGGAAGCAGTGTCAAAGCCCGGAGGAACCTCTAAACCTGTTCCGTACCACAATGACCACCGCGCCGATAATGATAATGGCGATAATCCATGTCAGCAGCCGGGGAGCGAAAAAGTGGTAACCCCAGGGCGTCCAGTAGTAGTTGGGCTGAAAAAACATCCGGGCCAGCAATGGCATCGCCCAGTAATTGTTGTGGTAGTAATAAGGCGGGTTGGGGGGCGACCCGAATACGCCCACCGGCGGCCTGGAGGGGTATTTATCAAACCCTCCGGAAGCGAACTTTTCCCTGTCCCAGCTGCCGGAGTAAGACCCCGTGCCCGTGCTGTATGACCCCTTGCCGGTGAAAAATCCCTTTCCGCCAGTGCTGTAGTCGCTGTAAAGGGTGGGCGGGGTGTTCTGCCGCGGGGTAGAAAAACTCCCGGCGCCGGTGCTGTAGCCCTTTCCGTAGGAACTGGCGCCTCCGCCCACGGTACTGTCCGGGGCGGCGGGGGAGGAATTCACCCTGCTGCCGGAACTGCCTGAAAATCCCCCGGGGGGTATTCCCGAAGGCTTGCTGCTGGAAAAACCGCCCTTGGTTGAAAAACCCTTGGCCCCGGTGGAAAAGCTGGTCCGGCCGCCGCTGGAAAAGCCCCTTCCCCCCTTGGCCAGAGCCGGCCCGGCCAGGAGGGTGAGAAAGAATACCGTACATAATATCAGGGACAGCCCTCTTTTGAACCTGGCCATTTACCATCAATCCTTTTTCTCAGCTGGCCGTCAGCTATCAGAATAAAGCTTGCGGCATTTGATAGATGCGACCTTTATTGCTGGGCTGACTGCCGACGGCTGAAGGCTGACTGCTGACCCTTAATATTGTCAGTTCTGCTTATTCAGTTCGGCCTTCAGCCGGGCCAGTTCATCGTCCACGGCCTGTTTTTCCGATTCCTTTTTCAGTTTCTCAAACTCATCTTCCACCGAACCGGTTAACGAGATACTGGTGGCCTTGGCCTCGGCTTCCAACCGGTCCACTTTCTCCTTCATCCGGTCAAAGTCTCCCAGGGCGCTGCTGCTGGCAACCTCGGAAACGGCCTCTCCGGCCTGCTTCAAGGCCTTGGCCCGGCGCTGGCGCATCACCAGGGAGTCCCTTTCCAGCCTGGCCTTGTTCAGTTTTTCTTCCAGTATCCGGTAGTTGGCCCGCAGTTCCTCCACGGCCTTCTGCTGGTCCGCCAGCTGCAGGCGAAAATCTTCCAGGTTCCTTTCAGCCGTCTGCTTGCGCTCCAGGGCTATCCGGGCCAGGTCGTCCCGGCCCTGCAGAACGGCCACCTTGGCCTGACTGATCCAGGACTGTATTTCCTTTTCCGTCCCTTCAATCTTCTGCCTCAGCTGCAGTTCATCGGCAACGGCCCGGTTTACCTGGACGTTGAACTCCTTCAACTCCTCCGTAGCCCTTTCAATATACAGGTTGAGCATCTTTTCCGGGTCCTCGGCCCGGTTGATCAGATCGCTGAGGTTAGCCTCCAGCAAGTCTTTAAGTTTTTTAAACAAACCCATTTGACATCCACTCCCCGTTCATTGTTATTTGACCCCGGCCGGAACTGTCATTACCCGATGATACAGCCTTTCCCGGCCAATGACAACTCCTTTGCCGGCAAAAAAATCACGAGATACTGGCGCCGATAACAAAGCTGGCCGCCACCGAGAAAACCATGGACAACACCCCCACGGCCACGTTGCCCGAGGCGATCTCCTGATTAACCTTCAACCTCGGGGTCAGCCATTCAAACAGCAGGTAAACCAGGATCAGGAGCACGGCCCCGAACACTCCCCAGAAAATGGTCTGGGCGGCACCGGTATTGCTGATCACCGCAAAATGAATGATGTTTGCCACCCCGAAGATCTTCCCTCCCAGGGCCAGGGCGGCGGCTGTATTTCCTCCGGCAATTTCCTTCCAGTCGTTATATTTGGTCACCTTTGTAAAAACAAAGATGGTGGCCAGGATTATAAGTATGGATACCACAAAGCATGTCAGGGCAGCTTCCACCTGAATAAGCAACTGCAGACCCACCTCCTCAATTTTTTCAGCAATGACCGGCCTCTAATTAATATTTCGACGGCGGGCCGGATATTCCTTGGACACGCTTTTACTATATAGTCCCCAGGACGCCTCCGTCACTAAAACCAGTTTGCCTACATAACCTGTATCAGTAAAAGCAAAGCGAGGTGTTTCCCGGCATGAACAGGACAATAATTACTTTCTATAAAAATGGTCAGCCTTTACTGCGGGGTGTTGATAAACACCGATATCCCCCCCGATTTGATGAAATTCCAGATGCTCTGTTGGACCGTGGTGGCGCGGGTGGTGTACCATATCAACTTTTTCAGCCAGTGCCAGGGGGGTAGTATTGATTAATCAGGGATTGGGGATTAGGGGTGTGTTTCCGTGAAGAGAAAACAGATTGTCATAGATCCCGGGCACGGCGGCAGCGACCCGGGGGGCATGGCTGGCCGCCTGGTGGAAAAGGACCTGAATCTGGATATCAGCCGGAGAGTGGCTGACAAGCTGGCCGCATACGAGGCCGAAGTCCTTTTTACCCGGCAGGGGGACACCACGGTAGGCCTCAAGGAAAGGGCGGATATTGCCAACAGCGGTCCGGCCGGCTTTTTTCTCTCCATCCACTGCAATTCCGGCGGCGGGGAGGGTTTTGAAAGCTACGTCCACCCCGGAGCCCCGGCCGCCACACTGAACATCAGGGAAAAACTGCACCGGGAGGTGGCCCGGTTTGCCCTGGAGCGGAACATAGCCGACCGGGGTATGAAGGCGGCCAACTTCGCCGTGCTGAGGCTTGCCAAAATGCCCGCCGTACTTCTGGAGACGCTTTTTATCGACCACCCCCGGGACGCCGAACTGCTTCGCGATCATTCCTTTTTAAATGACCTGACGGCGGCCATTTCCCTGGGTGTGGCCGCGGCCCTGGACCTGGCCCCGAAGGTCCCCGGGGAAATAAGAACGCCGGCCAAGGTTCCGGCCGACACCCGCCCGGCTCAGGCCCGCCTCTTTCTGGCCGGGAAAAACCCCGCCGCCCCCGATTATGTGGATATGTACGTGTCCATGGAGCAAAGGTACGGCATCCGCTGGGACGCTGTTTTTGCCCAGTCCTGCAAGGAAACGGCCTTTTGGAAATTCGGCGGGCTGGTAAAGCCTGAACAGAACAACTTCGCCGGCCTGGGGGCCTTCGGCGGCAACCCGGGGGCCGGCTTCCGGACGCCGGCCGAGGGAATAGAGGCCCAGTTCCAGCACTGGCACGTTTACTATTACGGCGGGGACCTGCCGGCCGGAAGCATCCCCCTCGACCCCCGCAGGGACGCGGTTTTAAAGAGCGGCTGGGCCGGCCGGCTGGAATACGTGGAGGACCTGGGCGGCCGCTGGGCCCCCGGCCCGGATTACGGCGTCAGTATCGTCCGGGACTACCTGACGCCGATGAAAAACACCGCCGTACCGGAGCCCCCCGCCCCTCCCTGGAACCCGCAGCAGGAAATAGACAATCTCAAGAAAGCCGGCCTGATAGTATCGGATCATAACCCGGAGGATTTTGTAACCTGGGGGGAGTTGGCCACGGTATTGAACAGGATAATGGCCAAAGGCTTTAAGTCCATAGAGTAAAAAAACCCCCGTGACAAATGCACGGGGATTTGCTGGTGACCCCTACGGGATTCGAACCCGTGTTACCGCCGTGAAAGGGCGGTGTCTTAGACCGCTTGACCAAGGGGCCCTACTCGGTCGTCGGTCGTCAGTCACCGGTCGTCGGATATTCTGACGACTGACGTCTTACGACTGACGACTGAATTGGTGAGCCATCCGCGACTCGAACGCGGGACACCCTGATTAAAAGTCAGGTGCTCTACCGACTGAGCTAATGGCTCACAATATTGTTTTCAAAAGTCACGATAGTAATGATACACTAAAAGCGCTTCGGCTGTCAACCACTAAATTGCTGGAATATCTCATTTGCCGGGCTGATCCCACAACTTCCGTAAACCCACCTGCAGCCCGGGAAGGATTTCGGGCGTGAATACCTCCCCGTCTTCCCAACTGCGAATAAGCATGTAAATGCCCCGCTCCAGGCGGAACTCCTCCACCACCTTCTGTTCCGGGTCCACCACCCAGTAGTAAGGCACCCCATAGCGGGCGCAGACCTGGGCCTTGGTCACCCGGTCGGCGGCCGATGTGGACGGGGAAACGATCTCCACCACCAGGTCGGGGGCGCCGGCGATGTGCTTTTCCGTAATCACCGACTGCCTCTCCCGGGAGATGTAGATTATGTCCGGCTGGGCAATGCTGGTGCGGCTGAAGACTATATCCAGCGGGGCAAAAAAAACTACCCCCAGTTCGTGCTGCCTGACGTGTTCATAGATTATGAATCCTAGCTCACGGGAGATGTGCTGGTGGAGGACATTGGGTGACGGAACCACGTGGAGCACCCCTTCCAGGATTTCGTAGCGCTTGCCGTCATCCGGCAGCCGCAGGTAATCCTCGTAGGTAAGGATGATTTCTCCCGCCGGAGGTACGGGCAGGCTCATGCCGGCCACCTCTCTTCCAATAACTGTATTTAAAGCTATTGTATTATCACTGCCAACAGGTGTCAAGGTTAGCCTAATCCCTTCATAGTTAAGTCTCCTTAATACAGCTCTTTGAGCACCAGGGTCTGGTCCCTGCCGGGGCCGACCCCGATCAGGGCCACCGGCACGCCGGACAGGT
Organism: Bacillota bacterium; assembly: GCA_049323615.1. Taxonomy (GTDB): domain Bacteria; phylum Bacillota; class Desulfotomaculia; order Desulfotomaculales; family Desulfocucumaceae; genus JBMOPD01. The sequence goes on along the minus strand of JBMOPD010000015.1, from coordinate 5,394 downwards.
CGCTGATTCTCTTTAAATAGTTTTTGGCATTGGCCGGCAGGTCATCGAATTTCCGCACAGATGAGATGTCCTCGGACCAGCCGGGCATTTCCTCGTACACCGGTTGGCACTGGGACAGCACCTTCAATGTGGGCGGAAAATCAACGATATTTTCTCCCCCGTACCTGTAGCCCGTGCAGATCAATATTTTGTCCAGCCCGGTCATCACGTCCAGCTTGGTTATGGCCAGGTAGTCCAGTCCGTTTATCCTGACCGCATAGCGGGCGATCACCGAGTCAAACCAGCCGCAGCGGCGGGGTCTCCCGGTGGTGGTGCCGAATTCATGCCCCCTCCGGCGGAGGTACTCGCCCGTATTATCCTTCAATTCGGTGGGGAAGGGCCCCTCTCCCACCCTGGTGATATACGCCTTGGCAATTCCTATCACCCTGTCTATTTTGGTGGGCCCCACTCCGGACCCGAGGCAGGCCGCGGCCGCCACCGGGTGCGAAGATGTCACGTACGGGTATGTGCCGTGGTCGATATCCAGCAGGGTGCCCTGGGCGCCCTCGAAGAGAACATTGTTCCCCTGCGCAATGGCATCATTTACGATTATGGAGACATCAGCCACAAAACCGGCCAGTTTTTCACCGTATTTTCTGTATGTATTGTAAACCTCATCGAAATCAAAGCCCTGCGCCCCGTATACCCCGGTCAGCACCGTGTTTTTTTCCTCAATGGCCAGCCGCAGCCTTTCCGCCAGGCTTTCCGGGTCCACCAGATCGGCAATGCGTATGCCCACCCTGGCCGCCTTATCGGTATAGGCCGGGCCGATGCCCCGGCCGGTGGTCCCGATCCGGTTGGCTCCCCGGCGCTCCTCGTCACAAATATCCAGCCTCCGGTGGTAGGGCATGATCACATGGGCCCTGGGGCTTATTTTCAGGCTGGCAATGCTTACACCCCTGGCCGCCAGGTTGTCAAGCTCCCCGAGAAACACCTCCGGGTCCAGAACCACGCCGTTGCCGATCAGGCACAGTTTTTCCGGATACAGAATGCCGGACGGGATCAGGTGCAGCTTGAACTCCTTACCGTCCGCCACCACTGTATGCCCGGCGTTGTTGCCGCCCTGATAGCGGACCACGATATGGGCTTCCCGGGCCAGGAAATCGGTGACCTTTCCCTTTCCCTCATCGCCCCACTGGGCGCCGATCACTACAACGGTTGACATCCTTATTACCTCCCGAGCAGTATTTTGGGTCAGAATACCCCTATTCTGGATTCTGAATTCTGGATTCCTATCTGCAGCGGCCTACCTCATCCTTCTGGCTATCTCCCCGGCCACCAGCACGCCGGCCGCAGAGGCCTGGGCCAGGCCCCTGGTAACCCCGGCGCCGTCCCCGGTGGCAAAGAGGTTTCTGATGTGAGTTTCCAGGCAGGGACTTAAAGAAAGCCTGGATGAATAAAACTTGACCTCCACCCCGTAAAGAAGCGTGTACCGGGAATAAACCCCCGGGGCTATGGCATCCAGGGCCTTGAGCATTTCCACAATGCCCACCAGGTGCCGGTAGGGGAAGACCAGGCTTAAGTCCCCCGGAGTGGCCTCGGTCAGCGTCGGTACGGTAAGACACTTGTTCAGCCTGCTCACCGTGGTCCTCTGTCCGCCCACCAGGTCCCCCAGGCGCTGGACTATTACGCCGCCGCCCAGCAGGTTGGCCAGGCTGGCCACATATTTCCCGTATGCTATGGGCTCCTTGAAGGGCTCGGTGAAAGTCTTGCTGACCAGCACCGCAAAGTTGGTGTTGCCGGTCTTCTTATAAGCGTGGGTATGCCCGTTGACCGTGATCAGCCCTTCGTTGTTTTCCAGCACCACTTCCCCGTATGGGTTCATGCAGAAAGTGCGTACCCTGTCATCAAATGTTTTAGAGTAGTATATAAATTTGGCCTCGTAAAATATCCTGGTCAGGGGTTCCATTATTTCAGCCGGCATTTCCACCCGGACGCCTATATCCACAGGGTTAACCTCTGTCTTTATGTCCAAGTCCCGGGCCACACCGGAAAGCCACTGGGCCCCCTCCCGGCCCGGCGCCAGTATGACATGCCGGCCGTAAATTTTTTCCCCGCCGTCCACCGAGACTCCGGCAACAGTGCCGTCTTCACCCTTTAGTATGCTCTCCACACGGCACTCCGTACGCACGTCGACACCGCCGGAAATCAGGTATTCTTTCATCCGGCGGAGGATTTCCACGCAGCGGCCGGTGCCGAGGTGCCTGATGGGGACCGGAATCAGCTTCAGCTCATTTTGCGTTGCCCGGCGCTGAAATTCCTGTATTTCTTCCCTGTGTTCCAGCCCGAATACGATATCGGGGGCGCCGAATTCAAGGTATATCTTGTCTACATAGTCGATCATGGCGGACAGCGCCTGTTCGCCTACATACTGTTCCAGGCTGCCGCCAATCTCGGTGGAGAGGGTCAATTTGCCGTCACTGAAGGCGCCGGCACCGCCCCATCCACAGACTATTGAACAGGGGCTGCAATTTAAGCAGTTGGTGTTTTTTTGCTTGGACGGGCAGATCCTTTTATCTATGTCCCTTCCCTTTTCTACAATTAAAATCTTTGTGTTCTTGCTCTTTTTGATCAGTTCAAGGGCGGCAAAAATTCCCGCCGGCCCGGCTCCGACAATAATCACGTCATACTTATCCGGCAACTTTCGCTCCCCCCTATCTGCAGCACAAAAAAACCTCAAATGATCACCGGCGCCCCGGGCCCTTTGAGTTCCTGGTTCTGATTATTTAGATAGTTTGTTGCAAACCGAACACATAAAGTTTACCAGAGACTGCACACCCTGTCAACATATTTGGTGTGTGTGTGTGTGGGGGATTTGGGATTAGGGATTGGGGGTATAGTAGCCCTCCAAAGCCAAAAGACCCATCCCTAATCCCTTGCGAATATTTCCTCTCCTGTCTCCTGTCTACTGTCTCCTGTATTCTGACAGTCATCAAAGCCCCAAAGCAATCTTTTCCAGTCCACCCATGTAACTGACCAGCGCTTTGGGGACGGCCACGCTGCCGTCCTCCCGCTGGTAATTTTCCAGAATGGCCGCCACCGTCCGGCCGACGGCCAGGCCCGACCCGTTCAGTGTATGCACGAACCTCGGCTTTTCCTTCCCGTCCTTGAACCTGATGTTTGCCCTCCGGGCCTGGAAATCCTCAAAGTTGCTGCAGGAGGAAATTTCCCTGTATTCATTGTAGCTGGGCAGCCACACCTCCAGGTCATAGGTTTTGGCCGCACTGAAGCCCATGTCCCCGGTACAGAGGCAGACCACCCGGTAGGGCAGTTCCAGCAGCTGCAGTGCCCTCTGGGCATGCCAGGTGAGCTTCTCCAGTTCCTCGTAGGATTCCTCGGGTCGGGCAAACTTGACAAGCTCCACCTTGTTAAACTGGTGCTGCCTGATCAGGCCCCTGGTGTCCCTCCCCGCCGCTCCCGCTTCGGCCCGGAAACAGGCGCTGTAAGCGCAGTGTGATATGGTCAGCCGCTTGCCGTCCAGAATCTCGTTGCCGTAGAGGTTGGTTACCGGAACCTCCGCCGTGGGTATAAGGTAATAGTCCGTCCCCTCCACCTTGAACATGTCCTCGGCAAACTTCGGCAGCTGGCCGGTGCCCACCATGCTGCCGCTGTTTACCATAAAGGGCGGGAATATTTCCACATAGCCGTGATTCTTGGTGTGCAGGTCCAGGAAGAAATTGATCACAGCCCGCTCCAGGCGCGCTCCAAGGCCCTTGTAAAAAGTAAACCTGGCCCCGGTAACCTTGCCCCCCCGCTCAAAGTCCAGTATGTCCAACTCTTCGCCGATATCCCAGTGGGCCCGGACCGGAAAATCAAATTTCCCCGGCTCCCCGTACCGTGACACCTCGGCGTTGTCCCCGGCGTCCTTCCCCTCGGGCACTGTTTCATGTGGAACATTTGGTATGGTCAGCAGTATCTTTTGCAGATCTTCCTCCATTGCCCTTATTTCATCGTCCATATCCTTTATCTGCTGGGATACCTGGCGCATCTCGGAAACCATATCCCCGGCGTCCGACCCCGCCCGCTTGAGCCGGCCGATTTCCTCGGAAACCACATTTCGCCTGTTTTTCAGCTGTTCAACTACAACCAGTTTCTCCCGCCGCTTTTCATCCAGGCGCAAAAAGGGCTCCAGATCAAAATCCGAACCCCTCTTTCTCAGGGCTTCCCGGACAATTTCCGGATTGTTCCGAAGCAGTTTGATATCGAGCATAACAGCTTAAACCCCCGCAATAATTCACAAATTTTGTCTATCCTTTAATTTAACCTATTTTTGACAGATATACAACCCCGGGAGCGGGATTGGGAATTAGGGATTGGGGAACGAATGATGTCCGAATTGGTACGGCGGAGCGAATAAGCCGCAGCCGGAACGCAGCAGGTGGACTTTCCGGACAGCCGGTTAATGTTACAGCCGAATCATTTTGACGTCCATCACTCCTTCAATTCGGCCAATTTCTTTCAGGGTGCTTTCAGGCACCTCCGCGTCCACCGACAGGATCATCACCGCCTTGCCGCCTATCTCCTTGCGCCCCACCTGCATGGCCGCGATATTGATATTGTGCTCCCCGATCAGTATCCCCACCGGGCCGATGATCCGGGGTTTATCCATATGCGGCACGTAAAGCATGTAGCCGCTGGGGGCGGCGTCAATCCTGTAGCCGTCAATCATCACCAGGCGGGGGTCATTGACCCCGAACAGGGTCCCGGAAAGGGACCGCTCTTCCTTGTCGGTGTATACCTTTACGGTAATCAGGCTGGAGTAGCCCTCATTCTGCCCGTCTACCGCCTGCATCACCTGGATGCCGCGGCTCCTGGCCAGCAGCGACGCGTTCACGAAGTTGACGGTCTCCTGCAGAATAGGATCTAAGAGGCCCTTTACCACAGCCGTAGTTATGGGGGCCACTTCCTGTCCGGCCAGGTCGCCGCTGTATATGACCTCCACCTTTTTCACCCGGCCGGTGACCAGGTGGGCCTGAAAGCGCCCCAGTTTTTCGGCCAGTTCCAGGTATGGTTTGACCACGGCCAGGTTTTTCGGGCTCATGGAGGGTATGTTCACCGTGTTTTTCACCAGCTTCCCGGTAAGGGCCGCCACTATCTCCTCGGACACGTCCACCGCCACGTGGAGCTGGGCTTCCAGGGTGGAGGCCCCCAGGTGCGGCGTGGCTATGAAGTTGGGCAGTTTCAACAGCGGGCTGTCGGTGTTGGGCTCCTTTTCAAACACGTCCAAAGCCGCCCCGGCCACCTTCCCGGCCGTCATGGCCCGGTACAGGGCCTCCTCGTCGATGATCCCGCCCCGGGCGCAGTTGATTATGCGCACGCCTTCCTTCATCATGGAGAGGGCCCGGTCGTTGATCA
>JBMOPD010000014.1:0-13670 GCA_049323615.1 Bacillota bacterium | reverse complement strand
CTAAAAGCTTTAGATTTTAGCCGACTTAAGAAACTACAAACTGCATACAACGCTTAACACAATATCCTATTTTTGGTAGCCACCAAGGCTTCGAAAGAAAAAACTGCTGTTACTTACCGGATTAAAGTTCAATATTCTTTAATTCGACCGAAAATCCTGCCGGCATTTCGGAAAATGTTTCTAATGCTCCCACAAATAGTACTTTTTTCCCATTTATTAAAGTTTTAAAATACTGTTTATAATGCCTTCGGGAAACTTGGGGTCACTTAACGGCGGGGGGCGGCGTTGACTTATATTTTTTTCTTGCTGCTTTTTATCATTTCAATGTTTTTTGTGATTTCCTCAACCAGTTTTTTTTCAGCTTCCCCGAGATTTTTATTCATAACGAGAGGCGCCGGTGATTTTGCGGGCGGGGTAAGTTTCTGGTCCTTTTTTTGCTGTTGCCCCTTTTGCACAATACTCTTTGTTTCAGCCGGCTTTTTGTTGTCCTGGCTGTTTTCCCGGCCGTCCTTCTTTTCTGTTTTCACTGCTGCTGTAGATTTTTCCACGGCCACAGCGGCTTCTTCCCGGGCCAGTCCGATTAATTCCCGGACAGCCTTGGATTCCTTGGGGGGTTCAGCATTGGGAAGATTATCCTGGCCGGATTCAGCCTGCCGGGCCGGGTCTTGAGGGCCGGGGCCAAGTATCTCCCGGATATTGTTGCGCAGGGCATCGGCCTGGCGCCATGCCGGTTCCAGCTGCAGTATATCTCCCAGGGTACCTTCGGGTCCCGAGGTTTTGGCCAGGTCTTTTTTTATCTGGTCAAGGCGGTCAAGCAGCAGGGTAAGCCCGTTTTCTATTTCATCAACCAGTGACGAAAAGGATTTTACTATTTCTTTGTGCAAGGAGATGCATTCTGTGTTCAGCCTGTTCAACTCCGACAATTCTTCCCTTTTCAAGGCTGTGAAATTGTCGGCCATTTTTTGTACGTGTATTATGGACTCCCTGAACCGGTCAAAGTTCAAAATAATAACCCCCCTTATAATGGTAAAATATGTACATATTACCATTCTACGGGGGATTAAAAAACCCTTTCATTTCCCCACTATGAAAAAATAAAGGCCGCTGTCTAACAGCGGCTGAGGTTCTAATTTTCGTTTGGCCAGATATTTTCTTTTTTTCCGAAAACCAGGTAAAAGACTGATATAACGATAACCATAGGCGCCATACCCAGTAATAGGAAGCCTATCTCAGATTCCACGGAGAATTTTCCCCCTCCTTTGAATGATAAGTTATCACAGTTTCATTAAAAAGTAAAGCAAAGAAAAAGCCAGAATGAGCAAGATTTTATTTGTATGAAAAAGATACAATGATCTGACCTGCTTTTCCCGGCAATATCCTCCGGTATATTTTTATTAACCCGGCCGCCCTGTCATGCAATAATTTTTTCTGTAAGCAAATAAAAAAACCCGCCTTTGCGGGTTATGCAAGTTTTACGTACAGTGCCTTTTCGTCCGGGTTATACTTTGCTTCAAATTTGCCTTTTGCAGTAATGTTAAATTGATTAAAAAAGCCCTTTCCAAATACTTTTGTTTTCCTTATTTCCATACCTCCATCTTCTACCGCTCTTATGCGAATAGTTTTAGTATCCCGGTCATAAGCTATTTCTATTCTGTTTGCTGCCAGTTTTTCCCTGGCAACATTATTTAGAACGATAGAGGTTTTTGATAATGACACTATAGGGGCCTTTTCCTGTTTCTCTCCTCTTGGTCTGTAAACTTCAAATGCCACCGATAATACAGCTCCTTTTAGGGTTTTAATGTATTATAACCAATATTTGCAGGAAGGTAAACCACTGTTTTAAAATTGATTGGTATTGGAAGTTAAACATATACATAATAAGTGATTTAGTTGCTTGTAAAAAGGCAGGCAGTCTGTGCTATAATAATTAAGTTCACTATATAATCCATGGGGTGGTGCGCCAGTTCGGCGTTGTGAATATAGCCGGTGGGAAGCCGGCACGGTAAGGCCCAGCCAGCCGCCGTTATCCAGCCTTGGAGCCAAAGCCGTGAGGTAAGGTTTAAGCGTAGGCAGGAAACCATGCGAGCCGTAATGCGAAAGCGTGAAGTGATAGAGCCCCGTTAGATTATACAAAGTGAAAGCCGATGCCTTCACCTCGGCAGCAGGCAATAACGTTTGGTCGATAGAGGCGAGAACAAACGGGTTTCACCGGGGTCTGAGAGCATGGCGAGCATGAGATTGTTATTCACAGCGTACCTGGGAGGCCTTGCATATTCTCGAAAGAGTATTTTCCGCACAAGGAGCATTTCGTCCAAGGCGGGAGAAACGGTATGCAAGGAGTCGGATTCGCTCATAGTACCAAAGAAGCCGGTAATGACGGTGGAGGGAAGGGGCGGACATGTAAACCGTTCTTAGGACAAAACATCAGCCACACTGGAGGTGGCAGAAGATGGCAAATGCGTTCGAAAGAATAGCGCAGCAAGCAGAGAAACACAAGAGAGTGCAGACGCTGATGCACTATGTGAACAAGCAAAACCTGATTGAAGAACACAAGCTGCAGCAGAAAGGCAAGGCCACGGGTATAGACGGCGTGGGCAAGGAAGCCTATGGGGAGAACCTCGAAGCGAACATAGACGACCTGCTCACCAGAATGAAAGCGTTCAGCTACAGGCCGCAGGCGGTAAGACGGACGTACATACCCAAGGCGGGAAGCGACAAGAAGAGGCCGCTGGGGATACCTGCATACGAGGACAAACTGGTGCAGGGAGTAATGCGGAAGGTGCTCGACCAGATATACGAGGGGAAGTTCTACAATTTCTCCTACGGGTTCAGGGAGGGCAAGAGCTGTCATCAGGCGATAAGAGAGGTAAATCAGCTGATAATGACCAAGAAGATAAACTTCATAGTCGATGCGGACATAAAGGGGTTCTTCGACAACGTAGACCATGAGTGGCTGATGAGATTTCTGGAGCATGATATAGCGGACAAGAACTTTCTGCGGTACATCAAGCGGTTTCTGAAAGCGGGCATCATGGAGGACATGAAGTACCACGAGAGCGACAGGGGAACGCCCCAGGGCGGGCTGATTTCGCCGGTTTGTGCAAACGTATATCTGCACTATGTGCTGGATATGTGGTTTGACAAGGTGGTAAAGAAGCAGTGCAAGGGCGAGGCGCACATCGTCAGATACGCCGACGACTTTATCTGCATGTTCCAATATGAGAACGAGGCAAATGCTTTCTATGCAGCGCTGGATGCAAGGCTGAAGAAATTCAATCTGGAGCTGGCGAAGGACAAGAGCAAGATAATCCGATTCGGCAGATTTGCGAAGCTGCACAGTGCTGACGGCAAGACAGACACCTTTGACTTTCTGGGATTTACCCACATCAACGGAGAAACGCTGACGGGGAAATACACGGTATTGCACCGCACCAGCAAGAAGAAACTGAAAGCAAAGAAGCAGAACGTTAAGGAGTGGCTTAAAGAGAACATCCATGGTAAGCCATCCGATACAATAGAACTTTTGAACAAGAAACTGGTGGGGCATTACAGGTACTACGGTATTTCCGGCAATTACGAGGGACTTCTGAAATTCTACCGCTACATCAGGATTGCGCTCTATAAGACATTGACGAGGCGCAGCCAGAGGGCATATCTGACGTGGAGGCGGTACAGGATGCTCCTAGAAAAGCACCCGATAGCGGAACCGAGGATATATGTGAACATCTGGCAAGCTGCGTAAGGTTTATATGAAGAGCCCAATGCCTTAATAGGGCACGTTGGGTTCTGTGAGGGGCGTAGGCGGCCTTCTCACATTCAACTTATCATTGAAAAGTGAGGTGGAAGTCGAGCGCCTACTCGACATGGGATGTCGTTTTTTGAAGCAGTAATCATGGGGCTTGTTCAGGGCCTTGGCGAATTCTTGCCTATCTCCAGTTCGGCGCACCTGGTATTGACGCCGTGGGTCTTTGGCTGGCGGGATCCCGGCCTGGCCTTTGATGTTGCCCTGCATTTAGGAACCCTGGTGGCCGTCCTGTCCTTTTTCTGGCGGGACTGGATCATAATGGCCCGGGACGGGTTTTTCAACCGGAGAACCATTGAGGGCCGGATGTTCTGGTATCTTGTGGCGGCAACGGTGCCGGGGGCGGCCTTTGGCTTCCTGTTTGAGGATTATATTTCCACGGTATTCAGGAACCCCATGCTGATCGGAATAATGTTGATTGTAATGGGAATTTTTCTCTACCTGGCGGACAGGCTGGCTCCGGCCAAAAAGGGTCTGCACCAGGTGGGCTGGAAAGAAAGTATCTGGATCGGTATCTCCCAGGCCTTTGCCATGATTCCCGGGGTTTCCAGGTCCGGCATCACCATGACGGCGGGGCGGCTGCTGGGACTTGACAGGGAAGCCTCGGCCCGGTTTTCGTTCCTTCTCTCCACACCGATCATAGTGGGAGCAGGCCTGGTGCAGGTCAACAACCTGACCCCCGCGGATTTTACCGTTCCTTTCGCGGCAGGAATTATTGTTTCCGCGGTGGTGGGATATCTGGCCATTAAATTCCTGCTCCGCTTCCTGATGACAAACAGTTTCGCCATATTTGTTATTTACCGTTTTATCATCGGGGCAGGGGTGATTTTGCTGGCCTCATCCAGGGGGCAGGGGCTGTTTTAGTAGCCAGAATTCAGAATAAAAATGGTAAAAAAGTGCATAAAAAACAGACCTCCCATGCTATAATTTACCATGGGAGGGAAATGCTGTGAAAATACCCAAGCAGACTGACATCTACCTGAGGCAGGAAATTTTGGGCATTTTTTTGCTCGCACTGGCCCTGCTGGGAACAGTCTGCCTTTTTAACCCCTCGGTGGGGGCGCTTGCTTTTATTATCGAAAAAGCTCTCAGGCTGCTGACCGGTGAGGGGAGATTCCTGTTTCCCTTCCTGATGGCCTTCTGGGGCATAAAACTGATCAGGGGCACCAGGTTTGGGACACCGTGCCGGGCATGGGGAGGTCTCATTTTGTTTTTCGCGGCCCTCACCGTGCTGCATATTATCGTGTCGCCGGAAAGCGGGTGGAAAGGAGGGATTGACGGAAGGGGAGGCGGAATACTGGGGGCCACCCTTTATTTCCTGTGTTATAAGTCCTTTGGCATGGCGGGCACCGTTATAATCGTGGCCGCATTTACACTGACCGGTATTCTCCTCTGTATCAACGCACCCCTTTATGCGGTGGCGGGGGTGCTCTTTGAGGCAATCCGCAGGTTTTTGCGCCGGTTGAAAAACGGGCTGAACGATTTCCTTTTTATTGAGGAAAACCCGGAAAATGACGATTCCCCGGTGATTATCGACCATACCCAGATGGGGGGGGCGGAGGACGTCATTCAACCGGCCGGGCCTATTGCCAGGGGTGCAAATCCTGAACCTCCCGGAAGTAACCGCGGGGGCCGGGCGCCGGTCCTGAGGCTGGTAAGGACGGGGGAATACGGCCTGGAAAGCCTGGAAGACGAGGAGGAAGCGGCCGGTGCGGAGGGCAGGCCCCGTTCGCAGGGGGAGTACAAGCTTCCCCCCTTATCCCTTTTTGCCAGGCCTGTAAAAGGTAAAAATTTTCGCAGCAACAAGGATATTACCGAGAATATCAAAATCCTGGAGGAAACCCTGGAGAATTTCGGGGTCAAGGCCAAGGTCACCCAGGTGTCCAGGGGACCGGCCATTACCAGGTATGAAATACACCCTCCGCCCGGGATAAAGGTGAGCAGGATTGTGGGACTGGCCGATGACATCGCCCTCAGCATGGCCTCCCCGGACGTCAGGATTGAAGCCCCCATTCCGGGCAAGGCGGCGGTGGGAATAGAGGTGCCCAATGTTGAAATAACCATGGTGCACCTCAGGGAACTGCTGGAGTCGGAGGAATTCAGGGCGGCCACCTCCAGGCTGACGGTTTCACTGGGTAAGGACATAGCCGGCAATCCCATCGTGGCCGACCTTACCAGGATGCCCCACCTGCTTATCGCCGGGGCCACCGGTTCCGGCAAAAGCGTGTGCCTGAACACAATGATAGCCAGCATACTGTTCAAGGCCACTCCGGATCAGGTTAAAATACTGATCATTGACCCCAAAATGGTGGAGCTGACCACCTATAACGGGATACCGCACCTGATCTCGCCGGTGGTGACCGATCCCAAAAAGGCGGCCACCGCCCTGCGCTGGGCGGTGAAGGAAATGGAGTACAGGTATGAACTCTTCGCCGCCGCCGGTGTCCGTGACATTACAAGGTACAATAATGCCTCGGGGAAAAGGGACAATATCAGCGGCCCGCTTCCCTTCATAATAATAATTATAGATGAGCTGGCCGATTTAATGATGGTGGCCCCCGCCGACGTGGAAGATTCCATCTGCCGGCTGGCCCAGATGGCCAGGGCGGCGGGCATCCACCTGGTCATCGCCACCCAGCGGCCTTCGGTTGACGTGATCACGGGGCTGATCAAGGCCAACATACCCTCCCGGATTTCCTTCGCCGTTTCTTCGCAGGTGGATTCCAGGACCATTCTGGATATGGGGGGGGCCGAGAAGCTGCTGGGGAAGGGCGATATGCTCTTTTTCCCGGTGGGCGCGCCAAAACCCATCCGGGTCCAGGGGGCCTACCTTTCCGACCGGGAGGTGGAAAACCTGGTTTCCTTTTGGAAAAGGCAGGCCGAACCGGTGTACGACGAAACTATTGCCGGAGAGTTATACAGGGCGAATCCCGAGGATAATTTTGAAGATGATCTGCTGCCCCGGGCGGTGGAGATTTTCATTGAAACCGGCCACGCTTCAATCTCGCTGCTGCAGAGGAGGCTGCATATCGGGTATGCCCGGGCGGCCAGGCTGATAGACATAATGGAAAGAAGGGGCATTGTGGGCGGCTATGAGGGAAGCAAACCCAGGGCGGTTTTAATAACCCTGGAACAATTCGAATCAGCCTTCAAGGAGTCCGGAAAGAAAAAAATTTTTTGATAATTTAAAGGAAAAATTTATTTTATGTCGAAACCTGCATCAGGATAAAATACAAAAATGTGTAAAATATGCATATAATTTTATTTTCCAACGGGGTTCAGGTCCGCCGGCATCAGAATTTTAAACTTAAAAAGGGACATTATAACAGGAGGAATACTTCTATTTCTGGATGCTGTCAGCAACAAGCTACTTTCAGGGTAAACAATATTGTACTTCGATTTCATCTGACCCCGGAAACGTTTATGCCGTTTAGCGGGGTTGATTTGATTTACCTGGTGAATTTGGAGCTGTCATAGATGATAAAAAATATCAGCGCTGAAGAAGCACTTAACGTTCCCGGCGCCATTATAGCCGATGTGCGGTCTGAGGGGGAGTTTGCGGAGGGAACGATACCCGGCGCCGTCAATATTCCGCTTTTAAACAACGAAGAGAGGGCCAGGGTAGGCTCCGATTATAAACAGATAAGTGCCCGGCAGGCCAGGCGGACCGGGCTGGAAATAGTATCTCCAAAGCTGGCCGGGATGGTAAAACAATTTGACGCCCTGGCCGCCCCGGACAAAAAAGTGATCGTTTTCTGCTGGCGCGGCGGTATGCGCAGCCAGTTTGTATCGTACATGCTGGATACGATGGGGTTTGACGTTTACCGGATAAACGGCGGGTATAAGGCCTACCGGCGGTATATCAACGCTTACCTCAACAGTGCACTGCCTCACCGGGCCGTGGTGGTTTACGGGCTGACCGGTGTCGGCAAAACAATGATATTGCAAAAATTGGCCGGGAAGGGGATGCCCGTACTGGATCTGGAGGGGCTCGCCGTTCACCGGGGATCGGTGTACGGAAAGGTGGGCCTGCCTCCGTCCCCTTCACAAAAGCTTTTTGAGAGCCTGATTTACGGGGAACTGAAAAAGGCCGAACAAAAGGGCGTATTTATCGTTGAGTGTGAAAGCAGGCGGCTGGGCAGGCTTTTGGTGCCCACCCCGGTTATGAACGCCATGAAGAGGGGGTATAAAATACTCCTTTATGCCCCGCTGGAGGTCAGGGTAAGGCGCTCCATGGAAGAGTACACCTCTGAGCTCAATAAAAAGGAAAACATAAATCAGCTGCTGGAAGCCACCGGGGCCCTGGTCAAGTACCTGGGGCACAAAAAGGTTGACATGTTGCGTGGGCTCATCAGCGGTGGCCGGATGGATAAGGCCGTTGAGTTTTTACTTGTGGAATACTACGACCCGTTATACAAATACCCGGACAAACCTGATCCCGGTTATGACCTTTCGGTGGAAACTTCGGACCTGGATCTGGCTGTGGAAAAGATATACGACTTCGTAACCGGCCTTGCTGAGTACAATGTACCGGTAAATGGAGGTGTACCGTGTGGAAATCGGGAATACACTGAAGGCTGCGAGGGAATCCCGGGGGATATCCCTGGAAAATGTCGAGGAGCATACCAAGATCCGGCGCAAATACCTGGAAGCGCTGGAAAATGAGAATTTTGAAATTCTTCCGGGAAGGGTTTACATCAAGGGATTTATCAAAAACTACGCCAGGTTTCTGGGCCTCAATGCCAATGCGCTGGTATCCGCCTATGAGGCCAGGGCTCCGCTGCCAGAAAGGGAAGATGAATTTAAAGAGAACAAACTGACAAGTATTGAAAAACGGGGAAGCGGAAGTTTTGTCAAGATTGCCATCGGCTTGCTGGCAATTGCCCTGGTGGCCGCATTCTTGTACCTGCCTGCCCTGACGGAAATCAACAAGCCCGGCCCAACCGGCGACGGGGAAAACAAAATTGCGGGTGACAATAAAACAATTATACCGGAGGTCAGGACCAACCAGGGGAATGTCCCGGGCAAACCCCCGGCACAAAAGGGTGTAAATATCACCCTCAGCGTCACCAATGACGAATGTTGGATGTCCGTGGAGATTGACGGCAAGCCGGCCTTCACCGGTTTTTTGTCGGCGGGACAGATCAAAGAATTCAAAGGCAACGAGAAAATCAGTTTAAGGCTGGGCAACGCCGGTGTGGTGGAGGTGGAATTCAACGGTCAAAAAATGGGGGTGCTGGGGGGAGTAGGGCAGGTGGTGACAAAAGAATTCAAGGCTCCCCAGGTTTAAACTTAAGTGATAAAAATCAAACCACCCGTCCCGGGTGGTTTAGATTTGGCTTTCAAGTCGTACTCTCTGGTATTGATAGTTAAAGCCGTCTTTCTCCCAGGTCTGCAGGTAATTGCTTAAAAAAACCCGGTTCCGGCGGCCGGCGCCGGTTTTGACGCCCAGTTCCCGGAAGTACTTTTCCAGGGCAGCCGATAGTACCTCATATTTTGCTCGACTGTCCGAGGTCTTTAATGAACTGATAAGGTGATCCGGAACGTATTGTTCGACAATATCATAGATATACTTGTCGCCCAAAAACCTTCACCTCCAGTGAAATATTAGATTTAATGCTAATCCTAATCAAATCTGGGAAAAAAATCATCAGACTAATTTCCTATTGTAATGAGAAAAATGTCTCATTTTGGGTAAAAATATCATATCCTCCAAGAAACTGTTTTAATTTCCAAAGTCAGGAGGAATTGTGCTGAATGCATTTTATTCCTCTTGCTATCCCGGCAATCTGATTGTATAATAAAGTTCTGACAACCAGAAATTTTAAGTACGGTGAGCAATCGCTGCTTCCCACAGGGAGGTAGAGGAAAGTCGAGACACGCATATCCCTTCGGGGGTATAAAATGGTGCCCGGCGCAAGCCGGGGCAGGGCGACCTGACGACGGCAAAAGAAACTGCGGCTGTGACCGGCTGCAGTTTTGAGTAGCCGTAAAGTGCCACAGAAACTATGTCACCGGGTGACCGGTGAGTGCAAGGGTAAACTCCACCAGCGTGCAACCCAAATAGGCAGGGTTAAACCCTGCGGGTAGGGGCATCCCCGAACGGGGAAGGGATGAAAATCCCTAGACAGATGATTGCTTGAAAAACAGAATCTCGCTTACAGCCGTACTTAAAAAGATATAAAACCCCACAGAGGTGGGGTTTTATCTTTTATACCGCTACAACCGCGGGGGAAGAATGCCGGTATTTGCATCGGGCTTGCGTTCCGGCTTGCCGTTGCGGGGCCTTTGCCCCGGGTCGGGTGCGCCGTTATTCGGCTGTTGATTTCCCGACAGGTCGGTTGAACCCCCCTGAGCCGGTGGACCGCTTATTCCGCCCGGCCCGTGAAGGGTACATATCTGTGACGGCACCCGGTCGCGGAAGTCTTCCACGTATTCCGGGACGGTGTAAGGGAGACTGACCAGGTTCTGGATTACCCTGTCGGGACAGTATTTATTCGGCAGAAGCCCCGTTGTGGCGCATATTTCAACCATTACATGGGTGTTGTCCACCTCGGTGGGGACTGTCCCCTCGGCAAACAGGTCGGTAACCAGGTGATTGGGAGGGGTGTTGGGACCCGGCAGCAGGCCCGACTTGCTGTCCACCGTGGCTGCCACAATACCCGGGGGCCTTGGGAAGTCCCTGACGGGGAGACCTTTGTGGGCCTCGCTCATTATCTTGTTCCAGATTTTTGCCGGGAAGCCGCCGCCGAAGGCCTCTTTCATGGGTGTGGGATTGTCGTATCCCAGCCAGACTATAGCCACAAGGTCGGGGGTATAGCCGGCAAACCAGATGTCCTTGCCGTCGTCGGTGGTTCCCGTCTTGCCGGCGGCAGGCCGCCCGAAATAGGCGTTTCTTCCCGTTCCTTCCTGGGTTACCGACTTCATCATGTCGGTCAGGAGGAAGGCTGTGGTCGGCTTCATTACCGGCCTGGGCCGGGGTTTGTGTTCTTCCAGCACCGTACCGTCTGGGCTTTCCACCTTTAATATCACCACCGGCTCGTTAAACACCCCGCTGTTGGCAAAGGCGCCGTATGCCCCGGCCATCTGCAGGGGCGTCACCTCTTCGGTGCCCAGGGCCAGGCTGGCCCCCACCGAACTGCTGTTTATTTCAATCCCCATTCTGGAGGCAAACTCGATGGCCTTCGGAATGGTTACGTGGTCCACCAGGAGCTTCACGGCCACCACGTTGACTGAATTGACCAGGGCGGTGCGCAGGGTGATCAGCCCGCGGAACTTTTTATCAAAGTTGGGCGGCTCATAGTTCCCGTATTTAACCGGCGCGTCATCCACCACCGAGGCCGGTCCCAGGCCGGCAAACTCTACGGCCGGGCCGTAGGCTATGATCGGTTTGAAGGACGACCCCGGCTGGCGGCCGGGCTTTCTGGTAGCCCTGTTCCACCCCAGCCGGTTGGTATGTTCCCGGCCCCCCACTATGGCCCTGACCTGGCCGTTGGCAGGGTCCAGGACCACTACCGCCCCCTGGGGCTTATCCTTGCCCCTGGGGGGAGGGAAATTTTTATCGTCGGCCATTACGTTTTCGGCAGCGGTCTGTATTTGCGGGTCCAGGGTGGTATAAACCTTCAGGCCGGAGTTATACACCTGGTTTTCACCGTATTTTTTGATCAGCAACTCGGTTACATAATCAACAAAATACGGATAAGGATACGTAGTAGAAGACTTGGTTATTTTTAGCGGTTCGTTATAGGCCTGGTCGGCCTGTGCCTGGCCTATAAAACCGTAATTCACCATCAACTGCAGTATTGTTTTTTGCCTCAGCTTGCCCTGGTGGGGCTGTCCCTCGGGGGTGTCCTTGGCGGCCAGGGGCGAGTAGTAATTGGGAGTTTTGGGTATACCGGCCAGCAAGGCGGCCTCGGCCAGGGTCAGATCCTTGGCGTCCTTTTTAAAGTAAGTCTGGGCGGCCGACTGGATCCCGTAAGCCCCCTGCCCGAAATAAATCTTGTTCAGGTACATTTCGAGAATCTCGTCTTTTGAGTAATAGTGCTCCACCTGGATGGCCAGAATGACTTCCTGAATCTTTCTTTTGAATGTTTTTTCCGGGGTGAGGAAGGACAGTTTGACCAGCTGCTGGGTGATGGTGCTGGCCCCCTGGTGTTTCCCCACACCGACTATGTCCGTGAAGGCGGCCCGGATAATTCCTTTGAAATCAACGCCGTGGTGCTGGTTGAAACGGTGGTCCTCGGCGGCAAGAAAGGCCTGCTGCACAATTTCCGGGACTTCCTTGATGGAGATTGGTACGCGGTTCTCCACGCCCACTTTGGCAACTAGTTTATTATCCTTATCGTATATAAGGGTTGAGTTCGAAGATAACAGCGCCTCGCTGTTCCAGGCGGGAATATCCTTAATGCTGACAGCCACCAGGCCGATGGCAGATCCCCCTGCCAGCAGGACAAAAAGAAGTACAAAGAAGATAATGAATCTGCCCGGTCTTACTCTTCTTCTCCTCCTGGGTTTAGCAGCCAAGATGCCAGCCCTCCTTAAATATTAATCACCTGACATTATACCACAACTGTTGAATATGTTTATATGTCTATATAATTTGACGGACTGGCTCCTAAAAGGTTCCACCAGGTAGTATTATAATCATTTTATCGATATTTTAGCTAAAATTGTCCATCATTCCCCGGCAAAAAGTGAATTGAATATAGTAAATATTTTTCAGGTTCCGGCAGCATATAATTAATGAAATGCAGTGATACATGACCGGTATGCCTTTGGCGGGCGGTGTGGGTAATGTTCAGGCGCAGAAGGCCATACAAGACAAAATTCTTTGTCCTGTTATTAATGGCGGGGGTTATTTTTTCCATCTGGGCACTGGACAGGGCAATACGATCAACAGTTTATGAAATGGCCGAGGTAAGGGCCGTACAAATGGCCACCGGGGTCATTAACAACGCCGTCCGGTCAAAAGTGGCCGAGGGAGACACGAGATATCAGGACCTGGTTGAGATACATAAGGACAGTACGGGCAAAATAGTCTTGATCCAGGCCAACACTATCAGATTAAATAAAATGGCGTCCGACACAACACTGGCTGTTCAGGCTGCCCTGGTCCGGCTGCAGGAAGGAGAGCTGGCCATTCCCCTGGGCCAGATTACCGGGATTTATTACTTTTCCAACCTGGGTCCCCGGATTAGGGTGCACATAGTTCCCATAGGCACTGTGAGGGTGGAAGTGAGTGACCGGTTTGAGCAGGCGGGCATAAACCAGACCAGGCATTGCATTTACCTGTGTTATGACACCGATGTCCGTATTGTAATACCCCTTAAGAGCGGCCGGGCCAGTGTGGCTACGCAGGTTCCGGTGGCCGAGAACATAATAGTGGGGGAAGTCCCCACCACGTATGTATCCCTGTCGGAAGGATTGTTCGGAGCGGGTATAAACAGGTAGATATCATGGCAAAATAAGTGTAACTATGAGTATAATGGTTCATTCCGGGAATTAAGGGATGGCAATGAAATTGACAGTCTTTTCGGTGCTGTGATATATTCTTAATTGCCACAACTTTACTGTTGACCTTGTTCACCGGAGATGATATAGTTATTTTTGCTGCCGGTGAGGCGGGTTCAAAAATCAAGATAAGATAAAAATGATGAAAATGTAGTTTTTCCAGTAAATAAAAGTTGACATGACAATTGGAATCTGATATTCTTAAGAAGTGTCACAAATGATGAAACCATTTTGGTCCTTGAAAACTAAACAGTGGAGATGGAAAGGAATTAAGCCAGGCCCTGTCGATGAAACCGGCAGCGATGCCGGGAGCAAGGCAAGGTAATTAAGAGAGCTAAGACAAAGCTTTTCATAAAAG
>JBMOPD010000013.1:0-13909 GCA_049323615.1 Bacillota bacterium | reverse complement strand
CGGTGACATCGTAGTATATAATGGCAAGAATTGCACCGTTAAGGGCAGCCAGAACTACGGAGAATACGTAAAGTTGGCAGAGATACCGAAGCCGGTTCGGGCTGATGCGTTGCGATACCTGTATTACGGTAAGGGGTTGCGGGTTGTTTAGCCGCCCTTAACAGGTGGTTCGCCATTCATCCCCCGCCTGCAGAGGCGGGAGTCTTCTGGCGAAGTATGATAAAAAATTGGGAGGTGCCTACTTCTGAGGAAAGTACTTATAAATATAACGTTTATCATGCTGGTTTTTTTTATTTTCAACGGAAATGCATTGGCCGCCTATACTTCAGACGACCAATACGGCATCTACTATCGAAACAGCCGGATTTTCGGAAAGTTAGTACATTACGACCCGGACAGGGATCTGGGTATCGTATATGGGTCGTTATTCGTTTCGGAGTATGGCGGCGAGTGGCGCCTTGTAGAGTCCCGTAAGTTTCACCTGGTAAACCCCACTGGCAACGATATACGTGAAAACATAATTGCAGCTGTCGGAAAAACAATCGGAGTCGAGGGCGAATTACAGGTTTGGCCCGGACTGAAAGAAGAAGTGCTGGCGGCAAAGTCAATAGAACTTCCGGATTACCCGATTGAAACACCACCCTGGTTTGCCTTCGGCAAAACCATCCGGACCGAAAAGATTTTTAAGTTCAACATCATCAACGTTACAGATTTTGTCAACGTGCTGGCCGGGTTGCAACATGCCGCCGGCATTCCTCAGAAAGCCAGGTTGACCGGGGCTGAAGTGGATTCAATAATAGCCAGAGTAACAAAACCTACATCGGGGGATCGCGAATTTTCAACCCTGGTAAAAAATGAGTTCGACAAGAATTGGAATGAAAAGTGGTGCGTGGCCAAGGACAGAGAAGTTGCCAACGAACTGCGCGCCGGTGTAGGCGGTTGGCAGTTTTATCAGGGTGTTCTGGGGTTCAGTAACAGTTATATCTCGGGCGCACCGGTGATCCGCAAGGATATAACAGCTTTCATGGATGCTGTTAGAGCAGGTGGAAGCACTAAAGTGGAGCAAGGTCCGGCGACGATGTGCGCGTTTGTTACTGTCTTCCGGGACCGTTACGGGAACATCATAAAGGTTACAGTCTCTGGTGCTCTGTACGACAGTGTTTCCGAGCTTTTGGAAGCTATGAAAAATCCTGTTGAGATGAACCTGGAGACATGGCGCCTGGAGGGGTGGGGCCAGGAAACGGCGGAAATGATAGAAGGAAAGCTATGCTGGCTTTCCGGAAGCCGGATCCTGGTCTATAAAACCGACCCTGAGACCGGAAAGAGACGCCTGGTAGATCAGTATTTTGCCCTTGACAAGTACCTTACCAGGGACGGGTTTGACAACGTTCTTGACGTCTCAAAAGCCGTCATCGGCAATGGGGGGATTTGATGGACGGGTTTGACAGGACGATGGTCTACCGCTGGTTGGCAGGAGGGTTGGTTTGGCTACTACTTCTCACAGCGGTAATCGCTTCCGTTAGAAGCACTAACATTGTAGCCCGGGCCAGCCGGGTAGCTGCCGGGGCGATGACTGTTTCGCAGGAAGAAGCGGTAGCTGGCGTAAGGGAATTGGCTCGGGCCTACGCCGTAGAATGGGCCACCTGGTCAGGTGGCCCGGACGATTACTCAAAGCGCCTGGGAGTTTTTCTGAGAAAGCCCGATGTTGCCGTGCCGGAGGGCATTCAGGAAGTCACTGCCGCCTCCGTCCGGTCTGTTGAAGGCAGTGGGGAGATGTTCCGGGTTCGGGTTCTTCTTCATACCAGGCGTTTGACTCCCATGGCTATGACAGAAGCCCAGGCGCTTCCGCAGGCGTTCGTTCCGGTCACCCGGGAAGAACTGATCCGGTTGAGACAGGATGGCTTCTATACTGCACAGGACAAGACCGTTCACGCTTGGAAGGACTACCTGATATGCGTTGAAGTGCCCGTGCGGGTGGAGGGCGACGGCCGGCCCGAAATAGTCGGGCTGCCGGTTATCGTGTCATCCGGCACAGGCGAGGGAGAAGCAATTGAGCCGCGGTTTAACGAGAGTGCTTTACCCGAGTTCAACACTTTCGTCAAGCAGTTCCTGGGCCTCTACTACGGCGGTGGCCACTTGGCCAATTTTCTTACCCCCGATGCCCGGGTGGTTTCTGTCCCCGGATGGAATTTAGAGTCGGTGGGAGAGGTGAGGGTTGATAACAGTAAAACGCCAACACGGGCGTACATTCACGCCACAATATCTGCGCCTGGTGTAGGCCGCCTGGGACAGCGTATATATATGTTGGTGCAGCCTGAAAGGGGCAGTTACCTGGTAAAGGACATAAGGACAACCGAATAGTTAGAGGGCTTAAGACTTCCGGCGAGAGCCGGTTTTTTAATCGAAAGGAGCGATTTGACAATGCGTAAATTTTCATCTAACCAGTTAAAAAGCATATTTACTATAACGCTTACGGCATTGATTTTTGTTTGTGGAGTATTTCCCGGCGTAGCATATGCCTTCGACCTTAAGGCCGGCGCAAACGACACCCTGGATTTGATAAAGATATTTGTAATGATTGCAGTACTGGCGTCCGCAATATGGACTTTCTTCAGGAGTCAGGTTGCTGCAGCCATAGTGATTATAATTGTCGGCGCGGTTCTGCTGGCCATGACAACCCCCGGCCTGATGGAGTCTGTAGGAAAGGGCTTCCTCAACCTCTTGGGCGGTGGGGCGTAATTCCTTAAGTTGGGGTAGTGGCCCGAAATAAGCCCGAAAGGAGAATCAATGATGCCGGAGTCAAAGGACACACGCTATTTTCACAGCTACAAATCGCTCTTCCGGATTAATTACCGGATTCACGATATTGGAGGATATGTCCTCCCCAGGGCGATTCCACTGGATGCTTTGTTTCTGACATTGATAATATACCTGCCCCTGCTGCCGTTGGGGTGGCTTATAAAACCCGCTCACCCCTTTTGGGCAACGTGGTTTCTGGCGGCAGGTGGAGCGTGGCTGTTCTCCCAGGCGGACCCCCAGGGAAAGTTTCTGCCAGTATTTATTCTGGATATTGTTAACTACCTGTTCCGCCCTAAGACCACCAACCTGTTCGGCCGCCAGGTGCACCGCGCAAAGCGTCACCGTCTTGATTGGGATGTAGTGGAGGTTTTATGAGGTTTCCTTTAATTGCGTTTAAAAACAATATAGTATTCAATCATCTGGGTGAGGCCTTCGCAATTTATCGCCTGAGGGGCGAGGCATATACCCACCTTCCCCGTTCTCAGCGGGAAATGGTGATCCGGCGTTTGGAACGATTTATGTTCGGCTTTGAAGGCCGGGGCATGATCCTTCTTCTCTGTGAAGAGATGCGTCTTGATGGAACAAGCTACCTTGGAACTGCCGGAATGTCGGGAAACATACCCACGGAAGTTATTCAGGAATCACAACGACATGCCCGGGCCGTACGCGGCGCCCTGGCCAGGGGTGCCCGCAGCCGCAGACGATACCTGGTTTTACAATTGCGGACAAACCAAGACGATGACTTGAAGGCTGCCCTTCGGGAATTCCGGGATACTGCATTGGGCACATTTTTGAAGTCGGAAAGATGGTTACTTTCAAAGGGGCGCGTTCGGGAGGCCCTCGGAGCTGAAGACGAGATGTTCCGCCGTGTCCGTGTCCTGGTAGATGGCCGGGCAAATTTTTTTGACCTGGATTTCATAATAAGGAGGAACATTCAAAGGGTGGGGGTACTGTCAATGCCCCTGCCCTCCCGGGACGGCGGCAGGTTTACCCCTGCTCTGGTGGCTGCATTTTCCGACGGGTGCCTGCTTGATGAAAGGCCAGCCCACCTTACTATCACCAATGGTGCCGACGAAGAGCATCACCAGGTGTTTATTACTTTTCCGGATATGCCCAAGGAATTGCCCGAGGTGGGTGTAGAGTGGCTGGCGGGACTTGACGCTGAAGAAAAAGCCGTTGATGCGGTGGTACACTTTTTTGTTACGCAGCCACATAGAGCGAGAAAGAAGGCGGAGAGCCGCCGAAGATTCCTAAAAGGCCAGATTAAAGAAGGCTACAAGGGGGACGAGGAACCGGATACCGATGAGGAATACGGCCTTATTGAAGGCAGGTTCCTGGAAGGTAAATTAAGAGGAGGCCAGCCCCTGGCCTCCGTGTCGGTAACCCTGGCTGTGGCAGCACGGGAACTGAGGGAGGCCAGGGCTGCTGCCAAGAGCATGATGGCGAGGTATTCAAATTCGGGGTACCGGGCGGTAAGACCGGTTGGGGACCAGCTAAAGTGTTTATATTCCTTTATCCCCGGAAGCAGGCCGGCGGCGCCTCTGATTGAGTGCGACCCCGGATTCATAGCGTCATCAGGCCCGACCATCAGTCTGGAGACGGGTGACGGTACAGGCTTTTTCCTGGGTTGGTCCGGGGCCTCGCCGGTGTTTTGGAAGCCCGGGTATGCGGCGAGATCTCTCAACCGGTCCAATGCCGTCTTTATAAGCGGCGGTTTGGGCGGGGGCAAGAGCATGCTGGCCAAGCTGATGCTCTACCTGGCGTATATTGCCGGCGCATACCTGTTTATCATCGACCCGAAGAACAACGAGTACGCTGTTTTGGAAAATCTTTTTCCGATCAGGAAAATCGATCTTGGCCCAGGGGGAAATATGCGGCTGAATCCCTTTTTGTTATCCAAAGATCACCGGCGGGCCAAAGGTATAGCATTGGATTATCTGTCCATCGTTCTCAATATCAAAGAAGACAACGACGCCCGTCGGGTGGCGGTGGCCCGGGCTGTGGAGGCAGTGGGGGAAATGCCCGTTGAAAGCCGCAACATGAACTCGTACCTGGAGGTGCTTATCCGGATGTCAAAGGAAACCTCGTATCCGGAAGTGGCCAGGGAGGCCGGACAGTGTGCAATGCTCCTGGAAGCGCTGCGGGACGGTAACATGGGGCATCTGGTTTTTGGACCGGGCGCGTCCGACGAAATCGCCCGGGCTACCGTGGTGAGCCTGCAAGGATTGCCTCTTCCCCGGACCTCCCAAAGCTTGCTGGGAGGCCGGATAACTGAGAGTGAGAGGCAGGGATTGGGTATGCTCTTTCTTGCATCGGCCATGGCCCGGGAAGTGGCTTTCTCTCTACCGGCGGAGGTTATGAAATGCGAAGCGTTTGACGAGTCGTGGATGCTTCTGGGGATATCCGAGGGAAGACGGGTGGTAGACGAAATTATCCGCATGGGGGCCCGCAGCTTCGGGGTTATACCCATCCTGATTACGCAGAACGCAACCGATATTGGCGACCTTCAGACTGTCAAAAATAACACCGGCTACGCTTTCTGTTTCCGGGCCCAGGACGAGTCGGAGATTGTCGCCAACCTGGAACTGCTGGGAGCAGACAGGGAGGAAGGGAAAACGGGCACAGGACTGGGGTCGGTTTTCCGGTCCATGGAGAGCGGGTGGTGTGTAATGCGCGACGCCACAGGGCGTATCGGACACGTATACATTGACCCGCAGCCGGAATACCTGTTGCGGATATTCGACACGTCTCCGGTTAAACAAGGAGGGACGTCGTATGATGCAAACTGACCATATAATTGCTTTTACTGTTGCGGCAGGGCTGATAATGTCCGCAGTAACATACGCAGTCAGCTATTTTTCGGGTGTTGAAAAGTGCACCGCTGCGCGCCTCGCGGCCATCTCCTTTGTGTTGGCCGCAGTGGCGACGGCCCTGTCAATCTCAAACCCCCGGATGTCGGACTATGTTGTTGGGGTTGTCCTGTCTGCCGGCATATACCAGTTGGCACGTGTGCTGGATAGCATATTTTGTTTTAAAAAGGACGTGAAGAACAACACCAGGCAAGCCTCACGGCCGTTGAGAGCCTATCAGCATTCTCTGGGTAAGGATCGTGCGCGGGAGGAAGTGCCTCCGGGGGTGGACTATTTACCGGGTGGCAGTCCGGATCCGCGGGCTTTTGATGTTCTGGTGGGGATGGGATCAGCCGTTGAAGCCGTTAAGGACGCCCTGGAAATGCCTATTACGGACCCGGAAAGAATCCAGGAATATCGGATAACGCCGCCCCGGGGAATACTCCTTTACGGTCCACCGGGCACCGGTAAAACCTGCTTTGCCCGGGCGGTGGCGCGGTATTTCGGTTGCTCCTTTTACGCGGTTAACGCTTCGTCCATTCTGGGCCCGTATGTCGGAACGGGAGAAGAAAGCGTTCGAAAGTTGTTCGATCACGCGCGAAGGCATGCGCCGGCGGTGATCTTTCTTGACGAAATAGATGCTGTCGGCCGCCGGAGAGACGGCGGGCACCTGAATCGCCCCTCTGATATTCTGCTCCAGCCGTTGCTGGGAGAGTTGGACGGGTTCAAGGGCCGGGAAGGGGTATTCGTTATCGCGGCCACCAACCGCCCCGATGTTCTGGATGAAGCCCTTACGAGGCCAGGCCGTTTCGATCGGAAAATCGAGATTCCTTTGCCGGATGCGGAAGCCAGGGAGAAACTATTCCGGTTGTACCTTGGCGGCCGTCCTGTAAAACTGAGCTGGCAGGACATGCAGCAACTGGTAGTAATCACAGAGGGGTTTTCCGGGGCCGACGTCAAAGCCGTGTGCGACCAGGCGGCCACGTGGGCTGCCCGTGAGGGAGAAAAAATCGAACGGAACGCTTTAGCCCGGGCCTGCCAGTTGGCACGGGGGGGCGGTTCTCGATGAGAAAGGTAATCTCCGGCTTACTGGCGGTTTTTCTTCTTCTGGCCATGACCCGGCCGGCCCTTGCTGCTATAGGCGACCAGCCTGCGGAACAGTGGAACCTGCAGGGGGACATCCGTGCGGAAAAGGATATCGAAGGACAGATGTTCAGCATTTTTTCCCTGAGTTCAATGGCCGTCGCCCCGGGAGCCGTTGCTGCAAGCGGCCCGTTTGGAGTGTTGGTGGTGGGAGCCGGGGCTGCCAGTGCAGGCATGGCCCAGATCGCCAGTCCGGAAAATGCCATCTGGGAGAATTGGCCTGAGGGTCGATACGTTTTTCACCATGCTCCGCCTGACAAGTTTCCGGGCCTGGGAGTGATGGCGGAAAAGGCTCTGTATTCGACCGTTGAGTTTATGGCCAACATGTTTTTTTCAATAACCAAGACGCTGGTTCGAATCTCCAACAACATAATGGTGTTGGCCTTTCATACGAGTATAATTTCGGGCATGATCGGCTGGGTGTCCGAAGGGATGGCGGAGATATTTTCTCCCGGAAGCGACCTGGCACAAATCATGATTTCCATCGGCCTGATTATTCTGCTGGTTTACGGCATATCCAGCATTCTCCGTGGACAGGCCATGTCGGCCCTGAGCGCTCTATTGGTAGCTGTATTGGCGGTTGGCGGGGTTTTTTTCTTTATTGCCAATGCCCGGCAAATCATAAGTAAAACAGCCGAAGCCACGGATTCCCTGGCCGGTGTATTCCTGGCCACCACCGGGAGATATACCTTCGCTGGTCAACGGGTGAACATCGACGACCCGGTGGATAGAGGTCTGGTGGCCGCCGGGCAGACCACCTGGCAGTTGATTGTGGCCAAGCCATGGGCGCTGGCCCAATTCGGAACTATTGACGAAAGCAGGTTAACGCTCACCCAGGGGGAGTACGACATACTCAATAAGAGTGTATTTCCGAGGGAAAGCCAGGACAAGATCAAGCCGGGCATGCGCCTGGACACCCTTTTACTGGGTTCCACCGGTGAAGGCCGGGACGCGGTGGCCGAAGCGCTGGGCCGGCTGAATAAAAAGTACTTATGGGTTTTTGACGGCAAGGACATAGATCACGGAAGCCACGAAGGAACCATGGTGGGGTTCTCGCCGGGGAGTGCGACGCAACACCTTAAGACGGCCCTCTTTACATTGCTGCCGGCGGTAGGCTTCGCTTTACTGGCCGCGTTTGTGGGCCTGAGTATAGTTATTTGCCAAGTGATCCTGGCCCCGTTACTGTTGTTTCTGCCTTTGCCCCTTTTTGCCATGATGGTGCCCAATGCCGGATGGTCGTTTGCAGCCAAGTATTTCCGTACATTACTGGGATTTTTCATGGTTAAGCTGGTCTACGGACTTTATTTATCGCTGGTTCTGGTTACAGGTACAGCCTTTTCCAATGCACTGATCAACCATAACCTGGGTGCGGCGATGGTTGTTGCGGCCCTGATATTTTTTGCCGCGGCGATATACAGGAAGAAATTTTTAAACATGGTATTGGAATCGGTACAGAACAAGGCCTTGAATTACCGCAGCAACATTCCCCTGGAAAAAATCATGGCGGCCAATACTGCTCTGGCCAGAAAGCTGGGTATTACGGACATATTGTCAGACTGGGCGTTTTCCAGGAGGCGCGGGGGTGATGGAGATGATAAACATGATAATTATGGAGGAGGTGCGAATCAACCGCCTCCACCACCTGGCGGCGGCTGGCCTGAAATAAGCGTCCCGGGGCCCGGGGGTTACAGGAGAAGTGGTAATCGACACGGCTATACAACAATAGATATTGATCCGGAAGCCGGCCGCGATAAAGCGTGGGAAGGGCAGCCACCCAAGGATTACCCGTTTAAAGGGCTTCCGGAAGGGGGTTCGGGAGAGTCCGGCCGGGATGCAATAGTGCGCTCTCCAGGCCCCCGTGATTCAGGCGGTATCCTGGACGTCGCCCGTGCAGTGCCCCGGGGTGCGGGTAGCGCAGCTGGTGTTGCCAAGGCTGACGTCGGAGCTGCAGCCGGTAAGGGTACGGGCGCAACCGGTGCGGCGGGTTCTGCCGGTACCGCAGTCGGAGCTATGGGGGTTGCGGCGGCCGTGGGGGCCGCTATTGTCGGAAAAGCAAATGATTTTTTAGAGGGGGAAGTGCAAACAGTTACCCATGCTTCCGGCGTCGGCGCATCGAAAGTTGGTGAAGCAGTTGCTCCCGGCCCGACTAGCGTCATGCCCGTTTCCGTGATACCGGCAACTGCGCCGGCAAACCAGGAAGGGCTGTCTGGTGCCTCCCCGGGTAAAACAGAAGCTGGCATCAAAAATGGTAATTTGACGGAAGGGCCAAAACACTTTTCAAAAACAAGTCCCGGCCCATACAAGGGAGCTTCTGTATCAAAACAAGAGGAAAGGCGTGTCGAGGCAGGGCGGCCAAGACAAAATGAACACGATCAGACCTTTTCCCACCACAGGAACAATCCACCAGTACCGGGAAAAACAAAAAAGTTGCCATATATTCCAAGGTCTCGTTTGCGTTAAGGACCCGTTTTCCGGGTCTTTTCTTTTTAGTGTAGAGGTGGTTTTTTTGAATCCCCGGTTAATAACAGCAGCACTAAAGCTTGGTGGCACGGTAAAGCGGGTTGCCTCTTCAAGGGGAGAGAGAGAAAAGATCGTAATCAAAACAGAACAAGTATTTCTAATTATTGCCGTACTGTCAGTGATGGTTTTCACAGCATGCTTTTTACTGTTTTCAACTGTAATATCCGGATTGGGCGGGGGGAAAGATTACGGATTCAAGTCCGGTGCGCCCACGGCTTTTGCTGTGGCGGATATCCCCACCCAATACCTGCCCATATTTATCAAGGCGCAGGAAAAATACGGCGTGTCCTGGGCGGTTCTTGCGGCTATATGTCGAATAGAAACCGAGTTCGGAAAGAACACGAGAGTATCTGACGCGGGCGCCGTTGGATTCATGCAGTTTATGCCGGCTACCTTCGAAAGGTACAAGCAGGACGGGGACAACGACGGCGCCTGTGACCCTTACAACCCCTGGGACGCCGTGTTTTCGGCGGCAAACATGCTGAAATCAAACGGTTTTGCCGACGATCCACGTGGCGCGATATTTTGCTACAATCATGCAGACTGGTATGTGAACGAGGTAATGGATTTCGCTGCTCAATATTCGTCCACCATGCTGCCGGTGGGAAACGGCCTGTGGCCGCTTCCGGCACAGTATATAAGAATAGAATCCGATTACGGTACCAGGATGCACCCCATCCAGCAGAGATATCATTTTCACGACGGGATAGATATACCGGCGCCGGAGGGGACGCCCGTGTTCGCCGTGCAGGACGGACGGGTGGACTGGGACCGGCAAAAGGGCGGCTACGGGCTTTGTGTGGTTTTGAACCACGGCGGCTGCCGGACCCTCTATGCCCACCTGTCCGGGGTGATAATTCAGAATGGGGATTACGTGAAGTCAGGCCAGGTGATCGGCTACGTGGGAACCACCGGGCTTTCCACCGGGCCTCACCTGCACTTTTCCGTGTACGTAAACGGGCAGCCCTGCAATCCCGAGGAGTGGTTGGCGGCACCTTCAGGGAATAGCTAGAATAATGAGGTGGCGCATTTGAGGGGAGGATGTAACTGGAGGGAAGCATATGCCTGAAATCATTACCGTTATTGCAGCAGTACCGGATGCCGGAGCAACTTTTACGGCTTCCAACGTAGCTGCCTGGCTATCTCAGAATGCAAAAACTTTACTGATAGACTTAAGCTGCCGGGGCATACTCGGGGAATTATTCCTGAGTGAGGCTGCGAAAGAGACGGTATATCCAACAACGATCACCTGGCGTGAATACCAGGGCGAATTCTTACTCACTACAAAATTCGGCTTGTCAGTGCTTCCTGGGCCAATACAGGAGGCTGAAGGGCAGGAGAAGGCATCCTGCCAGATTGATGAACTGATAAATAATTACGCCTACTTTGATTTTATAGTTATTGATGCGGGGGGAGACATTTTCCTACCCTACATCGATTCCGCTATGGCCGTGTCCAACATGACCGTGCTAGTAGCGGAACCGTCTCAGAGGTGCCTGCAGGCAATCCCCGACCATAAGAGGCGAGAGCTGAACCAGAAATCGAACCTACGCCTGGTGGTGAACAGGGTATCTAAAGGCGCCTATTATCACCCACGAGACGTTGCCCGCTGGTTTGGCTTTGAAGAATACCTGGAAATTCCGGATGACCCGATAGGTGCCAAAGTCGCTATTAAAAGACGTTTACCTCAGGTGTTAAACGGCAAAGGCAAGGCCTATTCGTCGCTCTGCCAGTTATCAAAGGATTTGTTTAATACCAGCAGCTTTTCTTTAAGTGAAGAAGAGGAAGAACTGCATGTAGAACAACAGCAACAATCAACATCTGCGGACTCTGTGGTTGATATGAGTCAAATGCCCAAGGGGATAAAAGATCGGATTGGTAATATTTTCTGCTTACTGAAAAGTTTTTTCAAACATAAAAGAAATTCTAAAGATCGTCTGTTTGTTCCCGAGATGAAAGAAGACGGAGGTGAAACAAATAGCCGCGAACAAATCAAAACCTTAGGTGCTTCAAAATCTATTGAACAGTCAAATATAGACGAATTAACAGGCTGCTACACCCGGCGGGTTTTGCAAGATTACCGTCCGATTGGGGCATATGTTGCAGTATTCATTGATTTAGATAAGTTTAAGCCGATAAACGACATACTGGGGCATGCAGCCGGGGATCGAGTATTGGCCACCTTTGGTAAAGTCTTGATGGCTAATCTGAAGGGCCAGGACTTGGCCGTGCGTTACGGAGGAGACGAGTTCCTGCTGATCTTGCCGAATACTTCTCCTAAGGGCGCGGAAAAAGTGGTGTCCAACTTACGGGCTGCCTGGGAGAGGGACGCGCCGGATACCGGGAACCTAAAGGTGGGTTTTTCGGCAGGGATTGCCGCAGGGGAAGGTTATGATGATTTGCCGGAGGCCATCAAGGCTGCGGATAGGGCGATGTACGCCGAGAAAGTGAAGTGTGCC
The DNA here is from genome assembly GCA_049323615.1 of Bacillota bacterium. Classification (GTDB taxonomy): domain Bacteria; phylum Bacillota; class Desulfotomaculia; order Desulfotomaculales; family Desulfocucumaceae; genus JBMOPD01. Next base: position 2,139 of record JBMOPD010000013.1, on the reverse strand, counting down.
GGCCGGATATCGGATGCAGATGTTCGGGGTGTCCAGCCTGCCGCTAGCATTCAGCCGTTGACACTCCTACAGCCCTTGGGCACCTCTCTTCAAAAAGAAAAAGAAAGTGTTTTTCAAATGATGGGACAGGTTTTCGGGGGCCTATTCAACGTCCTGGGAGTGATGATCATATTCTCCATGGGTGTCTGGATAATTAATTATTTCTTGAACCTGATCGGGAAAAGCAGCTCTACCCTAAACACGACGGCCAAATTTGTTACCGAGTTTTGGCAAATGCTGTTTACTGGGCTTTTTGGCTAACAGTTTGCCGCAATAAGGATAACAAATATTGATAGTAAGAAAGTTGGTGATATAATGATAGTAAGAAAATATTACTGAGGTGTAAGGCATGGACGAATATTTTATTGCCAAAATAACTGCCAAGGGACAGGTAACAGTTCCGATGGAATTGAGGAAGGTGTTAAAGATTAAAGAAGGTGACTATATACTCTTTGAGAGAAGAGGTTCCAGGGTAGAAATAAAAAAAATGATGCCAGCCAATGATTTTGAGGAGTTCGCCAAACCAATCAGGGAAAGGTTCCAGAAGGAAGGAATTACCCCTGATGACGTTGAAGCTGCTATCGCATGGGCGCGTGGAGATAACAAAAGATGAGAATCACCGTAGATACGAACGTGCTCATTTCATCACTGGGCTGGAACGGCGCGGAGGCTGCCGTTATTGAAATGGTATTGGAATCCCGGCTGGAACTCTGTCTTTCAGCACAAATACTGAGTGAGTTATACCGGGTAAGTAAATACCCCAAATTTGGATTTACCAATAATGAAATTGATGGATTTATTGGACGTTTGCTACCCAATGTTGTTTTGGTAAATCCTTCGCAAAAGTTGTATGTTATAGCTGACGATCCTGATGACAACAGAATTATTGAATGCGCCATAGAGGGAAAGGCCAGTTATATTGTTACCGGTGACAAGCATCTTCTGAGCCTATGCCATTATGGGGGAATTAAAATTTTAAGGGCACCTGAATTCTTACAAATTATTCAAAAAGAAGAGATGTAGATTTATGAGGCGTTTACTCATTTTCACAGGTATAGTAATATTCTTGGCTCTTCTGACTATTAACCTAAAATATATTACCCCGGCCCATGCCGGCCAGGAAACCGTCAACGTGTACGAAAACCAAAAGCTGGTTAAGTCCGTGGTATTTAAGATTGGGGTGCCCTACTACGTGGTCGATGGCCAGACCCCTGGTGTAAAGATGGACGTGGCCCCGTTCATCCGGGACGATCGCACGTTTGTTCCGGTACGGTTCTTAGGCAACGCCCTGGGCCTCGACGACAGCAAGATCACCTGGGACAACGATAACCGGACGGCTACCCTGAAGGGCAACGCCACCCTTCAGATGACCATCGACAAAGCCCATGTGGTCAGCAATGGCCAGGCGAAAACCATCGACGTGGCCCCGGTATTGACCAATGACCGGACCTTCCTCCCGGCCCGGTACGTTGCCGAGGGGTTGGGCTACCAGGTAGACTGGGATGGAGCCACCCAGGTCGTGATATGCTGGCCGGCGGGAGAAACAAAACCGGACGTGAGCGCGGCGGTGGATTACCTGAACGGGGTGGTACAACCGCCGGCGGTGCAGGGGGAGACCTTTACCACACGGGCCGGGTACCAGATCCCGAAGGAGACGAAGTTGGCTATTCCCAAAGATATTAAAGAACTCGGGCCGGGCGCTCCACACAATTGTGAACTCGACTTCGGCATCGACCTGACCAAAGGTGACCTGGAGAGCCAGTGGAACGACGCCGAGTACATCCTCTCCCAGAAGTTTGACAGCAAGATGGTTGACGAAGTAATGGCCTACGTGAAACAAAAGACGGATATCAGGCAAGAATTAAATTACAAAACGTGGGAGTCAAACGAAAAGAAAATTGGTGTTACTTCCGGTTGGGGTTCCCGCGGAGTAGAGATTACTGTGTGGTATAAATAACAACGGGAGGTAGTTTAACTTATATCCGGTAAGTAGAAACCCAAAAACCAGTGAACACAAGGGCTGAAATGCCGAAAAATCTGTAAAATTTTTAGCAAAAAAAGAGGAACACCGCTCAGTTTTAGGTAATTGGTAAAGTAACC
>JBMOPD010000012.1:0-13973 GCA_049323615.1 Bacillota bacterium | reverse complement strand
CAATTGCCGAATTTTTACCACGAGACCTCACTCCTTGCCCGGGAGTCGGCTACTTCTTATGAAGTAACCTCTAGAGGTCTCATTTCTTTATTACCCCTCCAGACACCTACTAAAAATATACACTGCCGGACCGGTGTTATGCGAGGGACCGGCGGCGTGAATAACTTTTTCCGCGGCGGACCATTCTACTACCGGGAGGGTTTTCACATGTCCAGCAAAATACCGGACGGCACCCAGACTAAATACCCGCAGCTACAAACCCGTCCCCCGAAGAACCTCGGCCCCGGGGAAAGCTACCCGGGACCGGACCGTAGCGGAGACAGTCCACTGCCGGAGGTGATTTTAATGTCTGAAAACAGGAATATCGTCCTTAATTCAAATTTCCCCCAGCCAGCTAAAAGGAAAGGGGGCGATCTCCCCCTGCCTAGCCTGGAAGATGTACGGGACTCTGAAAAGACCGAGTTTTTTAGTGTAAGCGATACCGACGCCCAAGCTTAAAGAGGTTAATTTTATTTATGGCACCATTCTGTCCCTGGCGAAAAAGGAAAAGCTGCTGCCTTTGGACAAAATATTGATGGCGGAGTATGAATTAACCGAAGAAAACATCAATGATGCGGCCGCTCAGTTGATGGAAATAAACGAAAGGCACTCCCGGGGGGAAAGAATTGAATATGTTTAATTTAAGCGGACAGTCAGAAATGCCGGTTACAGCGCCAAACAGGTAAGGGTGTCGAATGTCAATTTAAAAAGATAAAATACTGGTGGCCCTAAGCGGTATGTTATCTAGACTGCACCAGTGGACCTGAGGTTCCCTTCTTTATCCAACCACAACCGGACATCTTTTTCCCCCCTATCAAAGCGGTAAGCCCGCCCGCCCACCAATACCAAAGCGTTCTCAAAGGCGTATTTTACGGTAACCACGGCTGCCGGGCCGGTCACCACCCTGGTGGTGGCCCCACCTCTGGACCCCAGCTCTCCCAGATGCACATCCCCGCCAGCCTGTATCTCGCCACCGCGAAATATCCTGGATACAGTCACTTTCTTGCCGGCCTGAATCCGGGAATTATAACAACCACTCCCAGCCACCCGGACACTGCCGGTAGCTATAATGGTAGAATTGAGGACGCTTGACGCCACCACATCACTTTCTGCAGACGGCGTGGACGCAAAGGCCTGTTCCCATTCCCCGGCCCGTCGGACCAATGTTTCGACCTCCTGGAGTTCACGCACGGACAAAGGGGAACGAACCAGCGCCCGTTCGACTTCCCGGATAAACTCTTCCAGGCCTTCAGCGGCCATTCCCGGGGGCACGGTTTCAACCTGCTTCTTAATAGTCTTCACGGCAGCAGGAAGATGGCGAAACTTCCCCTCCAACAGCAACTTTACCAGGGGGCCGATACCGCGTTTAAGATCGCCCTGCTTGAACGCCGGGTGACCCAGTAACTGCCGGATAGCCATGGTCATCTCTTGCAAACCGACCGCCAAGGCATGAACCTGTGGCAACATTCCTTGTAGAAAGGCAGGAACTCCTCCTGCGATTACCACCGATGACAGGATATTCCCCCTGATCAGGACGGATCCCGTGGCTTGAACCCTCGTGCCGGAGACCAACCCTCCCACCCTAACATTCCCGCCCGCTTCTACCGCCATCCCTTCTGCCACATTTCCGGCAATTAGGATATCTCCTTTAAAGACAATGTTACCTGAAGTAAGGTCTACGTCACCATCATGCACCAGTTCAGGTAATACGCTTACCCTCACCGAGCCGCGCCGGCGGGATGCCACAGGACGTCCGGCCCGGGCCGCTACGGCCTGTTCACCATCCCTGGTGAGCACCGCTCCTTCACCTGCAGAAAGGATAAAGTCCCGGGGCGACGGCGGCACAATTACCTCACCCTTGACGCTGGTGCCGGGACGACCCGGCCCGGGCGGGTGTTTGACAGCCAGGATTTCTCCCGCCTCCACCGAAGTAAAAACATAGCGTTCCCGGAAATCCACCGCTCCGTCTTCCCCCGCCAGTACCGGCACCTTGGAATTAGAGGAAAAAAGCAATTCTACCCGGCCGTCTTTTCCTGGTTCTGCAGGAATACCCCGGGCGATAACCACCTCCTCTTCATCGCAGGATGCAACACCGCGGGAGCATGCTTCCCAGTCTACGCCATAGTTAATCCCCAGCCGGGATAACTCCTGCAATAGTTCGTCCCATGTGAGTGGTGGAAGACGTTCTTCCCGCTCCACTACCGCCAGTTGTAGTATCTTGGCAGCCGGGAGATCCGGCAGTTCCCGGTGAACTACTACCGTAGGGCGCGTTCGCAATATCGCTTGTAGACCATCGGAAGAAACGGTCACAGACCATTTCCCTTCTGTTAGCTCTTTTAGCTCTCCCACCGTTTCCACCCGCACCGTATCCGTCATGGATACGGGGGTGGGTTGAGTGCACTCCCGGCTGTTAACAATCAGTCTTACCCCCGGGCAAGGTATCACCAACGGGTAGGGCCCCTCCGGCCGGTGGCGGACAACAAGGCGCCCCTGCTTCACAAAAGCATGTGGGCCCTCCGCTTCTTCTTCCGGAAAAGCATTATCCGCTCCACTCGCTGTTGCTGCGGGGGAGCCCCGGGTAATCTCTTCTTTCATTAAGGAACTCACCTCCTGCTATGCGTAGGGATCTGTTTCCAGGATTTCAAGTACCCGGAAAAACCCTATCACTTCCAGGTCTTCTCGAATAAGACCGGGGATGCGAACAATTCTCAGGGTGCGCCCCTGCCTGTACAGGTGTCTGGCCTGGCTCAGGAGCATTCCCGCCCCGGAAGAGTCTATGAACCGGAGTCCCTGCAGATCTATCTCCACCACTTCCTCCGGCCGTCGCTGAATTTCCTGTTGCAACTGCTCCACGTTGCTGAAATCCAGTTCGCCTTCAACCTCCAGGATGGCCATCCCTTTCTGTTGCCGGACTCTAATCTCCACCCCTTTCACCCGCCTTTCCCGTCACCTTCATCACAACCAGTGTCACGTCATCCTTTTGAGAAAAACTGCGGGTAAATGTCTCCAGGTCAGATAAAATATTTTGTTTCATCCTGTCTGCATCAGCACCATACTGGAGGCGAACTATCTCCTTCAACCGTTCCTGCCCGTACCTCTGCTCGCCCGGGCCAGATGCTTCCACAAGTCCATCGGTATACAGCACCACCGCATCTCCGGCGGCAAGAAAAAATTCCTCCGCCCCTGACCCAAGGTAATCCTCCAACAGGCCCAAGGCGACTCCCCGGCACCCGGCCACTTTCACCTTGCCTTCAGATAGAAGGAGGGGAGGGTAGTGCCCTGCATTGACGCAGGTGAGGCGTCCGGCTATCCCGTCGTAACACAGCAGGCATATGGTGGCAAAAGCCCCGCATTTCCGCAGTTCATACCATCCCACCTTGTTTAGCCGGCGCACCACCTCCAGAGGATGGGGATTAATCCTGACACACTCCCGGAGCATTTGGCGGATAGTTTCCATCAGCCTGGCCGCATGGAATCCTTTACCCATTACATCTCCGATGGCGGCAAACACGGTTCTCCCGTAGCAGGAAATAAACTCAAAAAAATCTCCCCCGACCTGTCCGGCAGGCAGGCTACACCCACTACATTCCAACCCGTAAGCCCTTAGTATTTTCCCATTCCCTGTGATCACTTCTCTCATCCCGCTCCTACCTCTCTTCTCCGGCCGGTGCGTTGTTTTGCGCCAGGAGCCTGTCCAGCCCTGTCAGCCGCATCACCTCCGCCACATCAGGTTGCGGCCTCAAAATCAGCATCTGGCCTCCTTTTTGCCGCCAGTCGTTGTTAATGTCCAGCAAACTTTTCAAGCCGGTGGAATCAACGAAAGAAACGCCTGACAGGTCAATTTCCAGCGTATGTTCCCCCACTTTCCCAACAACCTCTTGCAATTGCGCTATCGTTTCCATGTCCAATTCACCGTTTAGCACAACCCGGCACACTCCCCGGGCAACGTAAACATCCACTTTCAGCAATAACCTCACCTTCTTTCATTGGTCTTGTCCGGTTTTAACCTATCTGCAGGCACAGCGCCAAAGTCCAGGGCCAGGGCGGTACCTGACGGTCCCGTATTAAGGCAGAGGTAGTCCGCATAGTAGAGCATCAGGGTAAATCCACACCCCATGGAATTCTTGGTTGAATAATGTTGCATCAGCGTTGCCCGGGCCAATTCGCCGGTTTTGATTCCCGGACCCCGGTCCTGCACGATAATCCTGACGGTATCCCCTGACTGTCTGGCTTGCCAGCAACCGCCCCCCGCATGCTTAAGAGCGTTGGCCAGCGCCTCTGACAGGCACAAGGCAATCGCGTGCCGCCTGCGGCTGTCGAGAACAGGCAAAGCTTCCCGCATTGCCCGGCGGGCTTCCGGAATGTCATGGGTCTGCCGGACCTCACCCTTGGCCAGTGCTGTCCCTTCTGAGACCACTTTCTCCATCTCTTCACCATTCACCAGGTATAACCGGCCCCCCGTTACCGCCGCTATGGCCTCCCGGTAAGCCTGCATCTCCTGCCGGTACATCTTTCTCTCCTTTTCAATCACCCCGGTGATGTCAAAGGCCAGCAGTCCACCGCTCCTGTGGTCGAACGGCACGCCGTGCAGGTCAAACACCTTTTGCCCGTCAGCGCTGATGATCACCTCGCGCCGGTGCTCAGCCTGGCGGGTAACCTGGAGCATCAGTTTTTCCGCTTCTTCCATGGGCAGGTCCAGGTCGGCCTGGCCTGAAAGGTAGCGGAAGCGCCCCTCTTCATATTTCATCACCTTCCCCACCCTGAGAGCGTTAATCAGTTCGGATTTCTCCAATTCAGCCAGCAGTTTTTCCCTGACCAGGTCCTGAAGGTGCTCCGGCAAGTGCCGGGAAATCTCCTGTACCAGCTCGCCGGCGCTTCCGGCCAGCAACTGGTATTCCTCGTTGCTAAGACGGCGGGCAGTCCCCTGCTTCCGGTGGATACACAGGATATCAAAAACATGGACGTTATTTTTCCCTTTGAACGGTACTCCGGCCACCTCGATCCACAAGCTTTCCTGCAGCCTGATTACATACCGGCCCGGAACCGGAGCTTCCGTTTCCAGCCCCAACTCCGTGGTATTTAACGCCAGTATGTGGGCCGGATACTGCTTGCCATGCTCATCTTCCAGCAATACCCGGACAGGCGGCGAAGGCACCCGGCGAAGGGGGCTTAGCTGAATAAAATACTGGCATATCACACAAGGACGGTCTGGTTCTTTCTTCGCGCATTCAAGACACCGTCGCATTTTTTCACCACCATTCTGCCTGTCAGCCCCTCCCGGTCGCATATCCTTTCAATTGCCACAATATTAACAGCAAACGGTCCAGCCATTGGCTCTGGGTGTATACCAGCGGATGAGACAACGTACCGTATGAATCCGCCAATTGTACAAGCCATTGCTTTTCCCCGTCTATCTGCCTTTCCAGCCTGGCCGGGTCGCGATAGGTGGCGGCCTGCCAAAAGGGATCTTCCGCCAGAGCCGCCACCAGCTCCGGGTCGAACTGCGAACGGGCACCCTGATAGACTTCCTCCAGCGCTTCATACATTTTTAAAGGCAAGCGGTAAGGCCGTAAGGAAATCATGGCATCCAGGGCATCGGCCAGGGCAATGACCCGGGCGCGCCAGGGGATCCGTTGTCCCATCAACCCCTCGTATCCCTTTCCATCCCACCTTTCGTGGTGGTAGCGGATCATTTCCACCAGGGACCTGTCCCCTCCCCTCTCTGCGACCAAGGAGGCGCCCCGCCAGGAATGTTCCTTTAATTCCGCCCATTCCTCTTCCGTAAGCGGTCCCGGCTTGTCGATAATGTCGCTTCGAATAAACATCTTTCCCACATCATGGAAGAGTGCTCCGGATATTAAAGTTTTCCGTTCCACTTCGTCAAGACGGAGGAAAGTGCATATTTTCAAGCATAGATTGGCAACGTTAGCGCTGTGGAGGAATAGTGCCGGCCAGGACTCTTTCATCGACTTTAACAAGTCGCCTATCCCCGTCAGCTCTATAGGTGCCGCCTCCTTTTTAACTTTTTTCCCTCATTTTCTGTCGACTTCCATACCCATATATTTGCGGGGTAGACATACTTAGAAGCAAAAATGGCAGCTGAATTAGCTGCCGCAACAGAGAACACTCTTTAAAACAAAAAAACCTTTATCGCGGCAACCTGGCAGTCATACCCACAAGGGCTGCAGACCCATGGCTTTGCGCCCCAACCTTTCGGATGGTTTGCCTTTAGCACAATAAAGTTTTAACAGTTTAATGGCTGTTTCAACACCACCGGAAAAAGAAGAGTTTCCAGCAAGTTTAAGTTCAGCCATTGAAGATCATTGTTCATGGGTAATGTAGGTGAGAGTAAAAGACGGAAAAAAGCCTGCGGATAACAACGGTTATGATGCGATCCGCCAGCAACCGGAGGAAGCGAAGGGACATTCTTGGCAGGCAATTTGAATGGGCAAGCAAACAATGGAAGTTTTCTCGAAAGCCAAAAGCTCTATCAAGAAAGTGGAGAGAATGTATTAATACTAATTTATGGTAATTTTTACATATATTACCCCCCCCCCCCCCCCCGGCGAGAACATTTGTTCTGTCAGCATAGCCTACTACTTTCATTTCCCCGATCATTCCTTCTTGTTTCATTTCCTTTTTCATGATTTAGACAAAATTTTTCGTTTTCCTGCCATCATTCCCCATTTTCCGAGATAAACAAATTCATGGCTACTTGCTTCCGAGGCCATGTCTGCAGGTTCCTAATTGGGGTTCCTAAAATTATCCCCATTTCGCTGTTGATACGCTAGGGAAACAGCTAGAATGGGGCTATTGGAGACTCTCCAGTAGCCTTTTCTTGAGTTGGCGAATTCCCAAGCCTTACCGTCCGCAATGCCGAGTCTGACCAGGTTATCATGCTTGGTTTTGATCTTCTTCCATTGCTTCCAGAAACACATCCGGATTCTTCGCCTGATCCACTCGTCCAAGGACTTGGCCTTCCACCGCATGTCAGCAAGACCAAAGTAGTTCACCCAGCCCACTATGAGCCGGTTGAGCTGGTCTCTCCGCCATGTCATGCTTTTGCCGTTGCTCCTTGATGTTATTTCCCTCACCTTGGCTTTAAATTTCTCAATCGGTTTGTGGTGTACGAAGATTCCGGCCTTTCCTTTGGATACATAGAAGGAGAAGCCCAGAAACTTTCGCTTCCACGGCCTGTCCACGGCACTTTTCTTTTCGTTCACCTTCAGCTTCAATACGTTCTCGACGAACCCCCTGACACTGCCCATCACCCGCTCTCCGGCCCTTCGGCTCTTGACGTAGATGTTACAATCATCGGCATACCGGCAGAATTTGTGTCCCCTCTTTTCCAGCTCTTTGTCCAGGTCATCCAGCAGTATGTTGGCCAATAGCGGACTCAGGGGGCCTCCCTGCGGTGTTCCTTCTTCCGTCGCTACTTTGACTCCTTGGATCATTACTCCCGGCACGGTCGGTGCAAACTACACATGGCTCCAATCAGTCTTTGGGATCGCTGACGATTACCCATCCCTTTCATCATCTTAACGGTCGTACTTTTAAAATTTTAAAGGTGAAAAAACTAAATGGTGTTCGATTGTATTCAGTAGAATCTGATACTGGAGTTCTATGTGTGCCGGAATCCTGGACGGATCGCAACCCGCTGTCATCCCCGGCAGTACCTCCAATTAATTCCCCGTTAAACCCCTGGATGTTAAAAGAATTGGTTAAATTACTAAAATTTCTGGATGAATTGCCTTCTTCTCTGGAGAATAAGCATTGACAGCCTGATAGAGAAGGAGGTATAATCTTACTAGCATGGTTACTGTTAAGTTGTCTCTTAAATCTCTATCGTCCGATCAACTCCGGGATCGTCGCCAACAACTGCTGGAATCGTTACCTGCATTCGACCGCTTACTGCGAGGCTCTCTTATCACCCGCCATGTGCGGTGCGGCAAACCAAACTGCCGCTGTGCTTCCGGCCAGGGCCACCCCAGTTTGTACCTGTCTACTTTACATGAAGGTAAGACCAGGTTGGATTATGTCCCTGCCGCCTGGGAGCCCTGGGTGCGGGAAAGGCTGGATAACTACCATCTGGCGCAGGAACTCATGGTTGAACTGGCGGAAATTAACCTGGAACTCTTGCGACGCCGCGAAAAGGACTGACCCCTTAATTTTTTCCTGGAGGGGGATGTTATGTCCAATTCAGTTCTGGCCACCCTGGTCGGCGGTAACAGCAACAAGGCAGATGAAATTGTCTGTGTTTTTGCATCTATCCTCAGGTCCTTCCTGGTGGCCCTGCATGAGGAGGATAAGAATGAGCCTGATAACTACAAAGATACGACCGCAACACCTGAGCCGGACAGCCTTTGTTTACATCCGCCAGTCGACCATGACTCAGGTGCGCTTCCACAGGGAGAGTACGGAACGCCAGTACGCTCTCCAGGAGAAGGCGCTGAACCTGGGCTGGTCACCGGATCAGGTCCGGCTGATCGACGAGGACCTGGGCTTATCCGGATCACAACGGTCTCCCCGCCAGGGTTTCCAGCGCCTGGTGGCACAGGTCTCTTTAGGTCAGGTGGGAGCCATTTTCGGCCTGGAAGTTTCCCGTTTGGCCCGCTCGTCCGCAGATTTACTTCGCTTATTGGAACTGTGTGCTCTGTTCGATACTATTGTGGTGGACGAGGACGGTATTTATGACCTGAGCGACTTTAACGACAGGCTGATCCTCGGCTTTAAAGGCACTATGAGTGAAGCCGAGCTGCACTTTCTACGCTCCCGCCTCCTCGGCGGCAAGAAGAACAAGGCCCACAAGGGGGAGCTTCGTTTTCCCCTGCCGGTTGGCTATTGCCACGATGATTATGGCAATACTGTGATTGACCCGGATGAGGGGGTGCAAACAGCTGTTCGCAATGTCTTTTCTGTCTTTAAGGCAACCGGTAGCGCGTACGCCGTGGTCAAATTTTTTGCCCAAAACAACCTCACTTTTCCCAAAAGAGCATACGGCGGAGTGTGGGCCGGCAAACTCATTTGGGGATCTTTGACCCACGGCAGGGTTTTAAACATGCTTTACAACCCCGCCTACACCGGCGCCTACGTTTTTGGCCGCTACAAGTACCGCAAGAGGTTAGACCCCGGCGGCATGTTTAAGTATCAGGTGGTCCGTATGCCGCAGGATCAGTGGGAGGTTCTCATTCCCGACCATCACCCGGCATATATTTCCTGGGACCAGTATGAGGATAATTTAAGGCAGTTGCAACAAAACCGGACCAACGCCGAGGTTAGCGGCCCGGCCAGGGAAGGCTGGGCACTATTACAGGGACTGCTTTTGTGTGGCCGGTGTGGATGCCGGATGACGGTCCGCTATACCGGCAACGGTGGCATTTCCCCACGTTATGAGTGCCGCCGGCGATTGGGAAAAGGTAGCAAAACCACATGTTCTTCGCTACGGTGCGAACCTGTGGACCGGGCCATTGAGGCCAGAATTATGGATGCGCTGCAGCCGGCTCATTTGGAACTGGCTCTTTTGGCTCTGGATAAGGTTTTAAGCCATGAAGACGAAGTGGAAATGAGCTGGAAGCTTTCTCTTGAACGCGCCCAGTATGAGGCCGACAGGGCACAGCGCCAGTATGACCTGGCCGAGCCGGAGAACCGCCTGGTGGTACGCAGCCTGGAGGCGAGGTGGAATGAAAAGTTGGCTGCGTTAAACAATCTTTGTGAAGATTACGACCGCTACCGGGCCAGCCGGGCATGGCGCCCCACAGCCAAAGACCGTGAGGATATCCTCGCCCTGGCGAAGGACCTCCCCCGTATCTGGAATGCACCCACAACTGGACATAAGGACCGGAAAAGGATTGTGCGGCTTTTAATTGAAGACATTACTGTAAATTGCCAGGCCGGAAACAAGGATGTTAGTTTGGGTATCCGCTGGCGCAGTAACTGCTGCGAGGTTCTTCACGTTACGAAACCTCTGCCGCCAAACATTTCCCGTAAGCACCCCGGCGACACGGTAGAACTTATCGGTTCTCTGGCGCGTAACATGACCGACTGTCAGATTGCCAAATACCTTAATGATTCGGGCCACCGGACGCCGGAAAACAGACTTTTCACTACTGCTTCTGTCAGGTGGCTGCGTTACCGCTACCGGATTAAGGGACCAGTCCATGATGGCCTCACTGTTAAGGAGACCGCTAATCATTTCGGTGTTAGTACCCATGTGGTCTATTATTGGCTTTACCATGGCCTGTTAAAAGGGACCAAGTTTGCACCGGGCTGGCCGTGGATTATCTCGATTGACGATGTCACCGAGAAAACCTTATCCGACTGGGTAAGAAAATCAAAGCGTATTTTAAATTTTCAATGTTCAAAAGGGTAAGGCCAAACCCCTGTTTTTACAATCTTTTCTTTAAGTAACCATTACATTCCAAAACCTGTTTGAGGAGGGTGCAGTATGAATAAACCGTGGGTATGCCTAACAGCCTGACTCCCCCGTCCGGCTTGGGTATTTCCACCCGCCGCACGGGGTTCGGTCGATACGTTCCAGCCAGTATGGACTGCCGGATGGTTTCACCATGCTGCTTCAGGTAAGGTAGAAGTTCATCCACCTGCATCCCGTCCACCCCATGGCTGCCCCCGTTTGCCTTGACCCTCTTGTATGCCTGATTCAGATTGTCCCGGTCCAGTATTCTCTCCAGCAGTTTTCCGGCGTCTCCCTTGCCATCGTCCTTTCCTCTCTTGGACGCCGGGGAATCACTCGGCGCTCCCGCATGACCCCTGGGTTCCACCCTTCTTTCACGCGGGCAGCCTTCATTTTGCCATGAAGTTTTCTGCCTTCGTTGTGTTTCCCGCGAGTCTTTCAAGTTTCCAGAACCTCCTGATGTTCGGCCCTTCCCGTCATGTTCATGACCACCTCGGTACTATGGCCTCTGCTGACTTCTGGCAGTTCAGCCGTACATTGCTGCGCGGGTTGCCGCTTCGAACTTCATCTTTCCGCGGCGTTCCTGCCAGACCTCCCCGGGTAAGAGCGCTCGCTTTCCTCCCATCTACCCGCCGCATTTACCCCGCAAGCCTCGGACAGCATTGGGCTTCGTTTTGTTTTGCAAACTCGCCCGACTTGCATAGGCCTCATATGTGGTTCGTGTTCCTCGGGCCGGGATTTTGCCTCCGGCTTCCTTCAGATTCCACCTTGCAATGGACACCCTTGCCTTTGGCTAACGGTTGGTGCTGTCAACCCCCGTAGCGGACTTGCACCGCCAAGCTCGCGCCCATGCCGGGCGCACAAACAAAGGGCAGTCCCACCTTAAGGACTGCCCTTCCTTTTCCGGGCTTGAAACCATTAAATAAATCACAAAAAAACCTGTCCCACAAAGACAGGCTTCTTTTGCAGTCATTCTCAATTATGCTATAATGGTTTCAAACCTTTGGCCTTGTATCTTGGTGGGATCAAGGTACTTGGCCCGCCGTCCTGGTGCTCACAACACCAGGGCGGCATTTATTTTTTTTATAATACCACCTAAATAATGCCAACACAATAATATTTTTTAAAAAACTTGGGATTATTGTCTAAAAATGTTACTACATTGACTATTCTTTAAAGCTTAAATACTTTAAAATGATGAGAGGATTTACCATATATCGAATTAACTGGAGGTGATACTCATGGCAAATATTCGGCATAAAGGTGACAATAAGTGGCTTTTAATCGTCTCTGACGGGTTCAATTCTTCAGGAAAAAGACTGCGGCGATCAAAACTATTCATAGGTACTGAGAAACAGGCCCAGAAGGCTGCCATCCTGTTTGAGGAAGAAGTGAAAAAAGGCAAATATTGTGCAGCCAGCAAGGAATACACCCTTGCTGATTTCGTGGATATGTGGGTCCAGGATTACGGAGAAAAGCACCTGGCACCTAAAACCCTGGCCAGATACAAATACATGCTGGACAGCCGCATCCTCCCGGCAATCGGTCATTTTCGCATGGATAAAATAAAGCCTATGACCATAAACCGCTTGCTGAACGAACTGGAGAATTCTCCGAGGGCTGATAAAAAACCCGGTATGCTTTCAGCCCAAACCGTGAAACATCATTTCCGTTGTCTTTCTGCCGTACTTCAGGATGCTGTGGAGTGGGACATCATTTCTGATAATCCCTGCCGTAGAGTTAAGCCCCCTCAAGCAAGCCTCGAACAAGGACAATGTTATAACGAAGAGCAGACTGTGGCGCTGCTGGAGGCTCTGGAAGGCGAGTCTTTGAAGCATCGAACCCTGATATACCTGGCTATCGCCAGCGGGGCACGCGAGGGGGAGATAATGGGCCTGGAATGGAAACATGTGGACTTCGACAACAACACTATTACCATTGAACAGGCCAGCCAATATTTACCCGGTAAAGGCACATTCACAAAAACACCCAAAAATAAGTCCAGTGTCAGGACTATATCAATGCCGGCAAATGTTATGTCCCTGTTACGTCAATATCGAACTGAACAACTACAAAACAAAATAAAACTCGGTGAGCTGTGGAAGGGCAGCGAAATGTTATTTACAACATGGGACGGTGGCCCCGGTTATCCCGGATGGCCGGGGAATTGGTTCGGTAAATTTTTAAAAAGAAAAAATTTACCCCCTGTCCCTTTTCATTCTCTCCGGCACCTTTCAGCCACTTTGTTGATCAAAGAAGGTATCCCTTTGAAAAACGTCAGCAAACGGCTTGGTCATACTGTCCTCGGAACAACCGCGGATATTTATACCCATGCTTTGGAGAGTGTTGATAAAACGGCCGCAAGTAAAATGGACAGGATACTTACAAACAGGCTTGCTAAAAAAGAAAAAAGGACCAGGAAAAAATAAATTGGTAAAATGTATTGACATTGTACATACAGGGAAATATATTAAAGATGGTGAAGTAATTGAAAATAACAAACTTCGATTGGGATAACAGAAACATCGGCCATATAGCCAGGCACAACATCCACACCCGATGAAGCCGAGGAAGCTTTTCTGAATGCCTTATTTCGTAAAGGCCGGGAAGGACGTTTATTGGTATACGGAGTAACAGACCCCGGGCGTTTTATCTTTGTGGTTGCCGCCCTTAAACCAGGTGGTGTTGTTCGAGTAATCACGGCCAGGGACATGACCCAATCTGAAAGACGTTACTACTTACGTGAAAAGGGAGGTTGGTAGGATGACCAAAAAAATACCGGAGTTTAAAAATGAGGAAGAAGAAGCCAGCTTTTGGGATGAGCACGACAGTACTGAATTTGTTGATGATTTTGAACCAATAGATATTAAAGTCTCACCGGAATTGGAAGAAGAAATATTAAACAGGAGAGAGCTTAAAAAGCCTATTACTTTGCGATTAGCACCAACACAGATTGATGCAGTTAAGAGAATTGCCGTTAAGAAGGGGTTGCCTTATCAAACTTTAATCCGCATGTGGATTACAGAGAGAATAGAAACCGAAAAATTTTAAAGTGGCAACCAGGTGGCAACCAAAATAGATTTTTATGCTTTCCGGTGAAAATCAAAAACCCCGCATGCCTTGCGGGGCTTGGTTTTTGGTGGTGCGCCCGGAGGGACTCGAACCCCCGGCACGCGGTTTAGGAAACCGCTGCTCTATCCTCCTGAGCTACGGGCGCATCCTTTACTGTGGAGATATTGAGTAATGGCGTGCCTGAAGGGACTCGAACCCCCAGCCTTCTGATCCGTAGTCAGACGCTCTATCCAATTGAGCTACAGGCACAAAGGCCGGTTCGGCGGACCGGCAAATTACATTCTAGCAAAATAACTACCGGAAGTCAAGTCGCCGCTTGATATCAGGTGCACGACAAAATTGTGAGGAGGCAAAAATATTTGACAAAGAACAATGCCTCGTGCTACAATCTGGTTGTATAGCATACAACCAGGAGGAGGGTATGCCGCATGGAAACCAGCCGTGGCTTGTT
>JBMOPD010000011.1:0-91346 GCA_049323615.1 Bacillota bacterium | reverse complement strand
TTTCGATAGCAACCTCTAAAGTATTGTACGTCCCAAAAGAAGGAGCCGGGCTTTAGGAAAGGCTGTAAGCATTCTGGATTCTGGATTCTGAATTCTGGATTCCCGCCGCTGGAACAGCGGCGCCGCCAGCAAGGGCGGCTTTTTTACTCATAGGCCTCGGCCAGGAGCTGGACGGGATGAACCACCCGCTGCCCCGCGCCGGCCTCCCGGACCCCGCCGCTGATTTGCAGGATGCACCCCGGGCAGGAAGTGGCCACGGCGCCGGCGCCGGTGGACTGGATGTCCCTGATCTTGGAGGAAAGTATCTTTTGGGACCAGTCGGTGTGCTCCAGGGAAAAAAGTCCGGCCCCGCCGCAGCATGTCCCGGGCTCCGCCATCTCCACCAGGTCCAGCCCGGGAATGGCTTTCAGGATGGACCGGGGCTGCCCGGAGATCCCCTGCCCGCGGTTCAGGTGGCAGGGGTCGTGGCAGGTCACCCTGAGGGGCATTTTGGCCCGGGGCTCCTTGAGGTCCGCCTTTTCGGCGAGGAATTCGGTTATGTCCTTTACCTTCCCGCAAAAGTCCAGCACATCGGGGTATATTTCATCGCTTTCGGAAAACAGGGTGGGGTATTTTAGCTTCAGCACCAGGCCGCAGGAGGCGCAGGCGGTGACAATCACGTCACAGCCCGGCCGCTTGAAGGAGACTATGTTCTGCCCGGCCAGAAGCCTGGCCCCCCCGCGGTCCCCGAAGGTGACCAGGGGGGCGCCGCAGCACTGCTGGTCGCCGGGGAACACCACCTCCACGCCGTTTATGGAGAGGACCCTGGCTACCGCCTGGCCCAGGCCGGTATAGGAGTAATTGGTCAGGCAGCCGCCGAAAAAGCCCGCCCTTATCCGGGCGCCGGGGCTTTTAAGGACTTCCGGCAGGATCTTCGGCAGCGGCTTTTTGGCCAGGGGCGGGAACAGGGGCCGGCAATCCATGCCCGGGGGCAGTACGTGTTTTAACAGCGATCCCACCGGCCCTTCCAATAAGAGGTTCTGGCCCAGCGATCCCAGCCGGGCCAGCTTGTCAAGCCTGCCCGGCTTCAGCAGTATTTCCCTGAAGGCCCGCTCCTTGAAGGGGGAAATTTCTTTTCCCGCCTGTCTGGCCTGCTCAATTATTTTTGCCCTGATCATCAGGACGGCCTCCATCACCGGGACCCCCGAGGGGCAGGCCTCCTGGCAGGCCATACAGGTGGTGCAGTGGAATATTACATCGGCTGCCGACCAGTATTCGGTCACCGAACGTGACAGCCTGTCCGCCACCGCTGCCGGACCGGGGTAATTGCAGCCGTCCAGCCCTTTGAGCAGCGGGCAGCGGGAAAGGCACAGCCCGCAGCTGATGCACGATTCCCACTGCGGTATGGCCGCCGCCTCGTGTTTTAAGTAGGGCAGTATCTTCTCCCGGCTGTAAATATCGTAAAAGTGGTTAAATCCTTTCCTTTCCTCCGTCAACTATGGTCACCTCCCGCCAGGTAGCGGTCGACAGCCGCCGCCGCCCTGATGCCCGAAAGAAAGGCGTCCCCAAGGCCGGGCAGGCCGCGGGCGCCGGGGAGGCTGCCAATAATTGACCCGGCGGCGAAAAGATTGACCCTGGCCGGGCGGCCGGTGATGTCCAGGGGCCGCATAGATTGGTCCACCGCTATACCGGCGGCAAAGGCGGGCTGCGGGCCGGCCACACCGTCCCGCAGCAGGCGCTGCAGGGGAATGCCGTCAACCCGCTCCGATCCCAGGTAAAGCGGCAGGTTCAAAAGGGGCTCCAGCAGTGTGCGGTTGACAGATTTGAGGCCGCCGCCGATAAACTTGCCCCCGGCCATGATCACGGCTTTGCAGGAAAGGGTGTATATCCTCCCGCCGCCTGCTGCCCGGGCTCCCAGCAGGGTTCCGTTGTCCCCCTCAAGCCCGATTACTTCTCCCTTCTGGATCTGTACGCCTGGCTGCCGGCAGGCCCTTTCCATGGCCTCCTGCAGCCTCAACCCCGGCAGTGAGGGGACGGCCGCGGGCAGTTCGGCCACCTGCCTGCCCGTGCGGGCTTCCAGGTCAGCCACGATCTGCGGCATGCCCGATATGCCCAGCACCGGGGGGAATACCAGCAGGTCGCCGCCCGCCGCCCCGGTCCGCTCTGATATATTTTTGGCCAGCAGGGCTGCGCTGCCGGGATGCTGCAGCAGGTGGGCAGCCTCCGGGCCGGTGATTTCCTGCTTGCCGTGCCCGCCGGGGAGGTCCGCTTCTATTTTTTCAATGGAAGCCGCGCCGCATCTTTCTGAAAGAACCCGGCTCAGGAATCCGGTGTTAAATCCCCCGTAACCCAGTATGCCCACCAGGGTGACCCGCTTTCCGGCCAGGCCGCCCAGGTCGGCCCGGGCCATGGTGAACTGGGCGCAGGCCGCCGTCCTGACCCTGCCGGTCTGGTCGCACAGGGTGAAGCCGCCTTCCTTTTTTATTTCCACCGGCAGCCCCGCCCCGGACAGCATGGACAAGAGCGCTGCCGATTCCGCTTCCGGGGGGGCCGGTATTCCGCAGCTGAAATCAATTGCTCCCGATGACAGGGCGGTGGCGCCGTACCCCTTTCTTACCACCAGCACCCGCCGCCCCCTCCGGGAGAGGTCGGCGGCGGCGGCCAGGCCGGCCATTCCCCCGCCTATGACAAGCACGTCGAAAATCAATTGGCCGGCCCCCCTTTCCGGGAACATCCGCCGCCCTCCCCGAAGAAGTTGAGGCAGCGGCTCAGTTCTTCCTGCCGCAGCTGGTCGCCGTCCAGCACCGGCATTTTCCCCTTCCAGCGCTCCTGGAGGAAGGAACCGCGGTGAAGGCCGGCTTCCCGGGGAGGCAGGCCCAGGTCTTCGGCCAGCAAAACGGCCGCCTTCCAGGCGCACCGGGTTCCCTGGCAGGGCCCCATGCCCGTCCTGGTCCGGCGGCGGATATCGTCGGGCGTCCGGGCCCATTCCTCGGTAACGGCATGGCGCGCCTCCCCGGTGAGAACAGGCTCGCAGTGGCACAGTTCAAGGGCTCCCGGCCCGCGGCAGTACTTTTCCAGGATGCCGCCGGTGAGGGAGCCGTGGCGGGCGGCCATCCTGGCCACGGTGTGGGTGTGTACCCGGTGCTTTTGGGCCATGTTTTCGATTTCCTCCCGGGTGGGGAGCCTCTCCCCGCCGGGGAGGGGCTCGGTGTGGGTGCGGCAGGGCCTGTCAATGCCCAGCCCGGCGCACAAAAGGTCGGTGACTTCCTGGGCCATCAGGCGGTGGGTGACCATTTTTCCCCCGCCGACCGTTATAAAGCCCGGGATTCCCTCCTCTGCGTGGTCCTTTATGCGGTGGTCCCGGGTAACCTTTTCCACCGGCATGCCTGCCTCGTACAGCAGCGGCCGGACGCCGGCCATGGCCCGGATCACCCTGGCCCTGCGCACCTGGGGCATCACCTCTTCCACCGCCCGGACCAGGTATTCTATGTCCTCGGGGTATACCCGGGCGTCGTCGGGGGAAGAGAAGAAATCACTGTCGGTGCAGCCGATCATGGTCGTATTTTCGTGGGGCAAAAGCTCAATGGTCCTCCCGTCTATGGCCCTTACGGCCAGGCCCACGCTGGTGATACGCCTGTCCAGGATCAGGTGCACTCCCCTGGAGGGCCGCAATTTAAAGTGCGCCCCGGCCATGGCGGCCACCCGGGGCGCCCAGGGGCCGGAGGCGTTGACCACGTACCTGGCATTGATGCGCCTGGTTTCCCCGCCGGCTGCCTCCTTTATCTCCACCCCGGTTACGGCGCCGTTTTCCTTTAAAATTCCGGTCACCTCGGTGTGGTTGCGGACTGCGGCGCCGTATAAAAAGGCCGACTTGACGGTAAGCAGGTTGAGGCGGAACACATTGACGCCCCACTCATCGGAGGTGATACCCCCGGCGAAACCGGCCTCCAGGGAGGGCTCAATCTTCAGTATGTCCTCCCGGCTGAGGCTGACGTGGGGCTTGCCGTTCTTAAGGTGCTGGTACTGGTCGTAGATGGAAAAAAATTTATTCAGCGGGTCCATCTGTCCGGGATCGTGCACCAGGAAAAGGAAAGGAACGGAAAAGCAAAGGTGCGGGGCGATTTTTTGCACGTACCCGCTCTCCTGGCAGGAAATCCTGGTCAGCTCCGGGTTTGTCATCAGGTAGCGCGGCCCGCCGTGCAGAAGTCCCATGCAGGTGCCGGTGGTGCCCGAGGCGAAATCCCTCCGCTCCAGGAGCAGGGTGGATATCCCGCGCATGGCGCAGTCCCTGGCCACGCCGGCCCCCGTAATCCCGCCCCCGATGATAATTACATCGTACCGGTCCTTTAAGTGAGTGTGATTAAACCCGCGCGCCGGAGGCTTGCTCTTGCCAGGATTCATACAATTCCCCCCTTCCGCTTCCAATCCCCAACCCCTGACCTCCGCTCCCCATTATATTCTGAATTCCGGCTCCTGGATTCTGAATTCGGACCCGTTATATTCTCAGGATAAGCAACTCCGCTATGTCCATCACCGGCAGTGATTTTTGGCCTCCAGCCGGCGCCAGCATGCCGTGGCAGCGGGGGCAGGCGGTGGCCAGGGCGGAGATTTCCGCCGGCAGGCATTCGTCGATGATCTCCCGGGCCATTTTGTTTGCCGTGTCCGGCCTTAACAGTTCGGTGGTGATGTTGCCGCCGCAGCACAGGCCCTTTTCCCGTCTGTCGTACAGCTCCCGCAGGGAATAGCCCGCCGCCTTCAGCAGTTCCCGGGGAATATCGTATATTTTCTGATACCTGCCCAGGAAGCAGGGATCGTGGTAGCCGACAGCGGTGTTTTGGGCCGGGAGCTTGAACTTTAGCCTGCCCGCGGCGTGCAGCTCACCGATTAACTCGGTTGTATGAAGCACCCTGGGATTCAGCAAAAAGCCGGCGGCCGGGTAATTTTCCCTGAATGTGTATGTACACATGGGGCAGCTGCTGAATACCAGGTCGTAATTGCCGCTGTTGAAAATTTTGGCGTTGTGTTCGGCCATTTCGGTGAAAAGCCGGTTATCTCCCAGCTGGGCGGCGGGCTGCCCGCAGCACCACTCTTCACCGGGCATGTCCACCTCAACGCCGGCTGAAGAAAGGAGGTCAAGGGCGGCCGTCACCATGTCCGGGTGCTGTACCGGGGCCGAACAGCCGGTGAAGTACAGGGTCCGGGCGCCGGGGCGGATGAAATTCCGCCACTTCATCCTGTCCGGGGCCGGCTGCCGGCAGTGGTTTGCCCGCAGGCCGGCAAGGAAAGTGCATACCTCCGGGGGCGCCTGGCCGGCCGCAACACACACCGCCCTGGTCTGTTCAAGCAGGCGGGGAAGGTCCACCTGTGACGGGCACTCCTCCAGGCAGCGGCGGCAGGCGGCGCAGGCGTATGCGGCCGAAGCGGAGTCGGGGGACAGGGGCAGGCCGCCCCTGTCGATCATATAGGTAACGAAGGCCTTGCCGGCCGGAGAGGTGGTCTGCAGCCGCTCGGTGCGGGCCACCGGGCAGGCCCAGCGGCACATGTTGGGGCAGAGGGCGCATATCCTGCGCTGTTCCGGGTCCGGCATCAGCGGGCCACCTCCAGCAGTTTTCCGGGGTTCATTATGTTCCGGGGGTCGACGGCCTGTTTAATCAGCTGCAGCAGCCTGTAGGAACTGCCCAGTTCCTGGCGCATCCAGGGCATCCTGACCAGCCCGATGCCGTGGTGGTGGCAGATTGTCCCCCCCACCCCGAGGCAGGCCTCCATGACCGCCCGCCAGGATTCCAGGTACAGCTGCTCCGCCGTTTTGCCCTGTCCGGGCAGCCCGCCGAAGGTGATATAGATGTTGGTGCCGTGGGGGTAGCTGTGCGAGCTGTGCCCCGAAGCCACCAGTATCCCGGGGATTCCCATCAGGGCGGAGAGGCATTTTTCATACAGGTCCCCCACCCTGTCCCAGATGGCGGCCACCTCTATGGTGTCCACCACAAACCCTTTGCTCAGGTATTCCGGCAGTCCCTTGACCACATTCCGGTGGTGAAGCCATTCCGTGACCGGCCCGCTGCCGGCCGGGACCCCTCCGCAGGCGGCGCAGACCTCTTCCAGCAGGCCTCCCTCGGCCTCCACCAGCCTGCCGCTGCCCTCGGACAGCAGCAGCAGCATGTTGTCTTCCGGTGTTTTTTGGTGGGCGGGGAAATTGCGGGCGGTTTCCAGGGGGTCGTAGAGCCTTGCCACCGCCGGCCTGGCGCCCTCCCTCATAAAAAGGCGGATAGCTTCCAGCCCCTGGTGGAAGGAGGGAAAGAGGAATGACTGCAGGCGCCTGTGCGCCGGCAGGGGATTGATTTTGAAGGCCAGACCGGTAATTACTCCCAGGGTGCCCTCGGACCCCAGGAAGAGCTGCTTCAAATCGGGGCCGGTGGAAGACCGGGCGCCGGTATGCCTGGTGGAAACCACTTCCCCGCCGGGCAGTACGGCTTCCACCGCCAGCAGTATGTCTTCTATGTTTCCGTACTTGGTGGAGAACTGCCCCGAGGCCCTGGTGACCACCCACCCCCCGGCGGTGGAGCAGGCGATGGACTGGGGAAAGTGCCCCAGGGTGTATCCCCTGCGGTTAAGCCAGGTTTCCAGTTCCAGGCCGATGTGGCCGGGCTGGACCCTGATCAGGAGGGATTTTTCATTTAACTCCAGGATTCTGTTCATCCGCTTGGTGTCGAGGATGATGCCGCCGCCCGGCGGGGTGGTCCCGCCGCACACCCCGGAACCGCCGCCGAAGGGTATCAGGGGTATCCGGTGTGCGGAGGCGATCCTTACGCAGGCCGCCACCTGTCCGGTGGATGACGGCAGGACCACCAGGTCGGGCAGGGAGAGGTCCGCCCCGCCCAGCATGCGGATCATGGTCAGGGGCCAGCTGTCGTGACAGTACGCCAGCCTGTGCGCCCGGGCGGTGAGCACGAACTCCTCGCCCACCGCGGCCTGCAGCTCTTCTACGAGATGAGGTGAGAGCAAAATCATTCCCCCTCCAGTTATCGCTATGCGGTATTCCGTAGGCGATTAAAAATAATAAAAGGCTTGTTGTAATTGCCTTTTATCCTGAATATTCCGGATCTGTCCGAACGGCGCGGCGGCCATTTGGGGTTTTTTCGGGGAATCCCCCACTATCTTTTCCAGTAGTTTTTTTCAGCCGATTTTTTAAATATATACTGAAAAATCTTGTCGGAATCGGCCCTGGACAAGTCCAAAAATTCAACTCCGTGCCTGAATCTCCTCGGCGATTCCTGGGTCAGCCTCCTGACCTGGGCCGTCACGGAAAAATTGTGCACTCTCTTCTTGTCCATTTCCAGGTCAAATTTTATCAACAGGAAGGAATCTTTCTCATTGGGGGCGTTGGCCAGTATTTCCATGCCGCCCGCGCTTATATCAAGGGCGGTGGCCCTGATATACAGGGGTTCTTCCTTCGGTATCAACGGTAGATCCGGATTCTCCGGGTTTGGCGGAAGGGGGGCGATCAGGATGTTGATCAGTGTCTTCATCCTGACGGCGCTCCTGCGCTGGATCCTTGTGTATTCAACGGGGTGCTCCAGGTTCACCAGGAGCACGTTGTCCGGCCGGAAGGACTTTACCCGGGTGCTGAACTCCAGGGCGAAAGACCCCATGAGAATCTTTACAAACACCTCGTCCCCCCGCCTCAACTCCATGGAATTCTGCCTGTGCAGGGGGTAAGTTATGGTTATGGCGTCGGGAGTTACCGATTCAATGGACGCTACATACTCCTTTTTGTCGCTTCCGGATATGTATATTTTCTGGCTGTCATTTAAAACAAACCCCTTAAATTTCATAGGCACGGTACATTACCTCCGGAAGTTATACTTACAAACAATTATCAATATGTGATAACTGGCTAAGGGAAGATGTCGGGAATGCCGGATGTGCTGAACAGCGGTGCTGGCAAAACATTATTTGGGAATATTATACACCATATTATAACATGACGGAATGCGTCAAATTGCTGAATATATACCGCTATTGTAAGTATATTGCGTTTTTCACAACTGATCCGGCGCAAAAAATGCCTCAACCTTTACAATTTTTTCATTCGTGGTATTATTTGTTTTAAGTTCAGTTGGGGCGAGGTGTTGACATGAGTAAACTGTGGAGCGGGAGATTCAGACAAAAAACAAGTGAAATGGTGGATGACTTCCACTCTTCCATATCCTTTGACTGCAGGCTTTACCGCTACGACATCGAGGGCAGCATGGCCCATGCCGAAATGCTGGGCCGGGCCGGGATCATCACCCCTGAAGAGGCCGCGGCCATTGTGGCCGGGCTTGGCGAGGTTCTGGCCGACATTGAAAACGGCCGGGTGGAATTTTCGGTGGAGGCCGAGGATATCCACATGAACGTGGAGCAGCTGCTCACCCGGAAGATCGGGACGGTGGCCAAAAAGCTGCACACTGCCAGGAGCAGGAACGACCAGGTGGCCCTGGACGTGCGTATGTTCCTGCGGGACGAGATTGACAGCACGGTGAAGCTTATCGACGAGTTGAGGCAGACCCTGGTGGAGATGGCCGAAAAAAACCTGCACACCATCATGCCGGGCTACACGCACCTGCAGCGGGCCCAGCCGGTAACCCTGGCCCACCACCTGATGGCCTACGTGCAGATGTTCGGCCGGGACAGGGACAGGCTCCTGGAATGCCGCCGGAGGGTTAACGTGATGCCCCTGGGGGCCGGGGCGCTGGCCGGCACCACCTTCCCCCTGGACCCGGAATTTGTGGCCAAAAGGCTGGGCTTTGCAGGAGTGGCCCAAAATAGCCTGGACGCGGTCAGCGACAGGGACTTCGCGGTGGAATTCGCCGCCGCGGCGTCGCTGATCATGGTGCACCTGAGCAGGTTCTGCGAGGAAATAATACTGTGGTCCAGCGCCGAGTTTTCCTTCATCGAGCTGGACGACCGGTACAGCACCGGCAGCAGTATGATGCCCCAGAAGAAGAACCCGGACGTGGCCGAGCTGATCCGGGGCAAGGCCGGCAGGGTTTTCGGGGACCTGACGGCGCTTTTAACCATGCTTAAGGGCCTTCCCCTGGCTTACAACAAGGATATGCAGGAGGACAAGGAGGCCCTCTTCGACGCCCTGGACACCGTCAAGAAGTGCCTGGCAATATTCCGGCCCATGCTGGCCACCATCAGGGTGAGGGGGGAAAATATGCTTAAGGCCGCCCGGGGTGGTTTTACCAACGCCACCGACCTGGCCGACTACCTGGTGAGGAAGGGGCTGCCTTTCCGGGAAGCCCACGAGGTGGTGGGCAGGGCCGTCCTTTACTGTATAGAGGCCGGGAAGTCCCTGGAGCAGCTTTCCCCGGAGGAATTCAGGCAATTCAGCCCCCTGGTGGAGGAGGACGTTTTCCGGAGCATTTCCATAGAACGCTGCGTGGAGGTCAGGCAGGTACTGGCCGGGCCCTCTCCGGAATCGGTCAAGGAGGCTATAAAATTATCCGGGGTTAAGAGCCATGATTGACCAATAATTTTCTTGACACCACATAGCGATTTCTGTATACTGTAAAACATGAAAAAGGCTGTGAAGGGGAACAAGTAGCCCGGTGCCATGGCACCAGAGAGCCGGATCAGGTGAAAGCCGGCGCCAGGACGGGTGAAATGCATCACCCCGGAGCCGCAAGCTGAAAGGATTAAACCATCCGATTAGGCCGGGCCGGGTTAGTCTACCCGTTATCAAAGCTGTGTCCTGATAGGGACACGTAAGAGGCTTTTCGCCGTGAGGCGGGAAGCAATCAGGGTGGTACCGCGTGAGTAACCTCTCGTCCCTGGCAGTTTTAACCGACTGCCGGGCGGGAGGTTAAATTTTGTTATGAGTGATCGACTTATTATTATCCTTATTACCCAATTCACCAATTGTATAAAAGCAGAGGGAATGGCAGCCGGCAGCGGGCCCCGGCGCGGGGGGCCGGGCCCGGTGGTAAAGGTCCGGTAAAAGGGTTGACCTTGGGAAATAAAAGACCCTGGCGGATAAGTTCCACTCTTATCAGGATTTGTCTGCAAGGGTTATTTTATTGGAAAATATTTTAGCTTGAATAGGGGTGATAATATGCGCAGCGATGCAATCAAGAAGGGCGTTGAAAAGGCCCCTCACCGTTCTTTGCTGCGGGCCCTGGGCTACATCGACCAGGAACTGGAAAGGCCCATGATCGGGGTGGTGAACTCCTTTAATGAAATAGTGCCCGGCCACATGCACCTTGATGAGATTACCGGGGCCGTCAAGGCCGGTGTCAGGCTGGCCGGAGGCACGCCGGTGGAATTTCCGGCCATCGCGGTCTGCGACGGCATCGCCATGAACCACAGCGGTATGAAATATTCCCTGGCCAGCAGGGAGCTGATTGCCGACTCCATAGAGGTAATGGCCGAGGCCCACCAGTTTGACGGGCTGGTACTGGTGACCGCCTGCGACAAGGTGGTGCCGGGCATGCTGATGGCGGCGGCCAGGATCGACATACCGGCCGTCGTGATCAGCGGCGGCCCCATGCTGGCGGGCCGGTTCCGGGGACAGAACGTGTCCGTGAGCAATATCTTTGAGGCGGTGGGCAAGGTGCGGGCCGGCGCCATGAGCGAGGAGGAACTCTCCGAACTGGAGGACGCCGCCTGCCCGGGCTGCGGTTCCTGCGCCGGGATGTTTACCGCCAATTCCATGAACTGCCTGTCCGAGGCCTTAGGCCTGGCACTGCCGGGAAACGGCACCATACCGGCTGTTTCCTCGGCCCGGCGCCGGCTGGCCAAGCTGACCGGAATCAGGGCGGTGGAACTGGTCAGGGCGGGGGTCCGCCCCTCTCAAATCCTGACTGAAAGGGCCTTTGAAAACGGCCTGGCGGTGGACATGGCCCTGGGCTGCTCCACCAATACCGTTTTGCACCTGCCGGCCATCGCTCACGAGGCCGGTGTGAAGATAGACCTGGACATCATCAACGATATCAGCGAGAGGACCCCCAACCTCTGCAAACTGAGCCCCATGGGGCAGCACCTGATCCAGGACCTGGACGAGGCCGGCGGGATTCCCGCCGTGATGGCCGAACTGGCCCGGAAGAATTTGCTGCACCTGGACCTGCCGACGGTTTCCGGTGAACCGGTGGGCAGCATTATCCGGGGCCGCGGAATTGCCAGGCCCGACGTTATCCGCAGCGTTGACGACCCGTACAGCCCCAGCGGCGGCATTGCCATCCTGCGCGGAAACCTGGCTCCCGGGGGAGCGGTGGTCAAGAAGGCCGGAGTGGATCCAGAAATGCTGGTGCACAGCGGGCCGGCCAGGGTTTTCGACTCCGAGGAGGAGGCCATGGAGGCCCTCAAGGAAAAGAAAATCCGCCGGGGCGATGTCATTGTAATCCGCTACGAGGGACCCCGGGGCGGCCCCGGCATGAGGGAAATGCTTACTCCCACCTCCATGGTGGCCGGGCTGGGCCTGGACAGGGATGTGGCGCTGATTACCGACGGCAGGTTCTCGGGGGCCACCAGGGGGGCGTCCATCGGCCACGTGTCCCCGGAGGCCGCCGACGGCGGGCCCATAGCCGCCGTCAGGGAAGGGGACATTATTGATATCGACATCCCCGGGAACTCCATCAACGTGAGGCTGAGCGAGGCCGAAATGGAGGCCCGGATGAAGGAATGGAAACGGCCCGCGCCCCGGGTCAGGAAGGGCTACCTGGTGCGCTACGCCAACCTGGTGACCTCGGCCAGCACCGGGGCCGTTCTTAAACGGGATTACCGGCAGGGGGTGGACGGAGAATGAAAAAAAACGGCGCGCAGATTCTCGTACAGGGGCTTCTGGACCAGGGCGTGGACACCATCTTCGGCTACCCCGGAGGTCAGGTGCTGCCCATCTATGACGCTCTTTACGACGCCAATATAAGGCATATACTGACCAGGCACGAGCAGGGGGCGGCCCACGCCGCCGACGGCTACGCCAGGGCTTCCGGAAAGCCCGGGGTATGCCTGGCCACCTCCGGGCCCGGCGCCACCAACCTGGTCACCGGTATAGCCAATGCCTACATGGACTCGGTGCCCATGGTGGCCTTCACCGGCCAGGTGCCTTCGGCGCTGCTGGGCCGTGACTCCTTCCAGGAGGCCGATATCACCGGCATAACCCTGCCGGTGACCAAGCACAACTATATTGTCAAGGATATCCGGGACCTGGCCCTGACCATCAAGGAGGCCTTTTACATCGCCACCACGGGACGTCCCGGGCCGGTCCTGGTGGACATCCCCAGGGATGTGTCCGCGGGCGAGATGGAATACGAAGACCCGGGCCCCATCAACCTGCCGGGCTACCGGCCGGTAATGGAGGGAACCGAAGAACAGCTGAACAGGGCCGCCGCGGCCGTCATGGCCGCGGAGCGGCCGGTGATATATGCCGGGGGCGGGATAATCAGCTCGGGGGCCCACGAGGAGCTGAAACAACTGGCCGAGCTGCTGGTGGCCCCGGTGACCACCACCCTGATGGGCCTGGGGGGCTTTCCGGGGGACCACCCCCTTTACCTGGGCATGTTGGGGATGCACGGCACCAGGTACGCCAACTACGCCATATGCGATGCGGACCTGATCATTGCGGTGGGCGCCCGCTTTGACGACCGGGTGGCCGGGAAATTCGACCAGTTCGCCCCCCAGGCCAGGATCATTCATATAGACATCGACCCTGCGGAAATAGGCAAAAACGTCAGGGTGGACATTCCCATCGTGGGGGATGTCAGGGTGGTGCTGGGCCAGCTGCTGCCCAGGCTTTCCGCCAAGCTGCCCGGCGCCTGGAAGGAGAAAATTGAGCGCTGGAAAAGCGAGTATCCCATCGGCTACGTGGAAAACGGCAAGCTCAAGCCCCAGCAGATAATCCGGGAGATATACAACGTTACCGGCGGCCAGGCCAGGATAACCACCGAGGTGGGGCAGCACCAGATGTGGGCGGCCCACTACTACACCTATACCCGGCCCCGCTCATTCATCTCGTCGGGCGGGCTGGGCACCATGGGCTACGGCTTCCCGGCCGCCGTCGGGGTGCAGGTGGCCTGCCCGGGCGAGACGGTCTTCGACATCGCCGGGGACGGCAGCATCCAGATGAATATACAGGAGATGGCCACCGCGGTGAATTACGAGCTGCCGGTCAATGTGGCCATTATGAATAACGGCTTCCTGGGCATGGTCAGGCAGTGGCAGGAGCTTTTCTATAACCGCCGCTACTCCCATACCGAACTGATCAACCCCGACTTCGTGAAACTGGCCGAGGCCTACGGGGCCGCGGGCATCAGGGTGACCAAAGGGGCGGAGCTGAGGCCCGCCCTGGAGGAGGCCGTGCGGAACTCCAAGCCGGTGGTGCTTGACTTCATCATTGACAGGGAAGACAATGTGCTGCCCATGGTTCCGCCGGGAGAGTCACTGGACAATATGATCGGGTGAGGGAGGTAAATAATTATGCGGCACACCCTAGCGGTCCTGGTGGAAAACAACCCCGGGGTGCTGGCCCGGGTGGCCGGGCTCTTCAGCCGGCGCGGCTTCAACATCGACAGCCTGGCGGTCGGGCGGACGGATAAACCCGATGTCTCCAGAATGACCATCGTGGTGGAAGGGGACGACAGGGTGCTGGAGCAGGTTACCAAACAGCTCCACAAGCTGGTGGACGTGATCAAGATAAGCGACATCACGCCCGAAGAATACGTGGACAGGGAGCTGGTTTTAATAAAGGTAAACTGCGACCCGGCCCGGCGGGGAGAGGTCATGCAGGTGGCCGATATCTTCCGGGCCAGGATTGTGGACCTGGGCCGCAAGACCATAACGCTGGAATGCACCGGCAATGAGGGCAAGATCAACGCCTTCGAGGAGTCCCTCCGTCCGTACGGCATCAAGGAGCTGGTGCGCACCGGGAAGATCGCCATGCTCAGGGGGAACAGGTCCACCACTGTAAGCAGTCAAAAGGATGATGACGATTAGAACCGAAAACCATTCCTTTTTAATGAATATCCAACGGGGAGGCAAACGGCCATGGAAATTACTGTAGCGCAGGCCCTGATCCGCTGCCTGGAGCTGGAAGGAGTGGAGCTGATCTTCGGCTATCCCGGCGGTGCGATCCTCCCGGCATACGATGCCCTGTGCAGATCAGGAAACATCAAGCACGTGCTGGTGCGGCACGAGCAGGGGGCGGTGCACGCCGCGGACGCTTACGCCCGGGCCACCGGCAGGGTGGGCGTGGTTATGGCCACCTCCGGCCCCGGGGCCACCAACCTGGTCACCGGCATAGCCAACGCATACATGGATTCTGTGCCGCTTGTGCTGATTACCGGGCAGGTGCCCACCAGCCAGGTAGGCACCGACGCCTTTCAGGAGGTAGACATTACCGGCATTACCATGCCCATTACCAAGCACAACTACCTGGTCAAGGACGCCAAAAAGCTGCCGGCCATAGTCAGGAATGCCTTTCACATAGCCTCCACGGGCCGGCCCGGGCCGGTGCTGATCGACCTGCCCAAGGACGTGGCTTCCGAGACCATAAATTTTGAATATCCCAAGACCGTCAGGCTGCGGGGCTACAAGCCCACCTACGCCGGCCACCGCACCAAGGTGCTGGAGGCCGCGCGGCTGATGATGGAGGCCGAAAGGCCGGTTATCTACGCCGGCGGGGGCATACTGAACTCCGGCGCATCCGGGGAGCTGCTGGAACTGGCGGAAACCCTTTCGGCCCCCGTAACCAACACCTTCATGGGGCTGTCCGGCTTTCCGGGGGACCACCCGCTATTCCTGGGCATGCTGGGGCTGCATGGCACCCGCTACGCCAACCTGGCGGTTACCCACTGCGACCTGCTGATCGCCCTGGGGGCCCGCTTTGACGACCGCGTAACGGGCAAAATATCCAGTTTCGCCCCCAACGCCGGGGTCATCCACGTGGATATAGACCCGGCGGAAATCGGCAAAAACGTGCTGGTACACGTGCCCATAGTGGGAGATGTCAAGCAGGTGCTGCGGGCCGTCCTGGGCCAAATCAAGAAGAAGGACAGGTCCCCGTGGCTTGAGCAGATCCGGCAGTGGAAGGAACAATACCCGCTGACCTATGACAGGGGCGGCGGATTCAAGCCCCAGGCGGTTATCGAGAGGCTTTACGATTATACCCGGGGCGAGGCCGTGGTGGCCACCGACGTGGGCCAGCACCAGATGTGGGTGGCCCAGTTCTTCCGCTTCAAACAGCCCGGCACCCTTATCTCCTCCGGGGGCCTGGGGGCCATGGGCTTCGGGCTGCCGGCGGCGGTGGGCGCCCAGCTGGGGCAGCCGGACCGCCTGGTGATACTGGTTACCGGTGACGGCAGTTTCCAGATGACCATGCAGGAGCTGGCCACGGCGGTGGACCAGAAGCTGCCCATCAAGATATTCATCCTGAATAATCACGGCCTCGGCATGGTCAGGCAGCTGCAGGAGTTTTACTGCGACCGCCGCTACGTGGCCACCCAGTTCAGCTTTGTGCCCGATTTCGCCCAGCTCGCCAAGGCTTACAGCATAGGCGGGTACACGGTCAAGAGCGAGGATGAGCTGGTCCGGCTGCTGCCCGAGATACTTTCCCGGCCCGGGATGGTGATAGTGAACTGCCTGGTGGACCCGGAGGAAAACGTTTCCCCCATGGTCCTGGCCGGACAGGGAATTGACGAGGCCATAGAATGTTAACGATTATAGAGAGGAAGGTTTTCCCATGAGCAGCAACAGGGTTTATATATTCGACACCACCTTGAGGGATGGTGAGCAGTCACCCGGCGTAAGCCTCAACGCCGAAGAAAAACTGCAGATTGCCCGCCAGCTGGCAAAGCTGGGGGTGGACGTGATTGAGGCCGGCTTCCCCGCCACATCACCCGGCGATTTCAAGGCGGTGCAGTCTATAGCCCGGGAAGTGCGGGGGGTTACCGTGGCCGGCCTGGCCAGGGCCGAAAAGGCCGACATCGACAGGGCCTGGGAGGCCATCCGCATGGCCGACCAGCCCAGGATACACACCTTCATCGCCACCTCGGACATACATATGCAGCACAAGCTGAGGATGAGCCGGGAAAAGGTGCTGGAAACGGCTGAGGCGGCGGTAAAATGGGCCAGGGGCTACACTTCGGACGTGGAATTTTCGGCCGAGGACGCCTCCAGGTCGGACCTGGATTTCCTCTGCCAGGTGGTGGAAACCGCCATTGAGGCCGGGGCCACCGTGATCAACATCCCGGATACGGTGGGCTATGCCATGCCGGCGGAGTTTGCCCGCTTTATCAGTGAGATCAGGTCCCGGGTAAGGGGTATAGAGAAGGTTGTATTAAGCGTTCACTGCCACGACGACCTGGGGCTGGCGGTGGCCAACTCCCTGGCGGCGGTGGCGGCCGGGGCCAACCAGGTGGAGGGGGCCATAAACGGCATCGGCGAGAGGGCCGGCAACGCCTCCCTGGAAGAGGTGATCATGGCCCTGCACACCCGCAAGGACCAGTTCGGCAAGATGACGCGGATCAGGACCGAGGAAATATACAGGACCAGCCGCCTGGTCTCCAACCTGACCGGCATGGTGATCCAGCCCAATAAGGCGGTGGTGGGCAGGAACGCCTTTGCCCACGAGTCCGGCATCCACCAGGACGGGGTGCTGAAGGAGCGCACCACCTATGAGATTATGAACCCGGTGATGGTGGGTTTAAGCCACAGCAACCTGGTGCTGGGCAAGCACTCCGGGCGGCACGCCTTCAGGGAGCGGCTGGAGGAACTGGGATACAACCTCAACCCGGCCGAACTGAACAAGGCCTTCCAGAGTTTTAAAAACCTGGCCGACAGAAAGAAGGAAATCACCGACCACGACCTGGAGGCCATCGTCGAGGACGAGATCAGGACGGTGGACCCGGTCTACGCCCTGGACTACATCCATATCTCCAGCGGCTCCACGGTGGTGCCCACGGCCACCGTGGGCCTGATCAGGGGCGAGGACAGGCTGCAGGAGGCTGCCTGCGGCAACGGGCCGGTGGACGCCATCTGCAAGGCCGTGGACAAGGTAACCGGAATTTCCTGCCGGCTGGCCAGCTGGGAAATACAGGCGGTAACCTCGGGCACCGACGCCATAGGCGAGGTGACCCTGAAGATCACCCCGGACGGCGGCAGGTTTTACGTGGGCCGGGGGATCAGCACCGACGTCCTGGAGGCCAGCACCAAGGCTTATGTAAACGCCGTGAACAAACTGATCTGGGATTCAGAAAACGGGAAAAAGTAATTTTTTTAGAATAAATGAGGTGCGCGTACATGGGAATGACTATTACTGAAAAGATACTGGCCGCCCACGCCGGAAAGGCGAGGGTGGAGCCCGGCGAGCTGGTCAATGTGAAGGTTGACCTGGTCCTGGGCAACGATATTACCGCCCCGGTGGCGATCAGGGAATTTGAAAGAATAGGGGTGGACCGGGTATTCGACCGGGACCGGGTGGTCCTGGTGCCCGACCACTTCGTGCCCAACAAGGATATCAAGTCGGCCGAACAGGCCAAGTTAATGCGGGAATTTGCCCGCAGGCACAAGATCACCCACTATTTCGAAGTGGGGCAGATGGGCATTGAGCACTGCCTCCTCCCCGAGCAGGGACTGGTGGGGCCGGGCGACCTGGTCATCGGGGCCGACTCCCACACCTGCACCTACGGCGGGCTGGGGGCCTTCTCCACCGGTGTGGGCAGCACCGACATGGCCGCCGCCATGGCCCTGGGGGAAACCTGGCTCAAGGTCCCGGAAACGATAAAATTCATCTACCACGGAGAAATGCCGGAATGGGTGACCGGCAAGGACCTCATCCTGTACACCATCGGCCGCATAGGCGTGGACGGGGCCCTCTACATGGCCATGGAGTTCACCGGCCCGGCGGTGGAGAAGATGTCCGTGGACGGCCGCCTGACCATGGCCAACATGGCGGTGGAGGCCGGCGCCAAGAACGGCATAGTGCCTCCGGACGACATAACCCGGCGGTACGTGGAGGGCAGGGCCAAAAGGCCTTTTACCTTCTATGCCAGCGACCCCGACGCGGTGTACGCCCGGGTGTATGACTTCGACGTAAACAAAATGGAGCCCGCCGTGGCCCTCCCCCACCTGCCGGAAAACGTGCGGCCGGTGAGCGAGGTGGCCGGCGTCAGTATAGACCAGGCGGTGATCGGGTCCTGCACCAACGGGCGCATGGAGGACCTGCGGGAGGCGGCCCGGGTGCTGAAGGGCCGCAAGGTGAACAGCAACGTGCGCCTGATTATCATCCCGGGCACCCAGGATATATACCGGCAGGCCATGCGGGAGGGGCTGTTTGAAATATTCCTGGACGCCGGGGCGGCCATCAGCACGCCCACCTGCGGGCCGTGCCTGGGCGGGTACATGGGCATCCTGGCCGGGGGAGAAAGGTCCATAGCCACCACCAACAGGAATTTCGTCGGGCGCATGGGTCACCCCGGCAGCGAGGTAATCTTAAGCAACCCGGCGGTGGCGGCGGCCTCGGCCATAATGGGGCGCATCGCTTCTCCCCGGGAGGTGAAATAATGAAGCTTAGAGGCAGAACGTGGAAATTCGGCAACGACGTGGACACCGACGTGATTATTCCGGCCCGCTACTTAAACACTTCGGACCCCGCGGAACTGGCGGCCCACTGCATGGAGGACGCCGACCCGCAGTTTCCGGCCAGGGTAAAGGCCGGCGATATCATAGTTGCCGGGAAGAATTTCGGCTGCGGCAGCTCCCGGGAGCACGCCCCCATAGCCATCAAGGCGGCCGGGGTGTCCTGCGTAATCGCCAAAACCTTTGCCAGGATTTTTTACCGCAACGCCTTCAACATCGGCCTGCCCATCTTCGAGTCCCCGGAGGCCGCCGACAGGATCGGCCAGGGGGACGAGGTGGCGGTGGACCTGGAGGCCGGCGTAATCAGGAACATAACCAAAAACGAGGAATACAGGGCCACCCGGGTACCGCCTTTCATGCAGCGGATAATAGCGGCGGGCGGACTTATAAACTACGTCTCGGAAAGGATCAAAGGAAATGGCAACATTTAAGATAGCTGTATTGCCGGGAGACGGCATCGGACCGGAAATCACCGGGCAGGCCATCAAGGCATTGCAGGCCGTGGCGGCCAGGTTCGGGCATGAATTTCAATTTACCGAGGGCCTGGTGGGAGGGGCGGCCTACGACGCGGTGGGACACCCCCTGCCCAAGGAAACCCTGGATCTGTGTCACAACAGTGACGCCATCCTGCTGGGGGCCGTAGGGGGCCCCAAGTGGGACAACCTGCCGGTGCACCTGCGCCCCGAGGCCGGAGCGCTCCTGCCCCTGCGCAAGGAGCTGGGCCTGTACGCCAACCTCAGGCCGGCCAGGGTTTTTCCGGCCCTGGCCAACGCCTCCACTTTAAAGCCCGAGGTGGTTTCCGGGCTGGATTTGCTGGTGATCAGGGAGCTGACCGGAGGGCTTTACTTCGGCCGGAAAGGCCGGGACTCCCTGCCGGGGGGCGGCATCAAAGTAATTGACACCCTGGAGTACACCACCGCCGAAATAGAGCGGATTGCCCGCCTGGCCTTCCAGATGGCCCGCAAGAGGCGCAAAAAGCTGACCTCGGTGGATAAGGCCAATGTGCTGGAAAGCTCCCGCCACTGGCGGGAGGTGGTCACCGGACTGGCCGGCGAATACCCCGATGTCGAGCTGGAGCACATGTACGTGGACAACTGCGCCATGCAGCTGGTGAAGAATCCCCGGCAGTTCGACGTGATAGTCACCGAGAACACCTTCGGGGACATCCTCAGCGACCAGGCCTCAATGCTGACCGGATCCCTCGGCATGCTGGCCTCGGCCAGCATAGGCGGAAAAACAGGGCTGTACGAGCCCAGCCACGGGTCGGCGCCCAAGTACGCCGGACTGAAAAGGGCCAATCCCATTGCCACGGTGCTTTCCGGGGCGATGCTGCTCAAGTTCTCCCTCAACCTGGACCGTGAGTCCCAGGCCATCGAGGAGGCCGTGACCCGGGTGCTGGACCTGGGGTACCGTACCGCCGACCTGATGGAGGACGGCAAGAAGCTGGTCAACACCGATGAAATGGGCGACCTGATCGCCAGGCAGGTGGCTGAAAGCTGACAGCTGCCGGCAATCAGCCATCAGTTTCAGCAGTCATAATCCAAAAGCCAAAGGCGGGATCAGGGACCCCAACCCCCGATCCCGGCCCCCGGCTTCCTCAAAAAGTGGTGAATTTTTATGCGGCTTGTGGAGATATACGACACCACACTGCGGGACGGATCCCAGGGGGAAGGCATCTCCTTTTCCGTCGAGGACAAAATCAAAATAGCCCTGAAGCTGGACCAAATGGGCTTTCACTACATCGAAGGGGGCTGGCCGGGCTCAAACCCCAAGGACATGGAATTCTTCCGCCGGATGGCCGGCCAGCCACTTAAGAATTCGGTCATCACAGCCTTCGGCAGCACCAGGCGTCCCCACAGCAAGGTTGCGGAAGACCCCAACCTGGAAAGCATCCTTTCCTCCGGCGTCCGGGTGGCCACCCTGGTGGGCAAGACATGGGACTTTCATGTTACCCACGCCCTGAACACCACCCTGGAGGAGAACCTGGCCATGATCCGGGAGTCGGTGGCATTCTTACGGAGCAGGGGTTTGTCCGTTATTTACGACGCCGAGCATTTCTTCGACGGGCTCAGGGCCAATCCCGAATATGCCCTGGCCACCCTGGCGGCGGCCGCCGAGGGCGGCGCCGGCACCCTGGTTCTGTGCGACACCAACGGGGGTTCACTGCCCGGGGAGATACGGGATGCCGTGGTCCTGGCGGGGGAAAGGTATAAGGTCCCGCTGGGCATACACTGCCACAATGACAGCGAAATGGCTGTGGCCTGTTCCGTAACCGCCGTTCTGGCCGGGGCCTCCCAGGTGCAGGGAACCGTCAACGGCTACGGGGAGCGCTGCGGCAACGCCAACCTGTGCTCGGTGATACCCAACCTCGGCCTCAAGTGCGGGTTGGAGACCATTCCCGGGGATAATTTGAAAAGGCTCACCGAACTGTCCCGCTACGTCAGCGAGGTGGCCAACATGCACCCCGTTTCCAGCCAGCCCTTTGTGGGGGCCGGCGCCTTCGCGCACAAGGGGGGTATCCATGTCAGCGCCATTTTAAAGGCACCCCGCACCTACGAGCACATCGAGCCCGAACTGGTGGGCAACCGGCGCCGGGTGCTGGTTTCGGAGCTTAGCGGGTTATCCAACTTACTGTATAAATACAAGGAACTGAACCTGGACCTGGAGCTGCAGAAGGAAGAAAACCGCGAGCTGCTGGGCCGCATCAAGGAAATGGAAAGCAAGGGCTACCAGCTGGAGGGGGCCGAAGGCACCTTCGAGCTATTGCTGAGAAGGCTGAAGACCGGCCACCAGGGACCTTTTAAGCTGGATAACCTGAGGATTATTATAGAGATGAGCGGGGACAAACCGGCCTATACCCAGTCGGTCATTAAAATGTCGGTGGGCGACAAGGTGGTGCATACCGCGGCCGAGGGCAACGGCCCGGTCAACGCCCTGGACAACGCCCTCAGAAAAGCCCTGGACAGGTTTTACCCCTGCATCAGCAACATGCAGCTGACCGACTACAAGGTCAGGGTGCTGGAAGAAAAGGACGGCACCGCCGCCCAGGTCAGGGTGCTCATTGAAACCAGCGACGGAAAGCGGTCCTGGGGCACCGTAGGGGTGTCGGAGAACATCATCGAAGCCAGCTGGGAGGCGCTGGTGGACAGTATCGCCTTCGGCCTCCTGAAGAACGAGGAAGACTCCCCGCCCGGGAAAGAACAGGTTTGAAAAAACTATAACCCGTATGACGGAGTGGGGGTGAGAGAGCTTGCCGGAGTGGTTAAAGGCCCTGAATTTCAACCTGCTGGATATTTTCAGCCTGACCAGCATAATCGACATAGCCATCGTAGCCTTTGTACTGTACAGGTTGATGCTGCTGATCAGGGGCACCAGGGCCGTTCAGCTGCTCAAGGGCTTGGCCGTGCTGGTGATGGCCACCGCCGTAAGCAGCCTCCTGCAGCTCTACACCCTGCAGTGGCTTTTAAAGCAGGCCATGACCGCCCTGGTGGTGGCCCTGCCCATTGTGTTCCAGCCGGAACTGAGGCGGGCGCTGGAAAAAATAGGCGGGGGCAGGTACTTTATCCGCCAGTTCACCAATATGGGGGAGGCCGAGCGGGACCTGCTGGTGGGCGAGATAGTGCGGGCGGCCGGGATAATGTCCAGGCAGAAAATAGGGGCCCTGATAGTGATAGAGAGGATCACCGGCCTGGAGGAATATATCGATACCGGCGTGAAGGTGGGCGGGCATGTATCGGCCGAGCTGCTGGTGAACATATTCATACCCCGTACCCCTCTACATGACGGGGCGGTAATCATCCGGGGGGACCGCATCATGGCGGCTGCCAGCGTACTGCCCCTTACCCGGGGGAATCCGGGCAAGGGCCTGGGCACCAGGCACCGGGCCGGGATAGGCATAACCGAAGAATCGGACGCCCTGTCGGTCATCGTATCCGAGGAGACCGGCGCCATTTCCCTGGCAGTGGAGGGTGTGCTGGCCAGGAGGCTGGACGAAAAGACCCTGGCCGACAGGCTGTCGGGCGCGCTGCAGCCCAGGAGGCAGGGGAATGCGCTGGCCGCTTTGTGGCAGCGGAGGTGAGACAATGGCCCGCATTGAGTGGCGTAACATGTCATTAAGGATTCTTTCGGTACTGCTGGCTTTTCTCCTCTGGATTTACGCCACCAACGAGAAAAACCCGGTAAACGATCAGATATTGAGTATACCCCTCAAACAGTTCGGCAAACCCGACCAGATGATGGTCAGCGATATCCCGTCCAGTGTCAGCATAAGGGTGCAGGGACCCAGGACCCAGGTGATCGCCCTCACACCGGCAGATTTTCACGCAGTGGTGGACCTGTCCGCAGTTGCCGAAGGGGAGCAGAATATTCCCGTGAAGGTTACGGCGCCTTCAGGGATTCAGGTAACCCAGGTCACTCCCAGAAGCGTTAACGTAGTGGCGGACAGAATAGTGGAGCAGGAAATCGCGGTGGTTGCCAGCTTCAAGGGCAATCCCGCCAGGGGTTACACCATCCTGGAGCCGGTAATCCAGCCGGCAAAAGTGAAGGCCAAGGGTCCCAGGAGCAGAGTCGGCGCCATTGACCAGATAAAGGTCACGGTGGATATCGAGTCGGCCACCGGGGTGGTGGAACAGACAGTGCCGGTAAACTCCGGCCAAAAAGACGTTACCGTTACCCCGCAGTTTGTCAAGGTCACCGTGCCGGTTACCCCGATGCCCTCGAAAACAGTAATGGTGCGGGCTAAAACCACCGGTGACCCCGCCGGGGATTATGAAATTTCCGGTTTTACCGTCAATCCCGCCAACGTCCAGGTGGTGGCGCCACCGGCGATGCTGGCCGGAACAAACCTGGTGGAAACCGAAACAATCGATATCAGGGGTGCGGACCGGGATGTCAAGGTCAAGATAGGTGTCAGCCCCCCTCCCGGCGCCGTAGAGGTTAAACCGGCCACTGTGGAGGTCACGGTGCACCTTAAAAAGAAGAAGGCCCAGTCCCCCGGGACCGGGACGCCCGCTCCCCCGCAGTGATGAAGTGATAAAAAAGGTTAAAAATGTTTGCCGATCAATTATTTACATGGCCCGGCCAATGACAACAGAGAACCGGGCTTCATATTATTTATTAATGACAGCCGGGAAACAACTGAAGGAATCCAGAATCCAGAATCCAGAATAGGCATGGTGGTTGATTCCCGGTTTTTCTGCGAACGTCGGCTCAATTGACACTCTTTCCGGCTAAAGATATAATATTCTTGGTTTGTCCCAGGCAAGTAACGGCTGGAGGATGCGAGCGGAATGGGTGTTTTGTTCGGAACAGACGGAGTGCGCGGGGTGGCCAACAGGGATCTCACACCCGACCTGGCCATGAAAATAGGGCGCTGCGGGGCCTTCGTGCTGGCCCGGGGACAGGCCGGGGCCCGCATTGTAATCGGCCGTGATACCCGTATTTCCGGGGATATGCTGGAGGCGGCGCTGGTGGCGGGAATTTGCTCGGTGGGGGTTGACGTGCTCAGGGTGGGCATACTGCCCACGCCGGCGGTGGCCTACCTGACCAGGGAACTGGGAGCCAGCGGCGGGGTGGTCATTTCGGCTTCCCACAACCCGGCCCGGGACAACGGGATAAAATACTTCGGCCCCAGCGGCTACAAGCTCCCCGACCAGACCGAGGATGAAATAGAAGCATTGATAGAAGATCCCGCCCCCATTTCATTTCCCGACGGGGCCGGTGTGGGGCGCTGCATCGATGTCACCGACGCCGCCGACCGCTATGTGAACTTTTTAAAGCAGTCGGTGCCGGCGGACCTGACGGGGCTCACCGTGGTGGTGGACTGCGCCAACGGGTCGGCCTTCAAGGTGGCCCCGCGGGTGCTGGAGGAACTGGGAGTGCGGGTAATACCCATATTCAACCACCCGGACGGTTTGAACATCAACCAGGGGTGCGGCTCCACCAGTCTCGGCGCCCTGCAGGAAAAGGTGGTCGGGGTGGGAGCCGACCTGGGCCTGGCCCACGACGGGGACGCCGACAGGGTGCTGGCCGTGGACGCGGAAGGCAGGATAGTGGACGGAGATCACATCATGGTGATCTGCGCCCGCCACCTGAAGGCCAGGGGAGAGCTGGACCGGAACACGGTGGTGACCACCGTGATGAGCAACATGGGGCTGCACCTGGCCCTGCGGGAGAGCGGCATCAACGTTAGAGAGACAAAGGTGGGGGACCGCTACGTGCTGGAGGAATGCCTGCAGTGCGGCGCCACCTTCGGCGGGGAACAGAGCGGGCACATTTTGTTCCTCAACCACAGCACCACCGGCGACGGCCTGCTTACCGCCCTCAAGCTGCTGTCGGTGATCAAAGACGAGGGCAAACCCCTGGCCCGGCTTGCCGCCCAGATGGAGAAGCTGCCGCAGATCCTGGAAAACGTCAGGGTGGAAAACAAAAACGGGGTAATGGAGAGTCCCCTGCTTATGGATGCCGTACGCATGGCCGAGGAAAGGCTGGCCGGGCAGGGCAGGGTGCTGGTAAGGCCTTCGGGCACCGAGCCCCTGGTGCGGGTGATGGCCGAGGGAAGGGATATCGAAACTCTGCGCAGCCTGGTGGAAAAAATTGTCACAGTGGTGAAAAAGCTAGCATAAACTGATTGTAAAAAAAGGTATCTACAGCATTCGGGTTGAATAGTAAATTAACGATAGTATGAACGTACCGGCGTCACCAAAAAACATTTTACGGCGGCATCCGCCGGGGGAGGTGGTGCGGTCGGCTGCTGCGACAACTGAATCATAAGCGCCAGAACCCGAATCTCCGTTTTTCGGGTTGACGAGGGGGGAGTTAATCGAATTTTTCGGCGGGTGCTCCCCGGTGGGCCACCACCGTCAAGGACATACAAAACCGGCGGGCGACCGCCGGGACAAAAGTGTCCCGGGTGGCAGACAGGCATAGCCATGCGTTTTTTGCCGCGGGCCGGGTATTGCCCGCGGCCTGTTTGTTTTCAGGGCATTTCAGGGATATCAGCCCCGACCGACGGGCAATTACGGGAGGTTTTAAAAATGTGCGGAATAGTAGGCTACATAGGCCCCAGGCCCGCCGCTCCGTTTCTGCTTGACGGATTGAAAAAACTTGAATATAGAGGTTACGACTCATCGGGAATTGCCCTCCTGGAGAACCACCGGATAGAGGTATACAAGCGGGTGGGTAAGCTGGATGTGCTGAGGGAGGAACTTAACGGGTACGAATTTTCCGCCACCACGGGCATCGGCCACACCCGCTGGGCCACCCACGGCCGGCCTTCGGACATCAACGCCCACCCGCATGCCGACTGCCAGGTAAGGTTTGCCGTGGTGCACAACGGCATCATCGAGAACTACCTGCCGATCAAGGAATGGCTCATTTCCATGGGTCACAGGTTCCGGTCGGAAACCGACACCGAGGTGCTTTCCCACCTGATCGAGGAGTTCTACGAGGGGGACCTGGTGCAGACGGTGCTGCGGGTGACCAAAAAGATAGAGGGCTCCTACGCCATGGTGGTGCTTTCCCTTGACGAGCCGGGCCGCCTGGTGGCCGCCCGCCAGGACAGCCCGCTGGTGGTGGGCCTGGGTAACGGGGAGAACTTCCTGGCCTCGGACATACCGGCCCTCCTCTGCCATACCCGGAACACCTATATCCTGGAGGACGGGGAAATCGCCGAAGTCACCCCGGACGGGGTCACGGTAATGGACCAGTACGGCCGGCCGGTGGAGAAAAGCGTTTTCGTGGTCAAGTGGGAGGCGGCCCAGGCCGAAAAGGGCGGCTTCAACCACTTCATGCTGAAGGAGATTTACGAACAGCCCAGGGCCCTGAAGGACACCCTGAGCGGCCGCATCGACCCCGGCGGGTCCAGGGTGGTGTTGAACGAGATAGGCATGTCCCCGGAACAGATCCGGAACATAAACAAAATATTTATCTCGGCCTGCGGCACCGCCTATCACGCCGGGCTGGTGGGCAAACACATCATCGAAAAGCTGGTCCGGGTACCGGTGGAGATTGACATCGCCTCGGAGTTCCGCTACCGGGACCCGTTGATTGACGGGAACTCACTGGTCATCGTGGTCAGCCAGTCCGGGGAAACCGCCGACACCCTGGCGGCCATGAGGGAATCGAAGAGGAGGGGGGCCCGGGTCCTGGCGGTGACCAACGTGGTGGACAGCTCCATCGCCCGGGAGGCCGACGATGTCCTGTACACGTGGGCCGGGCCGGAAATAGCGGTGGCCTCCACCAAGGCCTACACCACCCAGCTGATGTCCATGTACCTGATCGGCCTTTACCTGGCCGATATCCGGGGCACCCTGCCGGAGGAACACAGGCGGGAAATTATCAAGGAACTGAAGAAGCTCAGCGACAAAGTCAAGGTAATCCTGGACAACTGCAGCATAATAGACCAGTTTGTGCACAGCTACAACGGTACCGAAAACGCCTTTTTCATCGGCCGGGGCCTGGACCACACCGTGGCCATGGAAGGGGCGCTTAAGCTCAAGGAAATCTCCTACATTCACGCCGAGGCCTACGCCGCCGGCGAGCTCAAGCACGGCACCCTGGCCCTGATTACCGAGGGGGTGCCGGTAATCGCCCTGGCCACCCAGCAGGGCCTGTTTGAAAAGATGGTCAGCAACATCAAGGAAGTCAAGGCCCGGGACGCCACCGTGATGGCCCTGGCCATGGACGGCGCCAGGGAGATAGAAAAGGTGGCCGACCATGTCCTGCACATACCCAGCACCCATCCCCTGCTGGCCCCGGTGCTGACCGTGGTGCCCCTGCAGCTGCTGGCTTACAGGATGGCCGTGGCCCGGGGCTGCAACGTCGACCAGCCCCGCAACCTGGCCAAGAGCGTGACGGTGGAGTAGGGGCTTGGGGGTTGTACCTCCGGTCGGGAGACAGGAGACAGAATACAGGAGACAGAAGTGTTTTTGCCACCCGCCGCTGTGTCCTGTTAAGTCACAGAGAGCACAGGGCTCACAGAGAGGGCACAAGGAATTAGTTACCACCCTTCCGGTGTCCGGAGGGTGGTTTTATTTTTTGTATCAGCAGGAATATATCGCTTGTAAAAGAAAAAAAAGGAATATAACTTCCAGTACAATTACAGTGGGATAAGATTGAAAAAAGATTAAAAGTTACGGGCTGACCTCATTGTACCTCTGTGCGTTTTTTGAGCCACAGGCTAATCATTTTAACCGGGGGAGTGGTACAAGGCGTGAAATATAAAGCGGTTATATTCGACCTGGACGGAACCCTTCTGGATACCATCCAGGACATTGCTGAATCCATGAATTCGGTGTTGCGGTACTACAATTTCCCGATACATCCCGTGGAGGCTTACAAGAGTTTCGTAGGGGACGGGGTGGAGGCACTTGCGCGACGCGTTCTTCCCGAAGGCCGCCAGGACCCGGAAACAGTTTACGGCTGTGTGTCTGCCATGCGCAAGGAATACGGGATGCGGTGGCTAAATAATACCCGTCCCTATGAGGGCGTGCCGGAACTGCTGGATGCCCTTGTTGCCCGG
The DNA here is from genome assembly GCA_049323615.1 of Bacillota bacterium. Taxonomy (GTDB): domain Bacteria; phylum Bacillota; class Desulfotomaculia; order Desulfotomaculales; family Desulfocucumaceae; genus JBMOPD01. Next base: position 63,235 of record JBMOPD010000011.1, on the reverse strand, counting down.
GGCAGTAAACTGTCCGTGCTGTCAAACAAACCGGACGACTTCACTAAAATAATGGTAGCCGGTCTACTGCCCCGATGGCCTTTTGAGCCGGTGTTGGGAGCAAGGCCCTCTGTTCCCCAAAAACCTGATCCCGCAGGTGCCCTGGAAATTGCCAGACAACTTTCCATACCACCTGAGGAATTTCTGTACCTGGGAGACACCGGCACCGATATGAAAACGGCCAAAGCCGCCGGAATGTACCCGGTGGGGGTACTCTGGGGGTTCCGGACGGCAGAAGAGCTTGAGACAAACGGGGCGAAGATTATTATAGAAAAGCCTGTGGATTTGCTGGAGATTCTTTCCTGAGAAGCGGCATAGAACAATGGGGGCCTGCAAGTGAATACCCCTGGTCAAGTGACCTGTACTACGGGAAGACAGAGCCTGGTTTTATAGAGACAGGGTTATTGCTGGGGATGTTATCTGCGGACAGAAATAAGTCTTTCAAGAAATATTGCCAACTAATGGACCAGGAAGATGATCCCGGCCTTGAAGAAATTAAAACAGCAGAAAAAGAAGTCAAAGAAGACCTGAATCCAACGAAAAAACTAACGAAAGCAGGAAGCCGTTGGATGAAATACTGAAAGAAACCGGCGCAAGCCAGGAGGAATTTGAGATTATAAAAAGAGGATCGAGGATGAGAAAGCTAACACCGGTAAAAACGCTCTATGCAAAAGCAGCATTGTCCCATGGGTATTCATTAAGGGAAATAGCAGGTTACATAGGGGTTTCGCCGGTGGCAGTTTTCAAATATATTAACGGGAAGTAGTAATAAGTTAATAAGTTAAGGGCCTGACCCCACTATTTCCTTGAGTACATCAAGCGCAACTTTTTTACTGGACTGAAGCCCTATTTGATGGACGTTCAAACCTATAAGCGCAACCTTAACACAGGTATTCCCTTCGGCGATGATTATGCGGCCAAGCTGCGCAGGCTGATGTCGAACCCTTCGTACGAGGCATGGCAGCCTTTATTGCAGGCCATGTTATCCCGCCGCAAAAGGGTGGAACAGGATAGCATTCTGCCCGTGATGGAGTGAATCAAATCCAAAACATATTTCTACTCCATATCACCCGATTTAAGGCCGCGATCTGACATAGTTCGGCGTTTTTACCTGCAGACAGCCCCTTCTTTACTTGAAGAAACCAGTTTGATGTATTTGGACAGGTATCCCGTTTTAATCTTGGGGCCGGGACACTTCCACTCCTTCTTTCTAATATCCAGAGACTGATCATCTACCAGCAGGTTCAGAGTTCTTTTTTCCAGATCATATTCAATCAAATCGCCATCCCGGACCAATGCTATCGGACCACCGTCGTAAGCCTCCGGCGACACGTGACCAATGCAGTTACCGCGGGTACCGCCGGAAAATCTTCCGTCTGTAAGCAGGGCCACCTCGTCCCGCAAGCCCAGTCCGACCAGGGCTGAGGTTGGCGATAACATTTCCCGCATACCCGGTCCTCCCTTGGGGCCTTCGTATCTTATAACAATAAAATCACCAGGCTTGATACCGCCATCCAAAATTTCTTTCATGGCCTCCTCTTCCGAATTAAAGACCCTTGCCTTACCTTTGAATTTTCGCATATTTTCACTCATTGCCGATGCTTTAACCACCGCACCCTCGGGCGCCAGGTTGCCAAATAATATGGCAATGCCGCCTTCGGGGCTGATTGGATCTTCCAGTGGCCTGATTACCTTCTGGTCGCTGACTAAGCCCTCATCAGCCAACTCCAGTACTGTTATTCCAGAAACGGTAATATTATCCTGCAACAGCGGCTTGATAACTTTCATTACGGCAGGTATACCGCCGGCATATTCCAGATCCTCCATGGTATAATCACCGGAAGGCTGAATGGCGCTAAGATAAGGCGCCCTGGCATTGATACCGATAAAATCACCGTAGGTCAGTTCAATTCCAGCCTCGTAGGCAATTGCCGGCAGGTGCAGCACCGTATTGGTTGACCCGCCAAGAGCCATATCCACATATATGGCATTTTCCAGGGCAGCTTTAGTTAGTATTTTTCTTGCCGATAAACCTCTTTTTACCAATTCAACAATCTTTTCCCCGCTTTCAAATGCAATGCGCTTCTTCTTGGCCGAAACTGCAAGGGATGTGCCGCAGCCCGGCAGGGAAATCCCCATGGCCTCGCATAAACAGGCCATCGTATTGGCCGTATACAATCCCTGACACGACCCGACCCCTGGGCATGCCTCCATTTGGAAACACGCCAACTCCTCGTCGTTTATCTTTCCGGCCCGATAAGCCCCAACGGCTTCAAAGGCGTTCTTGACCAGGGTTAGTTTCTCACCCTTGTACCGCCCTGCCAGCATCGGCCCTGCGGTTACTATAATGGCGGGTATATCCAACCTCGCCGCTGCCATAACCATTCCGGGGGTAATCTTATCGCAATTTGTCAGCAAAACAAGCCCGTCCAGCGCGTGTGCCACCGCCACCGACTCAATGGAATCGGCAATTAACTCGCGGGAAGGCAGCGAGTAATGCATTCCGGTGTGACCCATGGTAATACCGTCACAAACCGCCGGTATGCCTAAAATAAAGGCGTATCCGCCACCCGAATGAATACCCTTCTCGATATATCTCTCAAGGCTGCGCATATCAGCGTGTCCGGGCACCAGGTCGGTAAAACTGCTGGCAATACCGATAAAAGGTTTTTTAAAGGCCCCCCTGGTAACGCCGGTGGCATGCAGTAACGCCAGTTGACCGGTTTTCTCAAACCCTTTTTTGATTTTGTCACTGTTCATCTTTTTACACTCCTCATACATTTTTTAAAAAAATGGCATAAAGCCTTCTACATAATTCTCCACGGGGAGGCCAAAACCATTTTTATTGCCGGGGTTTGGCAACAGGCTGCAAAGTAAAGCCCGGCCCCATCACATAAAATTCTCACGGTACACCCCCATTAATCCATCAATCACTGCGTATTAACAAACAGAAAGTGTGTTAATGCTTGCCAGTCAGCCTGTCGAACGGCAGAAACCAGGCAAGTGCAAGGACAGGTTGAAAAGATTTTGGACCAGTTGCGGAGTGAGGTGATGCGGAGGGTTAGCGAGGGGATATGCGCTTTGTTGGAACGGCAGGAACTGGAGGTAAACCGACCGGGGACTGCTGGGGCATTAAAGGCCTTGCGTTTGCGGGGTGATGCCGGGAACCTGTCCCGGAATGCTTTTGGGAAATTTTAGGATTCAAGGGGGACTGTAAATGAGGAAGGTTACCAAATTATTCATTATGCTCACAGCTGTCTGCCTTTCGGTGCTGCTGGCCGCCGGCAGCGCCTTGGCCGCGCCTCTGTGGAAAAACCATCCCGGGGCAAAAGGTCTTGACAAGGCGGCTAAGGCCCGGGCGAAGGTGCCGTTGGTAGATATATCCGGGCACTGGGCGGAACAGTATATCGTGCTCATGAATGCCGAAAACGTGATCAGGGGATACGGCGACAATACGTTCCAGCCAAACAAGCCGGTGACCAAGGAAGAAGCCGTTACCATGATTGTCCGGATGCTCAACGGCGATGATTTCGCAAGCGTACTGCCGACGGGCAAGCATAAAAAAGCAAAAGGGGTGTCCTCGTGGGCCGGGTCGTACCTTGACCTGGCGGTTGAAAAGGGTATACTCAGCGAGGTTGAGCTCAACACCATGGCCTTTAACAAACCCGCCCAGCGCTACGAGGTGACGGTATGGCTGGTGAGGGCACTGGGCCTGGAAGATGAGGCCATAGAAAACGCAGGGGCCGATCTCGATTTCAGGGATGAGTCGGCCATACCGGCCTGGGCCCGGGGCTACGTGAAGGTTGCCACCGACCAGGGTATCATTTCAGGATATCCGGGGCATGTTTTCCAGCCCGGCACGCCGGTGACCAGGGCCGAGATGGCCACCATGCTGGTAAGGGCCAGGGAAGGTTATGAAATGCCTTCCCCCAGGCAGGGATTCAGTTTCATCCAGGGTGTGATCACAAAAGTTGATGATGGAGACAGCCCTTCCATTACCATCAAGAAAGCGGTTGGCCCCCGTACTGTGGTAGTGGGCGAACTGACCGTGAAGGTGGCTGATGAAGCATTTATTTACCTGGACGGCAAATTGGCGGAACTGGAAGACCTGGAAAAGGGCGATAAGGCCTCCATTCTGCTGAACAGCGAGAGGGAAGCCATCGTTGTTATAGCCCGCGGCACTGGTGATTCGGACAATGACGAGGATGAGGATGAAGACGACAACGATCACCAAACGGTTGACGGAGTAGTTGAATCGGTAGGTTCTTTAAGCATCACCGTCAAAGTTGACGGACAGCTGAAGGTCTATACCCTGGATGAAGATGTCGAGGTGGAGGTTGACGGAGAGGAAGCGGACCTGGCCGATATTAAAAAGGGCTATGAGGTTGAACTGACCCTGGAGGAAGGCAAGGTTACCGGGATTGAGGCCGATTCGGGTGAGGTTCAGGTTTCAGGCGTCGTGGAGTCGGTGGGAGGCGACAGCATAACGGTTAAAGTAAACAGCGTGCTCAAGGTTTATGAGTTATCCGAAGATGTTGATGTGACGCTGGACGGAAAGGACGCCGAACCGGACGACCTGGAAAAGGGCTACCAGGTCAAGCTCACCATTGACAACGGGGAAGTGACGGAAATAGACGCCGATTCCGGAACCATATCCGGCGTACTGGAGTCAGTGGGCGCATCCAGCATCACCGTAAAAGTTGACGGTGATTACACGGTATACAGCCTTTCAAGCGATGTGGATGTAATAGTTGACGGCCATGAAGAGGACCTGGATGACCTGGAAAAAGGTATGGATGTAAAACTTACCCTGGAGAATGACAAGGTGGTAAAGATTGTGGCAGAGTCTTAGGCCTGAAACCAATTAAGATAATACCCCAAATATGTCCGGCCCGCCCCCTGCAAGGGGCGGGTTTTTTGGGAAAAATAGGAAGGGACGTTGTTTACAAGTTGACAAAAGAAAATACAGTAACTTGTAAACATTTCAACAACATCCCTTCCCTTCGCTTCCCTTCGATATAATAAATAAGCTTTCGGCAGTCCGTAAATTATGGGGGTCAGGCTTTACATTGTGAATTACTCTAAACAAAGTCACATTGGAGAAAAGTAACAAAGTAAAGCCTGACCCCCATTCTGCCGGGCGCCGTTTCAGCCCCCAGCCAAAAGAAATTACGGAGGTTTCACCGGTTGGCTAAAAGCAGAAAACAGACTTTAACAATTGACCAGTTCACGGATTTAGCCGGCGCTATCATCGATGAAATACCGGCCAAATTCTGCCGGGACTTGAACGGCGGTTTCAACATTGTTGAAACGGTAAAAAAAGACGGAGATTATTTAATAATGGCAGAATATATACAGGACGATATATTGGGATCAACAATAATGATCTATTACGGATCATTTGTCAGTCTGCTGGGCGGCGCCGGCATAAATGCCTGGAAAAAGGAATTAAGGGAGACCATCCTGCATGAACTGCGCCACCATATAGAGCTGATGGCCGGGGTAGACTACCTGTCGGCGGAGGAGAGGGCGGAACTGGAAAGGGACCGGGAATAAACACCTGTATATAACTTAGGCGCCAGGCGCCTGAAGTTTAAAAAGGCGCAGTTATGCGCCCGGGGATTTTAAGCATGGAAAAAGACCCGCCTCCACCGGGAGACGGGTCTTTGCGTGCTTAATTTTGCCGGATTCAGGGCGGCCCTATTTTTTAATACCGGACAAAGCGTTGTACGCATTCACCAGGCCGTGGCCGAATGAGCTGTCGTGCCCCGTTTTACCGATGTCTTCGGCTGTTTTTTGCAGTATTTCCCTGGTCCTGGCGGGGCTCATCTTACCGTATTTGGAAATGACCAAAGCGGCCACGGCGGAAGCTTTCGGTGTGGCCATGGAGGTGCCGATATTGAAGCCGTACCCCGGGCCGATATAATTGTATCCGGTGATGACGGTTTTGTCGTCGTTGTACAGCAGTTCTATTATGGGAATGGAGCTCAGGCAGAATTCCCTGGCGAAGACATTGTCCACCGTGCGGTCCGCCTCGGGCGTGTTCAGGTAGATCCGGCAGTCTCCCCCCGGGGCAGCCACGTTGGCCAATCCGGACCCGTAGTTGGAGTACAGGGCCAGCCGGTCGTCCGGCCCGGTGGCCGATACGGCGACCACGTTGGGCAGTGAGGCGGGAACAACGGTTCCGGATCCTGTAAAGCTGAATCCGTACCCTCCGTACAGTTCATTCAGATAGCCGGTTATTTCTTTCTTATGGCCCGCGTTCAGAGCGTCATTGCCCGCCGCAGCCACCACCAAAACCCCTTTTTTATTGGCGTAATCAACGGCCCGCAAGAGGGCGATATAGTCGGCCGTATCATTGCCCAAACGGATTTTCTCCCCTGTGCCGGGGTCCGTGTACCATACCTGGCCCCGGAAAAAAATCCCGCTGAGGCTCATGTTGATTACGTCCACCCCGTCATCGGCGGCGGCCACTACCGCTTTTACGATCCAGGCAATATAAGCATCCCCGGTGGCGCCGATGACGCGGTAGGCCCTGAATCCGGCATCCGGCGCCACTCCCAGGATAGCGCCGCGGCCCGCGATATTGCCCGCCACGTGGGAGCCGTGGCCGATGCGGTCCTGTACGTCCGTTTCATCTCCCAGTTCGGTCAAATCGTTGCCGTACAGCCCCCCGGCCGGAACAAGGTTTTTTGAGCCCTCCAGCAGGTTGGCCCGCAGGTCGGGGTGGTTCAAGTCAACCCCGGTGTCGATAACCCCCACCACCACGTCATGGCTGCCGGCGCCGAGGTTGAAACTGGCCCCGCTGTTTGTGACGCGCTTGATGTCCCACTGGTACATGTTGTAGAGAAAGGCCTCATCCAGGTTGACGGAGGATGTGCCCAGCCTTTGGGAGTAGGCGCCGGGCAATTTCTCAATCAAGGAGGGCGTGGCCGCCTGGATCAAATCATTTCCAGCGGCCGCCATGGCGAAGCCGGCCGGGGCCTGCACCTGGACTACCCCGATCTTGGGGATGCTGTATATGACTTCTCCGCCCATATCCCTGATCAGGCCGTGGGCATTGGGGGGCAGATTCTCGCCCTTGAAGACCACCGTGAAATTAACGGGCTGCGGGGAACCGGAGGCCCCGGCGGGCAAAAGATATAAAAAAATCACGCCAAAACACAGCAAAATTGCACCTAATCTTTTCAAGGGAACTCCCTCCTAAAAAATAGATTTTTCTGCCGTTAAATTCTTTAAAGGAGGCAAAAAACCTGCAAAAAACCACCCGCATTTTGGACTTTTCACTCCGTCGGGTGGTTTTTAAATATAATGCCCAGCGCATTCTTCAGATCTCTTGCCCGTACACCCTGAATATTTTGATGATTTCATCACCAAAAAAGGGTTTGATCACCTTTTTCTTGATATCTTCGTTGCTCTCGGCCACCTGGGAGGCCTCTCCCCCGGTAAAGCCCAGATTTTTGGCCTGTTTATACAATTCCCTGAGTAATAGCCTGTGGATTCCTTTTTGCCTGAATTCCGGAAGAAGCCCGCCGATGGCCAGCCTCAGTTTTCCGCCGGTACCGTCGGCTTTGGGCATTTTATAGGGAATATTCACGGTCATGCCGGCCGGTTCCCGTTTCACCTCGGCTATTATGAAGAGGCCCGGCGGGACGTGCCGGGCGCAGTGCATCAGGAATGCCCGGACATCGTCCAGGGTCATGGGAATATATCCCCATACCCCGGACATCATTTTGTTGCTGATTTCCCGGACTATGGGCGCTTCCCTGCTTATCAGGCCGTAGTTTACCGGGCGGATAACCACATCCTTTGCCCGGCTTTCCTTTTGCAGTTCGCCGGACAGTGAGCGGGGGAGCTCCCATTTAAAACACTCCAGGTCCTGATACTTGGCCAGTCCGGCCTTTTCCACCAAATCCCGGTAATAAGGGGGGTTGTACGGCATATCCTGCAGGCATTCATTTTCAAAGCCCTTTATCAGCAACCCCACTTCCTGGTTGGTATTCAGGGTGGCGGGGCCAATCATGATACTTTTCTTTTGCTTTTTGAGCCATTGGGCCGCCGCGCCAAACAGCTCCCGGGCCGTCCGGGGGTCGTCGATACACTCGAAACATCCCCAGAATCCTTCGTCGGGCCTGGGGTTCAGGCTGTCAACGGAGGCGGTTATCCGCCCCACCGGCTGCCCTTCAATAAAAGCCACAAAATTGGCGAACCGTATGTGCTGCAGTACCGGATTGGCCATCGGTGAAAACCGCAGGGATGATTTCAATCTGCCCGCCGTGGGCGGCACCGTTTTTTCCCGGTACACCCTGTAAGGCGCTTCCAAAAAGGCCCGCATGGTATTTTGGCTGTCCACGCTTAAAATAACCGGTTTCATGAATTTTCTCCCATCTTTTTTATTTTTTCTATAATATGCCTGGTCAACGGCCGGTGCTTGTATGTACCGGGATGACTGTAAAGATTTTTGCCAAGTCGCCCTTTTGACAGATAGGCTGGTCCGTTTTATCGTATAATTAGAAGGTGAGCGCCGGGACGGCGATATAAAAACCTGTGGAACAGGGGGGTTGTGATTGCCCGAAGTGAATATTACCCTGGGGATGGCCTTTTTGGCCGGGCTGGTTTCCTTTCTTTCCCCGTGCGTTTTGCCCCTCGTCCCCACCTATCTGACCTACTTGACCGGAGCTTCGGTAACCGAATTGAGCGCCCCGGAGACGGCGCGCCTGCGCCTTGCGGTGCTGGCCAACGCGCTGCTGTTTGTCACCGGTTTCAGCCTGGTTTTTCTGGCCTTCGGGCTGTCCGCCAGCGCCCTGGGCAAACTGCTCATCCGCCACCAGGACCTGCTGCGGCAGGTGAGCGGGGTGCTGATTATAATCTTCGGGCTGCACATGGCGGGCCTGCTGCAGTTTAACCGACTGATGAGGGAAAAGAGGATTCACTTTGTTCCCCGCCGGGCGGGCCGGCTGAACTCCCTGCTTATGGGTATGGCCTTTTCGGCCGGCTGGACGCCCTGTATCGGTCCCATCCTGGCCTCCATTTTGCTGCTGGCCGGTCAAAGCGCCAGCCTTTTGACGGGCGCCTACCTGCTGGCCATGTATGCCCTGGGCATGGCGCTTCCCTTTATTATGGCTGCCCTGGCCCTGGGCTGGCTGGTGGGAGCCCTGCGCCGCCATGCTTCCCTTTTACCATTAATGGCTAAAATAGGAGGCTGGCTGATGATTGGCACGGGCCTGCTGGTGCTGACCAATTCCTTTGCCCGGCTGTCTGTCTACGTTCCATTTTCTTTTTAATGAGGGGGTTTATATGAACGGGAGACTGATCTCCATTATTGTTATCTGTCTGGCTATCCTCAGCGTGGTTGGCATTTACGGGTGTTCCGGCGGCCAGAAAGGGGAGAAGGAAACCCCCGGCACCGCTCCTCCGGGGGCTGCGGCCAAGGCGGGCCCCGGCGCCGCTGCGCCGGCGGCTTCCTCCGGTAAGGAACAAAGCGCCGCCGGGGCCGGCGGGCAGGAAAAGAGCGTTCAGACCGGGACCGAAACGGGCCAGCTGGCGCCCGACTTCACCCTCACCGGCCCTGACGGGAAGGAGGTTTCCCTTTCTTCCTTCAGGGGTAAGCCGGTAATGCTCAACTTCTGGGCCACCTGGTGCCCTCCCTGCAAGGAGGAGATGCCGGCCATACAAAAATTCTTTACCCAAAGGGGCCAGGAGATGCAGGTGCTGGCGGTGAACCTGACGGTCAGCGAGAAGGCTCCGGACCAGGTGGGGGACTTTTTAAAGTCCAACGGCTACACTTTTCCGGTTTTGCTGGACAAGAAGGGTGACACGGCCAGGCAGTACCTGGTCCGCTACATCCCCACCACTTATTTTATTGACAAAAGGGGCATCATCCGGGATAAGCACACCGGCCCGCTGACTCCGGACATGCTGGAGGCCTTTTATGCCAGGGTGAAGTAACCGGTGTTTTCTGCCGTAAGGGTCGGGCCGTGGTTTGTTGAGTGATTGAAACAGTGCAGTTTTTAAACAGCCCGGCCCCGGCTGTCAGATTATTGAAATGGAGGATGCCTTTTGCTAAGATAGCGGAGGCATTCTTTTTTGAGTGCTGTTTGGAAATGAGTCCAACAGAGGAGGACCATCAGGTGAAAGAGAACAGGGTTAAAAAGATGCTGGCCCATGGTCAGCCGGTTATCGGGTCCCTTATATCGGTCAATTGCCCAGACGTGGTGGAGGTCATGGCATTGGCCGGGTTTGATTTTTTATTGCTGGACCTGGAGCACAGCCCCATGTCCGTGGAGTCCAGTGTAAACCTAATCCGGGCGGCGGAACTGCACGGTGTGGCGCCCATCACCAGGACCACCGACGGAAGTCCCGCTACCATCCTGCGCTCCCTGGACGTCGGGGCGTACGGCATCCAGGTGCCCCAGGTAAATACAGCCGGGGAGGCCGCCCGGATTGTAAAGGCAGCCAGGTACTATCCCGCGGGGGAGAGAGGGGCCATGCTGCCCCGGGCGTCAAATTACGGGGCGGTGGGCGCGGCGGAGTATTTTTTGCAGGCCAACCGGGAGACCCTGGTGGTGGTGCAGTGCGAAAGCGCCAGGGCGGTGGAAAACCTGCCTGAAATTTTAAAAACCGGAGGCATTGACGTGCTGTTCGTGGGCCCCTTTGACCTGTCGGTGTCCAAGGGGCACCCGGGCCAGATGAACCACCCTGAGGTACAGGCAGCCATCGACCGCTGCCTGGGCCTGACACTGGAAGCGGGGGTAGCGGCGGGAATTTTCGCCACAGACGGGGAACAGGCAGCTCGGCGAATCCGGCAGGGCTTCCGTTATGTGGCTGTAAGCCTTGACCTGTGGCTTTTGAGCCGCGCCTGCCGGGATGAGATTGGCAAAGTTAAAGGCTCTTGAAATAGTTTAAAATAGTTGATCCGTCATCAGCTCCGTGAAGGGGCTTATTTTTTTGCCGTTTATGGCTCCTTTAAGTCGATTAATTGAATAACAATTAAATTTACTATAATGCCCATATATGGTAACATAAGGTATATGGTAATGTGGAACTCGGTTCCATATTGTGGAACTGAACGGATCCTGTCCGGGAGGTGCCTGTTTGATTGACGGGTTTAAGGGCGTTCGCTCAGTGAAAAAGGCGCTGGATATATTGGACTGTTTTTCCTTTGAAAAGGTGGAACTGGGGGTTGTGGACCTGGCCCAGGCCCTTAACATGCCCAAGGCAACGGTGAGCAGGCTGGCCGGTGAACTGGTGAAAAACGGCTACCTTGAACAAGACGGGAACAGCAAAAAATACAGGCTGGGCCTGAAACTGTTTTATTTAGGCAGTATTGTCTTCAAACAGATGAAAATAGCCGAAGTGGCCTTGCCCGTAATGTACCGGATTAGGGACAGGACCGGCGAAAGTGTGCACCTGAACATTATCAAGGACAATGAGAGGATGTGCCTTGAATACGTAGAATGCAGCCACGATTTGCGGCCCATTGTTCATGTAGGGCAGAGGTCACCCCTTTACGCCGGGGCGTCGGCTAAAGTATTGCTGGCTTATATGAAAGAGTCAGAGGTCGATGAAGTCATTGCCAAAACCAGACTGGCCAGAATAACCGGGGCCACCATCTGCGACCCCCGGAAATTGAAGGAGGAACTGGCCGGGATCAGGCAGCAGGGCTATGCCTTCAGCATCGGGGAAAGAATCCCCGGCCTGGTATCAATCAGCGCTCCGGTCAGGAATCATACCGGGCAGGTGATCGCCAGCCTGTCCCTGGCCGTGCCGGAAGTCCGCCTGGACAAGGGCCGGGTGGCCGAAACCATCGCCCTGATTAAGGAAGGTGCGCTCCAACTGTCTGTAAAACTGGGATGGAATCCCGAATTCCAGAAAATAAACAAAATCCACCGGGAAAGCCCGGCGGTATGAGAGAAATCCCCTTTTTTATCTTCATTCCAGGGGACTGGCGGGCGGAAAACGGTAAGAAAGCGGGGTGATCGACAAGTGCCGGGGGGCCCTTTTGCCCTCCATAAACGGGATGTGACTTTCGGTAGAGCCGAATAAATTGGCCGGAATTTTAAATGACGTGAATTTATGCCAGCAGTTGTTTTGACATAAGTTTAAAAATTGGAAAAGGAGGAACAGGGATTATGATTAAAGGCGGCTACCGAGGAAAGATACTGAGGGTTGACCTGAGCAGCGGGAAAATCTACACGGAAGGTCTTCCGGACGAAAAGGTGCTGAGAAAGTACCTGGGCAACTTTGGCCTCGGCCTCTGGTACCTGATGCGGGAACTGCCGGAGGGGGTGGGGGCGCTGGAACCTGAAAACCCGCTGATTATTTTAAACGCTCCCCTTGTGGGCACAAGAGTGCCGTCGTCAAACAACTGCACCATAACCACCCTGAACGCTGATACGGGCTTTACCGCCGGCCGTTCCCACAGCCACGGCTGGTTTGCCGTGCACCTGGGCATGAGCGGCTATGACGGCGTTGTCATTACCGGGAAATCGGACAAGTGGGTGTACCTGTGGATTAACGACGACCGGGTGGAGCTGCGCGACGCCGGCTACCTCCTGGGCAAGGACACCCACGATACCGAGGATCTGATCAAGGAGGAGCTGGGCCTCAACAAGGAGTGCGGCGCCGACGACGGCTGCAGCGTGGCTGCCATCGGCCCGGCCGGGGAAAATGTGGTGATGGGGGCGGCCATCGCCAACGACAAGCACCACCTCTTCGCCCACTCCGGCGTGGGCGCGGTGATGGGCTCAAAGCGGCTGAAGGCTATGGCCGTCAGGGGCACCGGCCCGGAAACGCCGGTAAACGACCCCGACAGGCTTAGACAGGCCTCCACCGAATGGACCAAGCTGACCACCCAGGTGGGGTTGTCCCCCATCGTGGGCAAGGCCGGGGTGCCGCGGGACCAGTACGAAGGCGTGCGGGGGCTGGTGGGGCTTTCCTCAAAGAACTGGCTGGTTAACGACATACCGGGATTTGGCCGGGGGATGGCCTCCCATGAAATAAAAACAGTGCCGTGCTACCGGTGCCCGGTGGCGTGCTGCTATGAAGTAAAGGTTACCTCCGGCCCCTACGAGGGCTACGTGGCCACGCTATCCGGCGGGGGGGAAAACCAGGAAGGGGCGGCCTCCATTGTGGGAGTCGGCGCCAACGACCCCGGCGAGGTGTGGTACCTCACCGACCTGAACGACCGCCTGGGCGTCGAGTCCAGCACCGTGGGCTGCGCCATGGCGGTGGCCTTCGAGGCTTACGAGAAGGGGCTGATCAGCAAGGAGTTTACCGACGGCCTTGAGCTCAAATGGGGCGATGTCAAGGTGGTGGAAACGCTGCTGAGAAAGATTTGCCACCGGGAAGGATTCGGCAATGTGCTGGCCGACGGGCCCAAGTCCGCGGCCGATCGGGTGGGGCTGCCCGGGGCGGCGGTGCACATAAAGGGCGCCGGTATGAACCTGCACGACTGGCGCCGGGCCTGGGGAGTACTGCTGGGGCAGCTGGTGGGGGGCGGAGCGGGCTGGCCCGCGCCCGGAGCCGACTGCTGGACTCCCGAGGCCGACGCCGGGTATCCGGAGAAGACTGATCCCTTAAGCCCCTTCGGGAAGGGTAAGGAGGTGGCCCTCACCGGTATAGTGAAAATGCTGCAGGACTGCGTGGGCTGCTGCTGGTTTGCCACCTGGGGCATTCCCGGCATTCTCAGGTTCGAGGCCGAGGCTGTGGCCGCCGTCACCGGCTGGGATGATTTCACCCCGCAGGAGGCCTGGGAGGTCGGGGAGCGCACCATAACCCTGGAGAGGATATTTAACATGCGCCAGGGGCTGACGGCCGAGGATGACATCAAGGTGTCGCCGCGGATAAGTGACCCCGCGCCTCCGGACGCCGGGCCGGCGGCGGGCAGGAGCGTCGCCCCCTATATTGAAGGCTGGGTGCGGGAGTATTACAAGACCCTGGGCTGGGACGAAAGGACCGGCAAGCCGCTCAAGTCCACCATAAAGAGGCTCGGTTTGGAAGAGTTTCAGCATATTATCTGGCCCAGGTGACGGCTGAAGATGCAAAGCGGGTTAAAGTGGGAATGGCTGACAGTTTTCCCTGTCAGCCATTCTTTACCATAATTGTCCGGGAGGGTGAGATATGATTCCCCGATCCAAATATACCACCGACAGGCCGGTATATGAAATCGACGACAGTGTCTACCGGAGGTTCCCTGTCTACAGGCAGGGCTTTGTCACACTGGGGCAAAAGGACAGCGGCCAGACCGGGATCATATGCTGGGTAGACAAGATGTTGGCCAACATGGCTGCCCACATAATGCACAACACCGCGGGCAAAACCCGGGCGGACTATGCCCTTGAATTCGGCGGCAACGCCATGAACATGATCCTGGGCATGTACGGAATGCCCAACTTCCAGTTTCTGAAATGGAATCCCCTGTTCGTGCCGGAGCAGCTTTACGGAAAACCGGCCCCCCTGGAGCCGGAAAAACTGACCGAACTGGTGAAATACGCCGCCGGGGTATACGGCAGCGACCTGGTGGGCGTCGCCAGGCTGGACAGGAGGTGGGTGTATTCCGAGGACCTGTTCAAGCCCTTCGTGTTTGCCGACACCGGCCAGCCAGCCGAGACCGACGACGGTTTTATCATTCCCGATTCGGTGGACAGGGCGGTGGTGATGGCGGTGGCCATGAACATCGAGTTTACCAGGACCTCGCCGGCGGTGGCGGCCAGCACGGCGGCCGAAATGGGCTACTCCCGGATGGGTATCCTGGCCATTGCGCTGGCCGAATTTATCCGCTCCCTGGGCTATATCGCCATACCGTGCATGAACGACACCGCCCTCAGCATTCCCCTGGCCATAGACGCCGGGTTGGGCCAGATCGGCAGAAACGGCCTGCTCATCACCCCCGAGTACGGCCCGTGCGTGCGGCTGTGCAAGGTGCTGACCAACATGCCGCTTTTGGTGGACAGGCCGGTGGATTTCGGGATCACTGATTTTTGCCGGCAGTGCCTGCTCTGCGCCCGGGAATGCCCGCCCCGGTCAATCAGTTTCGGCCGGCAGAGCTTTGCAACGGTGTGCGAAAACAATAACCCCGGTGTAAAGACATGGTACGTGGAGGCCGAAAGCTGCCTGCGGTTCTGGCAGGAAAACGGCGCGGCCTGCGCCAACTGCATAGCGGTCTGTCCCTTCACCGCGGGGTTTGAGTCGGTGCAGTGCGTGGAATGTGAGAGGTGCGACAACCCGGGCGGGTGCTCCCTCCAGACCGTCACCGTGGAGCGGCAGAAGCACGGATACGTGCAGGTGAAATCGTGGGGGGCCAGGCCCGAAAGCATTCTCTCGGCCAGAGCCGGCCTGTAGTGCATCGAAATGGTGGATAGTGCGCATAACTTGCGGTGGCAGGGGCGGCGCCGGAACACCGCGGGCCCCCGCGGAGGGGCTGCAGTGCAAAGGGAGGTAATTATTTTGACTGGGTCTGTGCATTCGGGATTGACCGCCGGACCGCCGGCGGGGAAGGCCCTGGAAAAGGAATATACAGTGCCGGACGGGGTGGAGATTGAGCTCAAGAGCAGGGCGGTGCGGTACCGGGAAACCGGGAGTTTCTCGGTTCCCCCGGCCGAAACGGTAAGCAGGGTGAACGGCGTGGCCGAAAAAATCGGCATAGACAGCGTGGAACAGGTGGACCCCGGGATTACCGACGGGGTGCCCATCTTCCGGGTCAATAACGCCGCCCACAGGGCAAAATGCCACCGCGCCCTTTACCTGTGGGCCTCCCCGCCGGCCCCGCTGAACCGTCCTCCCCGGGAGAACTACGGCAAGGGGATGACCACCCACCAGTCCAGGGCCAGCGCCATGATGGAGGCGGTGGAGAGGTACTGCGGGCAGAGGTTCGCCCACCACCGGGTGATCCGGGCGGATTACCGGGAGGTGCGGGACATTGCCGTGGATCCGGCGGAATTCCGTTTTCCCGCCCCGCCCCCGAAATGTACGGGCTGCCCGGCCGGGGCAAGGATGTGCTTCCGGGATTTGGGCCGGTTGTGCCGGGAATGGAGCTGGGGCTATTCCCTGGCCAGGAATGAACCGGTGCTGGTTCCCGCCGCAGTGGTCTACTATCCCTACCTGTCGGCCGACAACCTGTCCTTTATGTTCAACGACACCGGCGGCCTGGCGGCGGGGAACACCATTGAGGAGGCTGTGGTCCAGGGAATGGCCGAGATAATTGAAAGGGACTCCCTTTACCAGGCTTTTAACCTGGAAAAGCTGGAAAGTATGCAGTCTATTGACTTAAGCGGCGCGGGGAGCCCTTTGATACAAAAGTTTATCCGGGGAGCGCTGCCCGCCGAAAACATATATGCCTTCCGGATAATAAATGAGAAATTGGGGCCGGATATATCCACATTTACGGCCTTCATATGCTACCGCAACGGCAGTGGCCGCCGGTATTTCGGGGGATCGGGAACCAGCCTGGACCCGCAGGCGGGATTGTTAAGGGCCCTGACCGAGATGGAACAGCAAAAGGTGAGGCAGAAAGTAACGGGCGCGCTGGACCCCGGGGATCTGGCGCGGCACGGCCTGCCCAGGCCGGGGAAGGGCATTTCCCTCAACAATCTGGCTAACTGCTCGGCCGGTGATATAAAGAGCGATATAGAACTGTACCTGGAAAGGTTTAAAGAGAAGGATATGGATGTGATTGCAGTCAACCTGACCCACCCCGAAATAGGGATTCCGGTAGTGCGGGTGGTTATACCGCGGCTCATCGCCTATTCGGGCAGCCTGGTGAAGGAATCGGTGCTGGTGGAGATGATGGGGGGAATACATTGGGACTGCTGATGACCTGCGCGGAAGCCATCCGGGAAATGGTGCGCGACGGCGACACCATTGCCATCGGCGGCTTCACCACCAACCGGAAACCTTATTCCTTAGTACGGGAAATCGTACGGCAGGGGAAAAAAAATTTATACATTGAAGGAAGCGGGGCCGGTGGTGGGGAGACCGACCTGCTGGTCGGGGCCGGCTGTGTCAGGCTGATCGTCACCGCCTACATCGCCAACGCCGCTTTCGGCAACATCGGTCAGTGCTTCCGGAAGGCCGTGGAGCGGGGAGAGATAGAGTTTGAGGATTACAGCTCGGACATCCAGCCGCTGCGGTTTCACGCCGCCGCCCTGGGGCTGCCTTTTATCCCGGTGCGCCACCTGCTCATGGGGTCGGACCTGGAGGGGAAATGGGGAATTCCGGCGGAGAGGTATAAACAGGACCCAAAACTGCCGCCGGCCAAGTTTTTAATCCGGGAAAACCCCTTTCACCCCGGAGAAAGGCTGGTTTATCTCCCCGTCCCCCAAATTGACGTGGCCCTCATACACGTCCAGAAGGCGGCCCGGGACGGCACCGCCCGCATTGAAGGGCCGGCCTTTTCCGACGTGGACATGGCCATGGCGGCCCGGCGGCTCGTCATAAGTTGCGAAGAGCTGGTAGATCCGGAGGAACTGCGGCGGGAGCCCTGGCTCAACCAGATTCCCTGCCTGATCCCGGATGCCTTGGTGCACCTGCCTTTCGGCGCCCACCCCGCCCAGTGCCCCAACTACTATGACTACGACCCGCAGTTCATGTACCTGTACGAGCGCGCTTCCCGGGACGACACGCTTTTCCGGCGTTTTTTGGACGAGTACATATACTCCCCGGCGGACCACCGGGCATACGTGGAAAAGGTTGGCCCGGAGCGCCTGGCGGGACTCAGGGTGGGTGAAAAGAACTACGTGGAGAATCTGGCAAGGAGAAATGTCGCGACATGAAAGAGGAGAGGAGGAGTAGTAGCAGTAGTTACACCAGGCGGGAGATGATGGCGGTGGCCCTGGCCCGCCAGATAAAGGACGGCATGGTCTGCATCGTGGGCACCGGGCTGCCCCTGATCGGGGCCACCCTGGCTAAGCTGACCGCCGCCCCCAATTCTATAATCATTTCCGAGACCGGCATCATCGACGGGCGGCTGGAGGAACTGCCCATCGGGGTGTCGGACACCCGTTTCGCCTACCGGGCCTCGGTGTGGTGGCCCCGCTACCGCTACTGCGGGCTCCTGCTGGGGAAGCCGGAAAAGGTTGACCTGGGCTTTCTGGGGGGCGCCCAGATTGACCCCTACGGCAACCTGAATTCAACCTGCATCGGGGACTATCACCGCCCCCGGACGAGACTGACCGGCAGCGGGGGGGCAAACGGGATCGCCACCTTTATCAACACGGTTATTGTCATGAGGCATGAAAGAAGGCGCTTCGTGGAAAGGGTGGACTACGTCACCAGTCCCGGCTGGATAGACGGGCCGGGGGGCCGGAAAAAGGCCGGCCTGCCGGAGAACAGGGGGCCGGTGGCGGTGGTTACCACCTTGGGCGTGATGCGTTTTGACGGCCGGACCGGGCGCATGTGCCTGAGCGAGTATTACCCGGGCGTTTCAGTTCAAGAGGTAATGGATCAGACCGGGTTCCCCATAGATGTGTCGGCTGCCGTGGAGGCCCAGCCCCCGGGTGAAAATGTGCTGGAATTGCTGCGCAAAAAAATTGACCTGGATCATATATATGTCTGAGGAGTGAAGCGATTGTTTCAGTTAACGGGTGAACAGGAGCAGATCCGGGCGCTGGCCCGCCGGTTTGCCGAAAGGGAAGTGGCGCCCTTCGCCGACCAGTGGGAGGAAAAGGCTTATTTTCCCCGCAGTGTTTTTTATAAAATGGCCGAACTGGGTTTCACCGGCATGTACTGCCCCGAGGAATACGGCGGTACCGGCCTGGACCGGGTGTCCGCCGTCCTGGTGGCCGAGGAACTGGGCCGGGTTCACCGGGCCATGGGTTTTATTTTCATTCACAACATGGTCCTGGAACTGGTGTACCGGCACGGCACCGGGGAGCAGCGCCGGCGGTGGCTGCCGCCCCTGGCGTCCGGCCAGATGCTGGCGGCCTTCGGGCTGACCGAGCCCGGCGCCGGATCCGACGCCGCCGCCATCCGGACCACGGCGGTGCGGGACGGCGGCCGCTATATCCTCAACGGGCAGAAATGTTTTATCACCAATGCCGACGTGGCCGACGTGATGGCCATTGCCGCCAAGACCGACCCGGCAGCCGGAGCCCGGGGGATCAGCGTGTTCATCGTGCCCAAGGACACCCCGGGGCTGTCGGTGCCCAAGGTGGAGAAAACCATGGGCGTCCGCAGCACGCATATCTGCGAGGTGGTCCTGGAGAACTGCGCGGTGCCGGCCGGCCAACTGCTGGGAGGGGCCGAGAACAAGGGGTTTCCCATGCTGATGGAGGCCCTGGAGGGCGGGCGGATCACCAACGGTGCCCTGGCGGTGGGCATAGCCCAGGGGGCTTACGAAATCGCCCGGGATTACGCCCGGCAGAGGCAGGCCTTCGGCGGGCCCATTGCCTCCCTCCAGGCAGTCCAGTTCATGCTGGCCGATATGGCCACCGGCATCGAGGCGGCCCGCTGGCTGGCGCGCTACGCCGCCTGGCGCAAGGACAAAGGCCTGCCGGCGGGGATGTACGCCGCCATGGCCAAGCGTTACGGGGCCGACCTGGCCATGGAGGTGACCACCAACGCCGTGCAGGTGCTGGGAGGCTACGGTTACATCCAGGATTACCGGGTGGAAAGAATGATGCGGGATGCCAAGATGACCCAGATCGTGGAGGGCACCAGCCAGATCCAGCGGCTGATCATCGCCCGGGAAATATTGCGGGAGGGATGAGATGGGCGCTCTTGATAACATAAAGGTGCTGGATTTTACCCGCCTGTTGCCCGGACCCTTCTGCACCATGCTGCTGGGCGACCTGGGGGCCGATATCATTAAGGTGGAGGAAAGGGGCCGGGGTGACTATGCCCGGGAAATTCTGCCGGGAGCCTACTACTCGGTGAACAGGAACAAGCGCAGCATAGCCGTCGATCTCAAAACAGAAGCGGGAAAAGAGATAGCGGGAAGGCTGGCCGAGAAGTGCGACGTGCTGGTGGAGGGATTCCGCCCGGGGGTGGCCGGAAGGGTGGGGATTGATTACCGGGCCGTAAGCAGGCGCAACCCGGCTATAGTGTACTGCTCCATATCCGGCTACGGGCAGTACGGGCCCTATCAACCGGAGCCCGGGCACGATGTCAACTATTTATCCCTGGCCGGGGCCATGAGCATCCCGGCCCGGGTGGGCGGCCCTCCGGCCAGGAGCGGGCTGCCGGTGGGGGACCTGGCGTCGGCCATGTACGCCGCCGTGTCCATCCTGGCGGCGCTGTACCACAGGAAGGAAACCGGCGGGGGACAGTACATAGACATTGCCATCGCGGACTGCGTTTTCTCCTGGGCCAGCACCCGCTTCGGGGATATTATCTCCGGTGTGGATGGGACTGTCCATGAAGAGTTCAGCCATGTCAGGGCCACCAATGACGTCTTTGATACTGCCGACGGGAGGCAAATCGCCATCGGAGTGCTGGAAGAGGCTTTCTGGGCCAACCTGTGCCGGGGAATCGGCAGGCCGGACCTGCTGGAAGACGAGAGATTCAAGAGTGATCACCTGAGGTACGAAAACAGCCTGGAACTGCACCGGGTTCTGTCCGGGACCTTTGTTAAGAAAACCCAAAGGGAATGGCTGGAACTGCTCAGGCCGAACAATGTGCCGGCCACGCCGGTGAACAGCCTGCGGGAAGCCATCCTGGACCCCCATTTCAGGGTCAGGGGCATGGTCGGCAGCGTCAGGCTCCCCTACCTGGACAGGGAAATTGTCCAGGTTCCCTTTGCCGGCAAACTGTCCCGGACACCGGCGCAGATCAGGCGCGCCCCGCCCTTTCTGGGCGAGCATACCGGGCAGATCCTGGCGGAAGAACTGGGCTATTCCCGGGAAAAGATAAAGGAGCTAAAGAAAAGCGGAGTGGTTGCGACTTACGACTAATAATCATAAACACTTTAATGTAGTAAAATAAGGAACAGTAATATCAAAAGCAGGTTATGCGTGGGGAATAATGGAAGGCCTGAAAAAATACGGAGTGGTATGATATAGGGTGCCGATAAAGCTGAGTTCAACCCCGGGCTGACTGGAAAAGGGAAGGCTGAGCAGGGCAGTTCCCGTAAGGGTAAATATAAAGTATCCCAGGACTATAATCTGAACCGGTGTAAGGGATGCCGGGGACCTGGGGTTGCGGGAAAGAGCGGACATCTTTTCTGCCAATTTTCACACTCCTGGTCAAATGATAGAAAATATATTGACTATATTTTCTTTTCGGCGTCGTAAAGATATTTCTTCTGTAAAAGATATATCCTAAACAGAGGTTTTGGTCGTTTTAAGGGGAGTGGGCGCCTTGTCCGCTGCTGATTATCGGCCTGGCGTTAAAAATGGCGCTGCAGGTGGAAATTGAGGGTGGCGGCTAAATTAAATTTATTTGCGGCATGGAGCCCTGAATTCTTAAATCTGGCTTACTGACCGCTCCGGTGTCCGGCTGTTTTTTTGCGGTATACCCCGGCGTGTTCGGCCAGGGCTTTGAAAAAGTTTAAAAAAACGGGGTCTGCTACCATTTTTTCCGGGTGGAACTGTACCCCCAGGGCGAAGGGGTGGCTTTTGCTTTCAATGGCCTCAGCAATGCCGTCCCTTGACCTGGCGGAGATATCCATGCCCGGGCCTGTTTTTTCCACCGCCTGGAGGTGCAGGCTGTTGACGGCCAGGATCGGCCGGCCGGTAATGCGGTGGACGGTTGTGCCGGGTTTTATCTCCACCTCATGGGCCGGCATATTGGGCGCGTACGCCTGGCGGTGGGGGTGGGGATCGGGGATGCGCGGGATTAAGCTTCCCCCGGTCACTTCGTTCAGCATCTGGTGGCCGCGGCAGATTCCCAGGACGGGCATGCCCCGGCCCAGCGCTTCCTTGATCAGCAGGCAGTCACAGTCGTAGCGGGCCGGGTTTTGCTCCCTCAAGCCGGGCAGGGAAGGGCCTGACAGCATATGTTGAGGCAGCGGCCTGGCCCCTCCGGTAACAACCAGCCCGTCGATACTTTCCAGGAGGCCGTGAAAAATTTGCCGGTCCGTTACGGCGGGCAGCATTACGGGAACGGCCCCGGCCAGTTCGACGGCCCGGGCATATTCCCGGTTGGTGTAGTAAATGTCCGATCCCGGTATTGGGGAGTCCTCCGGGTTGGTTTCAAAAGCAAGGGAGATCCCGATTAAAGGCAGCAATGTATCATCCTCCCGCTCTATGTAAAGTGATGGCAGGCCACCAGGTGATTGCCGCCGATGTCCTTCAGCCGGGGCACAATTTCCCCGCATACCGGCCCTTTTTTCTGCGGGCAGCGGGTCTGAAAGCAGCACCCCGGAGGCGGGCTGAGCGGGCTGGGTATGGCCCCCTCCAGAAGAATCCTTTCCCGCCGCTGGCTCTTGCTGATCTCGGGGATGGCTGAAATAAGCGCTTTTGTGTACGGGTGCCGGGAGTGAAAGAGCAGATCGTCCCGGCCGGCCATTTCCACCACCCTGCCCAGGTACATCACGGCAATGCGGTTGCTGACATGGTGCACCACGTTGATATCGTGGGCTATAAACAGGTAAGTCAGGTGAAACTGCGCCTGCAGGTCTTTCAGCAGGTTAATGATCTGGGCCTGAATGGACACGTCCAGGGCCGAAACCGGCTCATCGGCGACGATAAATTTCGGGCTCATGGCCAGGGCCCGGGCTATGCCTATGCGCTGGCGCTGCCCGCCGCTGAACTGGTGCGGGTATTGGTGCAGGTGCCACCTGTTCAGCCCCACCAAGGCCAGCAGTTCCTCCATTTGTTCCAGGCGATCATTGGCCGGAACCTGCCGGATGCGCAGCGGCACATCCAGTATCTGCCTAACGGTTTTACGGGGATTCAGCGACGAATAGGGGTTTTGGAAGATCATCTGCGCTTCCTGCCGGTACTGTTTCCGTTCCCGGGCAGTCTGCCGCTCAACGTGCCTTCCGGCAAAAAATACCTCCCCGGCCGTGGCCTCATACAGGCCCACGATGGTCCTCCCCAGGGTGCTTTTCCCCGACCCGCTTTCTCCCACCAGCCCGAGGGTTTCTCCCTCCCGGATGGACATGTCCACGCCGTCCACCGCTTTCAGCCAGGCCGGCCGCCTCCCGGCAAGGCGTCCCAACAGGCCGGTCCGGACGGGGAAATATTTTTTTAGCCCGTTAACTTCCAGCAGGCTCATGCCGCCCCTCCCCTTCTTTTTCTGCCTTCAGGCACCACAGGATATGCCGGCTCCCCGCCCCTGCGGGCCCCGGTGCAATACGGGCGCATTCCCCGCCGGCCTGCGGGCAGCGGGGGTGAAATACACACCCGGGCGGCGGATCGGACAGGTCCGGCACCGTGCCGGGAATTGTTGCCAGGCGGGCGCCGTGATTTTTTCCGGGCAGGGGAACGGCGTTCAGCAGCCCCATGGTGTATGGGTGCCTGGGGCCCTGCAGGATCACTTCCGCCGGGCCTTTTTCAACTATCCGGCCGGCGTACATGACGGCGATTTCATCGCACAATTCGGCTGCCAGCGGCAGGTTATGGGTGACCAGGATGATGGAGGTATGGTGGGTCCGGTTGATTTTACGGAGGAGATCTATGATCTGGGCCTGAATGGTTACGTCCAGGGCCGTAGTGGGTTCGTCGGCCAGCAGCAGTTTGGGCTCGCAGGCCAGGGCTATGGCGATCAGCGCCCTCTGCTGCATGCCGCCGCTGAACTGGTGCGGGTACTCCCGGTAACGGCTTTCGGGGGACGGTATGCCCACCTCCCGCATCAGCTCCAGGGCCCTTTCCTTTTCCCGGCCGCGGCAGAAGCCGTGCACGCGCAGGGATTCGGTTATCTGGCTGCCCACGGTGTAAACCGGGTTTAAAGTGGTCATGGGATCCTGGAATATCATGGAAACCTCCCTGCCGCGCACATCCCGCATTTTGGCCGGCGAAACATTAAACAGGTTTACTCCCCCGTACAGTATTTCGCCCTCCAGAAAAACCCCTTTTTCCGGCAGCAGGCGGAGTATGGCATTCAGGACAGTGCTTTTCCCGGACCCGGATTCCCCCACGATGCCCAAAATCCGCCCTTTTTCCAGTGTCAGGGAGACGCCGTTTACAGCCCCGACAATCCCGTGTCTGGTTTTAAACCTTACAGACAGCCCATTAATCTCCAGCATTGAAAGACCACCTTTTAGCGTACTACCTGCCCTGCAGGCGCGGGTCGGTGATGTCCCGCAGCGTTTCCCCGAGCAGGTTGATACCCAGGACCAGGGTCAGTATGGCCAGGCCGGGCAGGGTGGAAATCCACCAGGCATTGATCAGGGTGTCCCGGCCGGCGGCGATCATCGAACCCCAGGCCGGTATCTCCGGGGGCACACCCAGGCCCAGGAAGCTGAGGGAGGCCTCCATGATGATCATGTAGCCCAAGCGCAGCGTCCCCAGGACCACCAGGGAGTGCACCACGTTGGGAAGGATCTCCGAGACAATGATCACCGGTCCGGGCCGCCCGAGCATCCGGGCCGCGTCCACGTACTCCTTGGTTTTCTCGGAAATCAGTTCTCCCCGCAAGAGGCGGTAAAACTCAATCCAGGCCTTGACGCTCAGGGCGATAATCAGGTTGCCCACCCCCGGCCCCAGGATGGCCATGGCAAAAATGGTGAAGAGAAGGTAGGGAATAGCCATTAAAAGGTCGGCCACCCGCGATACAACCCGGTCGAACCAGCCGCGGTAGTACCCGGCGATGCTGCCCAGGGCGCTCCCCACGGCCAGTGAAATGAACACCGACAGCAGGCCCACGCTGATGGACACCCGGGAGCCGTAAATAATCCTTGATAGAAGGTCCTGCCCCAGCTGGTCCGTGCCCAAAAGGTGTTTGGCGGATCCCCCGTCGGCCCAGGCCGGCGGCGTGAGGCGCGCCCGCAGGTCCATTTCCGTGGGATCATAGGGCGCCATGGCCGGAGCAGCCACCGCCATGAGCAGGAAGAACAGTATAATAACGGCCCCAATCAGGCCGGAGGGGTGGGCCGCCAGGTCGCTGAAGGCTTTTTTCCAGGGCGACCCGCGGGCCGGCCGGGCAGCCGGGGTTAAAGGCGGTGCTGAGGACCCGGACATTTCTTTCACGACACCATAACCTCCATTCCAGACCTCCATGCCGAATCATTTTAAAACCACAGGATACAGGGAACACATGGCAAATGATGAATCACTACAGGGAAATCTTCGGGTTCAGGTATGTATAGACTATATCCACCAGCAGGTTGGCCAGGATAAAGGTTATTCCGTAAAGTATCACCGCGCCCTGAATGACCATGTAGTCCCTGGCGAAAATGGACTGGACCACCAGCCGCCCCAAGCCGGGCCAGCCGAACACCGTTTCCACGATCATGTTGCCGCCCAGCAAAACCCCCATCTGCAGGCCCACCACGGTAACCGTGGGAATAAGCGCGTTGGGCAGGGCATGCTTGATGATCACCCGGCTCTCCTTGAGCCCCTTTGCACGGGCCAGCTGGACATAATCGTAGCGCAGCGCTTCCACCATGCTGGAGCGGCTGATCCTGGCCACAATGGCCAGCAGTTCCGCCCCCAGGGTCACGGCTGGCAGGACCAGGTGGCTCAGGGCGCTTTTAAACGCCGCCCAGTTTCCCGTAATAATGCTGTCGATAAGAAAAAGGCCGGTTACCTTTTGCAGTTCCAGCATCGGGTCAAGGCGGCCCGAGGTGGGCAGCCAGTGAAGAGACACGGAAAATATTAAAATTCCCAGGATGCCCAGCCAGAAGGCCGGCATGGAGATGCCCAGGAAAGACGCCCCCATGCTTACCCGGTCCAGCCAGGAATTCTGCTTGACGGCCGATAAGATGCCCACCGGCAGGCCCACCAGCAGGGCGAAAAGCAGTGCCCCCAGGGCCAGTTCGATGGTGGCGGGGAAGGTTTCCAGCAGCAGGTCGGTGACCTTTTGGCTCTGGGTAATGGAATAGCCGAGGTTTCCCTTTAAGGCATCCTTTACAAAATTGGAAAACTGCCGGGCAACCGGCTGATCCAGGCCCAACTGGCTGCGCATTTGCTCGATTTGCTCCTGGGAAACGTTTCCCGCGCTGCCCATCATGATATCGACGGGGTCCCCCGGCATGACGCGCACCAGGAAAAAGACGGCCACCACCGTCAGGATAAAAAGCGGGAGGCTTTCCAGAATTCGCTGCAGCACCTTGATGCTTTTCATGTGCACACCTTCTTTGCGCCGGCGTCCCGGTAGCCTGCCCGGAACAGGCTGCGGGCAGGCTACCGGGGCCGGACAGGCTGGCGGGGCTGTCTACGGTGTTTTATATCCGGCTTCTTTTAACAGCTGTTTGGCCTTGTCGGGATCGTAACCGTAAGGTTTCAGGCTGTCGTCGTACCCGAAGCCGCTGGGGAGGAAGGCCGTGGCCAGCCGGTGGGCATGGCCGCTGTAAATGGCGGAGAGTATTTCATCCCAGTTCACGGCGTGATTCAACGCCTGGCGGACTTTCGGGTCGGTTATTATCTGGTTGTTCAGCTCAATCATGTACACCCGGGTTCCCTGGGTGGTCACTATTTTTATATTGGGATCGTTTTTCAGGTCCTTTATGGCGTCCACCGGGATATCCTCGGCGATCTGGATTTCACCGGCCTTGAGGGCCGCCACCCTGGTGGAGGGCTCCGGCAGCATCCTGAAGACCACCTTTTTCAGCTGGGCCGGCCTGGCCGGCGGCAGGTCGGGCGATCCCCCGTAGTAGCCGCTGAATTGCTCCAGCACAATCTGTGAGTCCAGTTTACCCTCCACGAATTTGAAGGGACCGCAGCCCACCGGTTTTTCACTGAATCCCTGGTCGCCCACGGCTTTAATGTACTTTTCCGGCACTATCTGGGTATGCACCAGCAGCTGCAGGAACTGCGGGGAGGGCTTGTCAAGGGTCATCCGCACAGTGCGGCCGTCCACCTTTTCAATCTTTTGGAGGGGACCCAGGAGCCCTGTTCTGGGTGACTGCTTGCCGCTTATGCCGGTGGGTGAAAGCACCCGCTCAAAGGTAAACACCACGTCCTCCACCCTTAGGGGGTCGCCGTTGTGAAACTTGATCCCGGGACGGATGGTGAATTCATAAACGTTTGGGCCGGGCTGCTTCCACGACTCGGCTATTTCGGGAACCACTTTCCCGTCAGGCGTCCTGGTCACCAGCCCGTCGAACATGTTGCGGATGACGGTTTCGGCCTCCCGCTCCCGGTGGTTTGCCGGGTCCAGGGAAGGGATGCGGTCTATGTTCAGGCCCACCGCCAGGGTGTCCCGGCCGTCGCTGCGGTAGACGTCATGCAGGTTTATGCGGTTGTCCATGGCGGGCTTGTAGCCCTGAACGGCCGCCGTTGTCCCCTGGATGATGTCCTGGTAGTAGCCGAAAATCCAGGGGGCGTCCTGGTAAAGGATCTGCTGGGCTTCCTTGTATGCCTTTTCACGCTCCCCGTCATCGGTACCGAAGGCGCCTTTTTCCACCAGTTCGTCAAACCTGGGGTTGCTGTAGAAACAGTAGTTGCCGCGGTCCTTTGTTTTCAATTTCGGCACGGCCAGGTCAAAGGGGTCGAATATGGCGCTGCCCCAGTCCTGGGCGTACGCCTGGCGGCTGCCGGCCTTTATTTCATTGAGCAGGGCGTTTTTCTCCCAGACCCGCACCTGGGCGTCCACGCCCACCTTTTTCAGGTACTGGGCCACCGCCTCCAGTTCATGTTGGCGCGAGGCCACCCCGTCCAGCACCAGCGACAAAGTCTTTTTATCCTGCTGATCGGATTTTCCCCCGCACCCGGCCAGGAGTCCCACAGACAGTAATGGGATTGCCAGAAGGCAAAGCAGGCGTTTAAACATCGATTCTTAACCTCCTTTTATATAATTGGTTGGTCAAAACCGGCCAGCTTAATCCCCCACCTCCTCAAGAAAATTGGTTATTTTCCGACAACTGCAGATATGCAGGTCATGTTTTCGGTACAGGCCGGGCTTTTGGCGCCGGCGGGGAAGCGGGCAGGGGCCCTATGGCGCCACGGGAACATCTATGTCCAGCAGGGGAGCGTATTGCTGGCAGCCGAAAATGTCGGAATCCCCGGGGCTGCCGCTGGGCTTGCGGCGGTAAATGGTAAATTTAATGGCGTAGGCGGGGTCGAAGGCCACAAAATCCGAAATCATTCCCTGGTCAATGCCGTAGAGCCTGGCGATGCTCTCTTTGCTGATCACACCGCTGTTTTTAACCTTTTCATAATTATCCTTGGCATGGAAAATTATATCAAATGTTATTTTGTCAACGCCGGCGTTTTTGCTGCGGATGGTTTTCGCCAGTTCAGACAGTTTTACCGTTTTCACCCAAGATCGCCTCCTATACTCCGGCTTCGGTCAAGTGGACGGGGAAGAGTTCCATGGGGTCATCCACCGGCACGGTGTGGTTCACCGTCCAGATGTAGGCGGGGGTTGCCCGCAGCACCTCGTCAACCACGAAGGCGGCGCTTCCGGCGGTGCCCTTGACTTCGGGCAGGCGGGCGTAGAAGATCTGCCTGGTGCCGATCATGGTCACTTCTTCGGCCATCTCCCTGGTCGGGGCCACTCCCTCAACGATAACGCACAGTTCGTGAGAGCGTATTTCTTTTACCGGCTCCAGGTCCCCCATCACCCCGTTTTTGCCGTACACGTGGTAGTGCAGCTGGAAATCCGTGCCGCCAAACCTTTCCTTTGCCTGGTCCCTGGCCCACTGGATGACCCGGTCGATATTCCGGATGGTGTAGGGGTCCCGGACCCCGGCAATGCCTATACACCTTTCGCCCACCTTTCCCGCGCCTTCCAGCTTGACCCTCAGCTGTTCCGCGGGGACAAATTTGGGCCCCGTGATGCGGGTGGTTTTTTCATCGAACTGTTCATATTTGCATTCCGTCATGTCCAGCATCCCGCCGCACACGTATTCGTAAAAGGGGTTGGCCCGCTCGTACATGGCGTGGCCGGCCACCGAAGCCACGGTGCACCGCTGCTCCGGGTGCATGGCGGTCACTTTCACGTCTTCCTCCGAAATGGTTCCGATGACCGATTCCTTTCCGCCATACGGCTCCGCGCAGAAGGAGGCGCATTCCAGAACCTTGCCCAGGTAATAGGATAAATCTTCGGGGAAACCGGCCATGATTGCGGGGGCGGCAAAAATCGCTATATCGCTGGAGCGCCCGCCGATGATCACATCGGCCCCCATCTCCAGCAGCCGCATGTAGGGATGAATCCCGGCCACCGCCACCACACGGTACGTCTTCCCGATATCCTCCAGGGCAAGGTCCGGCCTTCCGTCCAATCCCTGAATGGTTTTGCCGTCCTTAATTTTTTGCCCCAGGTAGTCCCTGCCGACCTCGGAGTAGAAATACCCCAGCCTGAATTTGGGGATTTTATGTTTTTGGGCCAGCTCTTTAATAATCTCAATGTAGAGATCGACCCGGCTGTTGGTTCCCGTATCCCCGGCGGACCCTATCAGCATCGGCACGCCCAGGTTGCGGGAGGCCAGCAGCATGTGCTCCAGGTCATGTTTCTGCCACTGCAGGGGGCTGGTGGAGATGTCCTCTCCGAGGGGAACCGGCCCGATGTCGCAGCTGCCCGAGTCGGCCAGGATAAAGTCCGGCCTTGTTTCCACTCCCCTGTAAAAGCTGCCGGTTTTAATGGGGGCAAAACCCAGATGACCGTTGGGGCAAAGAAAACGCAGCGTTCTCTTTTCCAAAATCCCAATCCTCCTTTTGTTTCCGCACTGTTTTTTGAACCGGACTTACAGAGGAAGCCCTGTAAAAATTGGTATTACCATGGTGAGTAAATATAATTACATGTCATTACCACTATATAGTATATTTCTGCCTAATTTATTAATTTCCTTCCCGGAAAAAAGAAAAAAATTATTTTTTTAAAATCTTCCGCCAATACCTCCGGTGCAGGAAATATTACGCTTGACGCAGTAAAGGAGGCATGTTATTCTATTTTCCGGAATGGTTGCCCATACTGGATATAACCACTTGTTTCGTACAGGAGGCTTGAAAAAGTTGTTGCTGCCGAATAATGCCAGGCCGCTTTACCAGCAGTTGAAGGATGATCTGCGCCAAAAAATACTAACGGGCGATCTCAAGCCAGATGAACGGATTCCGTCGGAACGGGAGCTCTGTTTGAAGCACCGCGTCAGCCGGATGACGGTGCGCCAGGCGCTGGCGGAACTGACCAGTGAGGGACTGCTCTACCGCACTCACGGGAAGGGAACCTTTGTGGCCCGGCCGCGCATCAACCAGGAACTGATCACCGTGACACCCTTTGAAAGCACCCTG
The DNA here is from genome assembly GCA_049323615.1 of Bacillota bacterium. Classification (GTDB taxonomy): domain Bacteria; phylum Bacillota; class Desulfotomaculia; order Desulfotomaculales; family Desulfocucumaceae; genus JBMOPD01. The sequence continues at coordinate 32,927 of JBMOPD010000011.1, read as the reverse complement.
CGCAGCATGGGGCTGCACCCTTCCACCAGAATCCTCAGCCACAAGGTGGTATACGCCGAATATGACGCGGCCACCGCCCTGGCCGTTCCCCTGCAAAGCCCGCTGGTCAACCTGTCTCTTCTGGGACTGGGAAATGAGCAGCCGGTGGCCTATTACACCGCTTTCTTTCCCGAAAACATAGGCCATAAGATGGCCGAGGCGGCCAATTCCAGGCTGGGCCGGGGGGATTGCTTCACCACCTACGACCTTTATGACGATTGGCCGGAAATCAAGCCGGCCAGGCTGACGCAGTCCTTTGAAGCCATCTCCGCCGGCGATCAGCTGGCAGAAATCCTGCAGATTCCGCCGGAGAAACCCCTGATGCACGTGGTCACCGTGGTTTACCTGGATGACGGGAAGCCGGTGGAATACAGGCATTCCTACTACCGCGCCGATATGTACCGCTTTCACATTACCCGGCCGGCAAAGTGAGATAATCAAAGCCTGGATGGCCTGTCTAAAGATATGGATGTAAAGCTTACCCTGGAAAATGACAAGGTGGTAAAGATTGTGGCAGAGTCATAGCATGAAACCGGTTAAAAAAATACCCCAAAACATATCGGCCCGCCCCCTGCAGGGGGCGGGTTCTTTATCGTTAAGTCTCTATAGCTCTTTGCCGACGGAAGACGACCGCCCTCGAACGCCACATCCATGCGGCTCTCGGGCTTTTGGCCGCACCGGCGTCCAAATCGTCATCCGTTCCGGCTCATTCGCAAGAGACTGTAACAGTCTCCGGTAATATCGCTCGATTGATGCCTTCTCCCTTTCGATAGCAACCTCCTAAAGTATTGTACGTCCCAAAAGAAGGAGCCGGGCTTTAGGAAAGGCTGTAAACATTCTGGATTCTGAATTCTGAATTCTGGGTTCCTGCCGCTGGAACAGCGGCGCCGCCCGGTAGGGCGGCTATTTTATGTTCGCCGGAGCCGCAACCGTCCCGTGGTGATAATCCGGTGAAACCCACCTTTTATCCGGTGCTGGTAGTTTTTTCGTTAATGGTTAATGTTGCTCCTGCGCAGGTTGAACCGCCCCGCAGACAGTCCCCCGTCCACCACCAGCACCTCGCCGTTTATATAATCTGCCTCAGGTGAAGCCAGCATTTTAATAACTCCGGCGATATCCTTGGGGTAGCCGATTCTGCCTACAGGCACGGCCTTGACAAACTCGTCGCAGTATTCCTTGGTCAACTGATCGTTTCCCTCGTCCGGCTGAATCAGCCCGGGAGCAACACAGTTTACATTGATGCCGTAGGGGGCCAACTCCAGGGCCAGTGTTTTGCTGAGCATGACAAGTCCGGCCTTTGAGGCGCAATAGTGGGCGCAGCCTACCCTGGCCATCCTGTAGCTCCCCGACGAAATGTTTATGATTTTGCCTCCGGTAGCCTGTTCCACCATCTTTTTAGCCACCGTCTGGCACATTAAAAACGCTCCTTTGAGGTTGACGGCAATAACCCTGTCCCACTCCTCCTCACTCATCTCCAGCAGCAGGGAATTGGGATATATGCCGGCATTATTGACCAGAATGTCTATGCGTCCGAATCTTTCCATAAACAAGTCCACCATGGCCGATACCTGATCCCTATGGGTGATGTCGGCCCGGTGAATGGCGGCACGTTCCTGTAAATCCCCGAGTCTGGAAAGGGCCTTTTCCAGGCCTTCCCCGTCCAGGTCGTTCAGCATCACGCGGGCGCCGTCCTGTAAAAAGCTCTTCGCGGTGGCAAGCCCGATGCCCCTTGCCGCACCGGTGACCAGCACCCTTTTATCAAGAAACATCAATCCTTACCCCCTTAATTTGTGATCGGTTAGATGTATAAACATGCCGATAAAATGATAGTTCCGGGAAATACTGAACTGCCGGGGGTTATTCGAAAAGGGACGGTTCATGCCTGCCTTTGTCCAAGTCAAGATCCGAACCGTCCCTTTTTCACTTGGAAATCTTTTAGATTATTTCAGCGGCTCTTTATAGGTTTCCCTGATGCCAAAAATAACAAGCAGGGAAACAAGGGCACCTGCAATTACGTAATAAGTCGGTGCAAGGTTATTCCCCGTCGCTGAAATCAAGTAAGTAGAAATGAATGGCGCCGTCCCCCCGAAGCCTGCCACTGAGATGTTGTAACCGATTGATAAGGCACTGTACCGCACTTTGGTGGGAAAAAGTTCCGCTATGGCAGCGGGTCCGGGTCCGGAGAACATGGCTAACAGGACTGCGAAGATCAGTTGCACCAGCAGAATGAGCGCAAAAACACTCTTGCCCAATACCAGGAAAAGGGGATAGGTAAGAACGACAAAACCCAGGCATGAGGCAATCAGGAGCGGCTTTCTCCCGATCCTGTCCGACAGCGCGCCCATCAGCGGGACCAGGGCAATAAATAAAAGCAGTCCCACCGTGTTTGAAATCAAAGACAGCGAGAGGGGAACTTTAAGAACCTTAGAGACATATGTCGGCATAAAACTTAAAAAAACATAGTAGGTAACGGTCCAGCTAACTGTAAATCCGAGGGCAATCAATATTTCTTTGGGATAAGTCCTTAAGGTTTCGATAAGCGGGGCTTTGGCTTTTTCATTAGCGTTTTCAACTTCCTTGAACTTGGGAGTTTCCTCAATCCCAAACCGTAAGTATAAACCGATAACCGCGATTAAAAGGCCCACCAGGAAAGGAACTCGCCAGCCCCAGGCATAAAGCGCTTCTTTTGACATGGTATTGGTGAGCAGGGCGCCCATGGCCGAGCCGAGCAGCAGGCCGGCACCCGTACTGAATTGCTGCCAGCTTCCAATATAACCCCTCTTTGACTCGTTGGCATACTCCACAATAAACGAAGTGGAGCCTCCCCATTCTCCACCCGCCGACAATCCCTGCGCCAGCCGGGCTAACGTGAGAAGAATAGGCGCCAGTACTCCAATTTTTTCATATGACGGCAGTACCCCGATGAGAAATGTGGCAACGCCCATGAGGATTACGGTAAACGCCAGGGCATTTCTGCGCCCCGCCCGGTCTCCGTAGTGGCCGAATATGAGCGCGCCCACGGGCCGCATCACAAAACCCACACCAAAAACCAAAAAGGTGAGGAGCAGTGAAGTTAATGCATTCTTTGTGGGGAAAAAGAGGGTGGATATTACGGGGGCAAAATACCCGTATACGCCGAAATCATACCACTCCATTATATTTCCTACTGTTCCGGCCACAACCGCTTTTCTAACCGTCTGTTGCTTTGCGTCCAGTGCCATATTTTTTCTCCTTTCTGAAAATTTCCTTCATTTTAGAGGTAGCTTAAGATTTTTATGCGCAAGGGAACCACCCCCTCCGTAAATTTTTTACTGCCCACTGCAAGTTGCCATAAGCATTAATTAAACTGATAAAACGGACAACAGGTCCCGGACGGCCGCAACAGCGTGGCCTAAGGCGTGAATAACATAATTGCGGCGGCGCACCAGGGAAGTCAAAATGTACATCCTTTCGTCACCTGTGGCCCGGGCTAACGCTGTAATCGGTTCCAACACGGGTATGGCCGGCTGAGTGAGGGCTAAATCGTTTTCAAAGGGATTGCCCCGCGTATAATTCAGGGGAACCAGGGCGCGCCCCAGTTTGATTAAAGTATCGTTAAAACGTTTAACAGCACTATATTCCAGGTCGGTTCGGGGCATTGCCGCATACATCCTGGAGACCAGTTGTACCAGTTCCTCCGCCCTGCGTAGGGGCAGATTCAGGTCAAACAACTCCCCGGCCTTTTCCTGCCAACTTTTAATAATAGAAACAATCTCATCCACAGTGGGACGAAAGTCCAGCGGCAGTATAGGGCTGCTGCAAAAGTGAAGGGTAATAACGGCATAGATTTTCGTATCCCGGACCAGGTTGGCCGGATCAATTTTGTCCAGTGTATCCTCGGGAGTATGCCACCACCATCCCAAGCCCCCGCTTTTTCCACCGTGAGAGCCTATTAACTGGGCAAATCCGCCGGCAGACACCATATCAGAGGGGGGCTGTTCCGACAACGACATAAATAAAGATGAAATGCCGTGGCCCCAAAAAGATTGATCTCCTGCCCGGCCAAACCGGGTACCGCTGAAATCCTCACCGGTTAAGGCCTTAATTACTTCCGCCGCGATCCCTTTGGTTTCCGCCATGGCGTGGGCCTCGCTCAGTACCGTGGCCCCTTTGCCCCCAGTGGAATCAACATTTATATGGACTACGCAGTTTTTATGAAGGTCTTCCCAATAGTTATCGGCATACCAGGAAGATCCGGCGTATCTGCCGTGAGAGTGGCCGGACCAGAATACTATCCGCAAACTGCGGAGCAGCTGCCCGGCCTTGGCGCAGGCCAGCCGGGCAATTTCCAGCATGGTGGCATTTGCACTGCCGTTGTCCATGGCCCCGTAATGCCAGGAGTCCACATGCCCGCTGACCATTACGAATTTCTCCGGCTCCCGGTGGCCCTTTATTTCTGCCACCAAGGTCGGTATCTGGCGCCACCCGGTCAGTACTGCCGTTTCCATGCGGGCGGTATTTTGACCGTTGGCCAGTTTTTCTTTGATCCGCATCCCGGCGGACCGGTTAACCGATACCACCGGAATGTCCGGCAGCAGGGAAGCCGTTTCCGGAGTGGGCGCCCCCCACACCGGTGACACAATCATCTCATTAATAAGGTCTCCCCCGATAAATACCGCCCCCGCCGCTCCATTTTCCCGGGCCGTTTTTACTTTGCCCGGCATGGCCATGCCTTCAACCAGCACCAATTTACTACGGACTACAACTCCGGCGTAGTTTTCAGGCAGGCCGTCCTGAACGTACACCAGTTCCCCCTGGATCCCCCCATCCCCCGTGGAGGCGCTCATGGAGTGTGTAATGCATTGAAACGGCTCCCCGTCTATCCACAGGCCGGCCTTTTGCGGCAGGCTGATCAGCGCCTCACTTTTTAAAAGGGTGGTGGCCGCACCCATATTATTCAATTCTGACTGAATGTAAGCAAGGGCCTTGGCTTCCTCTTCAGATCCGGACAGGCGCACCCACCTGGCGATTTCCGCCGTGTGCTTCATCAGCTTTTCTTCAGAAACCTCAAGCTGGTACCAGTGAGCAGGTACATGCATGGCAAACCACCCCGTTAATAAGAATTCTTAAAGTATGCTGTTATAATCTCTCAATCAAAAGCGCAATAAGCGCGCTGCGTACCGGTAAGGTTGATAAAATCACGTGCTCATGGGCGGCATGGCTGCCGTCTCCTACGGCGCCGAGCCCGTCAAGGGTGGGTACCCCGAGGGCGGCCGTGAAGTTGCCGTCACTGCCCCCGCCGGTTCCTCCTTCATATAACTTCAAGCCAATAGTCTCTGCGATATTTTGGGCCTTCTTAAAGAGAATTTCTGTTTTCTCGGACCTCTCCATGGGGGGGCGGTTCATGCCCCCCGTTATTTTTAGCGTAGTTCCCTGGATAATGGGGGTTAACCCCAAGATTGCAGGCACTACCCGGTCGGCCTCGGCCTGGGTGGACACGCGCAGGTCAATTTCAGCCCTGGCCCGGGCAGCCACCACGTTCGAGCGGGTCCCCCCCTCCATAAGGCCCACATTAACGGTAGTTCCTTTGGCAAAGTCATTCATGGCGTGGAGTTTAATAATTTGCCGGGCCAGTTCCTCAACGGCACTGATTCCCTTTTCCGGGTCGGATCCGGCATGGGCCGCCCGGCCCGTAATCTCCAGGTTAAAAATACCGATCCCTTTCCGCCAGGTTTTTAGCGCGCCGAGAGGAGCGATGCTGGGCTCCAGAACCAGTACCAGCTTACTCCGGCGGGCTTCCTCCTCGATAATGGGACGGGAGGTGGGGCTGCCGATTTCTTCGTCCGAGTTGCACAGGAATACCACCCTTTTATTAACTTTCTTCAGTTCCTGCAAGGCCTTTAAGGCCCAGATTCCCTGAATTAGCCCGCCTTTCATATCATAAATGCCGGGGCCGTATGCCTTGTCGCCTTCAATCCTGAAGGGGCGCTGGCCTGCGGGCCACACAGTGTCATAGTGCCCGATGATCAGGATTTGCTCCTCACCTTCGCCCCACTCTACCAGCAGGTGATTGCCTCTCTCGCTTTCCGGCAAAATTCGTGCTTTTCCGTCGATAAGCCTGGTGAACAGGCCCGCCAGCAAATCCACACATTTATCCAGAAGAGGTTTGTCTAAGGAAGGTGATTCCGCATTTACTAAAAGTTCAAGATCTCGGATAATTCCCTGTTTTTGGGTATGCAAGTAATCAAGAATTTTTGACACGTCATAACCTCCGGGAAATACTTTTTGTCCCCTGCCTGGCCCGGCAAACTGGTGGCCGCTATGGCATCTAAGCAAGGCATTCCGGGTTTAGGGGCTCCGCTCCCAGCCCGGGCACGGAAAGAGCAGAAATTCTGCCCTTTATCACCTCGGCGCCACGTGTAATCTGCTTTTCATGGTACAAGGTGCCGAGGGCTTCCTGGGCATAAACCCGGTTTTTCAGGGATAAAGCAAAATGAACGCCGGCACTCTGTCCGATATGCGTATCAAAGGTGCTGATGAACACTATGCCAATTCCAAAGGCCTCGGCCAAATGGGCAATTTTTTTGGCCGGGTAGATGCCGCCGGTTTTAATAAACTTGATGGCAAAAAGGTCCACCGCTTTCTTTTCGGCCAGGCGGCGTGCCGAGTCCAGGCTGTGCAGACTCTCGTCGGCCATAATAGGCACCTCGACATGGTCCCGGACAAAAGCCAAGCCCTCATGGTTCCAGGTCGGAACGGGCTGCTCCACGTATTGCAGGTTGCATGGCTCAAGCTGCCTGATGACGTGGACGGCCGTTTTCGGGTCATAGCCCTGGTTCGCGTCCAGGCGGAGGTTAACCGCACCGCCCACTGCCTCTCTGATGCGTTTAACCACTTGGACGTCCTTTTCGGGGTCAATGCCAATCTTTATTTTTAATGTTGTGAATCCTTCGTTAATTTTTTCCAGGGCCTCCTGGGCCATAATTTCAATTGGGCCTTCACCGATGGCATAGGCAACCTCCAAGGAGTCTCCCAGTTGGCCGCCAATCAGCTTGGCCAGGGGGATGCCCAGGGTTTTAGCGATCAGGTCGTGCGCCGCCATGTCAATTGCCGACTTTGCCGATGTAGCCCGGGCCAGCTTTAGGTCCATGATCTGGTGAATGGCTTCCAAATCGAAGGGGTCGTAATCTGTAATCGCCGGCCCCAGGCAATTGTTAATTGAAGTTTCGATAGTTTCGGCCAATTCCCCGGTAAAAAAAGGCAGGGGGGACGCTTCGCCCCAGCCCACTTGACCGCTGTCGGAAACCATTTTCACAAAAACGTGGGGCTGTGCATCTATGGTTCCATATGTGGTCCGGAAAGAGCCTTTAAAGGCGGTGTGTGCGGTAAAGGCCCGTACTTCTTGAATTTTCATCTGGCTGTCTCCCTCCATATTTATTAGTAAAATCAGGCTGCCGGCATTATCTTCTTAGTTAAGTATTTACATAATTGCCCCGGGGCGCCCTGCCGGGGTGGCGTACTGTTAGATTTAAAATACGCAAATTACATGCCACTGAAAGACTCTTGATTTCCCCCGGGTTTTTGCTTTGCCCAAAAAGCATTGGGCAACATTGGGCGCTTATAATGCACCCAATATTGCCCAATAAACTGATGAATTAATGAATTTCCCTTATTAGTTTTATTCCTAATGGTGTAAGCTGTGAACCCTGCCTGGTGTGGCCAATGTTGATATAATCCGAAGATTTAAGGAGGTAAAGGAATCTTTTTAGTTTGGCGTCGGAAATTACCTGCCCTTCTTCTTCCAAAATTTTTCTTATCCCTCTCCTGGTGATGCCTCCGCGGCTGTAATAACATTTTTTTAAGGCAGCTAAAAATTTATCAAAGAGAACCTTATCCTGATGAGTAAAAATTCTTTCTTCCAAAGGGGATATAAGTTTTTCCTGCTTACCACCGGTGATCATTTCCACCGGCAAACAGGACAGATCTATTTCCTGGCCGGGGTAGGCGGCGCCCAAATACCTTAATATATTTTCCAGTTCACGGATATTTCCCGGCCAGTCATAACTGTAAAAATACTTCATCAAAGTATCTTTAATAACTACGTTGACGCGGTTGCGCTTAAGAAATTCCTCGATTAACTCTTTGATATCGCTTTTTCGCTCTCTAAGCGGAGGAACATTCAGGGGTAATACATGCAGGCGATAGTATAAGTCCGCCCTAAACAAATTTTGTTTAATCATAGCCTGGAGATCCTTGTTTGTGGCGGCGATCACCCGGACATCAACGTGGATCACCTTGTTTCCGCCTAGACGCATCAGCCTCCTTTCTTCAAGCACCCGTAAAATCCGGGCCTGAATATGTAATGGGGCATCGCCGATTTCATCCAAAAAAAGCGTACCCGTATGGGCCTGCTCAAAAAAACCGATGTGGCCGCCCTTTCTGGCTCCGGTAAAGGCGCCGCTTTCATATCCAAACAGTTCACTTTCAACTAAAGTTTCCGGAAGGGCGGCAAAATTTACAGCCACAAAAGGGCCTGCATGCCGCGCCGAGGCATTGTGAATGGCCTGTACGAAAAGTTCTTTTCCGGTTCCTGTTTCCCCCATTACAAGAATATCTTGATCCGTAGCTGCAAAATTCCTGGCAATTTGCACAAGGTCTCGCAGGGAAGAGCCAATGATATGATCAAATTTATAATAGGCCACGTGGCCGGTAAAATTTACCTGCCGCCTTATTTCTAATTCCAGTTCCCGGATATCACTGACGGACTGAATCCGGTATACGGACCCCAAAACGCGGTGTCCTTCAATCACTAAATGCCGGGAAAGGGCAGCCAGCTTTCCACCTTTAAGTTTAACAACCTTAATCTGATTATCTTTAAAGTCTTCCTGCCAATCAATTTTTCCCTCCTGAAAAACCAGGTTGATATCCCGGTTAAGAACATCCTGTTTAGTGAATCCAAGCAGTTTTGAGGCGGAAGGATTGCACATAATAACCCTATCGTCCTGATCAATTCCGATGAGGCCGTCGTTTATATTGTTCAATACGGCCTCCAATTGGGCATTTAATTTCAAGCTCTTTTCCATTTCTTGATAGTATTTTGATGTCACTTTAACTATTTCATTTATATATAAATCCGAGAGATAATTAACCTTCTCAATAGGAAGACCGATATCAATCTGCAAATTTACAATTGTGGAAAGATCCAGCTCCCTTACACCAATATTGATTATTTTTGGTATGCCTTCTGGAACAAGGTGAACCAAGCCCGGTGTGCATGCCACCGAGACCCCCCGGGGCTGTTCGCTTACACCCGGTACAAAGGGTATGAATTTCAGATGGGTAACACCTAAACTTAATAATTTGTTAATGGCATCATAGGCCATTTCCATATAGTTACTTACCATTAAAACATTGGTGCCGGGATTAAGTCTTAGTAATTCACCAATATTTTGGGGATTTATAGCCCTGTATGCAATAAAAACCTTAGAATCATCCGTTAAATATGGCCGTATTTTATTAATAAGCAAATCAGTTGATACTACTACTAACTTGCTTTTTATCGGGTATAAGACAGGTATTTCGTTCAGAACGTATCCTTCTACATTTATTGCCTCGCCAAAAAAATTTAATAATTGCTGCTTAAAGGCCTGATAAACCACCTGATCCTGAGTTACAACAGTAATTGTCTGTTTTGATTCTTCCCTCATGGCAATGCCCCTTCATATTGGGGACATTCCTCCGAAGGAGGTGTGTCCCCATTACTTAAACCGCCAGCCCGTTCCTACGGGCCACATGCATGGCCAAGCCCTTTGCGGTTGAAAACCAGGTGTCCGGATAGCCCTTCATAAATTGAATAAGTTTTTCCAACATTTTCATCCTTCCGGGCCTTCCGATGACTTGGGGGTGCATTGTCAAAACAAAACACTTCCCCTCCTCGTGGTACAGCCCGTCAAATTCATCCTTCCAGTATTCATAAACACTGCCGGCGGGCTGTATAGTCTTACCGGGTATTTTAGAGCTGTACAGCCAAAAAGCCGCATCGTCCAAACACCATTGCACCGGAAGTTCTACCAGGCCGTGGTGGATGTAAGGGGCATCATTATCCATCATGTTTGCGGAATAAAGAAAATCAAGATCCTGAAGAATTTTAATGGTCCAGGGACTAAATTCCCAGGCCGGGGAGCGGTAGCCGGCAGGCTTTTGGCCGGTAATCTTTTGTATTGCCTCTATTCCCCTTTCAAAAGACTGGCGCTCTTCCTCTTCAGAAGCAAAGTTCTCGGGCCATTCATGGTAATATCCGTGGTGAGCGATTTCATGGCCGGCCTGATGCACCGCTTTGGCCATTTCCGGGTAGGTATCCATAATATATCCCGGAATGAAAAAAGTTGCTTTAATATCGTACTTGTCAAGCAGTTTGAGAATCCGGGGAACGGCCACTTTGGGGCCGTATTGACCTTGCGACAGTGTAACCGGCCTCTCCCAGTTCTTAGGATCGCGGGCAATCCACAGGGTCTCTCCATCAACATCAAAGGTTAACACCACCGGAAATTTGTTTTTATCCATTTATTAAGCCTCCCTTTAATTTTAATCCTTAAAAGTTCCCTTTTTCTCTCGCAGCCATCAGTACAGACAGTGCTAAAATCTTGGTTCTTGCGGCGAGACTGGGCACCTCCATATATTCCTCCGTTGTATGCCAGTGCCCGCCTACCGGACCCATGCCGCAAATGGTTGGTACTCCCATAGCAGAAGTAAAACCGGCATCGGCGGCCCCTTTGGTAAAACTTTCATGAATATTAACCCCATACATTTTACCGGCTTCCTGAACGATTTCGAAAAGCTTAGCGTTCCCCGGTGTTTTTGTCATGGGCAGAAAGGTTATTCCACCGGAAAGGGTCCCGGTTGTTCCCTCCAGATCCGGTTTTAATGCAATTTCCTTAATTCTTGTCAACAGTGTTTCGCCGTCCTCGACACTGTTAAAGCAAAAATGGACTTTGGCGCCGGCCATGCCGGCAACTGTGTTGGTATTGGTTCCTCCCCAAATAACCCCGACATTAACCGTCATCCCCCTGTCCAAATCCGTCAGCCGGTGCAGCGCTGTTATTTTCCGGGCCAGTTCTTCTATGGCGGATATCCCTTTTTCAAAGGCAACCCCTGAATGGGCGGCCTTTCCCGTGACCATGATCTCCAGGTGGCCGGATCCTTTTCTGCCGGTTACCACCGACCCGTCCGGCCTTCCCGCTTCCAGGCTGAATACGGCCATGGCGTTTCGGGCGGCCTCCTCGATAACTTTCCGGGAACTGGGTGAACCAATTTCCTCGTCGGGAGTTATAAGCGTTTCTATCTCCGGTTCATTCAGTCCCAATTGCTTTATCGCCCAGAGGGCATAAATCATTACTACCAGGCCGCCTTTCATATCGGATACAGCCGGCCCGTACGCCCTGTCTCCGTCAATCCGGAAGCGGAAATCCGAGGTTGTGCCCGGCAAAAAAACAGTGTCCCGGTGGCCCAGCAACAGTATTTTTTTACCTGCAGCCCCTTTTTTGTTTCTGGCAAAAATATGGTCACCGAGATCCCTTTGCGGCCGGATTTCCAAATCATAGCCTATTTCACGGAATTTCTCCGCCAGGGACTGGCCGACCCTGTTAACCCCTGCCCGGTCCAGGGAATGGCTGTCGGTGTTAATTATTTCTTCCAGAAACAGCAACATTTCTTTTGTTTTGCCGTCTACGAAATCGCTGATCTTTTTCGCCCAACTCGCTATCATCCTCTTACCTCCCGGTGATCTATTACAAGTATGTTTTTTTTAGCTTGAGAAAGGATGTTTTCGGTACTTACTAAAAATAGCAAAAGCATCTGTCTTTCGTGGCATAATGGGGGTAATCACCTCAAACATTAAGAAGGGAAGGGTACTTCGATTTGACCTCTATTTTATCAGATTTTCATGACAAGTTCCAAAGCAAATTAAGGTTGGGCAAAAGGGGAAAGCCGGCGTTGACTTGACCAGTTCTTGGATATGGCCCGACCACATCATTGATGGAATACCCGGACTACCTGAGGGAGGAGGAAATGGCGGAGTTGCAAAGGGAAAAGAAATAAAACCGGGTTGGATGTGTTAAAAGGAGCCGGTTTCCCCGGCAACACTACAAATATTATTGTTTTGTATAGCCAAAGGTACCTTTTTTGTGTTAAAAATAGATCGGGTTGGACAAAAGGAGTTGAGCTTGACACGTGTTTTTGCCCTATTTTCTCCTTACCGGCGTGGCCTTTATCTGGGGACTGAACAGCGTTTTGGGCAAAGCGCTGGTCAGCTACCTACCCCCCTTTGCCATCACCGCGGGCCGTTTCTCCATCGCCGGGGTGATCTTGATCCTCTGGCTGTTATGGAAAAGAAAATCACTGCCGCCGCCCGAATCCCGCCTTCCCCTTTTCCTGCTGGGCCTGGCCGGGGTTTTTGCCTTTAACAGCATGATTTACACCGGCCTGCAGTACACCAGCGCCATCAACTGCGCGCTGATCAACGGCTTTACCCCTATTGTGACTATGTTTTTGGCGGCGCTGGCCCTGAAGGAAAAGGTGACCTGGCCCCAGGCCGGGGGCGCCCTCTTGTCCCTGCTGGGGGTGGCCATGATTATAGGCGGCGGCTCCCTGCGGGTGTTCCTTAGCCTAAGCTTCAACTACGGGGACCTGATCATTATCCTCAGCACCCTGGTGTGGGCCTTCTACACCGTTTACGGGAAAAAGGTAATGGCCACCGTAAGCCCCATGGACACCATCGCCTACAGCACCCTGGCCGCCCTCCCGTTCCTTTGGACGGTGGGTTTCTGGGAATTAAGGGACTTCAGCCTGCCCCCGCTGTCCTGGTTTCTGGTGCTGGCAATTCTTTTCCTCGGGGTATTTGCCTCGGTAGTGGCCTACCTTTGGTGGAATACCGGCGTACAGAGGCTGGGGGCCGCCAGGGGGGTTAACTTTTTAAACCTGATTCCGGTATTTTCCGTTATTTCCAGCGCCATCTTCCTGGGGGAAAGGCTGCATCCCCACCAGGCCGCCGGAGGGGCGCTGATCCTGCTGGGTGTTCTTTTGTCCTCGGCCATGGCCCGCCAAAAAGCCAGGCCGCGAGTGAGCCCGCTGCCTTCGGAACGCGCCGGTTAAGCTGACCGTGAGGCTTGGGGGAATAACGCTTAAAAATGGCGCTGTCCGGGCTGGTGGCCCGGACAGCGCCTGTTACTTTACAAAGCAGTTAATTGGTTGTTCGGAAGCCGGAATGTTACCGGTTAAAGCCAATTCAGCGGACCAGGTAGGGGAGCCTGATGATGATCGCTTTTTGCGGGCACTCCACCTCGCAGGCGCCGCAAAACCAGCAGTCCACGTATTTCATGAAGGGGAAGCCGTCTTCATCCTGCCGCAGGCAGTCCATCGGGCAGCGATCAATGCAGATGCGGCATTTGGTACAGGATTCCCTGTTCACTTCGATGGACAATTTACAGCACACTCCTTTCCAGGGGCTTGAAGGAAACACTGATGCCGCCGCTTTCATCCTTTTGCAGAATGATGTGCTTGAGCCACTCCCGGTCATTTTTCTCCGGGTAGTCGGTGCGGTAGTGGTAGAAGCCCCAGCGGCTTTCCTTACGGGCGTCCGAGGCCACCGCGGAAAGTTCGATGCAGTCAATGATGAACCCGATCTCCTGTATCTTGGACAGTTGGTGGTAGTCCGCCGCCTTCAGGTCTTTCAGTTCTTCCCGGAATTTTTGCATCCATTTTATGCCCTGGCCCAGTTTGTATCCGTTTTTGGGCGGAACCACGTAGTCCCCGGCAATCCGCCGCACCTTGTATTCCATTTCCCTCAAGTCAATGGGCGAGGGGCCCCCCTGCATCGGACCGAAGACCCGCTGTTCCTCGGCTCTGACCTGTTCCCCGGGGAGATCCGGCCAGGGAATGCTAGCCCTGGCGGCGGCGTTCTCGGCCGCCACTTCCCCGAACACGAAGGCCCCGGTAAGGTGCTGCCGCGGTACGCAGGCCACGTCGCCGGCGGCGTACAGCCCCTCCAGGGTGGTGGCCGCCCGCTCGTCAACCACCAGCCCGGTCAGGCCGTGCCCGCCGCAGAGCTGGAATTCGGTGGGGTGCAGCTCGATGGGCGCCCGGCGGAAGTCTATGCCCCGCTGTTCAAAGAACCTTTTTTGCATCGGGCGCTCGGTGCTGAACAGTATGGCCTCGATTTCACTGATCTTTTCCTCGGGCAGGTGGTCCATCTTGACAAAAACCGGGCCCCGGTCCGCCAGGAATTCTTTCATCATCACGTTGGCGCTGACGTTGCCCTCTTCGCCCACCAGTTCGCCCCGGGCGTTGATCACCCGGGCGCCCCTGGTCAGGGTGATATACAGCAGGGGGCAGCTGATGTCCTTGATCAAAGGCGTGCAGAGGGTATACTCGAAGCCCGTCAGCTGTGCTCCGGCCCGGAAGGCCATGGCGTAGCCGTCCCCGGCGTTGCCCGGGTAGTCGAAGGTCCCGTACAGGTAGCCCGATTTGGGCAGGGTGAAGCGGGCCTGGCCGCCGCTGCTCAGGATCACCGACTTGGCCAGGCAGGCCACGAAATCGCCGGTGCGTATGTTCAGCCCGGTGGCCCCCACCACCCGGCCGCCCTCGGTCAGCAGGGAGGTGGCCATGATCCTGTTGAGCACCCTGACCCCGGCCTTTTTCACCCGGCCGGCCAGGATCACCTTCAGGTCGGGCTCGTCCATAGCGGCGTAAAATTTGCCCCTGGGGTGGATCTTCAGCATTATATACTGGCCCTTTTCGTCCTTGGTGAACCTGACGCCCCAGCTCTCCAGCTTCTTCATCAGCTCGTAGCTGCGCCGGGCCATGACGTGGCTGGGCTTCTGGTCCAGTATCCCGTCGGCGGCGATGGAGGCCGCGTCCACGTAGGTTTCCGGGGTGTCCACCCCGGGCACGGCCACTATATTCAGGGCGTCCATGCCCATGGCGATGGACCCGCCCCTTTTCAAGTCTCCCTTTTCAAATATCACCACATCGAGATCGGGGTTCAGCTCCTTGGCCCTGATGGCCGCCATGCAGCCGGCGCTGCCGCCCCCGATGATGAGCACATCGGCTTTTATCTCCAAACGCTTGCCCAACTTTATAAAAACCTCCTTGGCGGAATAATTGTGACTAACTCAAGCCGTCCATCTTCATCATTTTTTCCACCTCGGCCGAAAGAACGTCCATAATCTTCGACTCCAGCCGGACAAACTCCGGCGTGGCCGCCTCCCGGGGCCGGGGCAGGTCCACCGTAATCACTTCCTTGATATAGGAGGGCCGGGCCGAGAAAATATAGATTTTGTCGGCCAGGAGGATGGCCTCCTGGATGCTGTGGGTGACAAAAACGATGGTCTTTCTGGTTTCCGCGTGGATGCGGGCCAGGTCCTCGGTCATGTAGCTGCGGGTCTGGGCGTCCAGGGCCCCGAAGGGCTCGTCCATCAGCAGCACGTCCGGGTTGTAGGCCATGGCCCGGGCGATGGCCACCCGCTGCTTCATGCCGCCCGAAAGGGTGTGGGTGTAAACATTTTCAAAACCCTTAAGCCCCACCAGCTTTATATGATCCATGGCCAGGGCGTCGGCTTTGTCCCGGGGCACCTTCTTGATGTCCAGCCCGAAGCGGACGTTGCCCAGCACCGTCTTCCACGGGAAGAGGACGTACTCCTGGAAGACAATCCCCCGGTCGGACCCCGGCCCCCTGATGACCTTCCCGTCCAGGGTCACATCGCCCTGGCTGGGCTGTTCAAAGCCGGCGATCATGTACAGGAAGGTGGATTTGCCGCAGCCGCTGGGGCCCAGCAGCACCGCGAACTCCCTGTCGGCGATCTGCAGGTTCAGGTCTCCGATGGCCTCCACGTAGCCGCGGGTGTGCTTGTTGTAAAAGGTTTTTTTCACGTCCCTGGATTCAATCTTAATTGACATCCTTGATTACCCCCCATCTCTTGAGGGTTTTTTCCTCGATGGGCCCGAAAATGCCGTTTTCCAGTATAAAGCCAAGTACGGCCAGGCAGACGATGCCGGCGTACATAATTTCCACCTGTAGGAATTCCTTGGCCTCGAAGATCATGAAGCCCAGGCCGTAGGCCGTGGCCGAAAGCATCTCGGCCGCCACCAGCGCCCGCCAGCCGGAAGCCAGGCCTATTTTGAGGCCGATGATGGTATAGACCAGCGCGCCGGGCAGCACCACGCTGAAAAAGACCTGGGTGTTGCTGGCCCCCATGGTCCTGGCCGCCCAGATATGCCTGTGGTCGATGCTGCGCACCCCGGTGGAGGTGTTGTAGAGAATGGGAAAGATGGCCGTGAAAAACACGATGAATATCGGCGTGGCGTTGCCCAGGCCCAGCCACAGGATGACGATGGGCACCCAGGCGATGCTGGGGATGGGCATCAGAATGCTTAAAATGGGGGCGAAAAATTTGTAAACCGGTCTGAACATGCCCATGGCGGTGCCCAGGATGACACCCGCCACGGCGGCGATTAAAAACCCGGCCCCCAGGCGGTAGAGGCTCAACTCAATGTGCTTTTCCAGGAGAAAATGGCCGGACGGCGTCAGGTAGTGGAAGATGTACACAAATACCTTGCTGGCCGGCGGCAAAAGAATGGGGTTTACTACCTCGGCGCGGGCCACTGCCTCCCAGATTAAAACCAGAACCAGCAGCGGCCCGACAAATTCCACCAGCCCCCTGATCCGTTCGCTTCCGGGGTTCATTTTATTTGTATCTTTGGGAGCGTTTTGCACTCCGCCACTCATGCTACCAATCCTTTCTAAGCGCCTGCCGGATACCGCCCGGGGACCCGCTCCAAGTTTCGGGTCCCCGTTTTTCCGGCCCCAGGGGATTAATTATTTCTGTTCCAGGTTCTTTTTCATCACCAGTTGATAGGCGTCGGCCAGGTACTGGGTCTGGTAAGCCTTGGCCCAGTCAATTTCCCCGGTAATCTTGTTGTTTTCTTTCAGGTACTGGAAAGTCTGCTTGGTTTCTTCAACCAGGGCGGGGTAAATCCACGGTTCGAACCTTTCGTGCATGAAGGCGCTCTTGTATGCCTCCGCGGAGATGTTGATTCCCTTTTTGGAAAGGGCCTCCGAGCTTATCTTGGCGGCCTCGGCGGGCTTGAACATGATCTGGTGGTCGGTCTCGATCCAGGCCGCCATCAGGCGCTTGGCCGCTTCGGGGTTCTGTTCCAGCCACTTGCGGCTGGCCACCAGGTACACCGGGTTTTCCACGAACCCGTCAAAGTTGAATATTTCCCGGGCCAGGCCCTTGGCCACCAGGATGGAGGGGATGGGCTCCCAGTAGACCACGGCGTCCACCGAATTGGATTCCAGGGCGGCCATGGCGTCGGTGTCGCCCATGTCGGCGCAGTTAAACTGCTTGATGTCGTAGCCCTTTTGCTTGGTCCACATCAGGAAAGCGGTATAGCAGCCCGACCCCACCTTGACGGCGATCTTTTTCCCCACCAGCTGGTCCATTGACTGGATGGCTGAATCCTTCTTGACCACCACCCGGTATTTCCCGCCGCCGAAGGACGATGCGCCGATAATGGCCAGGTCGTTGGGCGCCTTGGCCAGGGCGGTCAGCGCCGGGGTGACACCCAGTTCGGCCACGTCCACTTCGCCGGACAGCAGGGCGTCCCGGGCCTCGGTGCCGGTGGGCAGCGATATCTGCTTAACGTTCACGCCGTACTTTTCCCCGAACTTGCCGTCAAAAAAGACGATGTTCTGCGGGGTCAGCCGGTAGGTCCACTTTACCGTATACTGGCCCGTATCGCCGGCTTCTTTGCTTTCTTTTGGCGCGGCTCCCTGGCCCGAAGGTTGTGAGGTTTTCCCGCACCCGGCCAGAGCCAGGGCCAGGGCCAGGATCATCACGGCAATGGCGGTAAAAACTTTTTTCAGCTGCATAAAACTGATCCTCCCTAAATTGAATGGTAAATGGATTCTTTCAAAATTTAACACAGGCCTGTATAAATACGCCGGTTTCCATATCCCTCCTTTGATTAATATAAATTCCAGGTCCTGCGCCGGACCTGTTGTTTAAACCGCAACTTTCGTGCCAGTTCTTCCGGCGCATAAAATAAACCCCCGTTTGCCCGCCAAACGGGGGTTTTGGCCGCCGCCGGGCAAAGAGGGACCTTGGGGGCCGCAAGAAAGTGAACAATATGGTTAACAATCAGTTAACTTTCTTTCTGTTTTAGTATGCCGTTGAGCTTTTTCCACAGTGTGGTCCGGCTGAACCCCAGCTGCTGGGCCAGCAGTATTTTGTTGCCGTTGAGCCGCCGGTACAGCTGGCGGATGATTTCGGCCTCCATCTCTTTCATGGTCCCGATGGGAATGGAGATTCCCCGCCGCTCACCGGACCTCAGGTCCTCCTCCTCGTTTTCCCGCAGTTCCTCCAGCAGGGAGGCCCGGGCTTCGCTGAAGGGAATGGAGCGTACACTGCGGTAAAGGACCACCATTCTCTCAACAAAGTGTTCCAGCTCCCGGACGTTCCCCGGCCATGAATAGCGGATCAGCCGGCCGATTAAATCTTCGGCCAGCACCTCATCCGCCTCGCCGGGGCGCAGCCCCTGCCTGGCCAGGAAGTGCCGGAGCAGGAGGGGGATGTCGCCGGTTCTTTCCCGCAGCGGGGGCAGCTTTAATCTGAGAACGTTCAGGCGGTAGTGCAGGTCGGCCCGGAATCTTTTCTCCAGTACGGCCTTTCTCAGCTCCTGGTTGGTGGACGCGATGATCCTCACATCCAGCGGGATCACCTGGTCCCCGCCCACCCGCATTACTTCCTTTTCCTCCACCACCCTCAGCAGCCGGGCCTGCAGCTGCAGGCTGGTTTCGGCAATTTCGTCCAGGTAAATGGTTCCCCCATGGGCCAGTTCAAAGAGGCCCTGCTTCCCCCCGCGCCTGGCCCCGGTAAAGGCCCCCTCCTCGTAGCCGAACAGCTCGCTTTCCAGGAGGCTTTCCGGCAGGGCGCTGCAGTTCACGGCCACGAAGGGCCCGTTCCGCCGCGGGCTGGCCCGGTGAATGCTCTGGGCCAGCAGCTCCTTGCCGCTCCCCGTTTCACCCACGATCAGGACAGTGGAGTTGGTTTTGGCAAATTCCCTGGCCATGGCCAGGGTTTTTTGGAAATTCCTGGACTCTCCCACCAGGTCGGCAAAGGTGAATTTGGCCACCAGGCCCTTTTTGTTCAGCTCCTTGCGGACCTTGGCCTCCAGTTTCTGAAGCTGGGTGACGTCCTGGTAGGTTGACACCACGCCCACTATTTCATTATTCACAATAATGGGCACCCGGTTGTTGACCGCCTTGATCCCGCCGAAGCTCACCAGTTCACCGAAGGTGCCGTCGGCCTGGTTGAGGCCGTCGATCACCGGGCTGTCCGGGAGGTATTTGGCCAGGGGCTCACCGATGGCCTCCTCCTTTGGGACGCCCAGGATTTCTTCGGCCATGGGGTTAAACACCGTGATAATCCCGTCCCGGTCGATGGAAATAATGCCGTCCTGCACCGAGTCCAGGATGATCCGGAAGCGCTCGGCGCCGGCCCGGTCCTCCCTGCTTGCCCTGGCCACTTCCTTGGCCTTCTCAATACTGCCCAGGACGGTTTCCGGCCCGTTGTGCAGCATGACGGACTTCAGGCTAAACAGGCCGGCCAGCTGGGTGGTCACCGAGCCGCCCACCACCACCTTTAAACCGGAGGCGGCCGCCCATTCCAGTTCCAGCCGGATGTCGTCAGTATTTCTGCATATCTTTGAGATATGGATGGAAATGCCCAGGATATCCTCAATAATTTTCTTGTCGAAGAAAACGTCAAAAAAGGTGATCAGCCCGATGTTGCGGTCATACTGTCTGGCCTCGTAAAAGGCCTTGAGCAGGTCGAACCCCGCCGGGTCGCAGCGGATTACCGGGAGGCTGGTGTTCTGGCGGATCACGTCCACCGACGGGCCCCGGCTGATGATGGCGCCCACGCCTTGGTGTTCAAGGCCCCGGGCGATCTTCACGGCCTGTTCCAGGATACCCTGAAAGACTAAAATATTTTCCTTCCGCTCGGCGGCAATACTGCGCACCAGGTCGGCCAGCTCCCGGTAGGGGGCGATAAATGCCAGCTTCTCACTCATGACCACTGTTCCCCTCTAAATCTCCGGTATTTTTTGGACTTCTGCACCTTTTATTTTAATTCGACAATATTCGTCGATGTTCCTTTCGGGCTGCAGCCTTCCGGCCGGCGGCATTTTAATCCTGTGCCGGGCTCCGGCCCCGGGGGAGGAGGGGACCCCGTTTGTATGTTGACATATCGGTAAACTAAAGTTATGATTTACAGATATCAGGGGACCGCGGCCCGGCCGCCGCCGCGGGTAAACCGGGATTGGCCTGAAATAGAAGGATAATCCCCGGTTGTTGCCCGGGAACCTTAAGTTTGGCCGGAATTTTGCGAAGGGGTGAAATCAGGTGGAATCCGCGTCAAAATACGGTATGCTGGTGGATTACCTGGAGAAGCTGGGCAGTGTGCTGGTGGGCTTTTCCGGCGGTGTTGACAGCGCGCTGCTGCTGGCGGCCGCCCTGGACGCCCTGGGCAGGGAAAGGGTGCTGGCTGTCACCGCCGCCTCGCCCATTCATCCCCCGGAGGAACTTGCAGAGGCCCGGCAGCTGGCCGTAACCCTCGGCGCGCGGTGGCGGGCGGTGGAATCCGGGGAGATGGAGAATGCCGACTTTCTGGCCAACCCTCCGGAGAGGTGTTATTACTGTAAAAAAGAACGGCTGGCCTTGCTTGCTGAAATGGCCGCCGGGGAAGGACTGGCCCGGGTTGTGGAGGGGAGCAACCGGAGTGATTTGAATGACTTCAGGCCCGGTTTCCGCGCCGTCCGGGAGGCGGGGGCGTTAAGCCCGCTGATCGAGGTGGGCATGAACAAGGAAGAGATCAGGGAAGCCGCCAGGAAAAGGGGTATCTCCTCCTGGAACAAGCCCTCCAATGCCTGCCTGTGTTCCAGGATTCCCTACGGTGAAAAAATAACCATTGAACGCCTCCAACGTATTTACCTGGCCGAGGAGGTCGTCAGGAGTATGGGGGTAAGCACGGTCAGGGTCAGGGACCACGGCGGGATCGCCCGCGTTGAGGTGCCTGCGGGGGAAATAGAAAAGATTTGCCGTGAGGAAAACAGGATGCATATTGCACAGAAGCTCTCCGGCCTGGGATATAAATATGTGGCGGTTGATCTGAAAGGCTACCGCACAGGCAGCATGAATCCATAAAAATTGAAATTGAAAACTCGCAAGTCCAACGACTTGCGAGTTTTAGTGTCTTCAGGGACGGGTAAATTGTTCCTTGACTAGGTTTCCGAGGCTGTACAGTTAAAAACCACCGGGAGTTTACGGCGCCCCGGGACTATCTAAAGATATTGCTATATTTCCTTAAGTCTGTATAGAGGTTAACAGGGCAAATAATCGAAAAAAGCCTAAACCGAAAAAAAATTAAATTTATGAAAGGAGGTATTCAGTTTGGCCAAGTTGACTGATGAGATGAAGGATGTATTGAAAATTGTAGGAAAAGGGGGAGCTGTAATCCACCTTACCACCTGCAGCGCCGACGGCGTTCCGAACATCGTGGCGGAGAGGTTCGTCACCCACTACAAGGATGAATACATTTTAATCGGGGAAATGTTTGCCCAGAAAACCAAGGTAAACCTTAACGAAAACGAGGTGGGCTGCATATCCATAGCGCACCCGGTAAAGGGGCATACCTGGGTGTTCAGGGGGCCCTGCACCATTATCAGCCACGCCGCGCCGGCAAATTACAAGTGGCACGGTATTAAGGCCGGGGAAGTGCTGGCCGAGTGGGGGGAATGGGCCACCAAGGAGCCGCCGGACGAGGTGCCGCCCGATATCGCGCCTCCCAAGCTGGCCCAGCGCGGTGTAATCGCCCTTAAGGTCGATGAAGTGTACAGTTTCAGCCCGGAAGAAGCCGGCAGGAAAATACTGTAAAGGAGGCGTGCGCAGTGGGAATTGAATTGACACCCAGGATGAAAAACTGGATAGAAGCCCTGGGAGTGCATGTGGCCACAGCCACCGCGAAGGGTTACCCCACGGTGACCGTGGCCGACAAATGCAGCGTTGAAAAAAATATCATCCGTATACCTGTTACCGCCAGCCAGAAGAACCAGATAGCCGGCAACCTGGCGGAAAATAAAAATGTCGCCGTGGCGCCGGGACAGCTGGGCGCCGTCAGGGCTCCCTACCAGTTCAAGGGAAAAGGCAGGATTGAGGGAAGCGAACTGGTGGTTGACGTGGAACAGATTTACTGCACCAAGCCGGGAGCCGAGGCGGGACTACGCCTGGACGTCATGGGCTACGAGAAAATGAAAGATTTTGAGGAAAGCCGCTGGAAAGATATTAACCCGCCGGGGGCCAAATAACTTTCCAGAATAATTGGAGGTAGTTGAAACCTATGGAAAAAGAAATTTTAGCAGCTTTCAGAGCAGCCACCGCGCAACCTGATTACCTTACCACCGAAAAATTCGACGCTATCCTGGGCGGATTCGGCGTTTTCAACATGGGTGTCTGGGCCGCCGCCAACGTCATTGCCAAGGAAATGAAGAAAGGCAAGAAAATCAATGTCACCGTAAGCAATGAACGCAGCACCGAAATGGACGACATTGCCAAGAAAGTGGTCAAGACATTGATGGACTGCGGGGCCGACGCCTCTAACGCCGCCCTGGTGGGGGCGACCCTGTTGTACTGGGCCGGCAGCAGCGTGACGGCGGGAATCCCCGCCCCCAACCGGAAACTGGGCGCAGTCTGCCGCATGGCCGCGGGAGCGCCGGCGGGCAGGGTGTCCAATATACCAACTGAGAAGTTGAACAATAAGATTTCCGGTTTTGCGGCAGTAAGGGCCATTTATGACGCCATGGACAAGGAAGTCCTCGCCCCGTGGCCCGGGGACATCACCCCCCTGGGTGTCGCCGGCAGCCCGGTGACCGGTCATACCCGCGTCGGGGAAGACATACTGTTCCCGGAACTGGCCCAGAAACTGGTCAAGATCGGTATTGACGGCATGATGAAGGCCTACAATTCGGTGGGCATCAAGCCCTGCCGCTGGATGTCCAGCCTGCTGGCCTGCGCCGCCGCCCTGGAAATACTGCACCCCGACGCCTATGTGGGCGAAGAGTGGGGTCCCTTCCTGAAGACCCGCACGCCGTACGTGTGCGGCCTGGCCGCCGTAAAGGCCGCCAACATGCCCGAAAAAATCCACATCCGCGGCACCGGGGAAGAGCTGGAGACCGCCAAGGTAGTGGGCGACCTGGCCATGATCCTGAAGGACTGCGGGCAGCCCACGGTGGTGGGCATGATCATGTTCAACGAGGTATGCGCCCTGATCCAGGAAGGCCCGGCCCTGGGCGTGGGCAGAAGCGGCGGGCCGCTGCTGCTGCCCCTGACCCACTGGTGCACCTCTGCCTCCCTGGCCCTGTACCTGCTGGGTAAAGGCATGGAGGAGGAAGAGATTGCCGATGTGATCAGGAAGACCATGGACAATTTCTTCCAGGTGGAGCATGCCGCGGTGGCCACCAACATCCTGGCCCGCCGGGCCAACTTCATCGAGCGCGGGCCGATCACCCGATCGGTAATGATGGCCACCGAGCCGGTGCTGGTGAACTCCATCTACAAGCGGACGGTACACGCGTACAACGGCATAAAGAGCGGCAAGACCATCACCGAAGTCACCCGGGAGCTGGAGGACCAGCGGATTAAGGATCTTGGAGACGGCGTGGCCCGGCTGTTCAGCAAGGCCCTGGGCAAGAACATTGAATACGTGAGGTTCTATAATGTCCGTCCCGGGGCGGGCCGCCGGACACATAAATTCGCCCTGAAATACTTTGCCTTTGACGGTTACGTGGATGTGGAACTGAAGGTCGACGGCAAAGTATACACCTTTGAAAACATTCTGGCCAAGACTATTCCCGACGCCATGCTGGCCAACGACAGGGAAACACTGAAAATAATCGAGTGCTTTGCCGCCGGCGCCGTGGACCTGCTGAACGCCGGGGCGATGGCCATGGACGTGGTGGTTCCGGCCTGCGTGGGCGCGGCCATGGGTGTTGCGCCCCAGGAGGCTGTGGACCAGGCGGCAGCGGGGGCAACCATCAGCATGAGCATCCCGGTGCCAACCATACTGGAATCGGCGATTCTGGCGGCGCGGATTACCCGCGAGCTGCAGTAACAGTGGTTTGATTTACTACCGCCCGGTGGAGATTTCTCCACCGGGCTCCGGGATTTGGCAGGCAACAATCTGATGGGGGTTTGCTTATACTATGACAGAAGCCAGCGACAAGTCAAAAAAACTGCCCAAACAGATGCCCTGGGTGACGCCGGTAAACTGCGAGGGGTGCGGTGACTGCGTCAACAAGTGTAAAAAAGAATTGTTAAAAATGACCGAAACAAATATTGAGGGAATTTTTGTGCCCTGGATGAGCGAGCCCGAGGAGTGTGTGGGCTGCGGCCTGTGCGCCGGCACATGCGTGATGGGCGGCATTATGATGACCGGGTATGTTGAAGTGGCCATAAACCGTTTTAAAAAACAGAAACCCACCATTAATAAATAAAGGGGATCTATAAATGGAATGGAGGCCAATCACAGAGAGGGAATTTATCAACTACGCCAAGGGCCTGGGCAATTACTGCACCTATGGCGACACCCTGCATTTAATCCAGGCGGTTTTTAAAGCGTTAAAGCAGGTGATGGGCAGGGATGCGGACGCCGTCGGGGAGCTTTTGCCCGAACTCATGAGACCGGTATGGGACGGCTCGGTTCCCGCCGGGCTGCCGGGCAACTCCATAGTTGGTTTGATCCAGGCTTACGGATCGCTGCCCTCCCAAAGGGACGCCGAAAAGGCCCTGGTCACGCTTTTCGGCACCATTAAAGAAAAACAGGCCGGGTATGCTGATAAATGGGAACAGGTGATACCCGGTGAGATCAAAACTTACTGGGAAAAGAGCAGGACCATCGACGAGGTGCAGGATGCCGGCCAGTGCCTCTGACGTTAGCCGGTTAACACCAGGTCGGTGTTATTAAGGTAAGGGGACACACCTCCTGCGGAGGAATGTCCCCGATGGAATGTCCCCAATATAAGGATTGTTAAAGGAGAATACGCCATGCACAAGGGCAAACTGATTATAGCGCAGGTGGACCATTCTTCGGGAGAGGTAATTGGCCATGCAATACAAAAACTGTTCCAGACGGGTGCATGGAATGTTCAGCTGCTGCAGTCAATAACCAAGAAAAACCGCCCCGGATACATGCTTTTTATCGACTTGCCCGCGGAACTGGTGGAAAAAGTGGCAGTATTTCTGGCCTCCGAGCTTGGAATCTGGGGTTACCACATACTGGAAAGCCAGCATGTCCATTTTGACGTCTCTTTTAAAGACAAAACTCTTCGCCTGACGGCGGGGGATCACAACGCCATATTTAAAATAAGGCCCAAATATATAGCCTACCGGGGCGAACTGATGAGCATCAAGGTAGACCACGACCAGCTGGTGCAAATTCAAGAAAAGCTTGAAGAATGGGGCTGCAGTTATCCGCTGGCGGCGCTGCGTTCCGGTATAGAAACCAGATTGCGGTCCGGGGACGATGCCGAAGTGATCACCATCAGGGTTAACCCTGACGTGCAAAACCGGGGAGATCTTCTGGCCATCTAGCAAGCAACGTATTACGTCATAATGCAATGAAAGGGGTATATGGCTGTGGAGTCCGGAGATCTGCAAAAACTGTTGGAACAGGTCAGTCAGGGAATTGTCCAGCCTCAGGATGCCTTTAAAACACTGAAAAATTTTTTTTATGAAGACATTTGTTTTGCCAAAATAGATCACCACCGCACCATCCGCACCGGTTACCCGGAAGTTATTTTTTGCCAGGGAAAGACAGTGGAACAGATAACGGCCATCATGCAGCGCTTAAAAGCTTATGAGCCCAACAGGAACATTCTGGCCACCCGCTGCGCCCCCGAAGCCTATTATGCCACCAGGGAGATTATCCCCGAGGCGCAGTACAACGGACTGGCCAGGGTGATGTATGTTAAAAGGTCGGAGGCGGCACGCTCCGCAAAGGGCTATATACTGGTCATCAGCGCCGGCACGGCGGACATTCCCGTGGCCGAGGAAGCGGCCCTGACGGCGGAGCTTTTGGGCCACCGGGTGGAGCGGCTGTTTGACGTCGGCGTGGCCGGCCTGCACAGGCTGCTCAATCATATGGAAATTATCGTTAATGCCAGGGTAATCATCGCGGTGGCCGGGATGGAAGGGGCCCTGCCCAGCGTGGTCGGCGGGCTGGTGGACAGGCCGGTTATCGCCGTGCCCACCAGTGTGGGTTACGGGGCCAACCTCAAGGGTATTTCGGCGCTGTTGTGCATGCTGAACAGCTGCGCCGCCGGGGTCACCGTGGTCAACATAGACAACGGTTTCGGCGCCGGGTACGCGGCGGCCATGATCGCCGGGGTGAACAACGAAAATTAACATTCAGTTGGTGAAAACAAGTGAAGATAGCGTATTTTGACTGTTTTTCCGGTGTCAGCGGCGATATGCTGCTGGGCGCTTTCATTGACCTGGGGCTGCCCCTTGAACAGCTGAACAACGGGCTTTCCGTCCTCGGGCTGGACGAATTTCACCTGGAAGCCTCGAGGGTTGAAAAGTGCGGCATTTTCGGCACAAAACTGAATGTCGTCGTCCATGAAGAAAGCCATCACCACCACCGCCACCTCGGGGACATAGTGGAGATCATAGGACGGAGCGGCCTTGACGGCTGGGTCAAGGAGAAGTCCGTTAAAATATTCGAAAACATCGCCGGGGCCGAGGGCAAGGTCCACAATTTGCCGGCCGACAGGGTCCATTTCCATGAAGTGGGGGCGGTGGACTCCATAGTCGATGTGGTGGGCGCCGTTCTGGCCGTGAGATTGCTGGAAATAGAACACATTTATTCCTCCCCGCTGCCGATGGGCAGGGGGTTTGCCGGCACGGCCCACGGGATGGTGCCCCTGCCGGCGCCGGCCACCGCCGAACTGCTCAAAGGAGTACCGGTATACTGGGTCGACAGCCGGAAGGAACTGGTTACTCCAACCGGCGCGGCCATATTATCGGCACTGGCCACAGAATTCGGCTACTTCCCGCCCGTGCGCTGGGAGCGGATTGGATACGGCTGCGGCAGCAGCGACCGGAAAGTGCCCAACATGCTGAGAATATTTACGGGGTGGTCCTGAAGGCCACCCCGTTGTTAGCTAGCATGGAACTTGTTTTTCCTGTAGTCCGTGGCGGTAACCCCCGTCACCTTCTTGAAGACCCGGCAAAAGTAATTGCTGTCCGGGTAGCCCACTTTCCTGGCCACTTCCTTTACGGGCAGGCGGGAGTCCAGCAGTTTTTTGGCCTTTTCCACCCTGATCAGGGTTATATAGTCCGAAAAGGTATGACCGGTTTCCTGTTTGATCACGGTGGAAAGATAAACGGGGTTCAGATAAACTTTCTGGGCCACCTCTTCCAGGCTGATCTTCTTGTTGTAATTATTCTCCAGGTAGTTGATTACCTGCTGCACTACCTGATAGGGCCGGGAGAATACCCTGTTTTCATCTATGCTGTCTATGTGGATGGCGTTATATTTTTCACTGCCTGTTTTACCCGCCGCATTCAGGCTGTATTCCAGGGCTTTGCAGGCTTCCGAATAGGACTGGCACAGCGATGCTATATTATTATAGACCCTGCCAATACCTATATTGATTGTGGCACTGCTCTGCCCGCATAAAATGCCGGCCAGCGCCCTGGCCAGTTCCTTAATATCGGCGCCTGGTTCGATAGCCGTCAGACATATTAACTTCTTATCTATTTGTTCCATTAGCAGGGGAAAAGAGGCATCCTTTACCGGGATGCTTCTTGTTTTTTTCACTTTGGCGCCGGGCAGCCGGCAGTCGGAGCTGAACACCAGACAAACATTGGGCAGCCGGTCCTTGGAAAACCACGGTTCGCCGGCCGGGGGTGAAATAATCTGCAGTTTCGGCCACAGCTGGCAGGGATATAGAGTTGTTCCCGCAACCAGCTCATTGACCAAAAATTCCTCTATGGAAGAGAACAGTTCCTTCTTTATCTGTTCTTCCCTGTGTTTGTTGCCGATGTATTGATTTATTTCCTCGCTGCAAATTTCAATGATGTTGATTAAATCTTCCCGGCAGACGGGTTTCACCAGGAAGTCCCTGGCCCTGCAGCGGACTGCTTCCCGGGCGTAGTCAAAACGGTCATAGGCGGTTAAAAAAATAATTTTACAGTCGGAATTAAATCCGCATATTTGTTTGGCGGCGCTTATTCCGTCCAGGCCCGGCATTTTTATGTCCATCAGTATAATTTCCGGGCTGTGCTGCTGGGCCAGTTTAACGGCCGTGCGGCCGCTGTCGGCTTCCAGGATGTCGTCGAACAGGAGGTGGGAGCCTTCCAGCATGAAGCGGACGCCCTGCCTTATAAGGGGTTCGTCGTCAGCTATTAACAGCTTCAAAGTTGACACCAACCTTACCGGCCTGTGCGGGCAGGCGCAGGGAAACGGTGGTCCCCCCGCCCGGAGTGCTGGCGATGCTGATCCCGTAAGCAGGCCCGAAATGCAGCCGGCAGCGTTTCTGGACGTTAATCAGGCCGATTTTGTTTGATTCTCCGTCCAGCCTGTTTAACCGCTGCTGTATTTGCAGGAGCTTTTCCGGAGAAATGCCTGTACCGTTGTCAATTACCTGTAGAACAATGTCGCTGGATTCCATGCACCCTTCCAGTTTCAGGCAGCCCCTTCTTTCCAGGGGCTCCAGGCCGTGAACAACCGCATTTTCCACCAGGGGCTGAATGGTTAACACCGGAATGTTCAAGTCCATTAACCGGGCCGGGATCTTTTTGACAACTCTAATCCTGTTGCCGAAACGGCACTTCTGGATGGTCAGGTAGTTGTTGACACTGTTCATTTCCTGCCGGATTGAGACCAGGTCCGAGGTGGCGTACAGGTTGTGCCTGAAAAGTTCGGCCAGGGAGTGCACTATTTTGGGTGTCTGCTGGGCCCCTTCCATCATGGCCAGCATCTCGATGGTGTTCAGGGTATTAAATAAAAAATGGGGGTTGATTTGATTCAACAGAACCTTTAACTCCATTTCCTTCAGGTGTTTTTCAAGTTCGGTTTTTTCCTTTTTGGCCGCCGTCACGCCGATTTCAATAAAACAGTTGCTCAGCGCGTCCAGGGAGCGGGTGACAACCTCGATTCTTTTTTCCGTCCAGGGCAGTATTTTTTCAAAATAGCCCAGTAATTTCCGGGAGTCAATACCCAGGTCGGCCGCCGTTGTGATAACCCTTTGCCTGGCGCTTTCATACACGTGTTGCTCGATTATTTCACCGGCCACCAGGGCCCCCAGGCATTTTTCTTCAATCATGACGGGCACGGTGATACTTGACAGGCCGGCATGGCAGCGCGTTTTCAAAGGACCGCGTTTCTGCCTGCTTTTTTCAACAGACAGGCGGGCGGACTGGTGGCACCGGCTCAAACCCACCCCGGTGGACCGTATATACTGGCAAAATTTACACGGGCTGGTGCTCTGGGAGGTAAGGATATATTCCCCGGACGTGTCCACGAATTTCAGCCAGAGGCCCTGCATTTCGCTGACCGAATCAAGAACCGGCTGGATTAATTTAAGTATCTTATTGTATGGCTGTTCTTTATCATTCAAAGGAAAGGTCAAGTGATTTCACTCCATTTTTAAATTCTACCGTATATATTTCTACCTGGAAGGCGTCAAATCCTTTATCCGCCGGGAAGGCGCCAACCGGACCACAGGGTTTGTTTTTTCACCGCTCTTTTTATCTCCGTACCTCTGGCAATCACCGATTGCACGGCGGGTTTGCATCAGGTGCCGGCCGGGTTTTTGGTCAGGCAGTCCCTGCCGGTATTTGCCCCGGTGTGCCGCTGGATGTCTTCAATGTTTTGGCAGCAGCCCAGAACGGCGATATGGTCGATGATGTCCTTTGCCGTGACGTTTTTGCAATAGCATACCGGTACGGATTGTTCGTTTTCTTTAAACCATACCTTAACCTTTACATCCCCTTTGCGGAATATTTCCCGCCCGAAATACACCACGTCGCATTCCCCGGCCAGGCACAGGCTGTAGCCTTCCAAATCAACCGGGACTTTGTCCTCGTTGAGAATATTTATTAATGTTTCGGGCCTTACTCTTTTCCCCGGCGCGCCGCAGGCAGGGCAGCGGGCGGCGGCGGGGTCCGGGGGGTTGGCCCCGAAAACTGTAACCGCGTTCAAGTTTTAATCCTCCGCTTTTTCAGGAAAATGCTTATATGCATTATATCATAAAATAATCTTGTCTTTTGATGGAGGAAAAACGCCCGTTCCGAAAGAATGATGTAAAGGGAAAAGTACCGCTGTTTACCGGTTGATCCGAAATACTTACGGAGGTTAGGCAAGTGGCATTCAAGAGTGACCTGGCACAAAAACTGGACCAACTTTTCCATCCCCGCTCCATAGCGGTGGTGGGGGCATCCGGCACGCCCAATTCATTCGGGTACTTGTTTATGGATTATTTGCTTAAGGCCGGCTACGGGGGGGATTTATACCCGGTCAACCCCAGGGGCGGCGCCATCATGGGAATCACCTCGTATCCAAGTCTGAAAGACATACCCGGCGATGTGGATTATGTCATCTCATGCATAGGGGCCGGCCTGGTGCCCGACATGATCCGGCAGTGCCCCGGCAAGAAGGTAAAGGCGGTCCACCTTTTCACGGGGCGGCTGAGCGAAACGGGTGATGCGGGGGCCCACGAACTGGAACACGAAATAGCGTCTCTGGCCAAAAAGCTGGGGGTTTCCCTGATTGGCCCCAACTGCATGGGCCTCTACTACCCGCGGGAGAGGATATCATATGCCTACGGCCTCCCGGTCAAACCCGGCCCGGTGGGCGGAATATTCCAGAGCGGCGGGGCTTCCATAACCTTTTGCCGGCTGGCCGGCCTGAGGGGGGTCTGCTTCAGCAAGGTTGTATCCTACGGCAACGCCGTCGACATAAACGAGTGCGACCTGCTGGAATACCTGACCGAGGATGAAGAAACCAGGCTGATCGTCATTTACATTGAAGGGGTCAGAGACGGCCGCCGGTTTTTCAAAACCCTGCGCCGGGCCACCGCCGTAAAGCCCGTGGTGGTGCTCAAGGGCGGGAAAACCGGAGCGGGCACCCGCAGCACGGTTTCCCACACGGCCTCCATAGCCGGTTCCCTGAACACCTGGGAGGTCATGTTCGGCCAGTGCAATGCGGTGCAGGCGGCCGATATGGACGAGTTTGTGGATTTGACCACCGCCTTTTACTTTCTCCCGGAGATAACAGGAAAGCGGGTGGGGGTGATCGGCGGCAGCGGCGGCAAGGTTGTGCTCTCGGCCGATGAATGCGAGCAGGCCGGCCTTGAGGTGGTGGCCATGCCCGGTGACGTTAGGGAGTTCATAGGGGAGAGGGCGCCCCAGCTGGCAGGGTGGATGGGTAACCCGGTGGATTTCTCCATCCTCGGGGGAACCAGTATCCTGCCCGGTGAATTGCTGAGGCGCATGGCCGAAAGTCCGGGCTTTGACTTTATCATGTGCAACATGACCGAGGAAAACCCCTTTGAAGACCGGGCCTGGGCCGGAGTGCTGGAACATGAAGCCGGCGAATATATGAATATTGCCGGCAGGGGTACCAAGCCCATGGTAGTGACCATCGTCAACCCTGAACTGGGCTTCGGGCAGGTCGGCGACTGGCGCTGGAAAACTTTGTTGAAGCAGCGGGAAATCCTGGTGGAAAACGGCATACCGGTATTTTCTTCTGTCCGGAGGGCGGCTACGGCGGTAAGCAAGATGGTGGATTACTACCGGAAAAGATCAGATACGGAGGCTTGAAATGACTAACTCAGTTTTGGATCAGGCTAAGGCCAGGGGGCAAAAAAACTTAAGCGAAGTAGAGGCCAAGGCGGTTTTGGAGGAAGCGGGGATACCCGTGAACAGGACGGTTCTGGCCGGGACCAGGGAGGAAGCCGTGGCCGCCGGCAGGCAGATGGGCTTTCCCGTGGTGTTAAAACTGGTTTCCTCCGACATCCTGCACAAAACCGAGGCCGGTGGAGTGGCCCTCAACCTGGCTGACGAGAAACAGGTGGGGGACGCCTACGACAAAATAATGGCGGCGGCCCGGGAAAGGTACCCGCAGGCAGCCATTGACGGCGTGTCGGTGCAGAAGATGATCGGCGGAGGCGTGGAAGTAATCGCCGGCATGTCCAAGGACCCCCAGTTCGGGCCGGTGCTGATGTTCGGCCTGGGCGGAATACTGGTGGAATTATTGAAGGACGTGTCCTTCAGGCTTATTCCCATCACCCGGAAGGACGCCCGGGAGATGATTTCCCAGATCAAGGGTTATCCCATGCTGAAGGGCTTCAGGGGATCGGAGCCGGTGAACGAAGAAGCCATTGTGGACGTCCTGCTGAAGCTGTCGGATTTTATCGAGAAGCACCCCGAGATAGAAGAAATGGACATCAACCCGCTGTTTGCCACCGGGGAAGGTGTCATAGCCGCCGACGCCCGGATCATTCTGGCCTGAAGCAGCTTACCCGGAATTCCCGGCCGTTTTCCCCCTTTACTATATTACGGCAAAAAGGTAAAAGCGCCGACACCCCGTTGTAACCGGGGTGGCCGGCGCTTTTACCGTATGTTAAGGCGGGGGTAGGGTGCGGCTAGGCCAGGTTGTAACCCATCTCGAAAGCCTTCTTGTTCTCCTCGTGGAACTTGGGGATCTTCTCCAGCATCACCCTGAGCACCCCGTCCTTGCTGAGGGTGCCCGCCAGCATCTTGGTGAGGCAGCCCAGCATGATCACGTTGGCGTAGA
>JBMOPD010000010.1:29466-91897 GCA_049323615.1 Bacillota bacterium | reverse complement strand
GTTCAGCCGCAGGTCCTGTAGCCGGATTGAAACCCGGACCCCGGCCCCAGAGTTTTCTTTCCTCGGCTATCTCTAAGTATGAATAAAAAAAACTGGGAGTTCTACCTACTAAATCTTGACGCAGACACAGGCGTCAACCATATTGCCGTCGATGCCCACGCTATGGTATCGTTCATTATGTGCAGAAAAGCCGGGTCCAGGTGCCCCACCAGGGGTGCGGCCATGACCCTGAGTACCCGGGGATGCACGTCGCTGGGACCGGGTCCCATCAGTGTTCTCGCCGGAGGGCTGACAGTGCAGATCATAAAATCTTCCTTTCCTGAATTCATTTTGTTCGTTATGAAAGAAGACCACCCCCGGCCCCGGAGGTAGTCTTCCCTTTTGCAGCTTCAATATAATCCTCAGTGCATGAAGAACGAGTGGGCGGCCATATTTACCACCTCGGAAACCGGCCCGGGGTAAATGCCCAGGAACAGTGTCACCAGCATAGCCACCAGCAGCGTGACCGACACCGGCGCGCTGATGGTTATGGGGGCGCTGTCCTTCGGTTCGTCCCGGTACATCACCAGGGCCACCCGCAGGTAGTAGTACACCGACACCATGCTCATGATCAGGCCGATAAAGGCCAGCCACAGGTAATTGTCAACTATGGTCATGAACAGGTAGAATTTGCCCACAAAGCCGGCCAGGGGCGGAATTCCGGCCATGGACAGCATGGCCACCACCATCACCGCGGCCATCAGCGGCGAGCGCTGGGCCAGGCCGGCATAATCCCTGATTTCATCACTGCCGGTTACGTTATAGAAGTGCGAGGCTACGGTAAAGGCGCCCACCGTGGCAAACACGTACAGGAAGGCGTAGAACATGACACCCTTGACGCCGTCCTGGGAGGCCGTCACCAGGCCCACCAGGATGTAACCGGCCTGGGCGATGCTGGAATAGGCCAGCAGCCTCTTGATGTTGGTTTGCGGTATGGCCACCAGGTTGCCCACCACGATGGTCACGGCGGCCAGGAGGGCCAGCAGCATCTCCCAGTTCAGCGCTACGCCGAACATGCCCACCACGAATATCCTGATGATGACGGCAAAGGACGCGGCCTTGGACCCAACCGCCAGGAAAGCGGTGATGGGAGTCGGCGCCCCTTCGTATATATCGGGCGACCACATGTGGAAGGGCACCGCGGAGATCTTGAAGCCGAGGCCGGCCACCAGCATCACCACTCCCACCATCAGGAGCGGCAGGGATCCCCGCATGGCCAGAGCCTTGCCTATTTCCGAGATGACCACCGTGCCGGTAATCCCGTATATCAGGCTTAAGCCGTAAAGCAGCACCGCCGAAGACATCCCGGCCAGCAGCACGTATTTCATGCCCGACTCCAGGGACTTGGCCTCGGTGCGCCGGAAGCACACCAGGATGATGAAGGAAATGGTCATCAGCTCCAGGCCCAGGTACATGGTCATCAGGTCCCCGGCCGAGGTCATCACCATCATGCCCAGGGTGGCGAACACCAGGATGCTGTAGTATTCGCTCTGGCCGCCCAGGTGCTTGTCGACAAACCGCATGGACCCCAGCACCACCAGGAAGGCGGCCGCCAGGAAGGTTACCTTGAAAAACCGGGAAAACTGGTCAACCAGGAACAGGCCGTTGTACAGGTCCCCCTGGTTGTTCCAGCCCGCCACCACCAGGCCGGCCACTCCCAGCAGGGCGATGGCCGTAAACCAGCCCAGCCCGTGGCGGGACTCCCTGGGAATGATCAGGCCCAGTATCAGCACCAGCAGTCCCAGAACCGCCATGGCTATTTCAGGAACAATCAGCGAAAGATCCAAAAGATCCGGCATCATTTATAACACCCCCCCTATCTTCAGGGCGCCCTCTACGTGTGTCATGAGCTGGGTGGCCCCGCTGTTGACCACGTCAAACAGCAGGGAGGGCAGGAATCCCCCGGCCACCAGGGCAGTGCCCAGCACCACCAGCGGCACCATCTCGGGGCCGTGAATATCCTCCAGGTGGTCGTATTCCGCCCGCGGCGGCCCGAACAGGGTGTTGGCGCCGGCCCTCAGCGCGTACAGCGCGGTCAGGATGATGCCGGCGATACCGATGACAGCCAGGCCGCCGTATACCTTGAAGGCTGCCACGAAGATGGTGAACTCGGGTATGAAGCTGATCAGGCCCGGCAGTCCCAGCGAGGCCAGGGCGGCCAGCATGAAGGCCACCGCCAGCCTGGGCGTCTGCCTGGCCAGCCCGCCCATATCCGGAATCCAGCGGGTATGGGTCTTCTCGTAAATAAAGCCGATGGTCGAGAAGAACAGGGCCGCCATCACGCCGTGGGCGAACATATTGGCCACCGCCCCGTTGATTCCGATTACGCTGAAGGAACCTATGGCCAGCAGCACGTAGCCCATGTGCGACACCGAGGAGTACCCCACGATGTACTTCAGGTCTTTCTGGGCCAGGGCGGCAAAGGCTGCGTAGGTCACCCCGGCCACCCCCAGCACAGCCATGTACGGGGCCCAGAACTTGGCCCCCAGGGGCAGGAAGTACAGGGCGATCTTGACCAGCCCGTATCCGCCTATTTTTTTCAGCACGCCGGCGTGGATCATGGACACTGCCGTGGGGGCGCCGGCGTAGCCGTCGGGCGACCAGGAGTGGAACGGCCACATGGAAATCAGTGAACCGAAGCCGAACAGCATCAGGGCAAACAGCCAGGTCTGGTCGAAGGCGCCCAGCTGCCTGCCGGCTTCGGCCAGGGCCGTAAAGCTCATGTCGGGCTGGCCCAGGACGCCCACCGATTTGACGAAGAAGGCGATCACACCGACCAGCAGGAAGGCCGACCCGATCAAAAGGTAGATGGTCAGCTTCATACCGGCGTATTCCTTGGTTACCCGCTTGGAGCTTCCCCAGATAATCACCAGGATGTAGATGGGGATTACCACCACTTCGTAGAACAGCAGGAAGATAAACAGGTCATGGGCCACGAAGGTGCCCATCACGCCGGTGATTAAGAGGCACAGCAGGATGAAGAACTCCCGCGGGCGGTTGCTCACGTTCCAGGAGGCGAAAACCGCCGAAAAACCGATCAGGTTGGTCAGGAGCAGCATGGGCAGGCTGATGCCGTCCACGGCCAGGAACCAGCTCACGCCCAGGTCCCTGATCCAGGGGATCTTCTCGGCGAACTGCAGGCCGCCCAGGGCGGTGTCGTAGGTAAAGTACACGTATAGCGACAGGGACATGGATACGAACGTGCCCAGCGCCGCTACGCACTTGATCAGCTTGCCCTCATCCCGGGGGATAAAGGTCATGATTACGGCGGCGGCCACGGGGGCCAGAAGGATGGTGGTTAATACAGGAAAGCCGCTCATTTACTTAGCACCTCCCGTCAGGCCGGCTGCCATGGTGGGATCGGTAAAGGCCAGCACCACGGCCACGGCCAGCACTCCCAGGAAGAACACCAGGGCGTAGTTCTGCAGCCGGCCGGTCTGGGTCACCCTCATGCCCTCGCCGGACAGCCTGGTAATGGCGGCAATGCCGTTGATAAAGACGCCGTCCACCACGTAGATGTCAAACAGGTAGAACAGCCTGGCCGCACCGTCCACAAAGGTGTGGTTGAACCACAGGTAAATCTCGTCGATATAGTACTTGTTGAATGAAATGGTATAGAAGAACCTGTACTTCTCGGCCCAGGCCCTGGCCCTGGCCTTCTCCCTGTCCGCGCAGTACAGGTTGTAGGCCAGGTAAATACCGGCCGCGGCCAGCACAACGGACCCGAGCATGATCATGTAGTTGGGCTCGGCGTGGTGCGGGTGCCCGAAGAAAATCCACTCCTGCCAGAAGGGCGCCCAGGGGGTGCCCACCAGGCCGCCCACGGCCGACAGTACGGCCAGCGCCACCAGGGGCAGGGTCATGTTCAGCGGCGATTCGTGGGGATGGTTTTCCGGGTTTTCCTCGCCCGTAAAGGCCAGGAAGAACAGCCTCCACATGTAGAAGGCAGTCAAAAAGGCGGTGAACGCGGCCATGACAAACAGCACGTAGTGGCCGGTGTCGAAAGCCGCCAGCAGTATTTCGTCCTTGCTCCAGAACCCGGCGAACGGGGGTATCCCGGCGATGGCCAGGCAGCCCACCATAAAGGTGTAGCCGGTGACGGGCATTTTCTTCAGCAGCCCGCCCATCTCCCACACGTCCGCCTTGTGGTGCAGGGCGTGCAGCACCGAGCCGGCGCCGAGGAACATCAGGGCCTTGAAGAAGGCGTGGGTCCACAGGTGAAACATGGAGGCCGTCAGGCTGCCCAGCCCCAGGGCCAGCATCATGTAGCCGATCTGGCTGACGGTGGAGTAGGCCAGTATCCTCTTGATCTCGCGCTGGGTGATGGCTATGGAGGCGGCGAAAAGCGCCGTGAAGCCCCCGGTGACGGCCACCAGCTCCATGGCCGACTGAACCTCGGTGAACAGGAACATGGTGCGGCCCACCAGGTAAACCCCGGCCACCACCATGGTAGCCGCGTGGATCAGGGCGCTGACCGGAGTGGGGCCCTCCATGGCGTCCGGAAGCCACACGTGCAGCGGGAACTGGCCGGACTTGCCGATGGGCCCGGCAAACACCAGCACCGCTATCAGGGTGATTATGCCCATGCTGGTGTACTGCTCAAAGTTGCTGATTTTCCCGGCTAGCTCGGTCAGGTTCAGGGTGCCGAAGACAATCTGCAGGGAAAGAAGCCCCAGCAGCAGGCCGAAGTCGGCCACCCGGCAGGTGATAAAGGCCTTTTTGGCCGCCTCCCGGGCTGAAATCTTATGGGAGTAAAAACCGATCAACAGGTAGGAACACAGCCCCACCAGCTCCCAGGCCACGAACATCTGCAGCAGGTTGCTGGAGATGACCAGCAGCAGCATGGATGCCCCGAACAGGGAGAGGTAGGAGAAAAACACCGAGTACCCGGGGTCTCCCTTCATGTAGCCGGTGGCATAGATAAAAATCAGAGACGACACCAGGGTGACCATGAACATCATCATGGCCGAGGTGGGGTCCAGTTGCACCCCCACGTCTATGTTCAGGCCGGGCATGGAGAACCAGCGCACGGCATAGACCAGGGGCTTTTCGGCAAACTCATGGTTGGTGAACACTCCGTAAGCGGCCAGGGTGGCGACCACGCAGGCTAAAACCATACCGCCCACCGACACCAGGGCGCTTAACAACTTCCACGGCTTCGTCAAAAAAATGATTATAACGAAGGAGAGGGCGGGCAGGAGCGGCACCAGCCATGCATTGTGCATCGCAAATTCTACCATCTCAGTTCAGCACCTACCTTCATATTCGAACTTCTACCACTTAAGCCAGTCGAAATCGTCCAGGTTGACCGACAGCTTATTCCGGTAGATGGCAATGATAATGGCCAAACCTACCCCTACCTCGGCCGCGGCAACGGTTATCACGAAAATGGCGAAAATCTGGCCGATAAAATCATTGGGGGTAATGTACTTGTTGAAAGCCAGCAGGTTTATATTGATGGCGTTGAGCATCAGCTCAATGCAGATTAAAACCGCAATGGCGTTCTTCTTGGAAAGCACGCCGAACAGCCCTATTCCAAAAAGGACCGCCGACAGTATCAGGTAATGGTGCAGGCTAACTGTCAGAGTCAGCATCGGCCTTCACCTCCTTGGCCAGGAATATGGCGCCCACCAGGGCCACCAGCAGGAGCAGCGCCGCCACCTCAAAGGGTATGACGTACTTGCTCAGCAGCAGGGTGGCAATGTTGTCCACGGTATTCTCCGGAACCGCCGGCGGGGTGCCCACATACCTGGTTCTGAAGGATACGTAGCCGGTCAGCACCGTAACCAGGGCCACCACGCCGGCGGCGGCCACGGTCTGGCTGTTGAACAGGTTGGTTTCGCCCATGTTCCCGCGCCGGATGAGCATAATACCGAATACCACCATTATGCACACCGCCCCGGCGTAAACCAGGATCTGGACCATGGCTATAAAGTCGGCGTTCAGGGTCAGGTACACCCCGGCCAGGGAAATGAAACAGACCGCCAGCCACAAAACGGCATGCACTATATTCCTGGAAAAAACCACCAGCAGGGCGGAAATGCACACTACCGCCGCCAAGGTGTGGAAAGCCACCGCAACCCAGCTGATGCTGTTTAATAATGTCAGGCCAAATTCAATCACTGATCATCAACCCTCCTTATCAGGAGCCTGGCCGGCTGCCGCTTCAGCCTTGGCGGCCTTGTCCGGGGCCTCAGCCCCGGCAGGCTTGGCCGGGGTCCCCTCAGGGGTTTCCGCGGATTTCGGGGCCGGGCGGTCCACCAGGGTCAGGCGGACCCATTTGCGCCGGTACTGGTTCATGTCGATGACGCTGCTGAATTTGAGGGCGTCCTTGTTGCAGGACTCCACGCACAGCCCGCAGAACAGGCAGTACTCTATGCGCATGACGTATTTGGTCAGGTACTGTTTGTTGCCGACCTTTTCTCTCTCCATCCGGATCACTTGGTTGGGGCAGGCGTTGGCGCACAGCCCGCAGGCGATGCACTTGTCCACGTCCAGCTGGAAGCGGCCGTGGTAACGGGGAAACATCGGAATTGTTTCTTCCGGGTACTGAACTGTGGCCTTTTTCCCGAAAAAGCGCCCCAGGGTTATTTCCAGTCCTTTTATCAATCCTTGTCCGAACATATCATCACCACCCTATCGCCCGGTAAATATACATGCCGGCGCCGGTCACAAAGATGTTGGCCAGGGAAAGGGGCACCAGCACCTTCCAGCCGAAGGCCATCAGCTGGTCAACCCGGATACGCGGGTAAGTCCAGCGGACCCACATTAAGATGAATATCATCAGGTACATCTTGAGGAAGAACCACAGCCAGGACGGGATGAATGTCATCCCGAAGGGGGCCTGCCAGCCGCCCAGGAATATAACCGTGCCCAGTGCGGCGATTACCATCGTGTTGGCCAGCTCGGCCAGCCCGTAGAACATCGCAAAGCCCATACCTGCGTACTCGGTGTAGGGCCCGGCGATGATCTCGGACTCCCCTTCCACCAGGTCAAAGGGCGCCCGGTTGGTTTCGGCCATTCCGGCGGCGA
The DNA here is from genome assembly GCA_049323615.1 of Bacillota bacterium. Lineage (GTDB taxonomy): Bacteria > Bacillota > Desulfotomaculia > Desulfotomaculales > Desulfocucumaceae > JBMOPD01. The sequence goes on along the minus strand of JBMOPD010000010.1, from coordinate 84,826 downwards.
GAAACACGAGGAAGGCGATGGGCTGCGTGAATATAAACCACACATTTTCCTGCGCTTCTATTATGGCGGACAGATTCAGGGTGCCGGTGATCATCACCACTCCCAGCATGGCCAGCACCAGGGCCAGCTCATAGCTCACCATCTGGGCCACCACCCGCATGCCGCCGACCAGGGAGTACTTGCTGTTGGAGGCCCAGCCGGCCATCCAGAAAAGGATGGTGGACAGGGAGGCCACGGCGATCAGGAAGAACAGGCCCACGTTCATGTCCACGGCCACCATGTTCTTACCGAAGGGAAGCACCGAGTAGATTACTATGGGGGGAACCACTATGAGCACCGGGGCCAGCAGGAATACCGCCAGGTCCGCCTTTTTCGGTAGGATTATCTCCTTGGTCATCAGCTTTACCACGTCTACCACGGGCTGCAGCAGCCCCTTGGGACCCACGCGGTTGGGCCCTATCCGGGACTGCACGAAGGCGGCGACCTTGCGCTCCATGTACACCAGCCAGATGGTGTTCAGCATTATGAACAGCATCACGGCCGACAGCTTGACAAACATCAGAATAATATCGCTGTAAAGGTCCGGCACTCCCAGGCCGCCCAGCAGATCCCTGAGCCAGGCGGCAATACCTGTAAAAATATTTTCACCCATTCCTCTTCTCCCCTACTTCGATTTCGCTAACAGTCCACTTCGCCCAGGACTACGTCAATACTGCCAAAGATAGCGATCACGTCGGCTATCTTCCATCCTTCGCAGAGCTTTTCCAGTATTCCCAGGTTGATAAAGGACGGGCGGCGGAAATGAACCCGGTAGGGCTTGGGACTGCCGTCGCTGACCACATAGGCCCCATAAATCCCCTTGGAACTCTCGATCTCGGCGTAGGCGTCGCCCACCGGAGGCTTGATCACCTTGGGCACCTTGGCCTGGATGGGCCCCTCGGGCATCTGTTCCAGGGCCTGCTCGATGATCCGCTTGCACTGGCGCATTTCCTCGATCCGGATGCGGAAGCGGTCGAAGCAGTCGCCGTTCTGGCCCAGCGGAACGTCAAAGTCGAAACGGTCATAAACGCTGTAGGGCCTCGCCTTGCGCAGGTCGAAATTGACCCCGCTGCCCCTCAGGGTGGGACCGCTCAGGCTGTAGTTCACGGCCACCTCGGGGGGAATTACCCCCACGAACTTGGTGCGGGCCTGGAATATCTCGTTCCCGGTAACCAGCCCGTCGTACTCGTCGCACCAGCTCGGAATCTTGGCAAGCACCTTTTTTACAGCCGGGTAAAACTCCTCGGGGAAGTCATCGGCCACCCCGCCCACCCGGAAATAGCTGAATGTCATCCGGGACCCGGACACCATTTCCAGCAGGTCAAGAATGTCTTCCCTGTCCCGGAACGTATAGGTAAACGCCGTCAGTGCTCCGATATCACCGCCATATGCGCCGACGGCGATTTGGTGGCTGGCAATCCTGGACAGCTCGCCCACGATTACCCTGATGTACTCCGCCCTTTCCGGCACCTCGATACCCATCAGCTTTTCCACCGCCGCAACGTAGCCCCAGTTCATCAGCATTGAGGCGACGTAATCCATCCTGTCGGTATAGGGGATGATCTGGGTGTAGGTCCTGGCCTCGGCCAGCTTTTCAACGCCCCGGTGCAGGTAGCCAGGCACAGCGGTGGCCTTTACCACTACCTCCCCGTCCAGTTCCAGGATGATGCGGAACACTCCGTGGGTGCTGGGGTGCTGGGGGCCGATGTTCAGGGTGTAAGTTTGAGTTTTCATTAACCACAACACCTCTTATCCCGTAAGTCGCAATATTAGGCTTCCCTGCCGCCCTCCCACCGGAAATCCTTGCGCAGCGGGTAACCCTTGAAATTATCATCCAGGAAAATGCGGGTGGGATGATCGGGATAGCCCGTAAACACAATGCCCATCAGGTCGTAAACCTCGCGCTCCTGCCAGTTGGCCCCGTCCCAGAGGGGACAGAGGGATGGGACTTGGGGATTTTCCTTGTCCAAAATCTTTACTTTAACCATCAGGGTGTAGCCGTGCACAAAGGAAATAAGGTTATATACCATTTCAAAACGGTCCTGGTAATCCACAGCCGTCAGGTTGGTCAGGTAGTCCATGGCATAGTCCGGGTTTTCCCTGAGCTCGGTCATAAAGGGGATCAAATCTTCCGCCGGGACGGCAACATCCTGCTTTTCGTCCACTTCCATGCCCGGAAACTTGTTTTTCAATGCCTCCAGCAGCTCGGCCGGCAGTCTGTAATCAGCCACGGATCTTGTTCACCACCTTCGGGTCCAGTATTTTCTCCCTGATCATCAGCCAGGCCTCAAGCACCGCCTCGGGCCGGGGCGGGCAGCCGGGGACGTAGGCGTCCACCGGGATGAGCTTATCCACCCCGGGCACCACGTGGTAGGAATCCACAAAGGGGCCGCCTGAAATGGCGCAACTTCCCACGGCGATCACCCACTTGGGCTCGGACATCTGCTCGTAAAGCCTGACCACAAAGGGTGCGGCCTTGTGGGTTACGGTTCCCGCCACCACCATTACGTCAGCCTGGCGCGGGGTCCCCCGCATAACCTCGTAGCCGAAGCGGGACTGGTCAAAGCGGGGCATGTTGGTAGCCATAAGCCCCTCGAAGGCGCAGCAGGCCAGCCCGAAGCCCAGCGGCCACAGGGAGTGTGCCCGGCAGATGTCAAAAAGTCTTTCCAGCGGAGCAATGTGGACCAGGCGCTTGACTTGGTCTACAACCACCGGGTCGTCGGTCAAATCCTCCACCGGGTGGGTATTTTTTGTTACATCCATTCTAATGCTCCTTCCTTCCAGGCGTACCACAGTCCGACAATAAGTATAAACAGGAAGATAATCATTTCAATGAAGGCGAACAACCCAAGGCTCTGAAACTTAACGGCCCACGGGTAGAGGTAAATAGTTTCCACGTCGAATATCAGAAACAGCAACGCGTAAAGAAAATAGCTGGTTCTGAACTGCACCCAGGTAGGCCCGATGGTGTCCACGCCGCACTCGTATTCCATAATCTTTTGGTCGCTGGTCCGGCGCGGCGCAAGGATAAAACCTGTCACAACACCCCCTGCTCCGGTTATCACAGCAATGGCAAACATAATTAAAACAGCACCCCAGTCAGAAAGCAAAAACTCTCCCCCCCTTCATACAAAAATAAGTTCTATATAAAAACACTTCAGGCCTGATAAAGGCACAAAGTAATTATATAGGATATGAGCCAATTAGTTGAGCTGCAATAATTGACACACGTCCCAAATCCAGGCCGCCCATTAATTAAGAGGTGGGAACCACTTCTAACATCTCTCTGACCGGGCTGAATCCCCGGCGGTGAAGGGGACACGGCCCGTATAGGCGCAGGGCCCGTATGTGGCCGGCAGTGGCGTAACCCTTGTGCCGGTCGAAACCGTACTGCGGGTACAGGAAATGGCACAGCTCCATCAGCTCGTCCCGGGTTTCCTTGGCCAGTATCGACGCCGCCGCTATGGATGCGCTTTTACCGTCCCCCCCGATAATATGGGTCTGGGGCAGTTCCAGGCGGGGAATGGCAAACCCGTCCACCAGGACATGCCCGGGCACTGTTTTCAGGCCGCTGACCGCCCTGCACATGGCCAGCATGGAGGCCTGATGTATATTCAGCCGCAGGATCTCATCAACCGTAGACACACCTACAGCCCAGGCCTTGGATATTTTTTTTATCTCAAAGACCAGGGCTTTTCTCTTGACGGGTGTAAGCTGCTTGGAGTCATTCAATTCACGTATACGCGCGCCGGGCGGTAAAATAACCGCCGCCGCCATCACCGGGCCTGCCAGCGGCCCCCGGCCGGCCTCGTCCACCCCGGCCACCGGCTCGATCCCTTCGGCGGCCAGCCGGTTTTCATACAGGTAAAGATCTTCCAGCCGCTTTTGTTCTTTTAACAACTGCTGCCGCCGTTTTTCAAACTTCCTGCAGAGATCCCTGACACCGGCCCTGGTGTCCAGCGACATGGCCTTAAGCAGGTCCTCCGCCGGGCTGTCCGGGCTCTCATCAAGCAATTGCCTGATCTCTGCCAGAGTCATGGCCGATAAATCCAAGCGCAGACCCCCGCAATAAAATCATAGGTTAATAGGATTTTCGAGATGAAGGGACAAATCCCTGCCCCGAATGTAAATATTTTTTACCTGAATGGTTTCTCCGGCTTCAGGGAGGACCCTTAACGGTCCGCCACGGGGACGGTTCCATCGTCTTCCCTTCGGCCCTTCGCTACGCTTCGGGGACGCTCGAACCGTCCCCATGGCTCCCCATGGCTCCCCATGGCTCCGTGGCAATTCATCCCCGAAGATGGCCAATTCCTTCTATATCAAACTTCTAACCTAAAGAAGGCGGCTGTTCGAGGGTGTATCTGCCCAGGGCGCCTTCGCGGAATTCCTTCAGCAGCAGTACGGCGGCCTTGTAAATATCCACCTTCCCGCCCTGCTGAACAAAGCCCCGGCTCTTTCCGATGAGGTACAGCATTTCTTCCGGTTCTTCGGGCCGTAAAACATCCATCCTGTAGCGGGCCCTTACCTTGTCCGGGTGATTGGCCGCCAGCCACCCGGCCAGCCTGCGGGCAACGGCCTCCACGTCGAAGACCTGGTCCCTGATGGCTCCGGTTACGGCCAGCCGGTAGCCCACCTCGGGATCATCAAATTTAGGCCAGAGTATGCCCGGGGTATCCAGCAGGTCAACTTCTCCGATCCTGATCCACTGCTGTCCCCTGGTCACCCCCGGCCTGTTTCCGGTTTTGGCGGCCTTTTTCCGCACCAGGCTGTTGATTAAAAAGGATTTCCCCACGTTTGGAATGCCTGCAATCATACAGCGGGGAGGCCTGGGCAGGCGCCCCGGGGAACCCGGTGAAACCGTCTTTTTACCGGCCATCTGTTTTACCTTCCGGGCTATCCTGCCCACCCCGGTACCCCGGACGGAATCAACCGAAAGGGCCTCGAGCCCCCCGGCCCTGAAATGATCCTCCCAGCGGGCGGTAAGGTCCGGGGCGGCCAGGTCGGCCTTGTTCAGCACCACCAGCAGCGGCTTTTGCCCCACTATTTCTTCCAGCATGGGGTTCCTGCTGCTTGCCGGTATGCGGGCATCCACCACTTCAATAACCGCGTCAACCAGCTTCAGGTTGTCCTGCAAAAGCTTCCTGGCCTTTGACATATGACCGGGAAACCATTGAATCTCCATCCGGGTTAAGCCACCTCCTGATTCGGTCGTCAGGCGCAAGGATAAAAAACATTGGACCGCAGTCCAATGTCTAAAAATTCAACTTATACGGGGATGGTTCCATCGTCTTCCCTTCGGCCCTTCGCTACGCTTCGGGGACGCTCGAACCGTCCCCATACTGACGACTATTTACCGGTAAGCAGGCGTATCCTGTCCAGCGGCCAGTACACCAGCATGGCCTTGCCGATTACATTCTCCTTGGGCAGGGGACCCCAGACACGGCTGTCATCACTGTTGGGCCTGTTATCCCCCATCATCCAGTAGCTGTTTTCCGGCACCACCACCGGGCCGAAATTAGGATATCTGAGGCCGGGGGGCAGGTATTCCTCGGAAATAGCCTGGCCGTTTACGTAAACCCTGCTGTTCCTGACTTCCACTTTATCCCCGGGCATGGCGATAAGCCTCTTTACAAAATCCTTCTTGGGGTCCAGGGGGTACCTGAACACCACTATGTCACCCGGCTTAAGGCCCCAGAATTTATGGCCGAATTTATTGACAATAATATGGTCCTGTATTTTTAGAGTAGGTTCCATTGATCCCGACGGTATAAAAAAAGGCTGGAATACGAACGCCCTGATCAGCAGTGCCAGCACCACCGCTATAACCAGGGATTCCACAATTTCCCGAAGCGTTGATTTTTTCGGGCGATCTTTGACCTCACCCAGTGTCCCGGCATTTTCAGTCATTCCAGTAATCCTCCGAAAATTGACAAAAAGGGACTGCTCTGGCCACAGTCCCCCCTTGAAGCCTGATTTAACCTCTGACCTTTTCCCGGATACGGGCGGCCTTGCCCCGCAGTTTGCGCAGGTAATACAGCCTGGCCCGGCGCACCTGCCCGCGTCTGACAACTTCAATCTTATCTATTTTGGGAGTATTGACGGGAAAAGTCCTTTCCACTCCTACACCATAGGAAACCCTGCGGACAGTAAATGTTTCGCCGAGACCGCCGCCCCTGCGCCTTATTACCACTCCCTCGAATACCTGTATCCTTTCCCGGCTTCCTTCAATAACCTTAACGTGCACCCTGACGGTGTCCCCAGGCTTGAAATCGGGAATATCGTTTTTAATCTGTTCCTGTTCCAGTGATTGAATGAGACTCATTTATGTACCTCCTTCCGGCCCGGACGTTCATACCCCGCCCTGCACGGAATAGCGGACCGCCCTTAATCAACAGAAAAGATTATACCACAAACGTGCAAGCGGCGCAATATAGCCGAAGGAGACAGGAGACTGCCCTGAAGCCAGAATATCGGGTCGGGAGACAGGAGACAGGAGAAAAATTTGCATGACGGATTATCAGGAAGTGTAAATCAATTTTTCCAGTTCAAGGACAATCTGCTTGAGGATAACCCGGTCCTCCCCGGTCAGCCCGGCCCCGGCCAGAAGGTCCGGCCTGCGCTCCAGGGTGCGCAGGAGGGACTGCCTTCTTCTCCACAGGCGGATCTGCTCATGATGGCCGTTCAGCAGCACCTCCGGCACCTCCAGCCCCCTGTAAACCCTGGGCCTGGTGTAATGGGGGTATTCCAGCAGCCCGTCGCTGAAAGAATCCTCCTCGGCCGACGCCGCTTCGCCCAAAACCCCCGGTATAAGCCGGGTCACCGCGTCCACCAGCACCATGGCGGGCAGTTCACCGCCGGTGAGAACATAATCGCCTATGGATATTTCGTCGGTCACCAGCTCTTCCCTTACCCTCTCGTCGATCCCCTCATAATGGCCGCAAAGCAGTACCAGGTGCTTTTCCGAGGCCAGCCTCCTGACCATATCCTGGTTCAGGGTATCCCCGGCCGGACTCATATAGATAAAACGGCCGGTAGATCCCCGCCTGGACTTTATCCAGTCGGCGGCTTCAAAAATAGGTTCGGCGCTTATCACCATGCCCGCCCCGCCCCCGTAAGGGGTGTCGTCGACGGTACGGTGCTTGTTGCGTGAAAAATCCCGGATATTTATAAGCTCCACCGACAGCAGCGATTTTTCCCTGGCCCTTTTGATTATGCTTGTATCAAAGGGCCCGCTGAACATCTCCGGGAAAAGGGTAAGGATATCTATTTGCAACCGTAATCGACCACCATTCTCCCGCCCTTAATGTCAATTTCCCTGACCACATCCTTCAGGGCCGGCACCAGCACGGGGGCCTTTTTATCCCCGGTATCAACCACGTAAACATCGTTGGCCCCGGTCTGAATAACATCCTCCACCACACCGATATAATCTCCCTCCGGCGAATACACCTTCAGGCCGACGATGTCAAAAATATAGTAGTTGTCCTCCGGGAGAGGGATCAATTCCTCCCGGCCCACCTTTATCAGGGCCCCCTTCAGGGTTTCGGCCGCGGACATATCGGCTATCTCCCCCAGCCTGAGCAGTATATGTTTCCGGTGACGTTTAACCCCGGTGACGGCAAAATCCCTCTGTTTTCCGTTCTGCTCCAGGGTAACCCTGTCCATATCAAGGAAACGGTCCGGAAAATCGGTGAGCGGGAGCACCTTCAGCATCCCCCGGTTGCCGTATGTAGAGACAACTTTTCCAACGGTAATATCACGTTCAATCATAGTCAAGCCTCCGGGGGCAATCCTCCCCGCCTGATTTCAACCACATACCCGTCCTCCAGGACAACCTCCACGGACATCAACTTTTCCCAGTGGTCACCCACCTTTATATCCACCAGGCTCTCCACCCGCCCGTGGACAACTTCCTGCCCTTCGGACAGGCGTCCAATTTCTTTCAGCCGTTCGGTCAGCTGCCTGCGTGTTTCAAGCAGCTTCTGCCTTTCCGCATCTATCTGCTGCAAGCCCCCGGAAGGCTGCCGGGGGTTCTTTTTTTCCATCTCGGCAATTTTGTTGTACCGGAAGTTCAACTGCTCAATCTGGGCGTCAAGCCGGGCTACAGCATCCTGCAGCCCGGCCGCCGCAGCCTTCTTATAACCGCCGGTCACCCGTACCTTGACGATTACAGGCCGGGTTAAGGTAATAGTATCCACCGGTTCATTCCACCTCATAAGCCGCGCGGAGGGGGCAAAGCCGTCCCCTCCGCCCAACCGGATTCCCTGTCTTAAAAAATTACATAATCTCCACAATAACTTTTTTCTTTTGCCTGGTGGCTGCAGCCTTGACCACTGCGCGGAGGGCTCTGGCTATACGGCCCTGTTTGCCGATTACCTTCCCCATGTCCTCGGGAGCCACCCTCAACTCGATTACGCAGGACTTGTCTTTCTCAATCATATTGACGTTAACCCTGTCCGGATTATCCACCAGGGCCTTGGCTAAAATCTCTACCAACTGTTTCATAAGATAGGACCTCCCTGATCCTGGGCGGTTGTCCAATGAACACCTTTTATTGGCTGCAAAAGATCATCGACAGGCCTATTGACCCTCCCCGGCGGGTTTGGCCAGGAGTCCGGCCTTTACAAACAGGGCACGGGCGGTGTCAGTGAGCTGGGCTCCCTTTTTAAGCCAATCCGCAGCCTTGGCCTGATCTATTTTAATTTCCGCCGGGTTCTTGAGCGGATCATAATAGCCCAACTCTTCTATGAACCGGCCATCCCGCGGTGAACGGGAATCAGCCACCACGATACGGTAAAACGGCTTCTTTTTGGCACCCATCCTTCTCAGCCTGATTTTAACTGCCAATTTATTTCTCACCTCCTACTTTAAAAAATATTTAAAACAGATCCCTTCTGCCCATGGGCAAAAACGGGGTGGCCCCTTTCTTACCGCTCTTTTTAATATTTTTCTCCATATCGGTAAGCTGTTTCATCATTTTTCTGGTCTGCTCAAACTGCTTGATCAGGCGGTTGACATCCTGCACCGTGGTGCCGCTCCCCGCGGCAATGCGCTTGCGGCGGCTGCCGTTAATTTCATGGGGGTGGCTGCGTTCCCAGGGCGTCATGGACTTGATTATGGCCTCCACGAATACCAGTTCCTTGTCGTCTATATCGCCCAGCTGTTTGAGCTTTTTGACACTGCCCAGGCCCGGTATCATGCTCAGCACCTGCTGCAGGGGGCCCAGTTTTTTAACCTCCTGGATTTGTTCCAAAAAATCCTCCAGGGTAAATTCCATGCTGCGTATTCTTTTGTTGAGCTTCTCCACCTGGCCGGCGTCAAAATTTGCCTGGGCCTTTTCGATCAGGGACATCACGTCCCCCATGCCCAGTATCCTGTCGGCCATCCTGTCCGGGTGAAAGGGTTCCAGGGCGTCCAGCTTTTCGCCGGTACCCGCAAATTTTACGGGGCAGCCGGTCACCGCCTTGACCGAAAGGGCCGCGCCCCCCCTGGTGTCGCCGTCCAGCTTGGTAAGCACAATCCCGTCCAGTCCAAGCCTGCTGTTGAAAGACTCGGCCACCTCCACCGCCACCTGACCGGTCATGGCGTCCACCACCAGCAGGATTTCATGGGGATGAACCGCCTTCTTTATTGACTCCAGCTCGGCCATCAGCTCTTCATCCACATGCAGCCGCCCGGCGGTATCAATTATGACCATGTCGCGGTCGTTTGAGGCGGCGTATTCCCGGGAGGCCTTGACTATATCCACCGGGTTGCTGCGGTCCCCCATGGCAAACACGGGAATGTCCAGCTGCCGGCCCAGCACCTGCAGCTGTTTTATGGCTGCGGGCCGGTATACATCGGCCGCCACCAGCAGCGGCCGGCGGCCCTGTTTTCTCATTAAATTGGCCAGCTTGGCCGTGGTGGTGGTTTTCCCCGCCCCGTGCAGGCCAACCATCATAACCATGGTGGGTGGTTTGGAGGCAATATTGATCTTGCTCTGCGTTCCACCCATCAGGGCAGTCAGTTCGTCGTGTACAATTTTTATAACCTGCTGTCCCGGGGTAAGGCTGGTCAGCACATCCTGCCCCACAGCCCTTTCCTTGACTTTGCTCTGAAAATCCTTGACCACCTTGAAATTCACGTCGGCGTCAAGCAGCGCCCGCCTGACCTCGCGCAGGGCCTCTTCCACATCGGCCCCGGTAAGGCGGCCCTTTCCCTTCAGTTTACGGAAGGTTTCCTGGAGCCTTTCAGCCAGCCCGGAAAATACCACGTTGCCACCCCCTAATTTTCTTCCGCCTGTATCAAGTGGGACAAAATCCTCCTTGCGTTTTCTATATCCACCTTGCCGCCACTGTTCAGATGCGCCAGGGCTCTGGCCAAATACTCCCTCTGTTCCAGGGATTTGGCCACCAGGCCCAGCTTTTCCTCAAACCTCTGGAGGGTCTGCCCGGATCGTTTGAGGGTATCGTAAACAGACTGCCTGCTGACCCCATACTGCTCGGAAATCTCGCCCAGGGAAAGGTCATGGCAGTAATACAGCTCAACAAATTTTTTTTGCCTTTCGGTAAGCAGCTGCCCGTAAAAATCATAAAGCAGGTTCATCTGTGTCAACTTATCCATAAAAGGCAACCCCCGGCATGATATCAAGGAAAAACACTTGACACAATGATTTTAATGAAATACAGCCCGCTTGTCAAGCTGATTCTCCTTATAAACAACAAGGCGGCCGCTGTTTGAAGCAACCGCCCGCCAAAATATGCCGGTGAAAGCCATTTTGCTTTTTATGCTGCTAAAGCCCAGGCCGGGCGGACCTGTCTGTTCCCGCACCGGTCAACCCTGCCTGATCAATTCCAGAAATGCTTCTATACGTGTTTTCAACTGGCCGACGTCCCCCTGGCCGTATTCTGTTTCAATCTTCAGCAGAGGTATGCCCTTTTCCTTCAAAACCTTTTCCACCCGGTTAGCCTCAACAGCATAAGGGTCACAGAAAGTCAGGGAGCAGTGAACAATCCCGTCGGCCTTATACTCCTCCGCCAGGCGGACTAAATCCTCCATCCTGCCGTCATTGGGAGTAAAACAGGCGCAGTTGATATCAAGGTACCTCCCGGCTATGAGTCCGGCCATTTGTTCGATATTCTCCCCGGTTTCCGGCACGGTGTTCTTAAAATACCGCAGCCCGGTACACAGTTCCTCGGCTACTATAACCGCGCCGCTGCTTTCAATAATGTGGGCTACCTTCCAGTTCGGGATGGCCATTGGCGTCCCGGTAACGATAATTCGCGGCGCCGACTCCCGGACTACTTTACCCTCTTTGATTCTTGCTTCAAGCTCGTCGCAAAGCTCGTTTACCTTCAGGGTAAATCGTGCAACATCGTCATACATGGCGATTTGCTCAATTAATAGACTGTCCTTGCCGCTGATGGGGGCAGGGTTATTTTTTCGCAGTTCGGCCAAACGCAATAGGGCCCTGCGCTTGCCGTTCACCTCTTTTATAGATTGCAGCAAGGACCCGGTGCTGATCTTCCGGCCGGTCAAATCTTCCACCCGGGCCATAAAATCCCGTATTTCGCTCAACCAGAGGTTCCTGTCCTTGTCGCGCTTCATCTGGGGAGTTTCCATCACGTGGACCGGGATGTAGTCGTTTAATATTTCAAAGGCCTTCTTTTTCCCGTCACAGGTCGTTTCCCCCACCACCATGTCGCAGGATTCAAAATACGGGCAGACCCTGGCCAGCTTAAAGCCCATGAAGGACTTGATCAGGGGGCATATATTTCTGGGCAGGACCTTTTCAGCCTGGGTGGCGCCTATTTCAACCCCGGAACATAACCCGATGCAGATGCCGCCGGCGGCGCGGATAATTTCCTCCGGCACAAAAACACAAAAGGTTCCGACTACTTTTCCCCCGGCAGCTTTGTGTTCCTGCAGTTCCTGGATACGCAACCCGTGTATCTCATTGATTACAAAATCAAAATACTCCATGCCGGCGGGCCGGTTTTCCTGGCTTAAATAAACATCTCCATAAGTTGGGGGCAATACCTGCAGCAGCTGGTCGTGGGCTTCCAGGTCGAGTCCGATGGATTCCCACATCCGGCGGTAATCAGCGGTCATTAACAGCACCTCACTTTAAAAAATAACTAAATAAGCGGCCAATTAAAATAATACATCAAAACCAACCAGCATATAAATACTTTATCGTTTATATAAATATTTTTTATATAAATATGTGCCGGTATTCGTTATTTTTATTAGCTGATTCCTGATGCTGAAGCCCCCAAAATCAAACCCCCGCCTGCCAAAAACTGCGGGGGTTAACCGTTCTTCTTTTTTCCATTTGTGTGAAACCGCCAGTTCCCGGGACAGTTCCATCGGGAATACGGCAGGCGGGACTGCCGGCACGGTTATTTTACCACTATATTCACCAGTTTGCCCGGCACCGGTATGACCTTGACCACATTCCGGCCATCAATCAGTTTCTGCACCCCGGGCTGGGAGAGGGCCAGTTCCCTCATTTTCTCCGGGGTAATGCCGGCCGGAACCAGCATTCTGTCCCTGATCTTGCCGTTTATCTGGACGACTATTTCCACCTCGTCCTCGGCAATGGCTTCCCCGTCGTATTTGGGCCAGGGCCGCAGGTGTATGCTGCCGCTGCGCCCGATGCCGTGCCACAGTTCCTCGGTAATGTGCGGGGCAAAGGGAGCCAGGAGAAGAAGCAGGGTTTCCACGGCCTCGTTCAGCACCGCCGGGTTGCGGTCGGTTTCGGGCACCTCCCGGTACTGGTACAGGCCGTTTACCAGCTCCATGATGGCGCTGACGGCGGTATTGAAATTGAACCGGTTGCCCACATCCTCGGTTACCCTTTTAATGGTGACGTGGGTCAGGCGGTGCATTTCGCGGTCCACACCCACCAGTTTTCCGTTGTCCGGCAAAGCGCCCGGCTGTAATTGTCCGGCCAGGGGGGCCACCAGCCGCCACACCCTGTTTAAGAACCGGTAGCAGCCCTCCACTCCCTGGTCACTCCATTCCAGGTCGCGCTCGGGCGGGGCCGCAAACAGTATGAACAGCCTGGCGGTATCGGCCCCGTAGGTGGCCACGATGTCCTCGGGGCTGACCACATTACCCTTGGACTTGGACATCTTGGCCCCGTCCTTGAGCACCATGCCCTGGGTGAGGAGGTTGGTAAAGGGCTCGATATTGGGCACCAGCTTTATGTCGTGGAGGAACTTGGTGAAAAACCTGGAGTAGAGCAGGTGCAGGATGGCATGCTCAACCCCGCCGATATACTGGTCCACCGGCAGCCAGTGGTTTATCTCGTGCTCTCCCCACACCCGCCCGGCGTTCCGGGGGCTGGTGTAGCGGTAGTAATAAAAGGAGGAGCACATAAAGGTGTCCATGGTGTCGGTTTCCCTGCGGGCCTGCCCGCCGCACTGCGGGCAGGGGACATTGACAAACTCCGGGCAGTCGGCCAAAGGCGACTGGCCGGTGGGCTTGAATTCCACGTTCACGGGCAGCTCCACCGGCAGGTCCTCCTCGGGCACCGGTACAATGCCGCACCGCTCACAATATATCATCGGGATCGGGGCGCCCCAGTAGCGCTGGCGGGAAATAAGCCAGTCCCTGAGCCGGAAGTTGACCACACCCCGGCCGATACCCTTTTCCTCGCAGTACCTGGTTACCGCTATAATTCCTTCCCGGTTGGGCGTCCCGTTGAACCGTCCCGAGTTAACCATCACGCCTTCCCCGGTGTAGGCCCCGGCCATGGCATCGGGATCCAGGGCCGGCCCATCGGGCTGGATCACCACCCTGATGGGCAGGTTGTATTTCCGGGCAAACTCGAAGTCCCGCTGGTCGTGGGCCGGAACCCCCATTACGGCCCCGGTGCCGTATTCCAGCAGCACGTAGTTGGCCACCAGTATGGGGACCCTCTCCCCGTTCAGGGGGTTGATGCAGTAGGCCCCGGTAAAAAACCCGATCTTCTCGGCCTCGGTGGAGGTCCGGTCAATCTCGCTGAGATTCCTTACCTTTTTGACAAATTCCCTTATTTCCCCGGCTTCGGGCCGGCCTTCGATCAGCTTCTCAACCAGCGGGTGTTCCGGGGCAAACACCATGTAGGTAACCCCGAAAATGGTGTCCGGCCTGGTGGTAAACACGGTTATCTTATCACCGGCGCCCTCGATTTGAAAATCTATCTCGGCCCCCTCGCTGCGCCCGATCCAGTTTTCCTGCATGATCCTTACTTTTTCGGGCCAGCCCTTGAGCAGCTCCAGATCCTCCAGGAGCCTGTCGGCATAGGCGGTTATCTTAAAGAACCACTGGTCCAGCTCCCTTTTCTCCACGCCGGTCTTGCAGCGCTCACAAATGCCCTCCTTGACCTGCTCGTTGGCCAGCACCGTGGCGCAGGAGGGGCACCAGTTGACGGCGGCTTTCTTCTTGTAGGCCAGCCCGTGCTTGTAAAGCTGGAGGAACAGCCACTGGGTCCAGCGGTAATAGCCCGGGTGGCAGGTGGCTATCTCCCGGCTCCAGTCGTAGCTGATGCCCAACTGCTTCAGCTGTGACCGCATGGTGTTGATGTTGTCATAGGTCCACACCGCGGGGTGTATGCCGTGCTTGATGGCGGCGTTCTCCGCCGGGAGGCCGAAGGCGTCCCAGCCCATGGGGTGCAGTACGTTATACCCGTTCATGGTCAGGAACCGGGCATATACGTCCCCAATGGAGTAATTGCGCACGTGGCCCATGTGGAGCTTGCCCGAAGGGTAAGGAAACATCTCCAGGCAGTAGTACTTGGGACGGTCACCATCGTCCGGCACCCGGTATATATCCTCCTCCGCCCACCGGGACTGCCATTTCCCTTCAACCTCTGCAAAGTTATAGCGCTCTTTTAATTGCATTTAACTCTTTTCCTCCTACCGCAAGCTGGCTTTTGGTTATTATAATCTTTTAACAATTGACCGTATCAAAAAACTTTAAGGTAATGTTTTACCGCTGTTACTGAAAAAAAGGGGCGGAGAACATCTGTTCAGCCACCCCGGGGCTATCCTTGAAAACTGCTGAATTGCCCCCCTTACCGGCAATTTACGAGGGGGGTGACGGATGCTCCGCATTAAAAAACCCGCCCCAAAAGGGACGGGTTTTTGCCCGCGTTACCACCCTGATTGGTAAAGTTCCTGGTGGAGCTGGCGGGAATCGAACCCGCGGCCTCTTCCATGCCAAGGAAGCGCGCTCCCTCTGCGCCACAGCCCCATGTGCCTTACCCTCTCTATGCTGCTAACGGTGGCAATCCGTACCGGATTACTGCTTTATAACCTTCACCCGGCAGACTCCGGGGCGAGTTTCAGCAACACTGCCCGCCGCCTTGCACCACCCGGCGGCTCTCTGAAAGGACCACGCCGCTTACTGCTCCCCTTCAGTGTCTTTAGTCTATAAGATTGACGAAATCTATTATAAGTTATGACAACAAAGATGTCAACTTTAAATAATTTGTATATTTAACCACAGAGGTCACAGAGGACACTGTCTCTGATCTCTGTGTTCCCTGTGGTTTAAAAGTCTTTACATACTGGCGGGCATACCCACCACTGGAGCATCTCCCCACAGGCGTTCCAGGTTATAAAACAGCCGTTCCTCTTCCTGAAATACGTGGACTACCACATCCCCGTAATCCAGCAGTATCCATCGTCCCTCCCTGACTCCTTCCCTGCGCGGGGTCAGGCCGTTGAATTCCTCTTTGACCTTGTCAACTATTTCCCCGGCGATGGCCTGGACGTTAATAGACGAACTACCGCTGCAGATCACGAAAAAGTCGGCTATGGCCGATATTTTACTGATGTCCAGAATGGTAATATCGTAGGCTTTTTTATCCCTGGCAACCCGCCTGACCAAATCGGCCAGTGCCCGTGGATCAACGGCCAATCAGCACTCCCCCTTTTCATTTAGTGGCTGTAGATATTATATTCTACTTCCGGGCCGGAGTTCCTTCTCATAAAACGCTTTGCCGGCGTTCGTGCCCCCGGCAGCCAAAATAAAAGAGAAAACCTCCCTGTCAGGAGGTTAGAGAACTACTGAGGTCTTTCTTCCCTGGCCCTGGCTTCATTTACGGTTAATATCCGTCCATCAAATTCCGTGCCGTTTAATGCTGCGATAATTTGATCGGCGTCCTGGTCGGCCACCTCTACAAAGCCAAACCCGCGGGATCGCCCCGTTTCACGGTCGGTAATCACCCGGGTGCTAATTACTTCACCATACTGTGAAAAAAATTTTTCTAAATCCTCAGCCTTTGTGGTCCAGGGCAAATTGCCCACGTACAGGGTCCGCACCACCAAATTCACCTCTTTCAATTGATGCTCGATCTTGTCGTAAAAATATTATTTACCAAAGAAAAAGGGCTGATGCAGCGCAAACAGGCAAAGATTTTTCCATTTTTGTCGGTAAAGCTTAAACCTTTATTAATTCCTGGCCGGAGTGTACGAAGGCCGACAGCTATTTCGATCAGGTTTTTGGTTTATAAAGCCCTTTAACATAAATATAATTTTCCACCTCTTCGGGCAGCAGGTATTTTATGGGCATTCCCCTGGCCACCCGGTCCCTGATGTCGGTGGAGGAGATGGCCAGGGCGGGGACCTCCATCACGGTGATTTTTTCAATACAGTACGGGGGCAGTTCCTTCAGGCTCACGGCCAGGTTTTCCAGACGGTAGCCGGGCCTGGTGGCGGCTATGAAAAAGCAGAGATCCAGGAGTTCCTCCACCCGGTGCCAGGTAAGGATTTCCATAACGGCGTCGGCCCCGGTGATAAAATATATTGTGGACTCGGGCAGCATCTGGTGGAAGTAGCTTACGGTGTCTATGGTATAGGAAGTTCCCCTGCGCTTTATCTCAATGTCGGAAACCTCGAAATTGACGTTGCTGCCGGTGGCCAGCACGCTCATGTTCAGCCTGTGCACCGGATCGCTTATTACCCGGTTGCCCTTGTGGGGTGGCCTGGCGGCAGGAACAAAAATAACCTCATCCAGGTCAAAATGATGGCGGGCTCCTTCGGCCGCCACCAGGTGGCCGTAATGTATCGGGTCAAAGGTGCCGCCCATTATTCCTATTTTGCTTATCTTTTTTTCCTGTGTTTCCATGCCTCAACCTCAGGATAATTTTATAGGCAGGATGAGCAAAAATCAATACGGTTTTAACCTGTATGCCGGGGAACAGCCCGGCGGGCGCAAGTTAAACTTACCGATACCCCGTTGGACAGGGTTCTGAAAGTGTGTAGAATTTTATTTATTGCAGGAGAAAAAGCAGTCTTATCGAAATACCTCTTAATATAAAAAAACACCCCTGTTACATAATATACTTCCAAACTTACAAGCGGGTGCGGGTATTTAAGGAGGAGTGGTCAATGTACAACATACCTGTCAAGAAAGCGGAAACCTTGAAGAAAAAGCCCCTGGACAGCGAGCTTACCTTTGGCACAATTTTTACCGACCATATGTTTACCATGGATTATGCGGCCCCGGGCGGCTGGCGGAACCCCCGCATTGAACCGTACCAGCCCCTGGTCCTGGACCCTTCCACGATGGTCTTCCATTACGGCCAGGCCATCTTTGAGGGTATGAAGGCTTACCGCAGGAGCAACGGAAAAATAGGCATCTTCCGCCCCCGGGCGTATATACCCAGGCTCAACCGCTCAGCCGAAAGGCTCTGCATCCCGAAGGTGGACGAGGACCTGTTTTACGAGGCGCTCATAAAGCTTATAGAAATCGACCGTGACTGGGTACCGTCCTCCAAGGAAACCTCCCTGTACATCAGGCCCTTTATCATTTCCACCGACCCGTACCTGGGTGTCAGGCCGTCCAATACTTACAAATTCATGATCATACTCTCCCCGGTTGGCGCCTACTATCCGGAAGGTTTCAAGCCGGTCAAAATTTACGTTACAGACAAGTACGTGCGGGCGGTCAGGGGCGGCCTGGGCTATGTAAAGACCCCGGCCAACTACGCGGCCAGCCTCCTGGCGGCCGAGGAAGCCAAAAAGGCCGGGTACACCCAGGTCCTCTGGCTTGACGGCTGCCAATTCAAGTATATTGAAGAAGTGGGCACCATGAATATATTCTTCGTGATCAACGACGAGGTGATCACCCCTCCCCTGGAAGGCAGCATACTGGGCGGCATCACCAGGGACTCGGTGCTTCACGTCACCAGGAACTGGGGCCTCAAGGTCAAGGAAGAGCCCATTTCCATCGACCAGGTTTACGAGGCATACAGGAAAGGAACCCTGCAGGAGATATTCGGCACCGGAACGGCGGCCGTCATTTCCCCGGTCAGCGAACTGAAGTGGAACGACAAGACAATCGTCCCCGGGGACGGCAGCGTCGGCAAACTCTCCCAGAAGCTCTACGACTATATCGCCGGGGTGCAGTACGGCCTCCTGCCGGATGATTTCGGCTGGGTAACCGAGCTGTAAAAGATTATCTCACGGCAATAAATACAGGCAGGTACGCAAAAAAAGAGCTTCGGATCAATCCGGAGCTCCTTGTTTTTAGCGGTCAACCGGTATTGCCTGAATGAGCGGCCGCTTTTTTTTTATTTTTTGGGAAAAAATAATAAATACCTCTTGACAATAGAAAGCATCTTATGATAATTTTTATTACATAGTAATTGTTATCCTCTAGGTGGTGGGTGCAATAAATATCAGGGAATTGCTCAATAAAAAAGGGCTCAGGGCTACTCCCCAGCGGGAAGCAATTTACAGGATACTTTACGCAAGCAAGGCCCACCCCACTGCGGAGCACGTGTACCAGGAAATCAGAAAGGCTTTTCCTTCCATCAGCTTCAACACCGTGTACAAAACCGTACTGGCCTTTGAGGAGGCAGGCCTCCTCCAGCGATTCAATACGGGTGAAAACATCTATCACTATGACGCCAATGTGCGGCCCCACCCTCACTTTATTTGCCTGTCCTGCGGCGCGGTGGACGATATGGATGCATTTCCGGACAACCTTGAGGAATACATGAAGAAGGCCGCGTCGTCATCGCCCCACAATATAAAATTTATCAACATGCATTTTTACGGTTATTGCCCGCAATGCGGTGATAGCAATAAAAAACACACTAAAAGGGGGAAATTATAATGGCGGATCTGATCAATGAAGTAAAGCTCGGGGTAACCAGGGGAACCGAGCTTGAAGAAGCGGTGGCCATGGAATTCAAGGGAGAGACCTGGGAGGTGGGCGCGTACCTGGCCATGGCCCGGCAGGCCCAGCGGGAAGGTTACCCCGAAGTGGCCCTGGTACTGGAGTCCATTGCCATGGACGAGGCCTGGCATGCCGCCCGCTTCGCGGAACTGAACGGCATAGTCTCCGGGAGCACCAAAGAGAATATTGAAAAGATGCTCAAAGGGGAGCAAGAGGCCAACAAGGGTAAACGGGAAGCGGCGGTCAAGGCCAAGGAACTGGGGAACGACCACGCCCACGACGCCCTGGACGAGTCTTCCCGGGACGAGGCCAGGCACGCCCGCGCCCTGGAAGGGCTGTTGAACCGGTATTTCAAATAAGCCACCGGCGATCAGCTTTTTGATCTTCACTTCCAATTACCAAATTAATCTTTGTGGTCGGGGCATATAAAAACCCCGTTCCCCCCGGGAACCAGGCGGCGGGTTGGCCTGGAGCACCGGGGGCAGACGGGGGCCTCCACCCTGGCGTATAAGGGGTTGTACACCACCACCTGGTGCAGAAACCGGTCCCTGTGCTGCACCTCCATTTTAGCGTGCAGGCAGGGCAGGTGGCAGGCCATCAGGTGATCCAGGCGCAGTTCGGCCTCCAGCTGGTACCGCTGGGCTGCGTCCTTTTCACGGCGCTTCCAGTCGGCCCTGGCGGCTTCAATCTGTTTCCCGAAACGATCCTTTTTCTCTCCTTCGGCGGCGGCCATTCTCTTTTCTATTTCCCGGACGGTCTCTTCATAATAGCCGGCTATCCTGGCCAATTCACGCCTCAGCGCCGACCGGGCGGACCGGCGCAGGGCCGCCGCCTGCCGGAGGGCCATATTTTCAGCTTCCCGGCATGCGGTCCGGTATAGGTCCGCCAGGGGCCTAACTTCCGCGGAGGGAAGTTTATACGCCGGGGACTCCACGGACACGACATTTTTCCACATTTCCTCGAACTCCGGATGCACACAGCCCGTATACCCGTCCACCACCACAGTGACGGTGTCCTCGGTCTTTTCAAAGGATCGGAAAGTGCAGCGAAAAACAAAAGCATAAAAGACATGCTCGAGGGCCCACTGCACAACCTGCTTCGCCGAACGGCAGTGGACAAACTCGATGGACTCATTGACCTGGCGATCTATCTGTTTTTGGGTGGAAGGGGGATCACCGGGCCAGTATAAATCCGTATACCGGCCGTAGCCCAGGGCCAGGCGCACCGATGTATCCAGCAGCTGGCTGCCGTACGTAACATAAACGCTGCCCGGTGTTTCGGAGGCCACCTCATGGTCGAAGGCCAGCATCAGGTGGCTGTCCTTGAAGCTGGGCGCCAGTTCATCGGGCAGCAATACCTCCCGCAGGGCAAAGCCAGCCTTTTCCACCAGGGCCCCGGCCCGCTGCAGGTAAGCTGTGAAAAAATCCTCCAGGTTGAAGTCCGGCATCTTAATCATCGGGCCTCAGCTCCCCCAGAAGCCTGTCGTCCAGTTCCCTGACCGTCATGTAATGTTCCTTGGCCGACAGGATCTGCCGGCCCAGTTCTTCCATGCCCCTTTTTAGATCCCCCTCATCCGCCGCCCGTACCCAGATATCCATGATTACGTCTTCAAACTCCCTTTTTTCATTAAGATTGCCCAGGATCATATCCAGTTCGCCCACCACCAGCTGAAACATGTTTATTTTTGCGTCCAGCAATTCCAGTATGTGGGATTCCACCGTGCCGGCGGCCGACAGGTTGTAAATCCGCACATCCCCGGCCTGGCCCAGGCGGTGGATGCGCCCGATGCGCTGCTCGATGCGCATGGGGTTCCACGGCAGGTCATAGTTGATCAGCACGTTGCAAAAGTGCAGGTTGCGCCCTTCACTGCCCGTATCGGTGGAAACCAGCACCCGGGCCTCACCGGCAAAAAGCCGCAGCTGTTCTTCCTTTTCCAGCCGCCGCAGGCCGCCGTGGAGCTGGGCCACATTAAGGCCCTGCCGGCGCAAAAGATCAACCAGGTAAGAGTGCGTTTGCTGAAAGCTGGTAAAGACAATGACCTTCTCGGATATACCGGCCAGCAGCTGCAGCAGCGCCTCGGCCTTCCTGCGCCGGGGAACCGACCCGGCCTGTTCGGCCAGCGTCCGGAAAACCCTCCTGATCACCGCCGGATAGTCGTCGTTGGCAGACATTTTTTCCAGGGTGGGCAGCACCGCCTCGATGCTGCTGCCCACCTCCCGCTGCAGCATTTTTAAGATGAACTTCTCAGTTCCTTTGTTCTCGGAACTGCCGTTGAAACCGGAAGTATAGTGGCCGCGCACAAAAACGGTAAGCCGTTGGTAAAAGGCCATTTCTTCCGCGGAAAGATTCAGTTCCACCACCTCGGCCAGGCGCCGGCTGGTGATGACGCCGGTTTCACTACGGCGGTTGCGGATCATCACTTCCCGGATCAGCTGCTTTAAGGCCGCGGTGTTTTTGGGCTTCAGGGGATCGCCCCGGGTGATGTACTTGCGCTTGAAAGAGGACGCTGTTTCCAGCTGGCCCGGCTGGAGCAGGGTGATCAGGTTGAACAGCTCTTCCAGGTTGTTTTCCACCGGCGTGGCGGTCAACAGCAGAATATATTTTTTCTCCAGCCGGTTAACCAGCTGGTAGGCCAGGGTACGGTGGTTTTTCAGGTGATGGGCCTCATCCACCACAACCAGGTCGTACGCGGTATTCAGCACCTCGTCCCGGTTGCTCTCCCTCTTGGCAGTATCCAGGGAGGCAATGATGCGGGGGAATTCCTTCCACGGGCTGGGGTGATTTTTAAAAGCCGGCGCATCGTAGGCGATAAAATCCAGTTTGAACTTGTTCTGCATTTCCTGCTGCCACTGTTCCACCAGGGAAGGGGGAACCAGCAGCAGCACCTTCTGCACCAGTCCCCGCAATATGTATTCCAGCATAATCAGGCCGGCCTCGATGGTCTTACCGAGGCCCACCTCGTCGCAAAGTAGCGCCCGCCCGCGCAAATTCGTCAGGACATGCCGGACCGTTTTCAGCTGATAATCCAGCGGCGCCACGTCCCGCACCAGCGAAAGGGCCAGCAGGCGGTCGAAGCCCGGGCTGAGGGAAAGCTGCAGGGCCTGGCGGTGCAGAATAAGATCGGCTGCCGGTGATTCCCCGCGCCCTTTTTTTTCCGCCTCCCGTAAAACAAACGCGTCCTCTTCCGGGAAAAAAACGACTTTTACCGGCTCCGTCAAAAAATCCTCTTCAATCTTGTGCAAATTGTTTCCGGCAGGCACTGCGGACGGAATCTGAACCGCACCCCGCCCCCTGTCCTCCGCTTTCCTTTTACTCTGCCGGGCTGTTATTGTTTTTGGCGGCAGGCTCTTTTTCTCCCGGGGCTGCACACTAAACCTTTCCCTCCCGGGCTTCTTTATACTGCCGGGCGGCTTGTTAAGCGCGAATTCAGCCGGGCCGTCGGTCCCGGAAGGATCATTCGACCCCACGCCGTGGATAAACCCCCGGGGGTTATCTGTGCTGCCGGGGGCGGCACCTTCACTTTCAAATTGTTTTATCCTGCGGTGCCCGGCTTTACCGGTTTTTCGTCCGGTTTTATCCCCGGAGGAACCTCCTTCGGGCTCAGCGGCGGGCAGCTCCGGAAACAGCGGTGTCTGAACAATCCTGTCGATATTGCTTGTCTTGATTTTTTTAGGCCCGGACACCGGCCAAATGAGAAACCTTTTTTCCCCGCACTGCTCCATGGCAAAGTAACCGGTAGTAAAATTAAGAATAAGAAGATCCGCCATTTTAGATCCCACAAGATTACTGGCGCCAGGACTTACCCGGCACCGGGCGCTCCTGCCGTGGCGGTCGGCCACGGTAATACTTTTTCCGGCCAACGGCTCCATAAGTTTAACAGCCCTGCCTTCCAAGGCGACGCGGCCCAATCCAAGAAGAAACGGCGACACACTGAATATTATTTCATGCCCGTTTTCCTTCACTGATTTCAAACCCCTTGAAAGAAAAATACATAACAGCCTGGATTAACAATCAAATTAGTAATACGACTGTTTAAGCCGATTCTCCTGTTATAAAGGACACAATCAAACCGTAATAGGAAAAATTAATTTTTGGTAGAATAATTATCCGTAAGAAAGTGTATTTCCACGGAAGTTTGATTTAATTATGAGAGGGTATGGCCGGTGAAGCTGAACAAAATTACCGACAGGGTGTATTACATCGACGCGGCTGTGAATATGGGGCTGATTGTAAACCAGGGCGGGGACGCGCTGCTGGTGGACACCGGCATTGACGACAGCGTGGCCCGCAAGGTGGCCAGGCTGATCCAGGAAGGCGGCTTCAGCCTCAAAGGGATTATTATCACCCACGCCCACGCCGACCACTGCGGCGGGGCGCCGCACCTGGCCAAAACCACCGGGGCCAGGGTGTACGCGCCGGAGGTGGAGAAATCGGTGCTTGAATTTCCAATATGGGAGCCGGTGTACCTGTTTTCCGGGGTATACCCGCCGCCGCCGATGCGCAATAAATTTTTGCTGGCCCCGGGTGTCGGGGTGGATGAGGTCATTGCCCCGGGAACCGTTACCGCCGGGGGATGCGCGGTGCAGATTGTGGATCTGGCGGGGCACTCACTAAAGCAGGTAGGGGTGTCTGTCAACGGAGTTCTCTTCTGCGCCGATGCCGTGATTGCCCCGGAGGTCATTGAAAAGCACGGCATCCCTTTAAACAGCGACCTGTCAGGGGCCATAAAAACCTTTGATTTACTGGAAAAAAGGCCGGAAAGCCATTATGTGCCGGCACACGGCACCCCGGTGGGCGATATAAAGCCGGTGGTGGCCGCCAACCGCGCCCGGGTCAATGAAACCCTGGCGTGCATCCTGGACCTGCTGAAAAACTCCCTGACGGCGGAGGAAATACTGGCCGGGGTAGGCGACAATTTCGGCATCAATATCACCAGCATGGGCCAGTATTACCTGATGCACCACACCGTAATGGCCTATCTCAGCCACCTTATGGACAAAAAAGAGATTGCCGCCTTTTACGACCGGAACAGGCAGACGTTCCGGCGCACCGCTTAGCATTCCGCCTCCCTCCGGAGCAGCAGGATCCAGAATTCAGAATCCATACCCCATGCCTTAAAAATGCGGCGCCACGGACAATGAAAATCTGTGGCCGGGGGTGCGGTTTTCAGTCCGGGCTTTCGATCCTGCGGTTGAACCGGCTCTATGCTTGTCGCTTACGGTCATGCCGACCGCCCTCAACTCAGCGTCCTGCTTCGGTTCGGGCTTCCGGCTGCGTCCTGCAGCCGGCCCGGCATTCCGTACGCTCCGTCGCCAAGAGCCGGATAACAACCTCCGGTATTTACGCTCCGGCCTGAAAGGTCCTCCCCCCTCCGTACACTCCGGCTAGAAATTGGTTATTTTTATTCTGTCTCCTGTCTCCTGTATTCCCCACGGGAGAGATAAACCTACGTTATGGGTATGGCCTCTGTCACGGTTTTCCCGGCGCCTCGCCCCGGGCCCTCACTGATCAGTTCATTTATCACCCTGCACAGCCTGGACACGCCTTCCTTTATGACCCCGGGCCGGTAGCGGGAGAAGCCCAGGCGGATGTTACCGGCTCCTCCTCCGCCGGCGTAGAACGCATCCCCCGGCAGAAAGGCCACCCCGGCCCCGGACGCCCGGGCCAGCAGCCGCGTGGCCGTTACACCGCCCGGCAGTGAGCACCAGATGTAGTACCCCCCGGCCGGCCTGTTCCACTCCATCCCCGGGGGAGCTTCTTCATCCAGGGCGGCCAGCATGGCGTCCCGCCTCCCGGCATATTCAACCCTGGCGGTTTCCAGGTGTTTGTCCAGGAGGCCGCGGCGGCAGAACTCGGCCAGGGCCGCCTGGGACAGGGTGTTGCAGTGGAGGTCCGCCAGCTGCTTGGCCATTGTAAGCCGGTGAATGACATCCGCCGGGGCCGCCGCCCAGCCCACCCTCAAACCGGGAAAAAGTACCTTGGAAAAGGTGCTGAGGTAGATAACATGGCCGTATAAATCGTCGGACTTCAACGGCAAAACCCGCTCGCCCCCGTAGAAAAGCTCACCGTAAGGGTCGTCCTCGATGACGGGCGCCTGGTGCCGGCAGGCCATTTCCAGAAGCTGCAGGCGGCGTTCACGGCTCATTGTAATCCCGGAGGGATTTTGAAAGGTGGGCAGGGTATAGATGAACTTGGGCCGGTACCGGGACAGCAGCTGATCCAGTATGTCCGGACGCATCCCGTCCCCGTCCACGGGCACGCTGAGAATCCGCGCCCCGGCCGCCGTGAAGGCCTGAATGGCGCCCAGGTAGGACGGTTCTTCAATGACCACCACGTCCCCCGGATCGATCAGTACCCGCACCAAAAGGTCCAGCCCCTGCTGCGACCCGGAAAGGACGATGATGTTCTCCGGCCCGGCCGGTACGCCACGCTCGGCCATGCGTCCGGCGATGTATTCCCGCAGCGGCATGTAACCGGCGGTGGAAACATGCTCCAGGAACTGTGTTCCCCCGCCGCCCAGCAACTCCTCCTGTATCATTAAGAATTCCCCCACCGGGTAAAAATCCGGGGACGGAACCCCCGCGGCGAAGGAAATGATCTCGTCCCTGGCCAGGAGATCCAGGATGTTGCTGATCAGCGGATTTTGCATCCGGCCGGACTGCCTGCTGAAAAAATGCTGCCAGGCCACGGGCCGGACACCCGTGGCGGCAGCCCCGGACTTTTCTCCCGCCGGCGCCTCCCTTACCCTGGTCCCCCTGCCCACATGGGACTCGATCAGCCCGTCGGCTTCCAGTTCCCGGTAGGCGTTAACCACGGTGCTGCGGTTGACGTTCAGCAGTACCGCCAGCTTGCGCTCGGGAGGCAGGCTGCAGCCCGGAAGCAGGGAACCGGAAAGTATCAGCCGGCGGATCTGGTTTCTGATTTGCAGGTAAAGGGGGGTTCTGCCGTGCCGGTCCAGGGAAATATCCATAAATAACCCACCCCCTTTGTTTGCTGTTGCCATTAAGGCCTGAAACGGCTTCTATCCCCGGGCCGCGGCCCTCGACAGCGCCCGGGCCAACAGGCCCGCCAGCCTGCCGATACCTTCCTCGATCAGGGGCGGCGTCGAATTGGAGTAATTCAGGCGCAGGCAGTTCTGCCCGCTTCCGTCCGGGAAAAACGGGGCCCCGGGCACGTAGGCCACCTTCCCGGCCACGGCCTCTTTAAGAAGCAGTGCGGTGTCCAGGCGGGGCGGCAGGGTAACCCACAGGAACATCCCGCCCTCGGGCTCGGTCCAGGTTACACCGGCCGGAAATTTCCCGCCCATGGCGGAGATCATCGCGTCCCTGCGGCGGCCGTATTCCCTCCGGATTGCCCCGATGTGGCCGGAAACATCATTATCCACCAGGTAGCGGTACACCGCCCGCTGCACCAGGGTGCCGGTATGCAGGTCGGCGCCCTGCTTGCCCAGCACCAGTTTCGCCATCAGGCCGGGCTCCGCCACGATCCAGGCGAGCCGCAGGCCGGGCGCCACCGTTTTGGAGAAGGTGCTCAGGTAGATCACCATTCCGCTGCGGTCATAGGCCTTCAGCGGCGGCACGGGATCGCCGAGGTAGCGCAGTTCCCCGTAGGGGTCGTCCTCTATCAGGGGCACTTCGTACTTCTCCAGGAGGCCGGCCACGGCCCGCCGCCTCTCCGGGGTCATGGTCACACCGGTGGGATTTTTGAATGTCGGTGTGAGATATATAAATTTCGGCCGCCGGCTCCGGATGGCTTTTTCCAGGGCCTCTACCACGATTCCGCCCTCATCGGCCGGAACCGCCTCGAAGCGGGCCTGGTAGCTGCGGAAAACCTGAATCGCCCCCAGGTAGCTGGGGCTTTCCACTATCACTGTGTCCCCCGGATCTATAAACAGCTTTGCCAGCAGGTCCAGGCCCTGCTGGGAGCCGCTGGTCATCAGCACCTCCTCCGGCCCGGCGCTGATACCCTTTTCCCGCATGGCAGACGCTATGTATTCCCGCAACGGCAGGTAGCCCTCGGTGGTGCTGTACTGCAGGGCCGGCGCACCTTCCTCGCCCAGCACGCGATCAAAGGCCTGCCGGATCTGCTTCAGGGGAAACATTTCCGGCGCCGGCAGCCCCCCGGCAAAGGAGATCACGTCCGGGCTTTCGGTTATTTTCAATATTTCCCGAATGGCCGAACTCTGCATTTGTTCTACTCTTTGGGCAAAGGCGTATTCCACGGCCATCCCTCCCATCCAATTAATTGTTTAAACCAGTATATTTGCCGTTTTAAGTACTGGCAAGGTCCAATTGGACTAAAATTATGGCCATCCAATTTAAAAACATAAAAAAAGCGGCCTTATCTCAAAAGCCTTTCAGTCCCCTTGTCATCGGGATTAAGGTTGTAACGAAACGGCGGCCAAAGTGGAACAGGTCCAAAAGGAACCTTTCAGTCCCCTTGTCATCGGGATTAAGGTTGTAACGTGGTTTTGATGCCCGGCGGTAAGTCGCCAAAACTCAACTTTCAGTCCCCTTGTCATCGGGATTAAGGTTGTAACATATAATCTTGTTAAAACTATAGATAGTAAAATAAAACTTTCAGTCCCCTTGTCATCGGGATTAAGGTTGTAACATCTTCGACGGGTCATAGCTCCCTGTGGCATCACGTCTTTCAGTCCCCTTGTCATCGGGATTAAGGTTGTAACTGAATAGGCAATGGCAACAGCCTGATCTCTTGGGCTTTCAGTCCCCTTGTCATCGGGATTAAGGTTGTAACAATAAAACATCCAATCACCCCTTCACCAAGCTAACACTTTCAGTCCCCTTGTCATCGGGATTAAGGTTGTAACCCAAACAGAGGAATGGCCCCACGGGAGTCTTGGAGTCTTTCAGTCCCCTTGTCATCGGGATTAAGGTTGTAACTACCATTTAAAGAAATGGTTGATATGGCCAAGGCCAACTTTCAGTCCCCTTGTCATCGGGATTAAGGTTGTAACACACCCGATGAATACCAAAAGTTGGTTGATAAATTCTTTCAGTCCCCTTGTCATCGGGATTAAGGTTGTAACGGAAATCAAGCCGGGACAAAAGTACCACAGGGCTACCTTTCAGTCCCCTTGTCTTCGGGATTAAGGTTGTAACCGACCGCGGTGGGCGGGTGAAACCCTTGTGTTTAAAGGGTTTCTTATAAATCCGGGCGCTTTGGAAAAGGTTAATTTTTCGCAAATGTATTTTCTGCAAAAAAACCGGGGGGATTTGCGAAATTACATCTTCCATAAAAATAATTCCCTGCCGGAAATTGTTTTCCTGCCGTCTGAATTCAACCCCGGCAATTTAAGGTGTAGGGACAATGCGGGTAGCAGTTGTCCATCCCGGGGTCGATCTCCTCATAGAGCATGCGCATTTTATTGTCCCTTTCCTCTATGAACCACTGCCTCAGCTCATCGTCTATGATATGAATGTCTTTTCTGATTGTCATGCGGTCTCCCCTAAAATCGACATAAACCAGGCAGCCCAGGTTGACCGGATACTCGTGCAGGGACTCCATCACCAGGGCGTAGCCCGTGGTGGTCAGCCGGTGAAACTTTTGGGGCTCGCCAAACTTCAGGTCCAGTATCATGGGTTCGGAAAAGGTGAAGGCGTCGGAACTGAGGTTCGGACTCAGGCCCAAAAACGACCCGTCCAACCTTTGCTCCACCACCACGGGCAAGGCCAGGGAAACCAGCGAGTCCACCCCGATATTGGGCTGCTTCACCAGTACATCCTGGAGCCTCGACTGGATGCGGCCCGCCTCAAACCGCGCTATTATTTCCGCCTTCTTTTTTATTTCATCCCAATCTTCGTCGCTTATATGACCCGGCTTCACCAGGTCGAGGGCGGGCGGATCACCCACCTCCCGGATTAACTGCCCGACGTTTTCCAGGTTGTTATTGTAAATAGCCTTTTTGGCCCGGACCAGCACCTGCGCCAGCACATCGTGAAGCACCCTGCCCCTGACCATGGCCGGGTTGGGCCTGGCTTTTATCCCGTCAATACGCCTTAAATACAGGTCCCTGGCGGTGGGGCAGTACGAATTGGCCACCTCGTAGAGGGCAAGGCGCAGGTCGTAAACCGGGGCCAACGGCGGCTGGTGCCAGTTCCAGCCCCGCAGTTCCTCCGCAATGTCCATCTGCCTCGACCTGGGAAGATAATTCTTGATCAGCTGCTTTTTTTCTTCATCATTAAGAAAATACATCAGTCCACATCTCCGCAAAAATTTTTGTACTCACAGTCCCTGCAGCGCCTGCCGCCGGGTGGAGGAGGGGGCATTCTCTCCCGGCCGACCAGCTCCCTTATCTCCCTTAACGCCTCCTTCACAAACTCCCTGCAGTTGGGCGTTATCTCCACCGGATGCAGCCCGCCGGGACCGTCAAGGTAAACAAAGCCAAACCTCACCGGCCTGTTGAAGTGATCCTCCAGCAGCATGGCGTAGGCGACAAGCTGATATTTGTGGTTCAGGGAAAGGCCGCCGGAGGTGCTTTTAAACTCCACCGGAAACTTTTCACCGGCCGCCTCGATGTACATGTCCAGCCGGCCTTCCAGGCCGAGCCGGGGAGAATACAGGTGGGTGTGGAAAAATCGCCGGCCTTCCGTAAGGTTGTATCTTTTGAAGGTGCGTCTCTTTTCCAGCCGGTCCAGTTCAAGGTGCGCCTCCCTGCCGTATTCCATCTTCCGGGTGGCCTTTACCCGCACAGGGCACACATAGTTAAAGTAAACAATCCGGGGACAGTAAAAATACTGCTTGACATCGTTAACCCTCAGCTTCAGCATTTCTTAATCCCCTGTTTCAATATTCTTCAGTAATTTCAGGTCCTTGTCGCAGACCGGCAGGATTACTATTTTCCCCCGCTTTTTTCCCAGGGTGCGCCTCAGCCTCTTGTAAAGCTCTTCCCGGCGGTTGTGGTTGAGTTCGCCGAAGAAGGCGCTGTACTGGACATGGGCCAGGCCATAATCCTTGCAGGCCTCAAAAACCCTGTTGCGTACCCGGTCCTCTTCCACATCGTAAATGACAAAGGTCTTCAAATATTACCACCCGCCCACAAAGGGCCTGTACCCGGCCTCCCCCCGCAGGAAGGCGGCTACGCGGCGGGCCTGGGCCTGGATCACGGTGCGCAACTTGTGCCGGCGGCCCTGGTGCCTCTCCCGGCTTTCCAGCCTCTCGTTGACCTTGTCCGCAAACTGCCGGCGGGTCTCCACGGCCAGTGATCCGTCCTCCATCCTGACTGAAAAACCTTTGTTCACCAGCGCCACCACCACCCGGTCCACCACCTGCTGGCGGAACTCCTCGACAAAATCGTAAACCAGGCTCTCCTTCCCCGACCTGTCCACGTGCAGAAAGCCCCCGAAGGGGTCAAGCCCGGCCAGGATCAACGCCGTTCTCCACCTGCTGGTACAACATTCCGTACCCGTAGTTTAAAAGCGAATTTACCGGGTCGGCGGCCCCCCGGTGTTCCCTGCCGGGGAAGTCAATCTTGTCGGCGGTGAGCGTTTTTATGCCTTCCCAGTATAGGTTGCCCGCCCTGCCTTCCACGGACATGATCTGCCCCCGCACGTCGTCAATTTTTTCCCCTTTTATACCGGCCAGTTCCCGGACGCCCCCTTCAATCTTTTCAGTGATGCGGCATATTTCTTCGTAAACCTCTTTGTCAGTACCCTTCCGGTACTTGGCGAAGTATTTGAGGACATTCACCTGGTTGCGCAGCTTTCCTTCCACAAAGCACCTGGCCAGCGTAAGGCCCCGCCCGTCATCATAGGCCCGCAGCTGGGCGCGGCGGGTTTGGACCGTACCCGTAAGGGCCGGTGAAACCAGCTTGGCGTAGGGCCTGCCGGTGGGTGAAAGAAAATTGATGGTGATGCCGTGCTCAACGCACTCCCTGATCAGGTCCGTGGAAAGGGTGGCCCCGGCGGTGTTGACGGTGATCTGGCGCAGGTCGCGGAAAGGGGCCTCCACCACCACCCTGCCGTTTTCCTTCACTACCACCCGCTCGCTTTTCTTGCCCAGAAAGGACCCGTAGTTTGTAATCAGCAGTTCTTCCATTTTCAAGCACCCTGTTGGAATCTGGTTAACCGCCATACCTAACTATTCCCCTCTGGAAATTCTTTCTTACACTGCCTTGGAATTGCGGAGAAATTGTTCTGCGCCGGCCCCTGTGGTATAATTGCCATAAAACAGCAGGAAGGCGGATTTATCATGGAGGCCATGCCCGCTAAAACCAGGTACACGTACTACGACTACTGCCTGTTGCCCGACGATAAAAGGTACGAAGTCATCGAGGGGGAATTGTTTGTGGTCCCTTCACCCAGCGTCGTCCATCAAAAGGTAAGCGGCAACCTTTTATTTTTACTTAAGAAGCATATTTCTGAAACCGGCAGCGGCTTCGTATTCAACGCCCCGTTGGATGTCCTGATCTCCGACGACAACGTGATCCAACCGGACATAATTTACATTTCTGACGAAAACAGCCGGATCATCGGCGAAGCCAACATCAGCGGCGCCCCCGACCTGGTGGTGGAAGTAATTTCGCCCTCCACGGCCCAAACAGACTATGGAAAAAAGAAAGACCTCTACGCCCGCTTCGGGGTGAAGGAACTATGGATAGTTCACCCCGTGCTGCAAACCGTGGATGTGTTCATTAACCGGGGCGGCTGTTTCGGCGATCCGGCCCGCTACGACCGGCGCGTCAAAAAGCCGCTCGGCACAGTGATCCTGCCGGGCCTGAGCATCAGCCTGGATGAGGTGTTTTAATTATTGGCTACTTTGCTGCCTGCAGGCGGAATTAGATCCCCGCGGGATCGCTCACCCGCCAAGACACGCACCAGATAAGTCCCCGGCGGTTCGCCTTCCTGTATACGCGATTGATAAACCTTTCTGCAGGGACGAACATCTTCCACATTCTCAAAATTCGTACCACTATTCTATGCTCAATATACATTTCAAACCACTTATTCAATAATTCAACAACCGGCGCCAATACCCTTAAGTCTTCTTAAATATAACTCATTTAAAAGCAACGCAGCTCCGTCAAAGGCTATCAATGATTGGCCACAGGGGAAAACAGGCAATCTCCAGTCAGGTTCCACTAAATTTTTTGGAACAATAGTAAAAATATGGCTCTTAAGTGCCATAATATGAGAAACTGGCGTACAGTGATTGTTCTGAAGTAAAGAAATCTCAGGGAAGTCGGCAGTTACAAAAAACCTTCCATAATCCTCTGTATAAGAACTGATTCCAATTACTGAAACCTTCTTGTATTTTCCATAACTTTTTACGGTTAACATTCCTTTTGAACCATGAAGATTTAACCTCGGATCAAACTTTAACCCCTCTGCCCTACGTAACAAAGAAACTAAGTCTACATTATAAGAGGCATATTTTCCTCCTCTCCTTACTTTTTCGGCATGATCATAAACTAAAATGCTGGGCAGGGAAGTACGAAAAGTATTGAGCTCTTGATATATTTTAAGCCACTGATATTCTTTGTTTCCTTTCCAAGCTTTATCAAATTGGCTTCGAACAGATGCCAAAA
The DNA here is from genome assembly GCA_049323615.1 of Bacillota bacterium. Lineage (GTDB taxonomy): Bacteria > Bacillota > Desulfotomaculia > Desulfotomaculales > Desulfocucumaceae > JBMOPD01. The sequence continues at coordinate 52,086 of JBMOPD010000010.1, read as the reverse complement.
TCTTCTTACAGTCAATTTGACTAGCATATTGTTCCATAATAGATTCCAAAGTGTCCTTCACCGTTGTGACATCTTCAGGATCTACTCGATTATCCTCCTGAACTTTCAAAATAATATTATTTATAAGTGCATATACGGTTATAATTCCGCCTCGGCTTGAAATGAACCATGGTTTTGACTCGGGAGTCACATACCAATCGTATACTTTATTCTCTAATACTTCTCTTGGAGTTTCTATATTAAGCCCCTCAATTCCTGACCTGACATTTGCCGGACATATTATGTATGCCTTCCCTGGCTTATGTCGTCCTACCCGGCCAAATCGTTGCATAAATGAAGGCGCTTCTGCTGCCTCAAATATTAAGAAATCACACTTAAAATCTATCCCCACTTCAATCGCTGAGGTGCCAACAACGATAAGGTGTTCCGGCCGTTTTAGGCGTATGTCACGGTGAGAAAGACCCCTGACAATCAGCAGTTTATCCTTTAAAAATCCTTCTTCCACCAGACGGTCTTCCAACCTGATGGCATTAACCACCGAGTTCAGCACTACTACCGCCGGAATATATTCCGGGTCGTTTTCCTGCCCACCCAACTCGGCCAACCTATTCTTAAGTGAAATAATTATTTTTACCGCTGTTTCAACAGGGTCCGGCCCTGCAGGACAAGTAATTATTTCAACCTCGTGGACAGCCGTTCTTACCTTTTTATCCTTATATTTTGACCGGCTGGACAAATCAATTATTAGCGGTTTAAAAAAATCTACAAGGGTCTTTCTTACTTCAGGATCCGGAGTGGCGCTCAAAAGTACCACCCTTTCAAATATTCCGATACCTCTTGCCAAATGAATCATAAACAGGGCATGGGTGAATTCAACCCCTTGATACAAATGAAACTCGTCTGCTACCAAGGTTCGATAGCCCTGAAGGGAAGCTAGTGCCTCACCCCGGTAGCGGAGGGCAAAAATTAGAAACATTATGTCAGGATTAGTAAGGATTATCTTTTTTTTGTCCCTGTCCAGCAACCTGCTCAAGACCTTCCACTTGCTTCCCCAACCCTTTTTTTTCCCCCATTTTTCCAGGGAAGAGGCATCAATGTGGACAAGTACCATATCAGCCCTTGTATACTCCTCTCCTACGGTGTTAGGGTTATAGACACATGGAGTATAGCCTTCTAATCTGGCAATATTTGCAATACTTGTAATTTGGTTAGATATTAGTTCATTAGTTGGGTAGACTATAATTGCCGATTCTTCGTATTTTAAAATTGGGAGGACTGCTGCCACCGTTTTCCCGGTACCGGTTTTTGTTTCTATTAGAAATGTTTTATGATTTCTCCATTCATCAAGCATTAACGCCTGGTGATGGTAAAGATCCATTGTAACCTGCGGGTGTTTTACCAGTGGTAACTTTAATGGTAAAGTAATCACCTTTTTGTTCCTCCCAACACACGAGCCATTATCCTTTTAGGAATATGTACCCTGTGCTCTTTTCTTATACAAAACCAATCTTCTTGAATATCTACGACCCGGAAAAGCATATGTGGCGGAATGATTATTGGGTCATACTTATTTACCTTTCCAGCAATATCCAAGGGATTAACCGGGTGCGTCGGGCGAACCGAACTTTTCATGAAAACGGCCAGAGGATTTTTAATTTCTTCCCAAATAACCCTCATAGCCGTGCCTTTTTTTCCCAACCTGGAAACGCCCCTGGGTACAGAACCGTCAAATGTAAAGACATAAGAGATAAAACCACCTTTTGGATTCACCTTTTTTACTCGCGCCGGATTTAAATAAACCCTCCAGCCAATTCCCGGCGAATTTATTCCCCGTGGAGCATCATCTGTACGTAACGTCAGGGAATTAACAGCATTATATGTAAAGCGGCTTTTTTCGAATTCTTCACAAAATGCAGGGGTTGCATACAAAGGAAAGTTGGCTAAGTCCTCATTATAACGGGGTATTGATCCTTTATAAACACCATAAGAAAAATCAGAAAGCGAATAGGAAAGGGCATAATTATGAATCACCGGATGGGTAGATGAAACCTTGCTAATTTCATAAGATGAGAACCATAGGTAATCATGGTTAAACAAGCAGCAACAAAACAACCTGATATCATGTTCTATGAGGTTAACGGAATCTGGCATACTCATTTGTCCTCCTAACCTGTCTGTATGGCACGGTATTCTTCTATATCTTTGTATGCTTTCTCTAAAAATGTCTTATCCATCGTAATGTTTACGCAGGTTTCTATGATTTCATCGGTTTCATCAGGGTTTAAGACCAATACTTTGCCAGGATTCCCAGTTCTGGGCACATAGTTTTTCTTAATAAAATCTACCACTTCGGCTGGAGTAAGGTTATCTTGGCGATCATAAAGCTCAATGGTTAGTTCCAGTGAGGTAATTACTTCTTCCCAACCTGCAATTATACCTATAATGGTATTTCTTATATCACCACCGATTCTCGTTTCCGCGCCATAACTTTTGCATGCCAGTAATGTTTTAACCACTAGCACCAACTCATTCCAGGTCACACTCTTTAAGGTGATGACTGAAGGAAAAAGTGTTGCAGGAACAACTGCGAAACGACTGCCCAAAGCTTGGCCAGTAGTTATATTCTTATCATTGATGGCATTAAAGGTGGTAACTGTAGCAATGTTCTCGTATGGCAACAGTGAAAAAGCGGTGGAATACTCGATACGGTGTTTGATATTGGCCCTTTCAGATTGCCCGGACTCGGTGCTAGTAGCACCGAATAATCCGCACCGGGGACATTTCATACAAAGGTTGTCTTTTAGATAACACTCGGCCACAGGTATTCTTGCCTCTTCAGCGGCAGTCCTTAAAATCTGCTCAAGCTGCCGGGACTCAGCAGCTTTTTGCTTGGTGGCCAGAAATGCTACCCGGCGTGTAGGTTCGTCATTGCTTACCGACAATGGTGTAAACACCGTATTCAGTTGGCGGTCTTCCTCGGTTCTTAGTACCGTATAATCCAAAACCTCCCGCATAAGAATCAACTGGATCGTCCTGGCTCCAATCAAAGGATGGGGTTTTTCCAATATGTACTGTTCAATTTTTTTCATTTTTTATTCCTCCTCATCGTCTAGATCATAACCCCTTAATTCGACTTGCCTTATGAATTCACCCATATCCGCTTTTTTCTGACCCTTCGCCTCCGCATACATTCTTTTGCTTGGATAACCGACAGACTGAAAATCCTGACTACCCTTTTTAGATTTTTCACTCCAAGCTTTGGCTAAGTTATCCCATGTATCGTATTTTAATCTTAAAAACTCTGCCCATTCTTTTTTAATTGATTCCAACCAGACTAAATTCTTCTTTCGGCGCCGGTAGTAAAGCCCGTAATCAACCAGTTCCAAAATTCGATCTTGGGCTGTAACCGGTTCTTTTTTAATAAGGGAAACAAGCTTTTCAATACCCTCTTCCAGGGCCACCATGGCATTATTACTTATCCGACCCTTCGTTTTTGGGTTGTTGAGGTGAATGTTTAACGCATAACCACTTAAACCTTCCACGTCCCATTTACCTCTTTTTACCTCTTGAAGTATTTTTCCTATCGGTCCCATGATCCCATGCTTGCTCCGACTTGTTTTTGGTGAATAGCTATCCAGGTATCGGTCGAAAGCGTTTTTGATCTCTTCAATACCCTGTTTGACACCTTCAAACTCCAATTGTTCAACCCTGGTAAATATAAAACTTCTCAATTTAACACCTCCTCAATTATATCTAAATATTCAAAATGGTAATAACTCACCTGGCCTTTATTTTTTTCTTCAATCCGTCTGAGGACATGTCCCGGAGTAAGCTCCGAAAGAATGGCAAACAAATTAGAACGCTCGGAATAAGCGGTAGATGAGGTTAAAATACTGGCTGATCCGATTGCCCGAAACCATTTAAGCGCATTATCAAGCGAAACCCAGTTCCCGTTAACCATTTTCCGTATGGATGGTACAGGCGGTACCAAAGCTACCCCCTCACCTCCCACAAAATCAAGATCATCATTATTACCAATTACAGCTACTGATACACCAAGGGCTAGCCCTATAAAAAGGGAAATAAACAATTTGCGCAGCGCCGCGTTAGCGTCACTGTCCTTACTTAGTGATATTGGCTGTACCAGCGGAATCAGTATTAAATTCGGTGTTTGGCACACTACCCTTAATTGCGGGTTAAGCCGGTATACTTCCGCCCGTATTCCACGAACAATAGGATCATCTACAAAATTATTGATTATCGCTTCCACAGCCTCGTCCCAGGTTGAAAAATCAGTAGCCCATTCAATATTTGCTTGTTCTAAAGAATCATCATAAAAATTTTTTATTTTTTTCTCTAAATCCCGCCTTAATTTTTTACTTGTCTCGTCGGAATGCCGGTACGTTAGAAGTCCGGCAAGTTCCCCGCCGCTAAATTGAAACAAATCCTGATCCAAAACGTTTTTAGCAATAAGATGAGTCAGCGGCAATGAAATCTGGTGATTCGGGTCACCTCTACCCGTCATAAAACCAAGTGCGCGCTCATAAAATTCTCCCATCTTTTCCACTAGCAACCTACCCGCCTGATAACCTATGTTCATTCTTGGCATTAGTACTATTAGTTCTGAAGATTTTTCCTGGAGAAGCAGCTGTCTTAAAACCCGCTCAAAGTAACAAGTTTGGCATATTATTACATAATCGAATTTGCCATGTGAAACTCCCCGGTTCGTATGTGTTTGGGGATTACTTAAATAATCAGCGGATGCCTTGATACCAGTACTAAAAGGCAGGTTACAAACCGGACAAATGTATTGCGCCTTTTTGACTTCCTTTCCAGCGAATGGCTTCGATTGGGCGTAGGCGGCCAACTGTTGCTTTACCAGCAATGTAAAATCTTCCTGTACAGAGGGACGTATCAAATCCTGGATAAATGCTGCAGTCATTTTTTTATTCAAGTCGGAACGGGAAGGTGGATTTTCTATACTAGAATATACCATTTCAGCGATACCACTTAGAATGTCTACTAACAGATTGTCTCTTTTTTCATTCGCCAGATCACCAACTCTGCCACCTGAAAATCCAAACCGGTCAGCAGGCAATTTCCAGAAATAATCGACCGTTAAGGCCATATCTTTGGCTGGCATTAATGTTGAAGTGCTCTTCAACATTTGCCAAGTTCCTCTACCAAAAACATTTTCATATTCCTTTGAAGCAATTTGAACCCCCTCTCGCCCAACCAAATCTTCACCCATCATTGCCTTAAAAAATTTAAAAGTGATCATTTCCGGCTGGGCACTGTCAATGATCTCAGAAATGCGGTTAACTGTTTCCTGGCTAATCTCTTTTGTCATAGGTTCAATCAGTTTAAGGTAAGATTTAACTACTTTTATCTTATCCTCGTATTTTTTCCTCTTAAACGACCCGCGCTTTATTTTTGTGCTGGCAATCTTTAAATACTTTTTTGCTTCATTATGATCAAAAAGTTCCGGCTTTGGCATTATATTACCCACAGGGCTACCCATCATCAAACTGGAAACGTCTTTACCCGTAATTTCTTCAATTAGCTTCAACAGTCGATTTTCTATTACCTCTCTGGCCGGTTCATAAATTTCCTTAGTAGCTGAAGCAGCATAGATTGTCCCCTCACTGAAGAAAATAAGGGGATTCCAACCTTTATCAATAAAACTATCTACCGCTGCTTTGTGTAAAAAAACCGTGCTTACACCACGTAAAACTACTTGATGATAAGCAAAATTCAAATGCATAGATAAATTGCTTTGTTCCAGTACATTTAGAGCGGCTAATATCCCTTTTGCAGAACAAAAATTGTCTAAAGTGGATACAATGTCCGCCAAGGTCTTCCACCGACCGGTTCCTTGTAATGTTGAAATTATTAAATTTGCGTCAGTTCGACTTCGTGACATGTGAAGGTTAATACAGTTTTCAATGATTCGGTGAAGATGTTGTTTTTGAAGGTTAGTAAAACCCAGTACTTCACAAATTTCTGGCACCACTTTCCTGGTTAGTTCTGGAATAATATGCATAGTTTTTTCCTGGGAAAAACCCTTGATGTAATCCTGAAATTCTTTCGTTTCTTTACCAACATCATGAGCAATTACGGAAACAATGAGAATTTGTTCTTCCTCAGATTTAAAATCATAATGTTCTGGTAGATTAAGAATTGGCAGCAATTGTAGAAGAACGTCAAGCTCGCATATGGCATGTTCAAACAAGCTTTGCTGATAGGATCCGCTTTTGGCCAACAATCCTCTCCAGCCCCGTTCTATCATATACTGTACAGCTTTTTCTCGTACTAGATAATTCATTTTTTAACCTCCACATGCCTAAGAACTATAATAATTATATAAACCAAAAATATGATAATAACCTTGTCTAAAATAGATCCTACCAGTTGAAAAAGATTGATCATTTTCTCCAACCCTCCCTGCCTTAAATGTTTTTTATGTTTATTAAATGATATTAAGCCAGGGATGGATATATAACTTTTAAAATGTGTTTAATATAGTAATAATTGGCATATTACCCACATAAAGTTAAATACCGTGTTACAAGGGGACTGAAAGTAAATCTTTTTCATGGGCTATTAATAACCCTTCCCGATTACAAGGGGACTAACCGTACCTCTCCGCCATCTCCCCTAACTCCCGCCGGATTTCGTCCCTCAGTTCCGGCGGGGCCAGCACTTCGGCGGCCGAACCCCAGCCCAGGATCCACTTTTTGACCTCCCAGGTCCCCTCCACTTCCGCCCGGAAGATCACTTCGTCGCCCGGCAGCTGCTCCAGCCGCTGGGTGGGGTGCCAGGCGCCCTCGGCGATCAGCCTGCTCTCGGGCGGGTAGAACTTGACCGCCACCTCCACGTCCTCACCCTTCCCGATGCGCCAGCTCTTTCCCAGGTACTCACGGATGCTGAAGTCCCCGGGCGGGTCGAACTTTTCTCCACAGGGCGAGATGTCTTTTATCCGGTCGATGCGGAATATCCTGGTCTCCCGCCGGGTGTGACAGTACCCGATCAGGTACCAGAAACCCTCCCGGAACAGGACGTGATAGGGGTCCACCGTCCGCCGGGCGACACACTGGCTGGCATAGGAGCTGTAAACCATTGTCAGCCGGTCCTGGTTCAAGATAGCCTCGTTTATAACCCGGAACGTTTTCCCCCAGGGGGTATAATTCCGCAATCTCGTCACCAGCAGGCTGATGTTGGGCTCCAGGCCGGATAAAAAGCCCTCATCCTTTTCATTCACCACTCCCGCGATTTTTTCCAGGGCGGCCTGCAGGGCGGACCGGTAGGGAAAGCCCTCCTCCTCCAGGAGCACCCGGGCCGCGATAAAAAGGACCAGGGCCTCGGGGCCGGTGAATGTCAGGGGCTTTAAGTGGTAGCCCCCCTGGCGGCAAATCCCCCGGCGGGGCCGCGGGACGACCTGATGGCAAAGCCCAGTTTGCGGAGCTGCTTCAGGTCCCGCTGGATTGTGCGCGGGCTTCTGTCAAAAAGAGCGGCCAGTTCATTGCACTGTACGCCTGGCCGCTGCTGAATCATGTATAGCAGATTTAATACTCTCTCACTTCTCCTGAGATCCGTTTCTACCCACCCCCGGTGTGTAAAAATAATTTTAACCAATCCTCCCATAAAAAGCCAGCGATACAGCGACAACATGCTGTCATAAAACAAATCTACCGGTTTTTATAAAACTCCTGTTAAAAGCGGAAATCACTGCAGAATGTTTTTTGTATCTTTGTTCATCCGTTAACAGAACTGCTGAAACAGCATAAAACGATGCATAATAAGCCCTTGATAAAGCTCCTCTATAGTCACCGATATGAAACAGAGATTTAGCACCTTCCAAAGCTTTTCGGGCATTGGCAATGAAAGCCGTCAACTCATCTATTGCCGCCATAAGACTATACCATCCTTTTGTACCTCACGGCAAAGCGAGGTGTTGCTTTCAACGAGCTTATTCTTTTTACAGGTTCAGGTTTCTGACCTTTTTCCAATTCCTTCAGCTCCTTTCAATATGGTATATTTACCCATCCCGAACACCGCCCCCTTGCCCACGTGGACCAGCTCGCCCAGCTTCAGCAGGGGCTTGAAGGCCGACACCTGGCCCTGGTAAGTAACGCGGCCCACCAGGCCCCCCAGGTTCATTTTGCCGTCCTGGCGGGAGGAATAGCGTTCCCAGTCCACCCAACGGGTCTCGTCCCCGACTACCCTTACCTCTGCGGCCCGCTCAATAAGCCCGGAAAAATCCAGGTCAAGCTCCCACCCGTGGTGAAAGCAGGCTAAAGACGAGATTCTCCGCAGGAGGCTGCGCACCAGCATGTGAAACTCCAGGCGGTGAACGAAGTTGTCTTCGTACTTTATCCTGGTCATGGTCAGTAATTCCAGGGATACGGATCCGCCGGGGAGGGGTTTACCTGAGAACTTTAATTCCTTTTCGATATCGGTCTCCACGGCCAGGTTGACGTTCCTCACCACCTGGTCTTCATTGCGGTAAATCACCCGCTTCTCACCGTTCACGGGGTTGACCGCCCTTATCTCCGCCAGCCGGTACTTCTTCCGCCCCCGGCCGATTCCCATCTCCCCCAGCTCTTTAAAGGCCACTATGAAGTAGGGCAGATAGCCGGCGGCCCTGCCGATCAGTATCAGGTAAAAGCTGATCCTCTCACCCGGCCGGTATTCGATCCTGGTGTCCAGGGGCGGCTCCAGGACAAAGGGGCGGGGGACGCTCTCGTAGTTCCGCAGCGCCTCCGACCCGGGAGGCGGCGCAGTTTCAAATATATAGGCATAGGGACAGCCGGTCCCCAGCAGGCAGTCCCGGCACCGGACTTCCCGCCGGGAGCAGGCGATGCGCCTGAAGGCCGCACCGAACCCGCCCCTCAAGGTGGATCCCTTGTATGCCGGCAGGGACAGCCCCTGATCCCCGGCCTCGATAACCACCTCATATTGAGCAATCAGAAACTTTTTAGTCATAACGGGTCTCCCATTTTAATTTTACCTCTATACCTGTTATGATTTTCCTTTTTTGATCCATTATAACACTTTCGCGGCATACTTCTTGAATAAAAGCGTCACCAGAAATTAAAGCCCGGATTTTATCCTCCGGGCTTTCTTTGAAGCAACATTTTTTTACTGTTTCAGCAGTTTCACCAGGAAGGTGGCGGCCTCGGCCCGGGTAACCGGGGCGTCCGGGCTGAACTTGCCGTCCTTTAAATCAACCAGGCCCATGGCCACCGCCGACGCCACGTAGCCCCGGTATTCCAGGGGTATTGATGCGGCATCGGCCACATCCAGCCTGAAAATCTCCGGCCGCCGGGCCAGTTTGCCCCATCCGCCGGCGTTTATGCCCAGGCGGGCCAGCTGCAGCCTGGTCAGGCCGTCCCCGGGGTTGACAGCCATATCCTTGTCCAGTATGTCCATGGCCCTGGCGCTGTCAATCACCGGCTTGTACCAGGGGTCCTCCCTGGCCGCGGCCAACGGGCGATAAGAACCCCGGCTGTACGCCTTCACCAGCATGGCCACTCCCTCGGCCACGGTGGCCCGGTCGTCGGGCCGGAATTTACCGCCTTCACCGGTAACAATGCCCTCCCGGGCCAGCAGCAGGATGGCCTCCTCCGCCGGGTGCCCGGAAATATCCGTAAAGGGCTGCTTTTCCTTTTTCACCACCGGATTCCCCTGATAATCTATTTCCTGGCCGCTCCTGGCGTCCAGCATGACCCTGGTACCGCCGGCGGGCCTGTAGATCAGGTAATAGGCGGGGGGTTCGGCGCCCCTTCCCCACCGTTCGTACGCCCTGCTGTATTCAAGGGTGAGGGGATGCCCGGCCAGGTATTTTTCATTGGCCGCGGCCGTGCCGATCACTCCGCCGGCTGCGGGGAACGCCGTCTCCCACCAGGTCATCCGGTAGAAGGTAACTTCCCCGGTGGTGGAGCTTACCTTTACCCGGAAACCGTTTTCGGGATACACAACGCCGTTGACCATTCTGGCATACTCAAACATGTAGGCCCGGGGGGCGATTTTACCCACCTTTACCCAGGGGCCTATTTCCTCTTCCGACTGCCTGTAGACCACCTGGCCCATCCTGTCGGGCCGCATTTTCCCGATCAGGCCGTCGGCAATTTTTCTGGCTTCTTCCGGGCCGACCTTCACCTGGGGCTCCTTGTAATATTCCCCGGGGTCCATCCGCTCTTCCCTGCTGAAGGAAATCAGCTCACCGGACCGGGCGTCCACGGAAACACTGATCAGGTTTTTATTTTCCTTGTCGGCAAACTGAACGTTCCACACCCGGCTGCCCGGCACCCCGTAGTGCCGCTCCAGGTTCCTGCCCGTGGCGGTGTACCCGGCCGGTATCTCCACCAGTTCGGCGGCTATTTCCCCGGCCTTGTCGGCGCTGATAAAGTCCCGTGTCTCCTTTACCGCCTTGTCTTCAGCCGGGGTAAGTTCCATCTTGGCTTTATCCTGGCGGGAATACATGGGCTCCGCCCCGCCGGCGCCGCCCATTTCGTCAAGGAAAAAATCCACGGTCCTGGTGTCCACCACTTCACCGGTGAGGGCGTTCAGGATAAACCGCCCCGGCGGCTTCTGGCGGTAGACCAGTTTCAGTTCCCCGGGCGCATCCGGGTCCCCCTTGACGGGCATAAAATATGTCAGCTCAAGGCCGGCCTTTTCCATAAATATTTTCCGGGCCTGGTCCGGGCTTATTCTTCCCTCCGGGGAAGGGAGCCCGGCATCGGCATTCCAGTTGCAGTCAAACCTGACCAGCTCGCCGGTTTCGGCGTTGATCCCCACGTTTATCCCCTGGTCGGTGACCGGAATCCCGCTTACCGTCCTTTTAAAATTAAAGTGGTAAATAACGGGATAGTCCCGCTCCCTGACTGCCGACAGGTTCTCCCACTGGTCCATGGGAACCGGCACGGTGCCGGGAAACTTGTCGGGCGCCAGCCGGGCCCCCTCCTTGCGGGCTATTTCCAGGCACTGGTCCCGGCTGAACCTGGGCAGTCCCCGGTAGTGGACGCCCGGCTGGATGCCCTTGTAAAAACTTAAGTTTTCCACCTCGCCGGTGACCGCATTGACCGTGACGTGCATGTTGGACTCCGGCGGCTTGTTGCTGTACCAGCGCAGCATCCACCGCCCCCTGCCGTTGTACTCGCCGTAGTCCGAACTGAACATGTCCAGTTCAGCCGGCACGGCCACTTTTTCCCTGGCCGTGGTAATGGCCTTTTCCAGTGACATTGACGGGCTGCCGGCGGGCGCCGTGTTTTGGCCCGCCGCCTTCGCCACGCCGGGCGCCGGGTCCGTGTCCGCCCACGAGGGCAGCGGCGCGCACACCAGGGACGACGCCAGAAGGCAGGCGGCCAGCCTCACTGCGGCTGACTTTCTCATCCAAACAAGACCTCCTCCGTAAAAAAATTCATCTAATACCAAGACGAAAATCTTTTTGAAATGTTCCGCCGCAAATAAAAAAGCCTCAAAAAAATTGCACCCCGTGGATGCAGATTTTAAAGAGGCTTACCGGCGCCCATCCACAGTATATAAGCGGCTTTTGTAAATCAGTTAACAGAATGATCAGCCATTTTCAACAAGCAAATTAATGGCCTTCGGCAGGATGGTGAACCTGGCGTCCAGCTTTCCGGGCTGCTCCCCGTCAATATTGACCAGGGTGGTATGGTCCGGCGACGATATGGTCACCTTTTTGGCCCGGCGGTGCCATACCCGCCAGTGGTCAAGGTGTTCCCCCCGGTAAACAAGGGGAAGATTGGATATCAGGTCCCATTTTGTGGTTCCCATCAGGGCCACCACATCCAGCCAGCCGTCGTCCATCTCGGCGTTGGGACAGATTTTCATGCCCCCGCCGAAAAATTTTCCGTTCCCGCAGGCCACCAAGGTGTACCTGCCTTCCCGGTAGTCACGGTCGTCCAAATGTATCTTCAGGTATTTATCAGTGAACAGGGCTATGGAAACAACGGCGCCCCAGAGGAAGGAGGCAAAACCCCCGAAAACTTTGGCGGTCCTGTTGACCCGGGCCACAGTCTCCCCACCCAGGCCGGCTTCGGCCACATTTAAAAAATACCTTACCGTCGTCTCTCCCTGGTGGCCGGCAAATTCCGCCCTGCCGACATCTATGGCAACGGGCTTTCCTTCCTTCAACAGCTTTAAGAAATTACCCTCTGATCCAGAAATCTTCATTGACCTGGCGAAGTCGCACCCTGTTCCGCTGGGTAAAACCGCCAGGCTGGCCCGCTCATCCAGGGCCCGGTCCTGATCCATCATCCCGTTTAATACCTCGTAAATTGTCCCGTCACCGCCCACGGCCACGATCAGGTCATAACCTTCCCGCACCGCCCCGGCGGCTATATCCGGGGCCGTGTAAGGGCCGGCGGTGTAACTCCAGTCAAATGAAATCCCCTCGCTCCGCAGCACGGGCATCAGCTTTTCCCACCGCTTCCGGGTGCTCCCGCCGGACGACCTGGGATTGACAACAAAAAATATTTTTTTCATCAAACCACTCCAATTTATTGAAAGAGGAAACCGATATCATTTTATATACGGCAGGAAATCCTGTCAATAAAAAGTATATTATGGTAAAAGTTTAAAGTATATCCAGCGGCATTTGACAGTCTCCCGGGGCTAAAAAATGTGTGCGGAATTACCGGAAAAGGAGTGGGTTTCACCTTGTGCCCTGTCTTAAAAAAATATCTTTTACCTTTACTTTTGATCATTTTCCTTGCCGGCTGCTCACCGGAAAACAAAAAAAGCGGCGGTCCCGGAGCTCCGGAGCCGGTAAAAATCCGCATTACGGCGGTGGGTGATTTTTTGATGCACATGCCCCTGGTCGGCTCGTCCCGGGACCCCCACACCGGCAGGTACGATTTCAAGGAAATATTTAAAGAATGCGGGGACTACCTGGCCAGTCCCGATTTCACCCTGGCCAACCTGGAAACCAGGCTGGCCGGCCCGGAGAAAGGGTACTCCGGCTACCCCCGCTTCAACACCCCGGCGGAGCTGGCGGACAACATGAAGGAACTGGGCATCGACCTGGTGACCACGGCCAACAACCACAGCATGGACATGGGCCGGGACGGGGTGATAAAAACCCTGGACAACCTCGACAGGGCGGGCCTTAACCATGTGGGCACACACCGCAGCGCCCGGGAGAGGGAACAACCGGCGGTTTACGATATCCGGGGAATAAAGGTCGGGTTTATCAACTACACCCAGGATACCAACGGCATTCCGGTGCCGTCGGAGGCCGACTACCTGGTCAACCTGATTCAGAGGGATTTGATGAAAAAAGAGATTGAACGGCTGATGGAGAAGGGGTGCCAGTTTATAATCGCCTATATGCATGCCGGCACCGAGTACCAGCGGCATCCCAACGAGTTCCAGCGGACCCTGGCCCGGGAACTCTTTGAGGCCGGGGTGGACGTGGTACTGGGGTCCCACCCCCACGTCCTGCAGCCGCCGGAATGGCAGAGGGTGGTCCGGGACGGAAGGGAAAAGCGGGTGCTGGCAGCCTACTCCCTGGGCAATTTCGTTTCCAACCAGCACTGGCGGTATTCCGACTGCGGCATAATACTGAATCTTGATATTGTGCGGGAAAGCGGCGGAAGGGTCTCCCTGGCCGGAGTGAATTATATCCCCGTCTGGGTACACAAACACCGGCGGGACGGCAGGACAAAATACCGTGTGCTGCCGGTGGAAAAAGCCATCAGGGACTACGAATCAAAAACGGATCCCCTGCTGACCGAAGCCGACTACCGGCTTTTGAAACAGGCCTGGCAGGATACCACCGGCCTTATGGGGCCGGAATTCAGCCCCGGGTCCTGAACCGTTCAGGAGGGACGCCACCTTTCCACCAGTGAATTTTTTATGCCCAACAGGTCCAGCACCCGCCCGGCGGTCTGATTTACGATATCCCCGACTGTCTGCGGGTGGTTGTAAAAAGAAGGAACGGGAGGCATGATGACCACACCCAGCCTGGCCAGTTTGAGCATGTTCTCCAGGTGAATGGCGCTTAACGGTGTTTCCCGCACCAGGAGGATTAATTTTCGTTTTTCCTTGATGGTAACATCGGCGGCGCGGCTGATTAAATTTTCGGCGTAGCCGTTTGCGACGGCGGAAAGGGTTTTCATACTGCAGGGCGCGATTACCATTCCCTGGTGCAAAAAGGACCCACTGGCCGGCGGAGCGTCGATTTCACCATCAAGGTACCGGTAATGGGCCTTTTTTTCAAGCTCCTCAACCGGGTATTCCGTTTCCAGGCCGATTGTTTTCCGGGCCGCATCACTGACCATGAGATGTGTTTCCACCCCGGCTTTATTTAATTCATCCAGAAGTTTAATGCCATACACCGCTCCGGTGGCGCCCGTTATGGCTAAAATTATTCTGGTCATAAAAGACCTCCCACTCCCAACTGTTCAACAGCATAATATATCTTTTTTTTCGGATTTTCATCCGGGCCGCCTCCGGCTAATAAACGGGGGCTGTAATAGAATTTGATTTTTAACCGCCAAGTCCTGCCGCCTTTCAATCCTTCTTTTGGCTGACCTGTCAAATGGTCACACTTACTGTACAAAATTCATAATATATTGTGAACCGCAAGTATTTTAAAGCATATCACAAAACACAACCCAAAACCGATAGCGGAGGTTTCTGTCACCCATTTTTCAAGGAGGGATAAAAGTGAGCATAGCCACCGGTTTAGAGAAAAATTTCCTTGTCTACTCGAAAGGCGGATACAGGGAAATAATAACCAAGGCCGTTTGCGGCACGGCAAAAAAATTTTTTCGCTACAGCCAGCAGTTTTCCACTGTTGACGGGAGCGAACCCGGACAAATCCTGGGCACATCAATTACCCAGATGCGCCTGAAGGACCCGGAAATAGAAGCCGACAACGGGAAAATCGGAGTCAGGGTAAACGGCATCTTTGAAGCGCACATATGGTATTCGTACAATGGCGGGAAGTCAACCGATCTTCTGCGCCAGGCCATCCATTTCGAGGAGGTTATCCCGATTACCGAATATGACGGCCAGATCCTTTCCGTCACGGATGCCAAGGCTACTGTAATCAAGCCTCCCCAGGCCCAGGAAGCCGGTATCACCAAAGAAGGGAAAATAAAGGTTGATTTCGATCTGGGCGTATATGTAGAGGTGGTAGGTGAAACCAAGATCCTGGTCAAGGTGGTTAATCCGGAGGAGGTCTAGAATAGAAAAAAAGCCGCCCTGCCGGGCGGCTCCGCTGTTCCAGCGGCGGGAATCCAGCATTCAGAAGTCAAGTCAGCGACCTGACAACTCCAAGACAGCGCGGGCACAGGGTGGGATGCTCCCCGTCCCTGCCCACATCCTGGTGGTAGTTCCAGCAGCGCTCGCATTTGTCCCCCGGGGCCCGGCCAACGGTCACACCGAAACCGGGTATATCATCGGCGGTCACCGATCCTTCCGGCGGATTCCCACGGTTGATCACCACCGCCGAGACAATGAACAAGGTGGCCAGTTCGTCTTTCATCGGGACCAGGAAATCGTATATTTCATCCGATACATGCAGTTCAACCCGGGCTTCCAGGGAGTTACCGATCAGTTTTTCCTGCCTGGCCGCCTCCAGGGCCCTGGTTACCACCGCCCTCAGGTCCAGCAGGCGGTCCCATTTCTTCTCCAGTTCCGGGTCCAGGTACTCCTCGTTAACCCGGGGCATATCGCAGAGCTGGACGCTTACCGGCATATCACCGTTTTTGGGCACGTAACGCCAGATCTCTTCACTGGTAAAGGCCAGCACCGGCGCCAGCAGGCGCACCAGGGCATACAGCACCTCGTACATGGCGGTCTGGGCCGAGCGCCTCTCCCGGGAAGCCGGGGCCGCGGTATACAGGCGGTCCTTGATAATGTCCAGGTAAAGGGCGCTCATGTCCACCGCGCAGAAATTGTGCACGGCATGATAGACCACATGGTATTCGTAATCCCTGTATGCGGACAGGACACGGCCCACCACCCCCTGCAGCCTGAGCAGGGCCCAGCGGTCAATCTCCAGCAGGTCCCGGTAATCCACCCGGTGGGCCGCAGGGTCATAATCGTACAGGTTCCCCACCAGGAAGCGGCAGGTATTTCTGATCTTGCGGTAGGACTCGGTCATCTGCTTGAGGATGGACTGGGAAACGGCCAGGTCGCCCCGGTAATCGGCGCTGCTTACCCACAGCCTGAGAATATCGGCGCCCATCTGGGAAATCACCTTCAGGGGATCCACCACGTTGCCCAGGGACTTGCTCATCTTCCGGCCCTGCTCATCCACCACGAAACCGTGGGTGAGCACCGCCCGGTAAGGGGCCTCCCCGGCGGCCGCCACCGCTGTGGAGAGGGAACTGTTAAACCATCCCCGGTGCTGGTCGCTTCCTTCCAGGTAGAGGTCCGCCGGCCACCTCAGTTCGGGCCATATTCCGGGCTGGTTGAGGACCCCCATGTGGCTGGTCCCGCTGTCAAACCAGACATCCATGATATCGGTTTCCTTGGTGAATTTTCCAGATCCGCAGGCCGGGCACACCAAATCAGGAGGCGCCAGGTCCGCCGCCTCCCGGGCAAACCAGACATCGGACCCGAATTGCCTGAACAGCCCCTGCAGGTGGGAAATGGTCCGGTCGTTGATGATCTCCCTGCCGCAGCCGGCGCAGTAGAATATGGGAATGGGCACGCCCCAGGTGCGCTGCCTGGAAATGCACCAGTCTCCCCGGTTGGCCACCATGTTGTGGATGCGTTCCTCTCCCCAGGCGGGTATCCACCTGACCTTGCTGATGGCGTCCAGGGCATCCTGGCGGAACCCCTCAATGGAGGCGAACCACTGCTCGGTGGCCCTGAAGAATACCGGCTTTTTGCAGCGCCAGCAGTGCGGGTACTGGTGCCGGACGGTTCCACTGGCCAGCAGGCTCCCGTCACCGGCCATCTTTTCAATGATCCCCTTGTTGGCCTCGTTGTAGTGCTGCCCGGCGAATTCCCCGGCCTCACCGGTAAATATGCCCTTCCCGTCCAGGGGCGACAGCACCGGCAGGCCGTACTGCCGGCCGACAAGGTAGTCCTCGTGGCCGTGGCCGGGGGCGGTATGCACGCAGCCCGTCCCGGCCTCCAGGGTGACGTGGTCGCCCAGGATGACCAGGGACTGGCGGTCGATAAAGGGATGCCTGCAGACCGCGCCCTCCAGTTCCCTGCCCTTGAATTCCCTTACTATTTCCGGGTTGGACAGGCCGGCGGCCTCCATAAACCGGCCCAGCAGTTCTCTGGCCAAAACGTATTGGCCACCTGCAAACCGCGCCAGTACATAATCGAAATCGGGGTGCAGGCAGATGGCCACGTTGGCGATCAGGGTCCAGGGGGTGGTGGTCCAGATCACCACGCAGGTGTTGTCTTCGGGCACCACACCCTTGCCGTCACTGACCGGAAACCGCACGTGTATTGAAGGGGACTGCTTTTCGCCGTACTCCACCTCGGCCTCGGCCAGGGCCGTTTCACAGGTTGAGCACCAGTAGACCGGCTTCAGGCCCTTGTAAATGTAGCCGCGCTTGGCCATTTCGCCGAAAACGCCGATCTGGGCGGCCTCAAAGTGGGGCATCAGGGTAAGGTAGGGGTTTTCCCAGTCGCCCCTTACCCCCAGGCGCTTGAATTCTTCCTTCTGGATCTCAACGAACTTCAAGGCATATTCCTTGCACTTCCTGCGGAACTCCACCGGGTCAATGGCGTGCCTGTTGATCCCCATGGCCTTTATGGCCTGCTGTTCAATGGGCAGGCCGTGGGTATCCCAGCCCGGAACATACGGTGAGTCGTAGCCGGCCATGGTGTGGTACTTGACCACAATGTCCTTGAGCACCTTGTTCAGGGTGTGCCCCAGGTGAATATGGCCGTTGGCGTAGGGCGGGCCGTCGTGCAGGATGAACTTCGGCCGGCCGGCGTTTTTCCGGCCCACCATTTTGTAAATATCTATCCGGTCCCAGAATTTTAAAATCTCCGGCTCCCTCTCAGGCAGGTTCGCCCGCATGGGAAAATCGGTTTTCGGCAAGTTCAATGTCTTGCTGTAGTCCATGGCAAATGACCTCCCTTGTCTGTCGTGTGCACTCAAAAATGAAACCCGCCCCTGCAAAAGGGACGGGCTTTTTATTCCCGCGGTACCACCCAATTTTAACGAAAAAACGTTATATTACGCCCGTTTTTTCGCTACCTCGTGTGCCCTTAACGCGGGCCGCCGTTCCGGCCTACTTGCCAGTCCTTTGGCTTTCGGCGGGCACCTCCCGGGTGATTTTGGGAAAAGGCCCCCGCCCGGATCGCACCGGCCCCGGGCTCTCTTTGAAGGGCTTGATTTTCCTACTCTTCCCGTTCACTGGTTTTTTCTATACATAATGACTATTGTATTATATAAAAAACGGCCGAAACCGTCAACCAGAGTCATGGAAGAGGGAGGTCAGCCGATCCAGAACCTCAGTGGCAGTTAATCCCTGCACCCTTACGGTCTTGTTCCGGCCGGTGCGTCCCGACACCAGCTGCACCGAGTTCCGGGAGACGCCCAGCAGCCCGGCCAAAAATTTCAGGCAGGCCTCGTTGGCCTCACCGTCCACCGGCGGGGCGGTAAGCCTTACCCTTAGGGCGCCGTCCATGACACCGGCCAGCTGGTTGCGGGAGGCCCTGGGCTGCACCCTGACCCGGAAGGCGACCCCGCCCTTTTCTTCCCGTAGATCAATCAACACCAACCACCTACCCAACAGCCCGGCCTAAAGCTCTTTTCCATTCTGAATTATGGATTCCGACCCCGTGACCCAACCCGAAAGCTCCTGTCTCCTGTCTCCTGTCTCCTGTCTCCTGACCCTCTAGTAATACCTCTTGAGCGTTATAAAAATTCTGCCGCTGCGGGAAGTCCCGCTCACCCCGGCCACCTCCACCCTGCCCCTGCCCCTGATGGAAATAATGTCCCCCTCTTTGACCGGCTGGGAGGGCGAGTTTTTTAACTGCCAGTTGAGATTTACTTTTTCCGATTTAATATAGTCGGCCATCTTCGACCTGGACACCCCGAACCCGGCGGCCGCCACCACATCCAGCCTCATGGAGGGGACGGTGGTATTGACCGTCTTTAATTTCTCCTCCGGCAGCTTTAACTCCCCGGCGCTTATTTCCTCCACCGTTACTTCCCACCTGCCCACCCTGGACAGGTGCCCCCTGATGTACGGCATCACTTCGGCGGCCACCACCGCCTGGGCCCCGCCCTCATTGACCAGGATATCCCCAATTTTCTCCTTTTTTAAACCCAGGCCCAGGAGGGACCCCAGAAAGTCCCTGTGGCCGGGCCGGGAAGCGTAGAAACTGCCCGTTATGGACAAAAAGGCCAGCCCGCTGCCGGCGTTTTCCGGGTCCATGTAATCGGGGCAGATCACCACCCTTTTCCGCTCGGCTCCGGAATATCCGCCATCGCTGCGGCAGGCCAGCCCGGGAACAAATTTCAGGGCTGAAACAACCAAACCCGTATGATACGGGTCGTGGAAATCGGTAAAACTTGGTTGGCGGGTGCGCAGGACGGCCCCGGCGATGTCCGCCGCCCGCGCCAGGATAAGTTTGTCCTCCCCCCCGGCGCCGGCCAGAAAACGTTCCCTGTCCAGTTTTCTATCACCTCAAAAGTTTATAGATAAAATTATTCTTATGATCAGGCTTCTCAGCAGCCCCAGCACAAAAAAGGCAGCGATGGGAGATATATCGATAACACCGATGGGTGGGATTATCTTTCTGAAAAACCCCAGCACCGGCTCGGTAATTTCGTAAATAAAACGGATCACGGGCTGATACGGGTTGTGTCTTACCCAGGAAAGCAGGATCCTTGCCAACATCAGCGCCATGTATACATTAAAGGCAATATCGACCAGTGCCGCCAAACCCATTTATTGACCACTCTCCTATTTTATGCCGGCTGAAATTTCCCGGGATTTCAGGGTGGCCGCTTCCACCGCCCTGATCAGGGATCCCCGTATTGCGTCACCCTCCAGCGAAAAAAGCCCCTCTATGGTGGTCCCCCCCGGAGTGGTCACCATATCCTTCAGCTGGCCCGGGTGACGGCCCGATTCCAGGAGCATCCTGGCCGCTCCCAGCATGGTCTGCGCCGCCAGAAGCAGGGCCGTATCCCTGGGCAGCCCCATTCTTACCCCGGCATCGGCCAGCGCCTCCAGGATCACAAACATGTATGCGGGCCCGCTTCCGCTCAGTCCGGTGACTGCGTCCATCAGCGACTCGGGCACTTCCACCGCCCTGCCCACGGCATTAAAAATGCCCAGGGCCTTCTCCACGTCGGCCCTGCCGGCCTTTGTGCCGGCACAGACGGCGCTGGCCCCCTCCCCCACCAGGGCGGGGGTGTTCGGCATCACCCGGACCACAGCCACATCTTTTCCGGCGGCGTATTCCAGGGCGCCGGTGGAAACACCGGCGGCAATGGAAATCAAGGTCTGCCCGGGCTTTATTAAATCCGCCACTTCCCGCAAAACAGGCAGAACAACACCCGGCTTGACGGCCAAAACAATGATATCCACCAGCCGGACCAGTTCTTTGTTGTCGTACAGTATATTAATATTTAGCGACGACTTTAACTGCTCCAGTCTTTCTTTATTTACATCAGAAACATATAAGTCCCCGGCGTCCACGGCCCCGCTGCCGGCCAGCCCGGTAAGCAGGGCCCCGGCCATGGCCCCTCCGCCAATAAAACCTGTTTTAGAACCCGTAAGGGGCATTAATTTTCATCTCCGATCATATCAGAATACCGGCCCGATTAAGATGCAAACACTGGACCGGAATTAGCGCATCAAGGAAAAAAGCCCCCGTTCCTTCAGATCCCCCAGTTCACTGGAAATATCCATGTTGCTGGGCACAAAAAGGAAGATCCCGCTGCCCACCTTTTGCAGGCTGCCGTTAAGGGCATAAGTGGCGCCGCTGATGAAGTCCACCACTCTTTTGGCCAGTTCCGGCTCGGCTTTTTCCAGGTTGACAATGACCGGACGGCGGTTTTTAAGGTTGTCCGCCAGCCCCTGAACGTCTTCAAAAATCTTCGGCTCGGCCACTACCACCTTGAGCTGTTTCTGGGCGTGAAGATTTAAGACCTGTCCTTTGCGCCTGACCGCCGGCACTGCCTCCTCTTCATCCCGGAATCTGGTTTCGCGAATTTTTTCTTCTTCTTCAACCATTTCATCTTCAAACCCGATCATCCCGAGAACCCTGTCCATCAGCCTTTTTGACAATAAAACTTCCTCCTTTCGCAAGCCCTGAGCATTTTCGCGTTACCGGGCGCCAAAAATACCGGTGCCCACCCGCAAGACATTAGCTCCCTCTTCCACCGCCACCGGGTAGTCATTGGTCATCCCCATGGACAGATAGGTCATGGGTACAAAGGGCATCCGCTGCTTTATACCCGTAAACAAATCCCGCAGCCGCTTAAACACCGGCCGGACTTCCTCAGGGTCGTCCACCATGGGAGCTATGGTCATTAATCCCCTGACGGCAAGCCCCGGCAGATCCCGGGCGCCGGTGATGAAATCCGGCACCTCCACCGGGCTGAGGCCGTATTTTGTTTTTTCACCGGATGCATTTACCTGGACAAGAACCTCGGAGACCACCCCGGCCTCCACCGACCGCCTGTCGATTTCAACGGCCAGCCGCCACGAGTCCAGGGAATGGATCAGGTTTACCCTGCCGACCACGGCCTTTACCTTGTTTGTCTGCAGGTGCCCGATCAGGTGCCAGCGGACCCAGGGGCCGAAATGCGGCTGTTTGGACAGCAGTTCCTGCACCCTGTTCTCCCCCAGGTCTGTGACGCCTTCCTCTACGGCCGTCAACATCCTGTCCACCGAAACGTTCTTGGATACTGCCACAATCTTTATATCGGCGGGATTGCGCCCCGCCTTAACGGCTGCGGCCAAAACTTTGCCGCGCAGCACGGCCAGGTTTTCCTTTATGCCGGACCTTTCCATAATATTCTCCTAATTCCCGGTAAAGAACCAGCGGGGGTTAACCGCGTAGCGGGTACCGGGAACAATGTGCTCTCCGGAAACAGCGGCGCTACCGTTAACTTCCCCCTCCACTTTTACCGGAACCCATCTGAACTGCTGTTTATTCATAATGTAGATCCCTCTTTGCCCTTCCCTTTCCACCAGTGATTTGGTGGGCACCAGGCATCCTGAAACCGTTCCGCCCACCAGCGCCAGCAAGACCTTCCTTTTGTAAAGGAGCCCGGAGGGATAGCTGAAGGTTTTGATAATCACCTCCGGCCTTCCCCCGCGGTCCCTGACATCTGCTATGCGGCCGGTAAATTCATTATTCTCCCAGGCCAGTGTAATGCCGCCGTCCTTCTTTATCCGGTCCGGCGGAAAGCCGTCGGGAACTTGCAGGCAGATGGCCAGGGGAGAAAGGTTGTCAATGATCTTCATTACCGGCTGGCCTTTTTGACACTTGTTTTTACCGTTATCCCGGCCGGCAGTTTCGTCAGCTTTCAGTTTCGTTCCCGCAACTTCCAGGATATCCACTTGGTCGGGGTTCAATACGCCCTCCAGGCCGTCTACCTGGCAGGTCACCACCCCGGCCCGGGGGGCGCGGGGCCCCCCCCACACCGGC
>JBMOPD010000010.1:0-29456 GCA_049323615.1 Bacillota bacterium | reverse complement strand
TCGGCGCTGATCAGCGCCGACAGGGCCGGTGATCCGGCGCCGTCCCCGGCTGTTTTTACCTCGGCAATGCTGTCACCGGCCCTTACCCTTTCCCCTTCCTTCACCAGCATAGTTAACTGGCCGTCGGCCGGCGAGGTGATCACGGCTTCATCCCTGACCAGCACCCCTTCGGCCACATACAGCTTTTTAAGCTCTCCGGCATAAAGGTTAGCGGTCTTGACCAGGTTTGACCTGGTGAAACTCCAGATTTGAACAACTCCCATGTATATTATAAACAGCCCGCTGATAAACAATATCGATGCTAAGGCCAGAGCTCTTTTACGGCCTTTTTTTGGGGGCCGGGCCTTTGATCCGGTCATTCCCCGCACCCCGGATTCATAATTATACCACTCCCGGATAATTTAGTCAGCTTGAGGTATATTCGACGGTCAAACATTATTTCCTGCGAAAAACACCCTAAAATAGGGCGTTTTTCAAAAAATCTTTTAAGAAACCAGGATTTGTGAAGCCATCAGCCAAACCTTCCGGTAATGTAGTCCTCGGTCCGGCGGTCCCCGGGCCGGGTAAATATTTCCCCGGTGGCTCCGTATTCGATAAGTTCACCGTTTAAGAAAAAAGCCGTGTTGTCGGACACCCTGGCGGCCTGCTGCATATTGTGCGTGACTATGACAATGGTGTAATCCTGTTTTAACACCTGGATTAGTTCCTCTATTTTAAGGGTTGAGATGGGGTCGAGGGCCGAACTGGGCTCGTCCATAAGCACCACCTCGGGCTCCACCGCCAGCAGGCGGGCGATGCACAATCTCTGCTGCTGCCCCCCTGAAAGACCCAAAGCCGGCTTATAAAGCCGGTCCTGTACCTCCTCCCAGAGCGCCGCACCCCGCAGGCTGATCTCGACAATTTCGTCCAGTTTCTTTTTATTTCTAATCCCGTGTATGCGCGGCCCATAGGCCACATTATCGTAAACCGACATGGGAAAGGGGTTTGGCCTCTGGAAGACCATGCCCACCCTTTTGCGCAGGGCCACCACATCAATGCCCGCCTGATATATGTCCTGGCCGTCAAGCAGAACCTTGCCTTCCACCCTTACCCCTTCATACAGGTCATTCATCCTGTTCAGGGTCCGCAAAAAAGTAGACTTGCCGCAGCCGGAGGGGCCGATCAGAGCACTGATCTGATTTTCCTTTATATTCATGGTCACGTTTTTAAGGGCCTGAAAATCCTTATAAAAGAGGCTAAGGGACTCCACCTCTATCTTATTGCCGCTCATTCGGTCCTCCCCGCAAATCAAGTCTTACGTGCGATCTTAGCAAAACTATATTATCCACCTGTTATACTTCTGTTAAGTTTGCATTAACCGGGATCCCTGAACCTGTATCCAACTCCCCGGACGGTTTCTATAAATTGCGGGCAGCCGGGGATCTGCTCAAATTTCTGCCGTATATGGCGGATATGAACATCAACCGTCCGGGAATCCCCGGCATAGTCGTAACCCCATATTTTTTCCAGCAGATAATCCCGGGAAAAAACCTTGCCTGGCTCCATGGCCAAAAAGCGCAGCAGTTCGAACTCCTTTGGGGTTAAATCCTGGCGCACCCCGTTGACCGTTACCAGGAACCTGCTCTGGTCTATGGTAAGCTGCCCGTGGACAATAACCCCGCCCGCCCTTTCCAAAGTCCCTGCTTCTTCCTGCTGCCTGCGCAGCCTGGCTTTTATCCGGGCTAAAAGTTCCCTGGTACTGAAGGGTTTGGTCACATAATCATCGGCGCCCATCTCCAGGCCCAGGACCTTGTCCAGTTCTTCTCCCCGGGCACTGAGCATTATTATGGGTATTTTGCGGGTGACCTCATTCTGGCGCAGTACCCGGCAGGCAGACAACCCGTCCAAATTGGGCAGCATGACATCCAGAAGGATAAGGTCGGGGTTTTCTCTCCGGGCAATATCCACCGCCGCTTTTCCATCAAGGGCGGTCAGTACCCCGTAGCCCTCCTTTTCCAAATTGTACCTGATTAATTCAACAATATGCTGCTCGTCATCCACCACCAGGATCCTGTACAATCTAACTCCCCCCTATCCGGTCATTGATCGTCTGACCACCGGCGACTCATATCAGCGCCATCAGTGAAGCCATCCGGCCGCACTGCCCGGACTGGCCCCGGTATGAAAAAAACAGTTCCGGGTGGCACGATGTACACAATCCGGCCACCGCGATAGATTCAGGTTTAACCCCGGCCTCAGCCAGTATGGCCCGGTTTAACAGCTGCAGGTCCAGCTTCCACCGGTCCGGGCCGGCGGGCTTAACAAAAGGACCGGGATCGAATCCACCTCCGGTAAGGGCATCAACCACCGGCCGGTCAATTTCATAGCAGCAGGGGCCGATGGAAGGGGCCACGGCCGCCAGGCAATCCCCCGGGTCTGTCCCGAAGGCCTGTCCCATTGCCTTTAATGCTGTCCCGGCTATTCTCATCACTGTACCCTTCCAGCCGGCGTGCACCAGTCCAATGGCCTTTCTTACCGGGTCCAGTATCATTATGGGAACACAATCGGCATAGTAACTGGAAAGCAAGATGCCCGGCCGGCCGGTAATAAGGGCGTCGGTTCCGGGAATGGCCCCCTCTTCGCCGTATATCCCCTTACCCCGGTCGGCCCCGGTCACCACATGGACACGGTCCCCGTGCACCTGCTGCCCGCACACCATGTCTTCCAGCCTGAGGCCAAGGGCTGCACAGGCCCTCCTCCTGTTTTCCAGCACCGCCTCCCGGCGGTCTCCCACATGCATGGCCAGGTTTAAGGACTGGTAAGGCCCCCGGCTTATCCCGCCCAGGCGGGTGGTGAAGGCGTGGACAACAGTCCCGGCTCCGGCCAGGATATCAAAGGATATATACTTTAAATCGCCCTGTGACTTTATACTATACCCTGACAATGGTTTCTTCCCTTCCAGGGATTGGTTTTTTTATTCTGGATTCTGGCTCCTGGATTCTGGATTCTGACCCGGAAACTTTTCAGGATAAGGTATTTCATACCGCTTCTTTCTTGCTCAGTTTTTCCAGCAGGCCGTCCAGATCATTCAACTGCCTGATGATGTCGGCATAGTTGCCCCGCCCGTGGCTTTCCTCCAGAAGGCGCTGCAGTTTGGCGGCCACCATGGCGTGGGTCTTGATCACCTGCTCCTCGGTGAAGACGATACCCGGTGTAATTTCATACTCATCCAGCCACTGCGGAATTACAGGGTCAACTCCAAACCTTTCTTTAATCAGCCCGGCCAGAGTTTTGGCCGCATCAGGCTCGCCGTGCACAAGAAAAACATTCCGGGGAGTGGTTGTAAACCCGCCCAGCCAGTCCAGAAGCTCCTTCTGGTCCGCATGGGAGGAGTACCCGTCAATCTGCCTGATATCGGCCCTTACCTTCACGTCTTCACCGTGAATGCGTATGAAGTCGGCGCCCCCCAGCAGACGGCTGCCCTTGGTCCCCGGCGCCTGGTAGCCCACAAAAAGAATGGTGCTTTCAGGCCGCCAGAGGTTGTGCCTGAGGTGGTGCTTGATCCGGCCGGCGTCACACATGCCGCTGGCCGAGAGTATCACCGCCCCGCCCTTGAGGTTGTTCAGGGCTATGGACTCTTCGGTCGTCCTGGCGTACTTCAGGTTCGGCATATCGAAGGGTCCCCGGCCCCGGCTCATGATGTCCCTGTACTGGTCGTCAAAACACTCCTGGTGCTGCTTGAAAACCTCGGTGGCGGCGATGGCCATGGGGCTGTCGATATATACATCCATGGGCGGGAAACGCCCTTCCCCGACCAGCAGGTTTATGTCGTACAGCAGGTCCTGGGTGCGTTCCACGGCAAAGGCCGGTATGATCAGGTTGCCGCCTTTATGATATGTTTCCCATACCACATCATGAAACAACTCCAGCCTGTTGCCGGCATCCAGGTGCAGGCGGCCGCCGTAAGTGGATTCCATAATGACGTAATCCGCTTCGTTCACCAGATGGGGATCTTCGATGAAGGGTTTGCCGTTGCTTCCCAGGTCTCCGGTAAAGGTCAGCTTGGTCTGCTCCGGCCCCTCCCGCACCCAGATTTCCAGTATGGCCGACCCCAGTATGTGCCCGGCATTTATAAACCGGACCTTTATCTGGGGTGTGAGGTTTAATGTTTCCCCGCAGGAAACCCGCTGGAACCGGCGGAGGCTTTCCCTGGCCTCGTCCGCAGTGTATATGGGGGACAAAAGCGGCCTGCCCGCCCTCTGATTTTTACGGTTCAGCCTTTCAACCTCCATTTCCTGAATGTACCCGCTGTCGGGAAGCATCACGGCACAGAGGTCCACCGTGGCCGATGTGGCATATATTTTCCCCTTGAAACCCTGTTTGATGAATTTTGGAATAAGCCCCGAATGGTCGATATGGGCATGGGTCAGCAAAAGATAGTCTACAGAGGAGGGATCAACCGGAATTTTCTGGTAGTTTCTTTCCCTGATAGCCCGCGGGCCCTGAAACATTCCGCAGTCCACCATCACCCTGACTAAACCTGTCTCAATCAGGAAACTGGAGCCCGTTACAGTTCCTGCCGCCCCTAAAAACCTTAATTTCATTCTTTTTCCCCTTTGCTTAAGAGATAGTTACATATTCCTCCCCGACTACCCGAAATCCTTCTTTAAACTATTACACGAATCTCACCCCGGACCTCCCGCCTCCCGCCTCCGTTATGGCCGCCTCCCTTGACACATACGAAGAAAATGTTTAATCTTAATGGTGTAGACGGGAGGGACTGACATGCCTATTTATGAATTTAAATGCCAATCCTGCGGCCGCAGGTTTGAAAAATTATGCAGCCTGGGAGAGACCGGGGAAAATTTTTCCTGCCCCCAGTGCGGAACAACCGGCCCCCGGCGGGTGATGAGCGGCTTCGCGGCCAAAAGTTCCGGCAAGGATGACTTCAGCGGGTCTGGCAGCTCAGGGTGCGGGGGCTGCACTTCAACCAGCTGCGGGTCCTGCGGCCACTGAGCAGTCGCCGGCCGCCGGCCGTCTGCCAATCAAGCTAATAGCTATAAGCCTTAAGCCATTTAGAATAAAAGATATTGGCCCAAAGCCAATGTCTTATTTTTTTAGCACGGGTTCAGAACAGCAAAAGTTTAGCCGCTTGCTGAATGCTTACTGCTTACGGCTAAAAGCTTAAAGCTATAAAAGGCACTCCAGGAACACGTCATCCAAGGCGACGGCGTTATTATTGCCGCTTTCGGGAGTGAAGACAAAACGGACCTCCATAGTGCGCGCGGCGGCGGGAACGCGCCCGGTGGTAAAATTGAACTGGATGAAACTTTCAGGCACGGTGTTTTCCGTGTATTCCGGGTCCGCCGTCCCGATCAGCCGGCCGGCCTCATTGTAGAAAAACACCCTGGCCCTGAAGGTGAAATTGCTGCCGGGCGGAACCTGGGGTATCTCCCGGATCCAGTAGGCCAGCCGGTAAACCCTGCCGGGTATGGGAGAAACTGTCTGGGAAAGCCTGGCCTGCCGCCGCGGGTTGGTACCCAGCCTGGCGGCATACCTGCCCTGGCGGCGGATAAATTCCTGGCGCGACACATTTTCTCCCGTCCAGCCCGGCGGCGGGACATCAGGATTGGGCCAGTTTTCGAAGCCGGCGTTCCGCAGCAGGTTGACCCCCGGCCGGCATACCGCGGGCGGCCGGGGAGTGGGTGTCGGTGGGGCGACTGCGCGGGTAATCTCAATGTCGGTGGAAACAAACCGGTTCCTTAGTCCCTGGGCCCAGTTAAAACCCCGGATGGTTATGGTCTGCGGGGCTACCAGGTTGCCCTGCCGGTTGCGCTGATCCCAGCTGGCCCTGAAAGTTTGACTCTCACCGGGCTGCAGAATTATGGTGGCTGTCTCCTGGGTAAACACCCGGCCCTCAGACCACCTCCACACCACGGTCCCGTCGGCCCGTACCGCCTCGAAATCAAACCTCTGGCCGGTAGTATAGAAAAGTCTCCTGGCAGTTCGGGAAACGTTTATCTTGAAAAGAGTTATGTTTACCGTCTCCCCCCGCCTGTACCTGTTCCTGTCTGTAGCCAATACGTACAATAGTCCGTCAATGACCTTGCTGTTAACGCTATTGCTGCCGTCCCCCGTATCCACCCCCTCCAGGCTAACCAGCAGGGTTTGACCCACATTGATCATATCGGGATCGGCAACCTGATTCAAAGCCACCAGGTTCTGCACTGTGGTACCAAATTGAGAGGCAATAGAGGACAATGTGTCACCGGGCCTTACCGTGTAATACAGTGGCAATGCTTAAACCTCCTTACATAAGGGCAAATAATGTTATTCCATGATATGCCGTGCTCCGGGAAAGGGTTCTCGGAGGCAAAACAAAAACCGCCCTGGGGCGGTAGAACTCTGAACTCAGTCCCGTTCCGGATTCTGGATTCCGACAGAATAAGGTCTTCAGAATGAGGTATTTATGTTAATCTCTACAACTTCTCCTTTTTCCAGCGAGCTGCGCACGTCAATAATCCTCTGGTTGGAGGAACCGCGAAACGGCAGCCCGAGGTCCCGCTGCGACAAAATAAAAGGGCCGTCCACCAGAACATCAATCAACTTCATCACCGGAAGGTCTTTTACCTGGTCAAAGGTATATCCGGTATAGACCCAGATGTCCAAACGGGGATGTTTCCGTTTAACTATGGAAATAACCTTTAACAGGGCTTCCGCCTGCATAAGGGGGTCTCCGCCGCTGAAGGTAATCCCTTTGTGCAGCGGGGTGACGCTTTCCGCCAGCATTTCTGCAAAATCTTCCGCGGAGATTTCTTTGCCGTCGTCAACCGGCAGCAGGTCCGGGTTGTGGCAGCCTTTACAGCGCCTGGGACAGCCCTGCAAAAAAGCCACCACCCTTATGCCGGTGCCGTCAACAATGGACTCCCTGGTTATCTCAGCATACCTGATCATAGTATCTTTCCACTCTTTCACGGCCATCAATTGGCACCCGACTGTATTGATTATTCTCCGTAAGAGCCGGGAAGTCCTTCCCAGTATTTAGATACGGTTTTTTATTTATTGGCTGCCTTTTTATCCTTCCCCGAAAACAGGTAGAGCAGCAAGAGGAACAACAACGTGAAGGAAAGCGAAACCGGCGGGTATATGCCGGTATAGAATTGCAGCAGCTCCATTCTGTTGTTAAAAACAAAAAACGTGATTATAAACGCGGCAATACCGGCGGTGATATGATAAAGCCCCGGCTTGAGCGGTGTAATCTCACCCAGGGCCGTGCCGATGGCCCCCTGCAGCAGAGCGGATTTGACAAAAAAAACAGTTACCCAGACTACTATAAAAAGGCTTTCAAAGCCGGTGGTGGAATTTTTCAGGCCGTATTGAAAAAGGCTGAACAGCTTAAAATTCGACCTTATGGTGTAACTCTCCCCAATCACCCCGATTAGAAATATCGATATGAGAAAGAACAGGCCAACAACCATTAATAACCCAAGGTACGAGGCCCTTCTGACCTCCCGGCCGCCGTATCCCGGAAAGGCGGCCAGAAACCCCAGGGCAAACAGTTCACTGGTGTAGGATATCTGCAGAAAACCGGACTTGATCAGGGAGTCCCAACCCCTTTCCATAAACGGCAGGAGATTGCCGGGTTCAAAGGAAGGCAAGTTCCCCAGGATACCGCCCAGGAGAAATAAAATAACCACCGGCAGGAGGAACAGCGCCACCCGGCCAAGGACTTCAATGCCGTAAAGCAGGGCCATGGTGGTAAGAAAAAGAAGCGCTCCCCTGAAAATAAAGTTGGGGGTCCTGGGCATTATGCTTGTAAAAAAATCCGTAAAATCTTTAACATGCACCAACAGCGAGGCAAAGAGATATATTACCGCCAGAAGAACCAGGAGGGCGCCAACCTGACCCAGCCTCAACCTGGCCTGGCCGGCCAGACCACGGCCGGGGGAAGCCACCCGGCCCGAAAACACCAGGGACAAAAAGAACAACCCGTAAAAAAGAAAGGGAAAGCCCACCATCCAGATGTCCCGTCCTCCCACCGAGGCCGTGGGAAAGGCTCAAACCAGGGGTAGGATGAGCAGGTAGAAAGTAAAGGCTGCCACACCGTAACCGTTTACCTTTTCCACTATGGACACCTCCTTGCCGCCGCCAATGCCAATAAAATAGTCGGGATGATGTACTCAAAAACAAACGAAAAGGGAGGCCAGCCCCTGACGATATACTCCACCACTTCCTGGGAATTTGCCGCCACCAGGGTGGCCAGGGCGGCCAGGATCACCCCCACGGGGAGCACCAGGGGCCGGTAGTCCTTCAAATTTGCCAGTTGGGCGGCCCCCAGGACGGCGGCGTAATAGAACAGGGCTATTTTGCCGAACATGCCCAAAACCCAGATGGCCACATGAACCGACTCGATGCGCTCCAGAAAATTGGCTATACTGACCTGCCTGATCAGGGAAAAGGTGGGAAAGGTCATGCGGCCCACCGCCGGTCCGAACACTGCCGTGTTGGCCACGGCATCGAAAACCAGAATAATCCCGATGATAACCACGGCCGCAACGGCGCAGCGCCCCCCTTCCCCGGGCCTGTCCAGGCAGGGAAGGAACATGGCCAGCAGGATGATTTCCCCCCGCCAGCCGATTGGGTCCAGGGAGGCCCTGATGACCGGCTTAAAACCGTTTTCCAGCACCGGCAGCAGGTTCTCCAAATGCATGTCCTTAACCGTAAGCAAAACAGCGGCCGCAAAAATAAACAGCATCAGTGGAAATATGACTTCCACCGTCCTGGCCAGCACCTCCAGCCCTCCCCGGACGGCCCAGGCGCAAAGCAACAGAATGGTCACGTGAAAAACCACCGGGGGTGTGCGGGGCATTACCATGGTTACCATCAGTTCGCTGAATTCCCGGATAATGACGCCGTTGGTATGCAGAAAAAAGAAAAGGTAAAAAAGCCCCGTGATTTTGCCCGGCCAGGATCCCAGAACGGACTGCAGGTACTGGATCAGCGTCTGGCCGGGAAACCTTCTCCCCAGGGCGGATATCACCAGGGCCAGGTATATCCCCGGCGCCGTCGCCAGCAGCGGGGTAAGCCAGGCGTCCCGCCCGGCAATCCGGGCGCTTATGGCCGGCAGAAATACCACCGCGGTTGAACCCACCAGTGTTATCAGCAAAAAGACCGTCTGGGTACACGATATTTTACCCCGTTCCAGCATCAACGGCGGTCTCCTTTTTCTTTCAGCGTTTTACCGCGAAAATGCCCCGGAAAATAATTTAGTTGTTATAATCCCCGTTAATCGCTTTTATATGCCGGCCCTGGAAGGGGTAGACGATGATCCGCTTCTTTGGCAAATCAGAATAAAAATGCCGCTCCTGTCGGATATTAAAAATAAACAACTATTTTATTTTCCGGGAGGTACGGCATGTCCCGGCTGTTTAAATACCTTTTTAAAAAGGCTCCGCATAAAAAACCCGCCCCCACCACCCCAAAAGGCAAAAATCAGCCTTATTCCGGCCGGCGGGCATACAATTCCGGGGAACTGAAACAGATAAGGCTGTCTCCCCGACTGGACGACAACCTGAATTTGCTTGAATCCATCCTCGGCCGGAACACCGACGTGATTATACGGCGGTTCCGCCTTGGTATGGCGGAGCAGACCGGGGCGGCCATAATATACGTGGACGGCATGGTCGACAAGGACGTCCTGAACAGCAATGTAATGAAGCCCCTGATGCTGGAATCCCGCAAGGCCGGGTTCAGCCCCGCCGGTGAAAACCTCCTGGGGTTGGTCAAGAACTTTACCGTCACGGTATCCAACATCAGGGATACCCGCATTATGGATGAGGTGGTGACCGGTATCCTGTACGGGGACGTCATACTGCTCATCGACGGCCAGGATACCGCCCTGATCCTGGGCATCAAGGGCTGGAGCGCCCGGCAGGTTACCGAACCCGAGGCCGAAGTTCTGGTGCGGGGGCCCCGGGAGGGGTTCACCGAGACCCTGCGCACCAACACCACCCTGATCCGCCGGCGGCTGAGGAGCCCCAATCTTACCTTTGAGGATTTGCATATCGGCAGGGTAACCTATACCGGGGTCACCATCGCCTACATCAGGGGCATTGCTTCCCCGGACCTGGTGGCCGAAGTGAAGAACCGCCTGCGGCGCATTGATATCGACGGGGTGCTGGAAAGCGGCTACCTGGAGGAACTAATCGAGGATAATCCCTACTCCCCTTTTCCCCATATCTTCCACACCGAGCGGCCGGACCGGGTGGCCGCCGCCCTGCTGGAGGGACGGGTGGCCGTCCTCACCGACGGCACTCCGATCACCCTGGTAGTGCCGGGGGAGTTTATCACCTTTATGCAGTCCCCGGAGGATTATTACGAGCGGTACATTCTGGGTACCTCCATACGCTGGCTGAGGTATATCGCCTTTACCATATCGCTGCTGCTGCCGTCCCTGTACATCGCCATAACCACCTTTCACCAGGAGATGATCCCCACCCGGCTTTTAATCAGCCTGGCCGCCGCCCGGGAAGGGGTGCCCTTCCCGGCCCTGGTGGAGGCCATGCTGATGGAGTTTACCTTTGAGGCCCTGCGGGAGGCCGGCATCCGCCTGCCCCGGGCGGTGGGCCAGGCGGTGAGCATAGTGGGGGCACTGGTAATCGGCCAGGCCGCCGTGCAGGCGGGGATCGTTTCCCCGCTGATGGTCATCGTGGTGGCCATCACCGGCATAGCCTCCTTTATGAACCCGGCCTTCAATATAGCCATTACCATGCGCCTGCTGCGCTTCCCCATGATGCTGCTGGCGGGAACCCTGGGCCTGTTCGGGGTGATGGCGGGCATACTGGTTATTCTCATTCACCTGGCCGGGCTGCGGTCCTTCGGGGTGCCCTACCTGGCGTCCCTGGCGCCCCTTCACACCGGAGATCTCAAAGATGTGGCGGTGCGCGCCCCCTGGTGGGCCATAGACAGGCGGCCCGCCGAGACCGGAAAACTCAACCGCCGCCGCCAGGCCCCGGGGCAAAAGCCTTCCCCGCCGGCGCCGGACGGGCGTCAGGGGGACAGTCAGTGATGACCGGAATAAAAATGCTGGTGAAAATGGGTTTATTGAGCCTCCTGCTGCTGGGTATTGTGATTACCCAGCCGGCCTGCTGGGACCGGCGGGAGGTGGAGGAACTGGGGATAGTGCTGGCCACTGCGGTGGAGCCGGCCCCCGGGGGGCGGGTGCGGGTAATAGTGCAGAACATAAACCCGGCCGCCCTGGGAAAGGGTATGGCGGGGGGCGGGGGAGGAGCCGGAGTTACCGTTACGGGGAGCAAGCCCTACCGCAATCGCAGCATTGAGGGGGACACCGTCTTCGAGGCCCTCCGGGAACTCTCCCGGCAGACGCCCCGCCAGCTTTTCTTCGCCCACAACCAGGTGATCCTGGTTTCGGAAAAACTGGCCCGGGAGCGGGGGGTGAAGGAAGTGATGGACTTTTTCGAGCGCAACCCCCAGATCCGGCGCACCACCTGGCTGCTGGTGGGGAGGGGGGACCTGAAGGCCCTGCTGGACGAGCCCGGGCGGCTGGAAGACACTCCGGCCCAGCGCATTTTCGGCATTATCAACGAGCGGCGCCTCAACTCCCGGTACGCCGTGCAAATGCTGGGAGACTTCCTGGAAATGATGGAGAGCGGGATCACCCAGCCATACACCGCCGTCATTGAGAGGATCTATAACCAGGCGGCGCCTGAAGAGCACAAAAACAGGCTGGCCGAGGGTCATATAGCCGAGCCGCACCAGATTATCAGGATTAACGGCACCGCCGTCTTCCGCCGGGATAAACTGGCAGGCTGGCTCAATTCAAAGGAAAGCCGGGGCCTCCTGTGGGTAAGGGGGAAGGTCACGGGAGGGGTTATAGACATCCCCGATCCCGACCGGGCAGGCAGGCGGATCTCCCTGGAAATACTGCACTCAAAGGCAAAACTTCAGCCCGTGGTCAGTGACGGGCGAATCTACATGACGGTGGACGTCAGCGCAGAAAGTAATCTGGGGGAAACCACCGGGCCGCTGGACCTGACCAGGCCGGAGAAAATCAAAAAGCTGGAAGCGCTGCAGGCCGCCGCCATCCGGGACGAAATAGAGTCGGCCCTGACCAAAGCCCAGCAGGAATACGGGGTGGACGTCTTCGGCTTCGGCGAGGCGGTGCACCGCCGGTACCCCCGGCAGTGGAAAGAAATCAAGGAGGATTGGCCGGAACTTTTTCCCGGCGTACCGGTGAACATTCATGTGGAGACCAAAATCCGCCGTACCGGAATGATCACCAACCCGGCGGAACCAAAACAGCAGTGAGAATGGGAACTGGGAACTGGGAATTGGCAAATCCCATACATTAACGCAGTGCTGGCAGTTGAAAACATTCCTTTTTCATTCTGGATTTTTGGATTCTGACTTCTGAATTCTTACTTTGCAATTGTTACGGGGCAAGATGCGGAGGGTTAAACAATGGTTTTTCTACTGAGCATTATATTTATGGCCATAATCGCCTTCGAGGCGCCCGGGTTGATAAAAAAAAAGATGTGGCGGGAACTGGCCGCCTTCAGTGTGCTTCTCATCATCGGCATGGCGTACAGCTATGGGCTGGTCCTGGACCTGCCCCTGCCCAACCCCACGGAGGGGATCATGGCCATCTTTGAGCCGGTCGGCAAGTACCTGGAAAAACTCCTGTCCTGACGGCCGGTTCTGTCGAAATTCACCCGCAGGACACGTCAACCGCCGCTAAGGGACGGCATGGAGACGGACTCCAGATTTCTGTCCGCACCCTCAATCAGCTGATAGTGCCTGTCGTGGTGAATCAGGATGCACCCGTGTACTATGGCCCAGGAAGCAATCAACGCATCCATCATGGGAACATTGATCCCCTTACGC
This sequence comes from Bacillota bacterium, assembly GCA_049323615.1. Lineage (GTDB taxonomy): Bacteria > Bacillota > Desulfotomaculia > Desulfotomaculales > Desulfocucumaceae > JBMOPD01. Next base: position 16,574 of record JBMOPD010000010.1, on the reverse strand, counting down.
CGCAAGGTAAAATTCAACTTTGCCGTATATTCCCACACTTCGCCGTCACGGCCCAACAAAGGAATTGCATTCAGGTCATTTTTCAGGTTTTCAAACTGTTTTCCGGTGGCGGCCCCAGAAAGTACTTCGGCCTTTACCGGGGGCGCCATAAAAATCTTTTCTTCCAGCAGTGCTGTCTTAAGCCACCCCCGGACCTCCGGGCAGCCGTCACGCCTGATGGCGTTTATCCAGACGGAGGTGTCGGCCAGAAACTTTTCATTCGTCACGCCGCATTTCCTCCAGGTCACTTAATGTCAAGGCAAAATCCTCCCGGCCCAGTCTATCCGCCAGCCTCTCAAGCCGCCGCCTGCGGATGAATTCGCCCAGGGCCAGGTTAACCACCTCGGTTATCTTCCGGGTGCCGGCCAGGGCAAGGGCCTCTTCCAGCAGTTCCCGTTTGACATACAAAGTCGTTTTCATTTGACAGCACCTCCTGACATATATTATACATTAAAATTGACATACCCGCCAACTCGTTAAAAAAGTCAAACACCTTTCTTACGGTGGTTGACTTCCGCCGCTTTTCAGACTCTCCTCTTCTTCTCCCTTTTACGGGTTGACCAACCCATGAGGTCATAGACTATGCAGTTTTCTAAAATATATTTTCAATGGACAGGGCTTCCTTTTCCGGGATGTGTTTAATCATCAATTTCAACTCGGACAGCTGCCCCATGGAAAGCGCGGTGTTGCGGGTGGAAACGTACTCCTTGACCCTGGCCATGGCAAATTCAATGTTGTCCATTTCCTGGTGATCCAATAACGTGGGCCACCAGCCGGCTTCCTTTTTCCAGACTTTTTCCAGGCCGATTACTTTCCTGTGGGCGTCTTCCCAGTTGTTCTTTTCCACATCCCCGGCCACCCTCTCAATACTCCGCAGCAGTTCGCCGGTTGACGCCTCCAGCAGGTGGTTCGTCCAAAATCCCAGCGCCACAACCACTGCAAAAATAGCAAGCAGCACCAGCAAAAGACGCATCTTCAAACCCCTCCTGTTAACTGCCGGCTGTGAGCCACCAGCCGCCTGAATTAAGAACAACCCAAACAGGCCCGATCCCCAATTCCCAATTCCCGCTTCTAAACCGCCTTCGACTTAACCTGGAAAAACAGTTTCCCTTCGCTGTCAAGGCTGGCAAAAAGCACGTCCTTGAAGCTGTTCACGTTAAACTTCTGCAGCTCCGATTTCAGCCAGTTCTCATCGAGGTTGATTTTAGCCAGGTTTTTATGAAACACATAGCCGTCGATAATAAGCGTCATGGGCAGGCCTTCATAGGTGGTGGGAAGGTTCATGTCCGCCGGGACTACGGGCCTTTTCTGAGATTTTGGAATAACGCTTATATTGCCGTTGGTTTCCAGTATGGCAAACTCTACATCGGAAATATTGGGCATATTCTTGGACCTGAGCTGTTCCAGCAAATCATTGATGTTATACCGCAGCCGGGCCAGCTCTTTTTCAACGATTTTTCCATTTTCAATAAGAACGCTGGGAGTGCCGCAGATTACCCCCCGGGCCCGCTCACTTTTTAAGGAAACATAAGATAAAGCAACATGTGCCGCGATCAAGGTTAAAATAGGCACCAGCCCGCTGACCAGGGGCACTCCGGTATTCTCCATGGGGATTGCCGCCAATGCCGAAAGCATAATCACTATTACCAGTTCGTACGGCTGGAGCTGGCCTACCTGCCTCTTTCCCATCAGCCTCAGCCCGATAACCACCACCGTGAACAAAATAAGAGTGCGTATAATTCCTAGAATCATATTACCCTTCCCGTAAAATTTATTTTTTTTATATTTACCACCGGGGCTGATTTTTATGTAGTGCGCTGGTATAGATATACAGCAACATTAAACCGCCGGCGCCGGATCAAAAGATCCGTTTTTTTGTATATAAATCCGCCTTGGTATACAAAATATGTTAAGCCGGAGGTGATCAGATGACTGTCGCCACACAGGTAAAGCAAACCCTGGCCAGCCTTAAAGGGGCCCAGGCCACCCTGGAAGCCTTTGCCTCAATCGAAGAAAACCGGGAAGCAAAGGCTATACTGTCCGGCAATGCGCAGCGGATTTGCCAGGTGGTCCGGGATATGGAGAAAAGAATCGGGGTTCTGGAATATGAAGAGCCTCAGTATAAAGGGTTTTGATAAAACAGAACAAGGGGTAGTGCCATGCCTGAATGGTTAAACATTTTGGTCCGCTCCACCGGTTTATTTGTTCTTACCCTGCTTCTGGTCCGCATTATGGGGAAAAGGCAGACCTCCCGGATGACCTTTTTTGACCTTGTTACCGTGATTGTAATCGGTGTAACCGCGGCCGCCATTTCCCTGAATCTCATTGAAAACCTGGCCGGGGGACTGATCGCCCTGGCTGTATGGACCATGTTGCCAGCTTTAATTTATGTCTTATCCATAAAATACAAGGCAGTGCGGGATATCATCCAGGGCAGGGAAACAGTCCTGATCAACCACGGCAAAGTCCTGGAAGATAAACTGATGGAGGCCCGCTTCACGCCGGAGGACCTGTTGAGCCAGCTGCGGAAGAAAAATGTGTTTAACTTCGCCGACGTGGAATTCGCCGTGCTGGAACCCACCGGAGAGGTAAGCGTACTCCTGAAGAAAGATAAACAGCCCGCTACGGCCAAGACCTTAAACATAAACGTGGGGCAGGAGAGCGTTCCCCAAACGGTGATGCTGGACGGCATTATAATGGATGAGCCCCTGGCGGCAATGGGACTGAACAGGGGCTGGCTGCACACCGAGCTGGAGAAAGCGGGGGTGGCCCCGGAAAATGTCTTTATTGCCCAGGCCGATTCCACGGGGCAGCTGTACCTGGACCTTTTTGACGACGCCGTTCAGGTGCCCAAGCCCAAAACAAGGGAGCTTGTCTTCTCCACCCTGAAAAAATGCCAGGCCGACTGTGAACTGTACGCCCTCGGCACAAAGCACCCGGAGGCGAAGGAGATGTACCGGAGAGCTTCCGTGGCGCTGTCGGAAGTAATTAAAGAAACCGAACCTTTGCTTAAAAGGTAGAAGGGTGATTGACAATGTCCAACAAGAAAAAGAAGAAATTAACACCCGTACAGCAGCAGTATCAATCCTTTGCCAAGGCCAGGGAACCCGGGCGCCCGGTTCTGCGGAACTGTGTTCTGGCCTTTCTGACGGGCGGGGCAATCTGCCTGCTGGGCCAGTTTATATCGGATTTTTTCCTGTGGAATTTCGATTTTACCGAGAAAACGGCGGGAAACCCCACCATTGCCGTATTGATTATAATCTCGGTGATTCTGACGTCGCTGGGTGTATATGATCACATCGCCCAGTGGGCCGGCGCCGGAACGGCGGTGCCCGTCACGGGGTTTGCCAACTCTATCGCCGCAGCGGCCATTGAACACAGAACCGAGGGACTTGTGCTGGGAGTCGGGGGAAAAATGTTTAAACTGGCCGGTTCGGTAATCGTTTTCGGAGTTTTTGCCGCCTTCGTGGTGGCCCTCATAAAAACTGCACTGGCCATGTTGGGGGGGGCCTAGCTTTGCTGCAAGGACACCAGACCTGGGTATTTCCCAGCCGGCCTGTCATTATATCCACAGCGGCGGTTGGCGGCCCCTTCGAGGCCAGGGGCCCCCTGGCTGAAGATTTTGACATGCTTCACGGCGATTTGTGGCTGGGGCAGGACAGCTATGAAAAAGCGGAAAAAAAGATGCTGGAAGAGGCATGTGAATTAGCCGTTAAAAAAGCCGGCCTGAAGAAGCAGGACGTCCAGCTTTTCCTTTGCGGGGACCTGCTGAACCAGATCATATCCAGCGGATTCGCCGCCAGAACGCTGGGAGCGCCCTATCTGGGACTCTACGGGGCATGTTCCACCTCGATGGAGAGCCTCGCCCTGGGCGCCCTGATAGTGGACAGCCGGTCCGGAAACAACGTTATCTGCGGTACTGTCAGCCACAACGCCGCAGCCGAAAAACAATACAGATACCCTACTGAATACGGGGCACAGAAGCCCCCCACGGCACAGTGGACAGTCACCGGAGCAGGTGTTGCCCTTCTGGGTTCCGGGGGGGAAGGTCCGCGGATTACTTCCGCCACCATTGGCAGGATAGTGGATATGGGGCTTACCGACCCCTTCAACATGGGGGGCGCCATGGCTCCGGCAGCAGTGGACACCATCACGGCCCACTTCAGGGATCTCGGGGTTTCTCCCCGGGACTACGATCTTATCGCCACCGGCGACCTGGGCCGGGTAGGATTCAGAATAGCCGCAGACCTGTTGCAAAAACACGGCCTCGCCATCCCCGCAGACATATTCACAGACTGCGGACTCCTTATATACGGCGAAGATCAGCCTGAAGCGCTGGCGGGGGGAAGCGGCTGCGGCTGTTCGGCCACCGTTGCCTACGGACACATATTGAACCGGATGAAAAAAGGAGAACTCAAGAAGGTACTGATTGTGGCCACCGGGGCTCTCCTGTCTCCCCTGTCATATCAGCAAAAAGAAAGCATCCCCTGCATCGCCCACGCCGTTTCCATAGAATACAGCCATGAGGAGTGATTCGGCATGGAAGGTTATATATGGGCCTTTGTGGTCGGCGGATTAATTTGCGTCATAGGCCAGCTGTTAATGGACGTGGGTAAATTTACCCCGGCCCATACCATGAGCATCCTGGTGGTGTCGGGCGCCATACTGGACGGCTTTGGGCTGTACGAACCCCTTATCGATTTTGCCGGCGCAGGCGCTACAGTCCCCATTACCAGCTTCGGCAACGCCTTAGTGCATGGAGCTCTGGCCGAGGCTGAAAAAACGGGGATAATCGGAATTCTTACCGGAATTTTTGAAGTTACCAGTGCGGGTATATCCGCCGCCATAATATTCGGCCTCATGGCCTCGCTTCTCTTCAGGCCGAAAGGATAAAAAAGCCGCCCTTGCTGGCGGTGAAATCGAAAATTATTTAAAATAGGGTGATTACTCCAGTGAGGACAATTCTGGCAGTTGTCATTGCATCATTATTGATGGTATCCGCCGGCTGCGGCGCGCAGAACTCCCCCGCCCGCAAACAACAGCCGCAAAAAAGCCGGAGTGAAATGCAAGTGCAAATTAACCCCGGATTGGCCGATAAAGTCAAGGAAACGGCAAAAACGGTAAAGGGCGTCGAGGACAGCACCGCTGTGGTTATAAACGGCGAAATATCCGCCGCCGTGAAGGTGAAGGGCTTTAACAGGCTTCGTTTGAAATCAATCAGGGAAGAGGTCCACCAAAAAATAACGGAATTGTATAAAGATTATGAGGTACATGTGACGTCGGACAAAAAGCTCTTCACTCTATTACAGCAAATAGAAAAGCAAATAAAGGATCAAAAGGTGAAATCGGCGGCAGACATAGAGCAAAGAGTTAAAAAAATCAATAAAGACATGCAGGGTTGAGGGATAAACAGTGAAAATGGAGGGGATACCCCTCCATATTCCTGCGTATAACAAAAATATAAACAACAACTACTTATATAGTTAAAGATAGCTACCTTTACCAAGTTTAGACACCTTATCATCAGGCAGATAGCGAACTTTATTTATTTTGTTCTTTTTTAGTACAAAATGGGCAAACACATTTTAAGGCTTGTTTAGTAACATTAGACTCTGTATCCTCAATTGAAGCTGAAACTGTACCATTCATGATATTATAAATCTTCGACTGAAATTCTTCTTTTGAAATACTGTACATACTTCCTCGTGCTCCTTCGTAACAACAAGTAAAAGCTCCAAGGGCTTGCCCTAAACGTAAAGAATTTACAATTTCTTCTTCACATGTTCCTTCAAAACCTTTCCGCCCATTTCTCCCTATTAAATGAATAATCCCTGCAGTACACCAATCACCAGCCCCAGCAGAATCTTTAAGATTCTCAACTGAATATGGAGTAAGAACTTTCCATGTTTTTATATTAGCTAATCGATATCTTAGACCTTCAGAACCCATAGTTTCAATTTCTAAAGTAATGTTTGCCTCTTGTGTTAGTTCTTGTATATGACTTAATCTTTCATTGGAATACTTAACAACATCAGAAACCTGAATGCATTCAATAAATAGTTTTTCATCTTGTATCCCTGATGGTTCAAATACTATAATAGCACCACGAGATTTATTTATTTTTGCAAGTTCTATTGAACTACGTGAAACCCTGTCAAAGTAAAACACTTGTGAAAATGGCATATTGTTGCAAATGAACTCAACATCTTTAACTAATACCGGCTTGTATTTCGGTAAATATGAGCCACAGTTAGGGCAAACCCATTCAAATCGATGCCACGGTGCACCATTTCTATTTGTACCAATCTTTTCAATTATAATTGGCGTGCTGCTTGAATTATTTTGAAGTATTAGTGAGGTATTAACATTCCAACTTTTTAAGTCTTTCAATATTTCAACTGCAGCTGCATCGTCTCCTAACCTTGCTATAGGATAAGAGTTCCAACCTAAATATGAAAGAGCAATAAGAACATTCCCACAAGATCCCCCCGTCGATAACTTGGGTGATTTTTCAGAATCTCCATTAATCACAACGTCAAGTGCGACAAGACCTGTACCTATACATATTGGTCTGGGATTACTTTTTATAAAAATTTCTCTATTCTTCATAACTATCTCCATCTATCCATAATGTAAAAAGCTCTACATTTCTTTTTAGATCCTCATATTTTTGTAGTTCTTTTATTTGATAGCCCTCCGACTCTATATGAGCTAATCCTACACTTATTTTATCCCCTTTCAAATTATAGCCCAGATCATAGGCAGCCAGTAAAGCACCAACAGATAGAAGTTTACTGGATAAAGCAGAGATTGCTGCTTTACAACCACCTAATGGTCCCAAAGACTTATTGTAATGACGTATTGCTCTAACTATTTGCCTATATGCCTCAAATGGATTTTGCTCATGTGCATAAATAATATTTTTAGGTTCTATTCTCCATTGATCAAAGAGAATTTCTCTGTATTCAATTATAAGTTTATCCCCTCGCCGTGGATCAAAGGATGGTGAGGGAAGAACGGGACAGATTTCGTCTGGACTAACCAAATCATAAATTTTATTTAATTGTACACTTTGTCCTTCCCCTAAAATGGGTATCCATATTTTGGGGATATCTAAAGTTGCCTCCATTTCTAAGTAATGCCCAAAACCATGTACATACATAGCAGTATCATCAATACCTACGTCAAATATTTTTTGGTCAAGTTCGGCACATTCTGCAACTACAATATGTAAATTTGGAATAGAGGCGCTTGAATCCTTAACTTTTGCATCATCCAGAAGGTAAAGCGTTTTACCAATTAAAGAGAAATATATACCCCGTGGTAATGCACTTATATCAATGACGACATCCGTATACTCTTCAAAGTCGGATAAATTTGTAAATACTTCAGCTGCATCTCGGGAACCAATTCTTCTCCTTCTAGGTCCATCAACAGTCCACATCCTTACATGCTTAGATAAAAACTTACCGTGGGTATTAAGACATTTTTTTAAAATTTCTATATTGTCTAGCACTAGGTCGGCATGGTATAAAGATGGAGAGCTAGGACCTTCATCAAATTCAATAACTAAACAATCACAGCTTCCTTCTCCACCAAGTTTTAAGATTACCTCAATACCGGTACACATTCGTGGATCAAAACCTCGCCCAAGCACATATAAAATTTTACGATTTTGGGTTTTCAAATATTCTTCCCAAAAATTTTGAAAGTCCAACCCCTTTTTCATAAAATATGTATTCCATCTTAAAACAGAGGGTTTTGTGAATTTAAAAATGATACATTACCTCCGTTCTTTGAAGGACGAAATCCTTCATCTATCCACTTACATAATTCAATAACTTTCTTTGGTCGCCATCCCCCATACTGTAGAGGAAGCTCAAATTTCAAGCACAACCATCTGTTTAAGTATAAAATCATCCATGTATTTTGTCCTTGACTCCTATCCAAAGATACCTCCAACAAGTTATATGATATACATGCTGAAAGTACATGTAACAACCTTACATATTCAGGATGTCTTAAACATTCTTTTTCATTAATAAGCATATTTCGGTCTGCCATAGTTAAAGCTATTCCTGTTACACCCGGTGCATATGGAGCGTTTGGCTTCTTTGTCTCCCACCTCGCAAAATGGTTAATCGCTTCAAGAAATTTTTGAACATCCCGGCCATTAGAAATACGTCTAGGAATTTCTATCCATCGTTGATGTATAGATTTTTTTAAAATAGTTTCTTGCCGTTCTGGTGATAGAACAATTTGCCGCCTAAGAAGTGAAGCTGAAATAATTTCCTCAAAAAGATCTCCTGCAAATGCTAAAAATTGCTCAATATTTGATGATGCTAATGTTGCCAGCCTTGAAATCCCAAAATAATATGGTATCTTAAATTCATTAGAAATAAAAAATTCAGCAGCAGCCTTAACATTAGAGCTTTCTTTTAATTCATCGAGTTCTAAGGGTGCTCCAAAGTCTAAGCTTGGTTGAATTTTCCTAAAATCCCGTTCAATTAGTATTTCGAGCTCTCGCCACTCAATTGCACGTTCTCTTGGAGTTAATTCTAATGCTTCTTTACTCTCAATCCACTTTTGATACCTATAATTTAATCCAACCTTATTTATAATTCTAGATGATATAACCTCAATAGCTCTTTCAAAACGTTCTTGCCATTCTGTTCCATCCAGGGATGCTTTTAAACACGAACCAAAAAATCCGATATGAGTATCTTGGGTTGACCTGGCTCGCCTATCAGCAATATTAGTCACAGCATTTTCAAACCTTTTTGAATTGGAACCTCTTCTCCAAAAATCTTCAAGGTTTATAGTTACGTACTCCCTCCCATTTGTAGCACCCACAGCAAGTAATTCATTAGGGTTTAATGCTTCAAGCCTCTCTGCAAGCCATACACTAACCGGTGGTCTGTTATCACAGAGTATTTCCAATAGCTTTTGTCGTTGATGAGATGTTAATTTATGAACATCGTCAAGCATCACAAGAACCCTGCTAACAACTTGAACTCCTTCAAAAGTGAAATTCTCTGGCCTAAGTAATGACAACGCATATAAACCATCATGACCTTCTAATTTTTCTTGGGAAGGGGGAACAAAACTATCTATTGTCTCACAAACTCTTTCTTCAATTGAGCAGGCCCAATCATACAAGTCCTTTCCGGTACACGGAACTGGAAGTTTTACATAGAAATCATCGTTGGCTGGAGTTAAAAACCTTAATTTGCCAATATCTTGGGGAAAGCGAATATTTTTAATAGTTGAAGCACCCTGAAGTGCTGACAATACCAAACGAGAATTAAGCAGTGAAAAAAATAGACGATCTTTGCGGGTCTGATCTAAATTTAAATCATCTAACATTGCGTAATTTTTAGCACACGAAAGTTTAATTCCCAATAAATTCAAACCTTTATTTGATATAACATCTAAAGTTTTCATGTGCTTAAAAAGTTCCTTATAATCTTCATTTGCCCGAGACTCATATAAGGTTATTAATGCTTTCGGAGTAAAAACCCGAAAAAGGGATGTCTTACCACCACCTGGGGCACTTCTAAAAATTTGGATCTGGTTCCAAAGATTTTCCTTTGGTAAAATGTCTAATACGCCTGGACCAAACAGGCGTAAAAATGTAACTTCTGATTCTATATGCTCCGATGTTCGCATTCTAAAAGGATTACGCAATTCTCTCATAATTCCCTCCTGTGTCTGCTCACGCGAGGAAAGAGACCTCTATATTTTCTATTATCCTCAAACCACAGAAGAGGTACTGAATTATTAGGCGTATTATGATTTAAAACAACGGGCAAAGCACACTGGTCAAACCCCATATAAGGTTCATCATGCCTTCCCTTACTATAATGTTTATCAATAATTGAAGGATCAAAATATTTTTGAAGCAAACTTATAAACCCTTCATCTTCATGGTTGTTTAATAGTACCAGATCGGGAATTTGTTGAATGACAAATACTTTGAATTTAATTGGACTATTATTTTCTTTAAGCCATTCGTCTATATATTTCTTCAGGTAGGAAACACTCTTCTCAGTTGCCACATACAAAACTATACAAAAATACAAATCCTCTAAATCAACTAGCTTTTTTAATTCTCCCTGACTGTCATTTAAATTACTCAATATCTTATATATTTTACCTTTATACTTTATATTATCACCATTTATCTCCTTTCTAAAGTAACTAATTCCGCTCCCCGAAAAATCATCAAGCAAAAATATCATTTTAAATTTTTTCTCATTGTCTATTGGTTTTCTATGCAGCAATGTTTCTAACTCTGAACTAAGTTCACATATCAAACTATCTATTTTCTCTGCTGGAATTTCATAGGCCTGCCATACTTGTTCATGACTAATTTCAGGATTACTTCTTCGAAAAATATCTATATGAGCACCATCACTTAAACCTAAAAACAAACTTTGCCGTAAAAGAATCCTATATTCATTTGTATTAGCAATTTTTGCGACAAACCTATCGGGCATATTTAAAATTTTTGACGTTTGATAAATTAAAAAAGGGCGGATAAAGTCGGGAAAGGCAATAGTTACAAGATGCTGCATCTCGGAATTTGAAATAAAAACTAAACGGGATCTAACAAATTTATATGCAATTTTACGTTCCTCATCAGTTTCAAATTGGTTAAGCCAAAGGGCAAGGCTTTCAACAAAACGAATTCCAGGGGAAAACTGCTGATATTCATCATATTTGAAAGTTGCTAGCGCCTGAAGATCAGGTCTGTTTATAGCCACGTCCTCAGGTGTCCATTTCATTACTTCGGCAAGAAGTCTTTCAGCAAGCACGTCTCTCATCTATTGAATTCCGGCCTTTCCCAGAAAATACTGAACAAAAAGGACAATAGCTGCACCGGCAGCAGCCATTAATAAAGATTTTACTAGCTCAAAAGCATCTAAATTTCTTATGCGTTCCTTAAATTTATCAAAATTTGACTTAGAATAACCCTCTATTTTTCTAAGTGCCCATCCAGGTGATTTAGATGGTGCACATTGTCCAGATGTTTGTATAAATCCAACTGAAGCAATTTTATCTCCAGCCTTTAAATCAATTGATTTTTTGGATTGATTAGTTACTACGAGAGTCAGCCTGTTAGGTGAAAATCCAGGATCCACTTTACCTGGAGCTACTGAAAGACCTCTTACAGCGATCCCTGCAGAATTTACAACAATTCCAGTAATATTGTTTTTCACACCTACTTTTTCTAGAGTTATAAACCTCAGGCTACAACCTGGGCGTATAGATACAAAGAAATCACCATTGCTTTTTTCAAACTTAAGCTTTTTGTCCTTCCCGCATATTTCATATCCATCACCCGATAAATGTAAATCCACCCAAACAGTAGGAAACTCATTATCTTTACTTGAAGGTAAGGGCGAAAAAAATATTTTGGCTTCCCCACTGAAAAATTTTCCTTCATCTTCCGTTATAGAATCTTTTTCAAGGGCCAAAAAGCTCATAGCTCCTTACTCCCTCTTTAGTGAAAATACAAGGCCACTGGATCCAAATATGACTAGCGACTTTAAATAATGTATTGTCGCCTGAACACCCCGGTGTCCACTCTGACTAAGATTCCAACAACTTTCCGGGTCAGGAGAAACAGTATCAACACTTATTGAATAAGGGGTCGAAAGAAGCTCATAATCATTACCAGGCCATTTCCCTTTATCTCCAATACATAAAGCAATTCCCGATTTACCCACCTTTTTGGCAGCTTTCTCGCAAGCAGAAACCAGATGTAATTTAGATACTCCCGGAGCAATAACATCAATTGAATGGCTCGATTCTAAAACTTGAACACTTGACACCTTATTTTTAGCAATAATATCAATAAGAACCGATTTAATCATTTCTAAATAAGTTCCATGCTGTGGTTCAACAGTAATTTGTTTTGGCCTACATTCATATTTAGCTATCCTACCAAATATTGGATGGTTATCAATAAAGTTTTTAATTATTCTTAACGATGGATCCAAAGGACTAACCTTATCAGGACATTCTTCCTCATTTAATAAAGCTATATCTGATCCATTGTAATACCCTATGACAACCTGTCCCCAATGTTTTTTAGGAATTAGGTTCTGAAGATCTGTTCGTACAGATTTGCCTCTTCCAGTAGCAATACCAATAATAATCCCACCGTTTAGTAAACGTACAAGCTCCCAACCAATTTCCTCTGGTGGCCCGCTATATCGCTCACTTGGATCACAAAGAGTACCATCGTAATCAAACACAACTGTTCCAAAAGTCACACCTTCAAATTTTTGTATAAACTTTAGGTATGCATTCTTCCAAAACTCAAGTTCCTCGGCTTTCATTTCAGATAAAGGATTATATCCACACTTTCGAGCAATTGCTATTGCTCCTCTTTTATCAATTCCTCGAGGTAACGAAATGTTTTTGTTGTTTCTTGAAAACCGTAGATTATAAATTCTTCGTCCGAAGGAGGGTACCCCAGGTTTTCCTGGATCAATACTACGATCCTTACCCACCAGATATACTAAATGCAACATTTTAACAAACAAGTCTAGGCTTCCAACCGGGCCAGTTTTGTCTGTGATTAGCTTTATTGTTGGAATCTTCTTAGGTAGTAAATCAAGGGTTTTTTCTGCTATCTTTTTTTCTTCGGGTGTAATTAGCGCAACAACTCCGACTTCTTCCCCCCGTTTAGCAAGCCAATGATGCCTTCCATGGGCAAAATTTCTGTAATCTGCTATTTGGATATGAGCAAGAGCTGCTTCAGTAAATTTTGACTCGGCATCAATTGCAATTGGCAGTCCCCAACTCCCATAAAGGACTACCAATGTATCTTTATCGAGTATACCCCCTGCTAAAACACTAATCTCTTCATAATTATCAAGATAAGAAGATATACTTTGGGGAAGTGTCAAGCTATCTGGAATAAATTTTTGATATGACCTTATTAAGATTGTAAGGGTAGCAAGAAGTGAATTTGTAGCAAGAAACCCGTCTTTTCCAGATGGTAAATCATAATCAATGCAATTAGTATAACGGTACTCCCTGGCAAGAATTGCTAAAGGACTATCCTTTTTCATACAAAGAGCTATAAGATGACGAGGCTCGGAAATTGCTGCAAAAGTAAAAGCAGAGAGAATATCAGCATTACTTCCTCCAGCAGTTAAAATAAACACACTACAATTTCTTAACGTTTTACCTGAAGAAAAAAGTTCTAATGGGGTTACAGCTTTTGAAATCATTCCGATCCTTTGATGGAGAAGAGCAGCCATATAGGCTGCCGTAAGTGATCCTCCTGAACCAACTGAAAGCAAAGGCTTATTATATGACTCATTAACAAAAGAACAGATCTTTTCAATTGGAATTTCAAGGCTCCATTGATAGGTTTGAATAAGATTAAGTAATTCTACCTTATATGGTTTACCCATAATGTTTCCTCTTTAATTTTTTACAATTTCGGCTATATTACTAATTTTTACTGCAATTCTATAATTCTATCATTATATTTGGTCTTACCGTTTTAAGTACTCTTTTTTTCAATTATATTTTCCCGGCTCCATGAAAATAGCCCCTAACAATTCACTGCAATGGAATTAGTACTATGGTACTGTCAATATCTAGTGATATTGGCAGTACCATTATGAGTTCCTTTACTGATTTTATGACAGTTCTATTATTATAAGCCATGGGTTCTCCGGTCCTTCAGCTCGGCCACCTTGCTGTCGTTGAAGCGGTCCACGGTGCTGAGGTAGCCGGTGATCCGCCTGACCCTGCGGATTGCCGCCGAACCGCAGGAGGGGCAGGTGTCCTCGTTAATCACACCCAGGTGGTTGCATCCGGTGCAGAAGTCCACCGGGAAGTTCACGGCTGCATAGCCCATGTCGCTGGCCGCCATATGCCGGACAATGGCCTCCACCGCCTCCAGGTTATTGACGGGCGGGGCCGACATCTCCACGTAGCTGATGTGCCCGGCGTTGCAGTACTTGTGGAAGGGCCCCTCAATGCTGACCTTGTCGAAACTGCTGATGGAAAAGTCCACCGGCACATGGAACGAGTTGGTGTAGTATTCCTTGTTGGTAACCCCCGGGATAACGCCGAATTCCTTGCGGTCCAGCTTGACGAACCGCCCGCTTAAGCCCTCGGCGGGAGTGGCCAGGAGGGTATAGTTGAGGTCGTACTCCTCGCAGGCCTCGTCTATTTTCTTGCGCATGAAGGCCACAATCCGGTCGCCCAGCTCCCTGGACTCCTCATCATGTCCGTGGTGATGCCCGGTCAGGGCCACCAGGGCCTCGGCCAGCCCGATAAAGCCCACCGAAAGGGTGCCGTTTACAATCACCGGCTCGATGGGGTCGTCGGGCTTAAGCTTGTCCGATCCAAGGTACAGGCCCTGACCCATCACAAAGGGCATGTCCTTTACCTTCAGCTTGGCCTGGATGGTAAAGCGGTGGTAGAGCTGCCTGATGGCCAGGTCCATAACCGCGGACAGGTTGCGGTAAAACGCCTCCAGGTCCCTCTCGGCCCTGATGGCCACCCTGGGCAGGTTTATGGTGGTAAAGGACAGGTTCCCCCGCCCGTCGGTGACCACCGGCCCCCGGCGGTTGGCCATTACCCGGGTGCGGCAGCCCATGTAGCTTATCTGGTCGCCGTACTCACTGTTGAAGGACGAGTCCATGAAGCTGAAGGTGGGGTTCAGCCGCTTGGAGGCCACCTTTACGGCCAGCTTGAAAAGGTCGTAGTTGGGGTCCCCCGGGTTCATGTTCACGCCTTCCTTGACCCTGAAAATAATGTTGGGGAAGATGGGATTCTCGCCGCGCCCCAGCCCGGCTTCGTATGCCAGCAGCAGGTTGCGCACCACCCGGCGGGCCGGCTCCGAAGTTTCGGTTCCGATATTAATGGAAGAAAACGGAACTTGAGCGCCCGCCCTGCTATGCATAGAATTAAGGTTATATATCAAGGCCTCCATGGCCTGGTAGGCCTCGAAGTCGTCGGCATCCGCCACAAAGGGTGCCATGTCCCGGTCAAAGAAGGCAAAGGACTGGCCCCCGTGCATGTCGTTCTGGGAGCTCTGCAAAACTATGGCGGCCAGGGCCGTGGCCGAGTAAGCCCGTTTGGGCGGCCTTATATAGCCGTGCCCGGTGTTGAAGCCCTCGTGCAGCAGCCTGCCCAGGGGCACCTGAAGGCAAGTAAGGGTTTTGCCGTAAAAGTCGAGATCGTGAATGTGAATGTCGCCCCGGACGTGGGCCTGGGACATTTCTTCCGGTATCAGCCTGGTCAGGTAGTACTTCTTGCTGGCCGCGCTTGCTATCTGAAGCATCTTGGCCGAAGGCGAATTGCTTATGTTGGCGTTCTCCCGGTTGGTCTCCTCCAGTATTTCCTCCACCGCGTCCATAAGATCGCCCTTGGCTTCCCTGATGCGGGTTCTCCTGTCCCTGTACAGTATATAAGCCTTGGCGGTACGGGCATAGCCGGCCTCGATGAGGACCTTTTCCACTACATCCTGCACATCTTCTACGCCAAATATGTTCCCGTTGTACATCTTTTTCAAAAGCTTCAATACTTCGATGGTCAGTTCCATGGCAGTCTGGCGGTCCTCCCCGCCCACCGCCCTGGCGGCCTTGAAAATGGCGTCGGTAATTTTTGTTTCGTCAAAGGGCACTTCCCGCCCGTCCCTCTTTCTGATTACCTTGAACACTGGACAGCCTCCTTATTAGTTACCTTCAGCAAGCAGATTTGATTGAGGATTGGAATTGGGGACCAGGGCCAGAAGGACAGAACATGCAGGAAAACTTCTGGCTTCTGGATTCTGGGTTCTTAGCTTAATCACCACCCTCGCGCTTAACTCCCATCAATTTTTCTATTTCGCCCAGGAAGCCGCGGACATCGTGGAATTCCCGGTATACCGAGGCAAACCGGACGTAAGCCACCTCGTCCAGCTCCCGCAGAAATTCCATCACCTTTTCTCCGATATCCCGGCTGCTGATCTCAGTCTCCGCGGTGTTGCGGAGTTCCCGCTCAATGGCGTGCACCGTGTCATTGAGCTTTTCCATGGAAACCGGCCTTTTCTGGCAGGCCTTGGTCAGACCGTACAGCAGTTTCTTGTGATCAAAGGGCTCCCGCCGGCCGTCTTTTTTTACCACCATCAGCGGAATCTCGTCCACCCTCTCATAGGTGGTAAAGCGCCGGGCGCACCCGCCGCACTCCCTTCTGCGACGGATGGCGTTTCCGTCCTCCGCGGGCCTGGAATCAAGTACCCTGCTGTCGGCAAATCCGCAAAAAGGACATCTCATGAATACACCGCCTGAATAAAATTTCGGCTTACATATGCATTAACTTTATATTGTATAAGGGTAAAATTATTATACTATATGTTGGGCGCAGCCACAAGGAAAAAGGTGCCAACAACTAAAAAAGCCGCCCTGCCGGGCGGCGCCGCTGTTCCAGCGGCGGGAATCCAGAATTCAGAATCCAGAATCCAGAATGCTTACAGCCTTTCCTAAAGCCCGGCTCCTTCTTTTGGGACGTACAATACT
>JBMOPD010000009.1:0-95108 GCA_049323615.1 Bacillota bacterium | reverse complement strand
TGGGTTACTTTACCAATTCCCCAAACCGAGCGGTGTTCCTCTTTTTTGCTAAATTTTTTACATAATTTTTGGTATCTCAACCCTTATGTTTACTGGCTTTTTGGTTTCTACTTACCGGATCTAAGTTAAAAAAGGGTGGTTTGCAAACGGCAAAAAAACAGCCTTTTTGCAACCCTCTCCTAGCCTTGGGTGAAGGTTCCGAAGGGCAGGAGCCAATGGCTACGGTGGTGATCGGCGGCCTTGTATTTTCCACCCTGATCACCCTGGTTCTGGTCCCGGTTATATACGACATACTGGATAACTGGAAGGAACGCTGACAAGCCCGTCGCCTGCGGGAGCTGTCCCAGCCGGTTGGCGAGTAGGAACAGGTAAAAAAGTTTGATACGGGTGTATATCGAAATCCCCGCCCGTTTTTGTTTATACCGGGCGGGGATTTATTTGGAATAAACACCTCCCCGGGGGAGGACCTTTCAGACCGGAGCGTTGTTTCCGGAGGCTGTTACCCGGCTCTTGGCGACGGAGCATACGGAATGCCGAGCAGGCTGCAGGACCCGGCCGCAGCCCGAGTAGTGCATGGATACACGTACGAGGGCGGTCGGCATGCCGTAAGCGACAAGCATAGAGCCGGTTCAACCGGAGGATTGGGAGCCCGGACTGAAAACCGCACCCCCGGCCACAGATTTTCATTGTTCGTGGCGCCGCACTTTGCGGCATGGGGGTCTGGATTCTGTATTCCGGACCCGGCGACATAACCGGTTTTATTTCATGTAATGCTCCCTGTAGATGTGCCTGATCTCCTTCTTGTTGAACTTGCCCACGCTGGTTTTGGGAATTTCGTCCACGAATAGGAGATCGTCCGGCAACTGCCACTTGGCGAAATTGGCTTTTAGAAAGGCGATGATCTCCTCCTTGGTCACCTTTCCCTTCGCCTCTTCGCTCAAAACAACCAGCGCCAGGGGCCTTTCCTCCCACCTCGGATGGGGTAGCCCCACCACCACGGCCTCCAGCACGCCGGGGTAGCCCATGATGGTATTCTCCAGGTCAACGGAAGAAATCCACTCCCCTCCGCTCTTGATCACGTCCTTGTACCTGTCCACTATTTTCAGATAGCCCTCCGGATCAATGGTGCCGGCGTCGCCGCTTTTCCAGTAGCCGTCCAGGAAGGACTCCTCCGTCCGGGGGTCATTGTAATAGCTTCCCGTTATCCAGGCCCCCCGGATCATTATCTCGCCCACGGTTTTTCCGTCGCGGGGCTGCTCCCGGCCCTCACTGTCCACAATTTTCAAGTCAATCCCCGTAACGGTGAGGCCCTGCTTTTTCCTCATTTCCCAGCTTTCTTCCCCGGTCAGCCTTTCTTTCAGCGATGGCTTCAGTATGTTTATGGTCACCAGCGGCGTGGTTTCCGTCGCCCCGTAGGCGTGAATGATATCGGCGCCGGTCAGTTCCTTCCATCCCTTCATCATGGCCAGCGGCGGCTCCGTGGCGCCGGACAGCAGCCTCGCGCCGCTGAAATCCGGCTTGACCTCCATCTTTTTAATGCAGTTCAGCATGGGCATGAATATGGCCGGCGCGCCGTTGGTGACCGTGACCCTTTCCCTGGCCATCAGCTCCAGGAGGGGAGCCGGGTCCTCCGCCACGTACCGGCCGGGGAAAATGAGCTTGGCCCCGGCAAAGGTGGCGGCGAAGAAAAGCCCCCAACTCTGCCCGTGGAACATGGGCACTATGGCGATGTAGCAGTCGTCGCATTTGATGCCGATGTAGCTGTTGATCTCCAAAGTGTGCAGGTAAATGCAGCGGTGGGAGTAGTAAACCCCCTTGGGCCTGCCGGTGGTGCCGGAGGTGTAGCAGGCGCTGTAGGCGGAATCCTCGTCAATCATCGGCCAGTCGTAAAAAGGATCCGCCGCCGCCAGCAGGTCTTCGTAGCTGTACACGGGGCTCAGGCTTGTCTTTACCTCGCTCAGCTTTTTGTCCGTCATGATCACGTAACCCTGCACGGTTTTGAGCTCCGGCGCTATGGCTTCGGCAATGGGAAGCAGCGACTCGTCCACAAAGATTAGCCGGGCTTCGCTGTGATTGACAACGTAAACCAGGTCCACGGGCGGTATTCTCAGGTTCATCTGTAAGATGACGGCGCCGGTGCCTGGGATGGCAAAATACAGCTCGTAGTGGCGGCGGGTGTTCCAGTCGAGGACGCCCACCCGGTCTCCCGGACCTATACCCATCCCGTTCAGCACGTTGGCTATTCTCATCATTCTTTCGTAGGCGTCCCTGTAGGTATACCGGGATATGCCGGCGGGAGTCCGGTAAACTATTTCCCTTTCCGGAAAGTTTCTAGCCGCGTGCCTGATGATGGTGGTGGTGTTCAACTGGTAGTCGTTCATGGAGGTGGAGGGGAACCCCTTTATTATCTTCATAATAGAATCCTCCTTTAAAACCGTGTATCCCCAAAATATGGGGGGGTCCAGAAAAAGAACCAATTTTCGATTATCTAATCTGGCGGTGCTCCTCGCTCAGGCTGAAATCCACGTTATTCCCCTCCTTGACCGGCAGGTCCTCAACCGCCTTTCGCTGGACAAAGCCCCTATCTTTTTAAGATAGTGACCGCGCATACTCCCCCGAAGCCCTGGGTATGGGTCAGGCCGGTCTGCGGGCCCTTCACCTGGCGCCGGCCCGCCTGGCCCCTCAGCTGCCAGACCACCTCGCACACCTGGGCTACACCGGTCATGCCCAGGGGATGGCCCCGGGATTGAAGTCCTCCGCTGGGGTTTACCGGTATATCCCCGTTTATGGCGGTACGCCCCGTTTCCACCAGCCGCCCACCCTCACCCGGGGTACAAAAGCCGAGGCTTTCGTAATGGAGTATCTCTCCAATGCTGAAGGCATCATGCACCTCCGCCAGGTCAATTTCCGCGGGCCCCAGCCCGGCCATCTCGTAAGCGATTTTCGCCGCCCTGGAGGTGACGTCCGGGTCGTCGCCGTAAATTTCGCTGACCAAGGCCGCGCCGGCCACGTAAACAAAGGGCCCCGGGTTGTGGCGGCGGGCCCGGCGCTCACTGCAGATTACCGCCGCCGCCGCCCCGTCGCTGGTGGGGCAGCATTCCAGGAGCCGCAAGGGGTCGCAGATCAGGCGGGAGGCCAGCACCTCCTCCACGGTCAATTCCTTCTGAAAGTGGGCGTAGGGGTTGTAGCAGCCGTTTAAGTGGTTCTTGACCGCAACCATGGCCATCTGCTCCCTGGTGGTGCCGTACCGCTGCATGTGCTCGTTGGCCTTCAGGGCATACAGGGCCGGCATTACATTCAGTCCCAGCTCCTCGCTGACGGTGTTTTCCTCGCCGATGCCCCCGATGACTCCCTGTCGCATTTTTTCGAAGCCCACCACCAGGACGGACTCGTAAACCCCGTTAACTATATCGAGGAACGCCTGCCTGACGGCGGTGGACCCGCTGGCACAGGCGTTCTCCACGTTGGTGATGGGTATCCCGGTCATGCCCAGGTGCCGGCAGACCGCCTGGCCCGCCGACGCTCCCTGCATCACGTGGGAAGCGTACACCGCCTGTATGTCGCCGAAGTTCATCCCGGCGTCGTCCAGTGCCCGGACTGCCGCCTCCGCCGCCATAACGCTGAAGGATTTCCCGGGGTGGCGGCCGCACTTGTGCATGCCCACACCGGCGATTACCGCCTCAGGCACCGGCAGTCACCTCCTCCCGGCCCGCACCGGCGGGCCTGAACATGTGGGCCACCACCCGGTTGCCCTCCCCGTCTTCCCGGAGCACTCCCACGGTCAGCCGCATTTTCTCGCCGATGCGGATGTCTTCCGGCCGGCACCCGGTCAGGTGAGTGGTGATCACTACTCCCTCGGACAGCCTGACCTCGCCTATTATGTAAGGCAGCGGGCCCTTCCAGCCGGGCGGCCCCTGACGCACCACGGTGTATGTTTTCAAGGTTCCCTCCCGGCTTAAGATGACCTCCTCCAATTCCTTCCCGCAGCAGAAGGCACAGATTTGGCACCGCGGGAAAAAGAATTTTGCGCACCGGCGGCAGCGGGACCCGATTAGTACGGCCTCCTCCGGCCGGTCTAAAGAGAAGTGGAACAGTCCTTCCTGCAAAGGTTTTATTGCACTCATAGCCACGACCTCCTCTCGCTCCGGCGCATACAGCCCGATCATTCTTTTGCTTTCCGGGCCAACCGTCAGAACCCAGTTGAATACCCGCCGTTCACCGGCAACACCTGGCCGGTGATAAAGCCCGCCAAGTCCGAGGCCAGGAAAGCCACGGCGTTGGCGGCGTCTTCCGGCGTGGCCAGTCGGCGCAGGGGGTAGAGCTTTACCAGTTTGGCCTCCACCTCCGGGGTGAGCATGCCGGCTATCAGGGGGGTCCTGGTGGCGCCCATGGCCACACAGTTTACATTTATCCCATACTTGCCCACGTCCTTGGCCAGGGCCCTGGAAAAGCCGATGGCGCCGGCCTTGGCCGCCGAATAGACGGGCAGGTGCGGCTCACCAACCCGGCCGGCATCGGAAACGATGGTGATAATTTTGCCGCTGCGCTGGCCCATCATCTGCCTGATTACGGCCCTGGTGCAATGCATGGGGCCTTACAGGTTGACGCCGATATCCAGGTCCCAGTCTTCCCTGCCTGTGTCGGCGAACCTTTTTTCCACCCCCAGGCCGGCGTTGTTGACAAGGATGTCCACCCGGCCGAATTCACTGTAAACGGCCGCAAAGGCCCTTTCCACCGCTTCACCCCTGGTGACGTCCGCCTCCAGCGCCAGCGTGGGCACGCCCTCTTTTGACGCCAGGGCGGCCGTTTCTTCCGCCCTACCCATCTGCACATCCAGTACTGCCATCCGCGCTCCCAGGGAGGCGAAGGTCAGGCAGATCTGGCGCCCGATTCCGCGCCCACCTCCGGTGATCACCGCCACCTTGTCTTTTAGGATCTTCCCAATTCTCCCATCCCCTTTTCCGAAAATTTTGCCTTGTCCAGTCCTACCTGAAGGCATTTATTCCCAGTATTTCCCTGGCCACAGTCAGCTTCTGGATCTGCGTGGTGCCGTCGGGAATGGTCAGCGACCTGGCCTCCCGGAAGTACTGCTCCAGCGGATATTCCCGCGACAGGCCGTACCCGCCGTGGATCTGTATGGCCCGGGAAGTAACCCTTACCGCCGCCTCCGTCGCATAGGCCTTGGCCAGGGAGGTTTCCTTGACGCAGCGCACCCCCTTGTCCACAAGGTAAAGTCCCCGGTAGGCCAGCATCCTGGCGGCTTCGATATCCGCCACCATGTCGGCGATCATTTCCTGGATAAGCTGGAAGCTGCCGATGGGCCGGCCGAACTGCAGCCTTTCCCTGGCGTACTTCACCGCCGCGTCCATGGCGGTCTGGGCCAGGGAGACGGCCATCAGGGCCACCATGCAGCGGGCGATCTCGAAACTTTTCAGTGTTTCCCGCAACCCGCTGCCTGTCTCGCCCAACAGGTTGGAGCCGGGTACGCGACAGTCCTCAAAGACCAGCTCGGCTACATAGCTGTGCTCGCTCATCATGTCCAGGTTCCGCACCTGGTACGGCGACTGCTCGCGGTCCACAATGAACCTGGCCAACCCCCTGCCACCCAGGCTGCGGTCCACCGAGGCCACCACCACCGCTATGTCGGAAAGCCCGCCGTTGGTGATAAAGGTCTTTGTGCCGTTGATGACGTAGTCTTCCCCGTCTTTTACCGCGGTCGTCTCTATGGCCGCCGGGTTGGACCCCACATTCGGCTCAGTGATGGCGGAACAGGCAATTTTATTGGCGGCAAGCATGTCGGGCAGGTAGCGGGCACGCTGGGACGGAGTGGAAAACTGGTATATATTCGCCGTGGTAAAGCCGTGGATAAACACGATGGGTTTGATCTCCGGCTCCAGTTGCTCGTACATCAGCCCGCAGGTCAGGTAGTCCAGGCCGGCTCCCCCGTCCTCCTCCGGAATGACGGCGCCCAGGTAGCCCAGCGGGATCAGCCTCTTCAATATGTCCTGGGCCTCCGCCCCGTTGAGGGGCTGAAAACGGTCCCGGGCCGCCAGTATGGGCCGGATCTCCTTTTCCATCATTTTTTTGGCCGTGCTCACAATCATCCGCTGTTCTTCCGTTAAATCAAAATTCATGGTGCCAGGACCGGTTTTTAAGTAAAACCGGCCTTTCCTCCTCCTTGTAGTTTTTATCTCTGCTGGTGGCGACCACCCCGCACGGGGGCCGGCCTTAATGAACCGGTGGTTCCCGAAGAACCCGGCAGAACTCTACCGCCCCCGGTACTGGGGCCGGCGCTTTTCAAGAAAGGCCTTCACCCCTTCCCGGCAGTCGGCGGTGTCGAAAAGCATGGCCACCGACCTGGCCTCGTAGTCCATGGCCGAAGACAGTTCCATGGACCCGGACCGGTTTATGACCCTTTTGGCCGCCTGTAGGCCCAGGGGTGGTTTGGCCGCCAGTTCTACGGCCAGTTCCCGGGCCGCGGACAACAGTTCATCGGGGGGCACGATCCGGTACACCAGTCCCAGCCCGTGCGCCCTGACGGCGTCAACGGTCTGGCCGGTCAACACCAGCTGTTTGGCCAGGTGTATGCCCACCAGCCGGGGCAGCCTGGTCATGCCCCCGCCCCCCGGAAGAACACCCACGTTAATTTCCGGCAGCCCGAAGACCGCCCTGTCGGAAGCCACGCAAAAGTCGCAGGCCAGGCACAGCTCGAAACCGCCCCCCAGGGCCGGACCGTTGACTGCGGCCACCACCGCCTTGGGCAGCTCCCACAGGCGGTTGATAGTCCCCTGGGCCTTCTTCAGGAAACCATAGACCTCCATGGTTCCACTTGAGTTGAGGATGTCGGAGAGGTCCGCCCCGGCGCAAAACATCCGCCCGGCGCCCGT
The DNA here is from genome assembly GCA_049323615.1 of Bacillota bacterium. GTDB lineage: Bacteria > Bacillota > Desulfotomaculia > Desulfotomaculales > Desulfocucumaceae > JBMOPD01. The sequence continues at coordinate 88,221 of JBMOPD010000009.1, read as the reverse complement.
GATGATCACCGCACCCACCCCGGAGTCCCGCTCCACCTCGTCCAGTACCGCCCCCAGTTCCTCAACCAGCAGCCTGTTGATGGCATTCAGGCTGTCAGGCCTGTTCAGGGTAACAAGCCCCACCCCGCCGCCGGCCTCGTACTGCAAACACTTGTACGGCAAAACTTACCCTCCTCCCGGTTGACCTGAAACATGCCCGGATACCGGGTGAGATTGAAACCAACAGAATCCCCGTTTCATGCCTATCTTCCCTCAAAAACCGGCTTTCTTTTCTCAATAAAAGCCCGCGGCCCTTCCTTCGCGTCCCGGCTTCCCATTACTTCACACGCCACCGCCTCCTCGAGATAAAAGGCCTCCTCCATCGGAAGACTTAGGCAACGCAGGGTGATTTCCTTGATTTTCTGGACAGCAAGAGGAGCCTTTTCACAAATTATCCGTGCATACTCCTCCGCGGTATCCATCAGTCTTTCGTGGGGGACGACCTTGTTAATGAGCCCCACCTGGAGCGCTTTTTCCGCACTGATCAACTCTCCGGTAAGCATGATTTCCATTGCCCAGCAGTACGGGATCTGCCGGGGAAGCCTGACGTGGGAGCCGCCTGCGGGCACTATGCCCCACTTGGGCTCAGGCAGGCCAAAGCGCGCCCGCCCGGAGGCGATCCGGATATCAGTGGCCTGAAGAAATTCGGTGCCCCCGGCCAGGCAATCACCATTGACGGCTGCAATAATCGGTTTCCTGATCATCCGGTGCTTGAGCATCACACCGGCGATCACCTCGTAAGCCCGGGGATCACCGCCCGTGACCAGCGGAATCATCTCTCCCAGGTCGGCTCCCGCACAAAAGGCCTTTCCTTCACCCGTTACAACAATTACCCGGACATCCGGGTCCCGGTCGGCTTCACAAAGAGCAGTTGTCAGCTCGCTTCCCATGCGGAGGGTAAGGGCATTCAACCGCTCAGGCCTATTGAACCTGATATAGGCGCGTCCGTTCCGCTTCTCATAGACTATGTCTTTAAATTCCACTTGCTCAAAGCCTCCCGTTGTACAAAAGTGGCGTTTTGACGGGCGGCGGGGCATAGTGCCTGTAGAACCGGACCGGGTACACTTACCCGGCCCGGCTTCCGCCTCTGCCTCATCTGCCCTTTATTTTCCCCAGGGACACAACTCCCTCTTCGTCTTTCAGCATAATGCCCTCAACCATCTTCCGCAGCTTGGGGAGTTCCTTGGTGCGTTTGGCCATGGTTCTCGGTATCTCGTCAACCTTGATATACAACCTCGGCCTCTTCCAGCGCTCAAGATTTTCCAAGCAGTGTTTATCCATAATCTCTTTCATTTTCTCCTCATCAATCTCTTCCGCCGGCACAATCACGGCGGCAGGCACCTCGCCGAACCGGTCGTGCGCCACACCGATACAGGCCGCGTCTTTCACCAGAGGCGACTTCAGGAGGCACTGGTCAACCTCTATCAGGGAGAGCTTCTCGCCCCCGGAGTTGATTATATCGTCGGTGCGGCCGCTTATATAGTACCAGCCATCATCGTCTATGTACGCTATATCCCTGCTGTGAAACCATCCCTCTTCGTCGATGTTGGCCCTGGTGACCGCGGGGTTGTTGTAGTAGCCGGGGGTCAACACGTCGCCGGTAATGAACACCTCGCCCTTCACGTACGGTTCCCTAATCTCTTCCTTCGTCAATACGTCCACCAGTTTTACGCGGGTGAATTCCTTATTGGGCCTGCCTGCGGCCCCCGGCGGCAAATCCGCGTCGTCGCCGTAATAGAATGAAGCCACCGTGGCCACAAAAGGCATTGTCTCAGTCATCCCGTAACCACAAAGGGTTCTTGCCCCCTGTTTTCTCAGCATTTCGTGGACCTCCGCCGGCACAGGCTCCCCTGCCAGCTGGACCTTGAGATTACTGAGATCCAGCGTTTTGAAGGCCTCTCTCCGCGCCATGTCCCGCACCATGGTGGGCACGAAGAGGTAAAGCCAGTCGGGTCTGTACTTGGCCAAAAAGTATATGGCTTTTTCGGCGTCCCAGCCGCCGAGGTAGATCATGGAAGCCCTGGCTATGACTGCCGCCATCGTGTTGTTCAACCCCGCCGTATGAAACAGGGGGAGCGCAATCAGAAGGGTCTCCCGGCTTTTCAGCCCGCACCAGAAGGTGGAACACAGAACCGACGCGCCGAAAGTGCCGTGGGTCAGCATAACGCCCTTGGCCAAGCCCGATGTGGCCGAGGTAAAGTTGATGATGGCCAGGTCCCGGTTGCTGCGGGGAACCATCCTGATCCGGTCCGGCATTTCCCCCGCCAGTTTTTTCAAGTCGGGGTATTCCTCCCCCGGAACGTCGACAACAGCCAAGTGCGGGATGTTTCCCTTTTCTTTCAATATCTTTCCCGTCTCCAGGAATTGGCTGTTGACCACCAGCACCTTCGGCTTTGTAATTTCCACGTCATACAGGTATTTATCAATCAGCTGGGACCTGTTCAGGGGGCAGAACACGGCGCCGGCCTTGAAGGCCGCGAACATAAGGGCGGCGTGAAAGGAATCGTCTCCAATCAAAGTACTGACCACGTCGTCCTCCTGCAGGGCAAACTTCTCTTTCAGGACATTTCCAAGCCTGTTGGCCAGGGAGTTCAGTTCACTGTACGTCATTTTTGATTCATCCCCGTTGATTACGGCAACCTTGCCGCCGTGGTCCCAGGTCGCACTTTCCAGCCACCAGCCAAGATTCATAATATTCACCCTTTCCGGATCATTTATTTTGGGAACAATTGTTGTAATTAAAAAATTTCAGATATTTTTGCCCTCAGACCCCGGGAGGAAAAGTACGGCCCCGGGGCGCCGGGCGCCTGTTTCAGCTTCCCTTCCGGCGGAGTCCGGACATGGTGACGACCCCGTCCTCTTCCTTAAGGGTAATGCCCCTGACCGCCTCCCTGAGTTTCGGCAGGTCCTTTGTCTTCTTGCTCATGGTTCTCGGGATTTCCTCCGTGAATACATACAGCCGGGGGCGTTTCCACCTTTCTATGTTTTCCTGCATGTATCTGTCCAGCTCATTTTTAAAGTCTTCTTCACTGGCAACCTTCTCCATCGGCACGACGAAGGCCGCCGGCACTTCTCCGAACCTTTCATGATCAACGCCGATGCAGGCGGCGTCCTTTACCCCGGGGTGTTTGACCAGGACATCGTCCACCTCGATGAGGGAAAGCTTCTCCGCACCACTGGAGATTATGTCATCCGTACGGCCGCCCACGTAGAAAAAGCCGTTTTCATCGAAGTAAGCGAGGTCGTCGGTGTGGAACCATCCCTCTTCATCAATCGCCTTTCGTGTCCGTTCAGGATCCTTGTAATAGCCGGGGGTCAACACGTCCCCCCGGAAGTATATTTCTCCCCTTGCGTTCGGATCCCTTATTTCCTGCTTTGTCGCGGGATCTACCAGCCTTACCTCGCCGAATTCCTTCCACGGCTTGCCCGCCGACCCCCTGGGAACCGAGGCGTAATCGCCGTAATGCATCGAAGAGGCCAGAACCCCGAGGGGCATGGTCTCCGTCATTCCGTAGATGACCAGCGTTTTCGCGCCCCGTTCCTCCAACATCTTCTGCACCTCCGCCGGCACCGGCTCCCCGGCCAGGTACATTCTGATTCCCCTGAGGTCCAGTTTCCTGAACCCATCCCGCTTTGCCATGTCCCTGATCATGGTGGGCGCAATAAGGTGGATGTACGTTATCCCGTACCTTTCGATAAAGCGCATGCACTTCTCGGCGTCCCAGCCTCCCAGGAAGATGTTCGTGGCCCCGGCCGCCACGCACAGCACCGCACTGTGGATGCCGGAATTGTGAAAGAGATACCCGACCATGAGGTTCCTGTCGCTTGCCTTCAACCCGTACAGGTGCCTGGCCGTCAGAATTGATGTGGCATATGCCCCGTGGGGACACTGCGCTCCCTTCGAGGTTCCGGAGGTGCCCGCCGTAAAGTTTATAATCGCCAGGTCGCGGTTGCTGCGCGGCGTGATCCGCAACTGGTCCGGAGCCTCCCGGACCAAGCTTTTCAGGCTGGGATACCCGCTTTCCACATCATCGCAGACCATAACGTTTTGCAATTCCGTTTCCTTTTGCAATACCCTCGCTGTTTCTAGAAACTGCCGGCTGACCACGAGGAGCTTGGGCTTTGTAATATTCAGGTCATACTTGAACTTTTCCAGCAATTGCGCCCGGTTTAAAGCAGAAAAAATGCCCCCCACCCTGAAAATCGCAAACATTAAGGCCACGTGCCAGTGATCCTCGGGGAGCAGCGTACAGACAATATCATCCTCCCCAATACCGTACTTCTCCCTTAAAACATTCCCCATCCTGTTTGCCAGGGAATTTAATTCAAGAAAGTTTACTTTTGATTCATCCCCGTTGACTATGGCAATTTTATCACCATAATCCCAGGCAGTACTTTCCAGCCACCAACCAATATTCATAATATTCACCCTCTTTCGAATACAGTTTTTCCGGTTAACGGATTTGGGCCATGTCCGGACCGCCGGGTGCCTAATACGACTTCGGCAGCCCCAGGATATGTTCGCCTATGTAATTCAAAGTCATCTGCTGCGTAACTGGAGCAAGCCGCATGAGCTGAATTTCCCTCCACCACCTTTCCACGTGGTATTCCCTGGCAAAGCCGTACCCGCCGAAGGTCTGCATGGCATGGTAAACAGCTTCGATCCCGGCCTCCACAGCCGCGTATTTGGCGATGTTCGCCACGTCCCCCACCTCTTTGGACAACTCCCCCCGGTCGTACAGGGCGGCCGCCTTCAGGGTCGCCAGCCTCGCGCACTCAATCTTGGCAAAGGCCGATGCCAGGGGGAACTGTACTCCCTGATGGGCGCCGATGAAACGGTCAAATACCTTCCTCTGACTGGCATATTCCACGGCTTTCCCGATGGCCAGCCTGGCGGTTCCTGTCGCCCCGGCGGCCGCTATTATTCTCTCCGGGTTTAAAGTGTCCAGGATGTGGTGCCAGCCCTTGCCTTCCTCGCCCAGCAGGCAGCTTTTCGGGACCCTCAGGCCGTCAATGCCCAGTTCGTAAGTTTTGGCGTAATTTATGCCGTGCTTGGGGATCTCGGTATGCATAATGGCTTCCTGGGGAAGATCAATCACAAACAGGGACAGGCCCCACGATTTTTTGGGCGTGTCTTCCTTCCTGGTGGTGCGCGTCACCAGAACCATCGCCCCCGCATCCTCGACACCGGAAATGAATATCTTGCTGCCGTTGATTACGTAATCGTCCCCGTCCCTCCTGGCGAATGTCCTGATGCTCAGGGTATCCGTACCGGCGTCGGGTTCCGTCAGCCCGAGGGAGACCATCATTTCCCCCCTGGCTAGTCTGGGCAGGTATTTCTCCTTTTGTTCTTCATTCCCGTGTTTAATAACCGACATGCCCCCGAAAATAACACCTATCAGGTAGTAAAGGGCCGGAGCCAAACCACCCCCGTTGCTGCAAAGCTCCTCGATGGCAATAACCGCCTCGGTCAGGCCCAGGCCGTTGCCGCCGTATTTTTCGGGAATCCCGAATCCCAAAAACCCCGCCCTGGCCATCTCTTCATAAAACTCTCTGCCCAGCTGCCTGTTTTCTTCCTTTTCGTACCAGTACTCCGGGCCGAACTTTTTGGCAATCCTGCGTGCAGTTTGGGCGATCATTTCCTGCTCAGCGGTAAAATTGAAGTCCAAATCAATCTCCCCTTTCATTTTTCTTACCAGAACTTTCATGGTCCGGCGGCCGGTTTAAACGGGCGGGGTGCCGTGCCTTTTCGCCCTGGCCGGCAGTTTTTCTCGTTTGTTTCCCGTTATCTGCAGGGCTTCAATGATTTTTTTCCTGGTCTCCTTCGGTTCGATCACCTCGTCCACCACCTGGGCGGTCCAGCTCTTAGCCACTTCAAAAACGTCCAACCTTTCCCTGGCCCTGTTCAGGTAGCCGGTACAGGCGTCATCCTCGATGCCCTTCCCGTACAACTGCCGGTAGTCGGCCACCGAGGCCTCGACGGCAAACCGGGCGACGGGCCAGGCGTAGCAGAGGTCCACCCCCATTCCCCTGACTCCACCCATGATTATACTGCCGGCGTCGCCGTAAGCTTCTCTGAGGATGACGCTGATCTTTGGAATGGTGGCCGTGGCATAAACGTCCAGGATCTTGCCGCCGTGCCGTAACAGCCCCCGGGCTTCCTGGTCCTCGCCGGGCACGAAGGGGTGGGTGTCCACCAGGGTGACCAGGGGGATGCTGTAGGCGTCCAGCACCTGGAGGAAGCGGTAGTATTTGTCGCAGGAGTCGATTTCCAAAATGCTTCCCGGCTCCTTCGGATTGCTGGCCACCAGTCCCACCACCTCGCCGTTGAAGCGGCAGAAACAGGTGATCAGATTTTTGGCATAGCCCTCTTTGATTTCAAAGTACTGTCCGTCGTCCACCAGGAGCCTGATCACGTTATGCATGTCGTACTTGAGGCCGTAGTCGTCGGGGACAATCCCGGCCAGTTCCTCCACCTCCCGGCCGGGGTCGTCGGACGTTTCCCTGCGCGGAGGCTTTTCCCGCCAATTGGAGGGCAGGTAGCCCAGCAAAGCGCGGGTTTTTAAAATGGTGTCCCGGTCACCGTCACCCACCACGTCACAGGTTCCGCTGTATACCATGTGGTAGTCGGCGCCGCCCACCTCCTCCCCGATCTTTTCCGAGGTGGCCGCCTGCACCATCCGCGGGCCCCCCAGCCACAGGTAGCCGGTGCCCCTGCTCATTAAAAGAAAGTCGCACAGGGTAGGGGCGTAAGCCTGGCCGGCGATGCACGGCCCCATGAGCACGTTGATCTGGGGAATCAGCCCGGAATAGCGGGATTCCAGGCCGAAATACCAGTCTATCCCCGCCGTCTGTATGTCCTGCTGGCCCAGCCTTCCCCCGGAGGAATCCAGCAGCCAGACCATGGGAATACCCCAGCCGGCAGCCAGTTCGATGAGTTTTGCACACTTCAGCAGGTGCTGGGTGCCGATGGACCCGCCCAGGACGGTGAAGTCGCTGGCGTAAACTGCCACCGGGCGGCCCTCCACCTTGCCGGTGCCGATGATTGCCCCGTCGCAGGGAGCGTCGGTCTCCCTGCCGTCTATGCGACGGCCGGTGGACTGTACGCAAGATCCAAGCTCGGCGAAGGTGCCGGGGTCCACTAGGCATTCGATCCTCTCCCGAGCCGTCAGCTTGCCCCGGGAGTGCTGCCTTTTGATGGCCGGCAGCCCGCCGCCGGCCAGATTTTTTTCTTTTATTTCCCTGAGCTTTTGGATTGCCTGGTCCATTACTTCTCCCACGCTGTTCCTCCTTTCTATGCCGGTTTAATCGATCGCTTCCGCTCGGGAATTTCTTCGTGCTTGTTTTCGGCGGCCCTTAAGGCGCTGACTATTTTCTGCCGTGTTTCCCGGGGGTCGATGATTTCGTGCACTGTGTAGTAGCCGGCCCAACTTTTAGCCATCTGGAAGACGCTGAACATTTCTTTTAAGATGTCCAGGTAGGAATTGAAGACTTCTTCGTAATTGCCTTTCTTTTTGGCCGCCTCCAACTCTTTGTTAAACACGGCGTGCACCACCGTCTCCGGTCCGGTGGGGGAAAACTCCATGGGCGGCCAGCCGTAGATGAAGTCAGGAAACATCCTGGAACAGCCCATGACGATGTTTCCCCCACCGTAGGACCGCCTTAAAACAATGGTTACCTTGGGACTGGTAAAATTGGCGTAGTCGTGCAGAAGCCTCGCCCCGTGCCGGATTACCCCCATTTTCTCCCACTTGTCGCCGGGCACGAAGGCGGTGGTGTCCACCAGGGTGATCAGGGGAATGTTGAAGGCGTCCAGGAAGTTCATGAAGCGGTCGTATTTGTCCGAGGAGTCGGGCTCGAATATGCCGCTCAGTTCTTCTGGGTTGTTGGCCACGATGCCGGCCACCCGGCCGCCGAACCTGGCCAGGCCGGTGACCAGGTTCGGCGCGTATTCTTCCTTGAGTTCGAAAAATTGGCCGTGGTCAACTATTTTTTCGATTATCTCGTGGACGTCGTAGGTAAATTTGGGGTTGTCGGGCATGATGTCCAGCAGGTCTTCTTCCCCCCCGGCCGGGTCGTCGCCGGTTTCCGCAAAGGGCGTCTTTTCCCGGCAGTTCTGGGGCAGGTAGCCCAGCAGGGCCTTCACCAGGTCCAGGGCTTCTCCGTCGCTTTCGGCGATCAGGTCGCACTGCCCGCTTTTAACCATGTGGAATTCCGCCGACCCGGCACCGGGGGATTCCACGGCGCCGCCCAACCACAAAAAGGCGGTGTTCCTGTTCATGACGGTAAAGTCGGACAATACCGGCAGGTAGGCCGGCAACCCGGTGCAGGGGCCCAGGACCAAGGTGATCCGGGGGATAACGCCGGAGTAAAGGCTGTAGTTTCTCAGCAGCTGGGCCAGGCCGTTAAAGCCCACGTCGCCGTTTTTCATGCTCAGCCTTTCGCCGGCGGAATCGATCATCCCGATCAGGGGTACCCTCAGCTGCCCGGCCATCTTTGTAAGATCGGCCAGCTTCCAGGCCCCCTGATCGCCCAGGGACCCGGACATGACGGTAAAATCCAGGGCGTAAAGCATGACCTGCCGGCCGATTATCCTGGCCAGGCCCATCACCACTCCGTCGCCGGGGCTCGGCCTGGATACCCCGTCCCAGGGGGGGCGGGTGTCCCTGACCGCGGAACCCAGTTCTTCAAAGCTGCCCGGGTCGGCCAGGCGGTCTATCCTCTCCCGGGCCGTAAGCTTGCCCAGGCCGTGCTGGATACTTACCCGTTCCCTGCCGCCCGTCTCCAGGTTTTCCCCGCGCAGCTGGTTAAGTTTGGTTAAGTAATTATCCATCCATTTTCCCATCGTCCCGTCCCTCCTTTCGATCTCCTTTTCAATCTTCGTTCTCTTGGTCAGACACAAACAGTTTGATAAAGCCGGTGTCGAAATTTCCTTCCCTGAACAGGGGGTGCGCCAGTACCTTTTTGTGCAGCGGGATGGTGGTTTTGACCGGTTCGATCACGAATTCCTCCAGGGCCCGCAGCATTATCTTTACGGCCGATTCCCTGTCCGGACCATATGCGATCAGCTTGGCCAGCAGTGAATCGTAGTAGGGCGGCACCCGGTATCCCTGGTATACGTGGGTATCCAGCCTTACACCGAAGCCCCCGGGGGGGCGGTAACGTTCTATTTCCCCCGGTGAAGACAAAAACGAGTTGTCCGGGTCTTCGGCGTTTATCCGGCACTCGATGGCCCAGCCCCTTTTAGGAACGGAAGAATAATCGCACCTTAAAGTATCGCCCAGGGACAACCTGATCTGTTCTTTGACGATGTCTATGCCGGTAACCATTTCGGTGACCGGGTGCTCCACCTGAAGGCGGGAGTTTATTTCCATGAAGTAGAAGTTTTTCTTTCCGTCCGGGATGAATTCAACGGTGCCGGCAAGGCAGATGCGCATGCCGCGCCCGCCTCCGCCGGCGCTGGCCTTGACGATCACCGGGAAGCCTATTTCAGCCGCCACTGCCAGCCCCTCCCCCAGGGATGTGATTCCCCGCCTGCTGCCCGGGATTACCGGCACCCCTGCCTCCATGGCCTTCTCTTTGGCCGCCAGCTTGTTCCCCACCAGCGCTATGTTTTCCGGCCTCGGCCCGATGAAGACCAGTCCCGCCTCCCGGCACCCGGCGGCAAACCTCTGGTTTTCGGCCAGGTAGCCGTAGCCCGGGTGGACTGCCCCGGCGCCGGTCTCCCCGGCCGCCTGCAGTATTTTTTCCATGTTCAGGTAGGTATCCGCCGGCTTAAAGCCGGGCAGGCACACCTTTTCATCGGCCATGGCGGGATGCAGGCTTTCCCGGTCCGCTTCCGAATAGACGGCCACGGTTTTTAACCCCAGGTCCCTGCAGACCCTGATTATGCGCACTGCGATTTCTCCCCGGTTGGCCACCAGGACTTTTTTGAACATGACCACCCGTCCTTTTTACTCGCTTTCCAGAACCATCAGCACGTCGCTGTCTGCCACTGGCTTTTCGTTCCGGGAAACGATCTCGACTACCTTCCCATCCGCCGGAGATTTTATTTTCTGGAACACCTTCATGGTTTCCAGGAGGCATAAGACCTGTTTCTTTTTAACGGTGTCCCCCACCTCAACGTACGGAGGTTCCTCCGGCGCCGGCCGGCGGTAAAAGACTCCGGCTATGGGCGCCCTGACCTCCACCCTCTTTTGACCTGATTGAATGTCTGTCACTTGCCTGAACACCCCCTTTTATTGTCTGCACTGATGGGCACGCCAGTTTTTTTAACTTCCCTCCCCGTACCCGCCCGCAATGTAATCCAGGGTCCGACACAGGTGGCTTCTGGTCTCGGCCGGCAAGATCACGGCGTCAATGTAATCCTCTCCGGCGACATACCACACCGACGCCTTATTGCGAAACTCGGCCGCCGTCTTTTTAATGATCGCGGCTTTATTATCACCCTTTGTATTCTTTAATAAAATTGCCGCGCCGGCCTCCGGCGCCAGAAAACCGATCTCCGCCGTTGACCAGGCCGCCACGCACTGGGAACCCGTGGCGGCAATGCCCATAAAAAAATAAGCCACTCCGTACGCTTTCCGGATCACCAGGGTCTGCATCACCAGGTTGTCCAGGCCGGCCAGGGTACTGATGTAGCTCACCAACTCCCTGAGCAGGCCTTCCCTTTCCGCAAACCTGCCGATCAGCAGACCGGGCACGTCCTGCAAAACGATCAGGGGTATCCTTTCCTTGCTGGCGAAGGTTACAAAATCGCTCATCTTTCTTAACGCCCTGGCATCAATGACGCCTCCCATATTTTGGGGCTGGCTGGCCAGGAAGGCCACCCGCCTTCCCCCCATCCTCCCCAGGGCGGTAATTACGCCGACGCCGTAATAAGACTTTAATTCCATCCATTCACCGTGATCGCATATTACCCTGATAAAATCGCCCATATCATAACCTTCACGGTGATCCTCCGGAACGATATTCTGTAGTTCCGGCACGGGCCTGTCCGGGGGATCGGAACTGGCCTCGCCAGGCCTTAGAATGTGTAAAATTTCTTTTATTTTCTGCAGGGCTTCGGCCTCGGTGTCCACGATTATATCCACAATACCCGTTTCCTTGTGGACTTCCGGCCCGCCCAGTTCGAGGTCGCCAACCACTCCCCCGGTGGCCGCCTCCACCAGGGGCGGTCCCGACAGGGCCACCGCCGAATCACTGACTATAATGGTAACATCCGCCATCGCGGCCCTGATGGCGGGATCTCCGTAACTGGGGCCGAACACGGCGCAGATGAACAGGGGCCTCTTCATCCGGTTGCCCAGGCCGTAAAACATTTTCTGCTTGGACAGGCCGAACATGTGGCAGAGTCCAACGCCCAGAAGGTCGGGGATCCTCCCGCCGCCTCCCTCCGACAAAGAGACTATTGGAAAATTATTCTGAAAGGCCACATCAATAATCCGCTCCACCTTCCGGAAGTTGATCACGCCGTGGGTGCCCCCCATAACAGTTTTGTCCTCGCCCACAATCACCACTTCCCGGCCGTTTATGCGCCCGATCCCGGTGACGATGGCGTCCATCGGCGACCTTTCCTCGTATCCGGGCTCGCTGGAATGGGCATACTTTCCGTACTCCAGCCAGCTTCCTTCATCCAGCAGGAGGGCAAGCCGCTCCCTGATCAGCAACCGTCCGGATTCCCTGTGCCGCTTGATTTGCTTTTCCCGCCCCCTTCCCTCAACCCATAAAACCGCTTCTTTCAGTCTTTCTTCCCCTTCTTTGTAGTTCACCGCCCTGTTGCCCCCTTCGCCCCGCCAACGGCAGCCCGGCCGGTCAGACTCCGAGCCTTCACGCGGGATCCCCCCCTTCCACCGCCGCATAGTAGACCGAAAATTCCTCATCGCCCTGAAAAAAGCCAATCTTTACAGGCATCCCGATCTGCAGTTCCCCGGCTTCAACCCCCGTTATCCTGGCCATCAGGCGGCCACCCCCTCCTTCCAGGTCAATCAGGCCCAGCAAAAAGGGGGTGTCGAACTCCGGCCCGGCCAGAAACACTTCCGTCCAGCTGTGCAGCGTACCCCTTTTCTCCAGTTCCATCCACCCCAGGTCGGCCCCCAGGCACTTCGGGCAGCAGAGGCGGGGGGGGAAAGAATACCTCACCGCACCCGCTGCATTTTCCGGCCAAAAGCCTGCCCTCCCGGGCGCCCTCCCAGAACCCTTTTCCGGAAGGGGACTGTAAATTTGTGGGCCGGAGAAAATTCGGCTTCCTGTCATGCATGTCAATCCCTCCCCAGAACCAGCACCAGGCCGTTGTTCAACATGCCGCCCTCGCAGTGCACCAGGCCGATTTTCGCCCCCGGCACCTGGTTTTGACCGGCTTCGCCCCGGAGTTGCTTAATAATATTGATGGTTTCATAAAACGGCGTCACCGCCCAGGGGTGCCCCCGGGAAATAAGCCCGCCGTCTGTATTGATGGGAATTTTTCCGCCGATCTCAGTCTTGCCTTTTTTGATCGCTTCCACCATCTCACCCCTGGCGAACCAGCCGATGTCCTCAGGGATCATCAGCTCATGCGGGCTAAAGGGCGCGTAAATTTCCGCCACGTCCACATCATCCGGCCGCACGCCGCTCCTGGCAAAGGCCTCCCGGGCCGCCTCGCGGGTGGCCGCAAAGGTATAAATCGGCTTGCGGCAGTCATCGGTGGGCAGGAAGGATGAGTTGTCGTGATGCTGCCCCCACCCCAGCACGTAAACAGGCTTTTTACGGCAACTCCCGGCCACCCGGGCGGAAGCCACCACCACTGCGGCCGCCCCGTCGAGGGAAGCCGAGGAGTCCAGGAGCTTAATGGGAGAAGAGAGCATGCGCGACCGCAATACATCCTCCACCGTAATGGGCGCCGTAAAGGCGGCCACCCCGCTGTGCCGGGCGTGCTTTCTGTTCCTGACGGCTGCCAGGGCGAAGTGCTCCTCCGTGGCCCCGGTTTCGTACATGTAGCGGCGCGCCGACATGGCGTAGCCCCAGATGATCCCGGCGGCGCCGTAGGGCTGGATGGCCGTCGGTTCATACAGGGAGGCGCCCTGGCCGGCGGCGGCCCGTTTAAACCAGTTAATCGAGGCCTCTCTTTCGGCGCCGTAACACACCGCCACCTCTATGCGCCCGCTGGCGATTTCCTCCACGGCGTACCTGATGGCCAACCCGCCCGCAATGGCGCCGCAGCATATTTCAAACATTGATTTGGGAGCAATTCTCAAATATTCACACAGCAAATTTGTCTGTAGTCCGATATTTCCCTGCAGGTCCGGCGTGGTGTACAGCCCTTCCACCCGGTCCTTGTCGAGGCCCGCATCCAGCAGGGCCAGACGAATTGCCTCCAGGGCCAGGTCGCTTTCCGTCCAGTCCGAATAGCGGCCTATTTTCACTGCCCCGCAGCCGACTATGGCGGCAGGTCCGGCCAATGGGCACCCACCCCCCTAATTGTAAAACAGCCACTGCGTCGCCGCCCCTGAATCAGCCCGGCGCCTCTACTTCCATCCTCAATACCGCCGTGGCCATGGCCTTTCCCGTTTCATCCCAGCGCAGGGTTTTGGTCGCGCCACCCCCCAGGGCGTTGCGCATTACCACCTTTATCGCCATCAGGTTGGGCATATCGTAGACCTCCACCTCGCCCTTCACCATGTCTTTAAAAAAAGCCTTTACTCTTTCTGGGTTTATTACCTTTTTCAGGATTTCATAGTTTTCTTCATTGAAGGCCATGATCCCGAGATCGGAAATATCGCCCTTGTCTCCAGACCTGGCCCAGGCCAGATCCTTAAGCGGCACCTTTTTCATCACTTTACCTCCTTCATCGTCAGGGTAAGGTGAACCTCTTCCCTGGGAATCAAAGTGGGCCAGAGGGCAACCACCCTTCTCTCCGGGACGGGCGCTCCAAAACCGGTTCCCACCGGACCCAAGATCAGGGATCCGCCCATGGCAAAACGCCTCGCCCGGTAAGCCTCCTCCCTGGTATTAAACTTGGCCACGGCCCTCAGGCCGATTTCGTTGACCGCGTCCTCGTTATCCGGCAACGGCGCCACGGAACCGTGGGCGGAATTGACACCGATCCACTCAAACCTTATTTCCCGAGGCTTCAAGCCGAACTTATCCAGCCTGCGCCTGATGATCTCCTCGTACAGCCGGGCCTTTTTCACGGCCTCCGGCCAGGTTACCATAAACATGGCCTCGGCCAGGTAGCCGTCGTCGTAGCCGATCTGCACCTTCAGCTTATCCGGCCTCCTTTTGCCGGCCATATTGCTCACCCTGACCCTGTCCACGCCCGCCTGCTCCAGCCTCACCGCGGTGAGATCGGCTATGGCGTCGGGCATCAGGTAATTTTTCGGGTCGTGGGTTTCGTAAACCAGGTGCTCCCTTACCATGTTCACCGTCATCTGGCCGCCGGAACCCGGAGTCTTGGTAATGACGGCCTCCCCGTTCTCATAAACCTCGGCGATGGGCAGGCCCATGTTCCAGGGTTCCGGATTATCCTTCCAGAAATTGGACATCCCCCCGGTCACACACTCCCCGCATTCAATGATGTGTCCAATGGTGACCGCCGTACCGATCTTGTCCCAGTCGGGATTCTCAAAACTCCAGCCGAACTCGTACATCATGGGCCCCACGTAAAGCGCATTGTCGGAAAGCCTCCCGCCGATGACGATGTCGGCACCCTCCTTCAGGGCCTCAACGATCAGGTCCGACCCTATGTACGCGTGGGCGGCCACTATCCTGTCCCTGATCGCGCCGATGTCCCTTTCCCCGGTATCCAGGTTTACCAGTTCGATTCCCTTGTTGATCATTTCATCCAGCCCGGGGTAAACATCGTCCCCCTCAATGATGCCTATATTCACCGGGGGCAGCTTCTGATCTTTAATAATCCTGGCTATTTCCTCTGCCGCCTGCCTGGGGTTGGTCCCCCCGCCGTTGGTAATAATCTTCGTTCCTTTGGGAAGGGTGTGGGGCAGGATCAATTTCATCATCTCGATTAAATCCGGCACGTAACCCTTGGACGGGTCCTTGTTTTTCCAGCGCTGTAAAATGGACATGGACAGCTCCGCCAGCAGTTCCAGGCCCAGGTAATCCAGATCCGCCCTCTGCACCAGCTCCAAAGGCAGGTCAAGCGGTTCTCCCCAGTAGCCGGACCCGGCTCCCAAAGTGATTTTTTTCATGGCAGGTACCCTCCTTAAAAATGCCCGGAAATCCCGGATAATCACCACCAGTTGTTTGATATACCTGTTGCAAATCTTTTGCCAGTGAAAAACAATGGGACGCGGCCCCTGATTTTTGCTAATTTTCAGGCTGTTATGGCAATACAGTCAAATAATGAACTGATCTGTTTAATATCAAAACTTTTACCCCGGTCAACGATTAAAAATATTAACCCAACCCCGGGGATGCGTAAAATAAAGGTAAAACTTGTCCTTACCGGTTTACTTGCAAAACTGCAATCCCATGCCGAAACCCCTATAAAATTAAGGGTTATTGCCGGGTTACCCATGTATCACCCCACATATCACCTGGCACGGATTTTGCGTCTGATGATATACGAACATTCATGAAATTAACCTCCTGTTATCACCATACCAGGAAAGGAGATCTGTTAAATGGCCGGAATTGTATCCTGCGCCGCCTATGTTCCCCTTTACCGGCTCAGCCGCGCAGAAATCGCCGGGGCGTGGGGCGCCGCCCCCGGCCGGGGAGAAAGGGCGGTGGCCAACCACGATGAAGACAGCATTACCATGGCCGTCGCCGCTGCCTTAAACTGCCTTGCTGGTTCTCCCAAAGAAGATCTGGATGGGGTTTACTTTGCCTCGACCACTTCACCCTACTGCGAAAAACAGGCGGCCGCCGTCGTCGCCGGCGCCCTTGGCCTGGGAAAAAGTGTCCGCACCGCCGATTTTGCCGGCTCCCTGCGGGCCGGGACGACGGCCCTGCAGGCCGCCCTGGACGCCGTCGAGGCCGGTTCGGCCCGCCACGTCCTGGTGGTCTGCGCCGACAGCCGGCTGTGCTATCCCAGGGGGAGCAACGAAACGGCCTTCGGCGACGGCGCCGCGGCCCTGCTGATCGGAAGGGCCGGGCCGGCGGTAACGGTGGAGGGCGCCTGGTCCGTCAGCGAAGAATTTTATGATTCTTGGCGACCCGAAGGAGAAAGATTTATTCGCACCGCGGAGGACAGGTTTGCCAGGGAGGCGGGCTACACCAGGGTTTTACCGGAAACGGTGAAAACAGCCATGCAGAAATACGGCCTCCCGGCCCAGGAAATTGCAAAAGCCGCCTTTTACGGCCCCGACCCGAGGCAGCACAGCCTGGCGGCCAAAAAACTGGGCCTGGAGAAAACCCAGGTCCAGGACCCCCTGCTGAATGACATTGGCAACACCGGGTGCGCCCTGCCCCTGATGATTTTAGTGGCCGCCCTGGAAGAGGCGAAGGCGGGTGACCGCCTGCTGCTGTCCGCATACGGAGACGGCTGCGACGTGTTTATATTAAGGGTCACCGGTCAGGATGACGGAATCAGGGGCCGGAGGGGAATCAAATACTATCTCCGGAACAAAAAATCTATCAGCTACATGAAGTACCTCCTCTGGAAGGGTCTGGTGCCCACTGAGCCGCCTGCCCGCCCGCCCCAGCAAATGGTTTCCGTACCGGCACTCTGGCGGGACCGGGAATGGGGGCTGGCCCTGCGCGGGGTCAGGTGCAGAAACTGCGGGACGGTACAGTTCCCGCGGCAGAGGGTTTGCGTCAGGTGTATCGCCGGAGACCAGTTTGATCCCTACGACTTTGCCGGGAAAACGGGAAAAATAGCCTCCTTTTCCCATGACAACCTGGCGGCGGCCGTTGATCCCCCCACCACCATCTGCGCGGTGGACTTTCCCGAAGGAGGCCGGATCATGTGCGACATGACCGACCGCGACCCGGAGGAGGTAAAAAACGGCCTGCCGGTGGAAATGACCTTCCGGAAAATCCACACGGTGGGGGGAATTCACAACTACTACTGGAAATGCATGCCATACAGAGAATAAGGATCAAGGCAAAGGAGGCGACAAAAAAATGGGAAGCATCAAGGATAAAGTAACCATCATCGGCATGGGCTGTGCCCGATTTGGCGAGCGCTGGGACGCCAGCGCCGAGGACCTGATCCTGGAGGCAGTCAACGAGGCCTACGCCGACGCCGGCATCGAACAAAAAGACATCCAGGCCGCCTGGGTGGGCACCACCGGTTCCGGGCGCACCGGCCAGTGCCTGGCCGAGCCTTTAAAACTGTACTACACCCCCATCACCCGGGTGGAGAATGCGTGCGCCACGGGGTCGGACGCCTTCCGGAACGCGTGCTACGCCGTGGCGGCGGGGATCTACGACCTCGTCCTGGTGGTGGGTTTTGAAAAACTGAAGGATTCCGGCTTCAGCGGGCTGGAGATCAGGAACCCCTACGGCACCAACCGGACCCAGACCCTGACCGCTCCCAGCGAGTTTGCCCTGCTGGCCACCAGCTACTTTGCCGAGTACGGACTGACCCCGGAGGAGGGGAAGCTGATGCTGGCCAGGATCTCCGCCAAAAGCCACAAAAACGGGGCGCTGAACCCCAAAGCCCATTTCCAGGTCGAGGTGCCGCTGGATACCATCCTCAAAGCCCCCATCGTGGCCTGGCCCCTGGGCCTGTTCGACTGCTGCGGGGTCAGCGACGGGGCGGCGGCAGCCATCGTTTGCCGGAGCGACATGGCCAGAAGCTTCCGGGAGGACCCCATTTACGTGAAAGCCCTGCAGATCTGCGTGGGAAACAGGTCCGGCTTCCTGAGAAACGACTACAATTTCACCCACGTGGAGGAAACCTACCGGGCCGGGATGGCCGCATACCAGGAGGCCGGGATAACCGACCCCCGCAGGGAAATCAGCCTGGCCGAGGTGCATGACTGCTTCAGCATTACGGAAGCGGTAACCATGGAGGATCTCCAGTTCAGCCCCCGGGGCAGGGTAAAGGAAGATGTGGAAGCCGGCTTTTTCGACCTCACCGGGGACTTGCCGGTAAACCCGGACGGAGGGCTGAAATGCTTTGGCCACCCTATCGGGGCCAGCGGGTTGAGAATGCTTTACGAGGTCTACAAGCAGCTTCAGGGAAAGGCCGGCCCGCGCCAGATCAAAAACCCCCGGTTGGGATTGACCCACAATCTGGGAGGATATCCGGCCGGCCCCACCATCAGCGTGATCATCGTCGGCAACTAGGGAAGGCCGTAGCCCCTCCGCCCTGCGGCAGGATGTGCCGCCCGTTTTCACGGGCGGCACATCCCCCCAACACGTCCTGTTGCCCCGTTTTTTCCCGGGCATGGGCGCCTGGGGAGATTTATTCCGGGCCATCTCCAGCCAAAAACTGAGTTCCCCTTTTCCGGCCATCCACCGGCCTGCTCCCTCCCCGTCCCCGGCTGGATCTAACGGCCCTTCCATACCGGCTTCCTTTTTTCCGCAAAGGCCCGCGGCCCTTCCAGGGCGTCCTCGCTCAGGTAAACCCGCTCAAAGATTGCGTCCGCGGCGTTCAACGCCGCCAGGCGGCCCATTTCCGCGCACTGATAGACCATTTTCTTATGTCCCTGAACTGTAAGCGGGGCGTTTTCCGCAATTTTTTCCGCCATGGCCAGGGCCTCCCGCATTAGTTCCCCCTTGGGCGTAACCCGGTTGACAAATCCTATCTCGTAAGCGCGCCTGGCGCTGATTAGCTCCCCGGTAAGCAGGATCTCCATCATCACCCGCTGGGGAATCATCCAGATCAGGGGCGCGGCCCAGGGTGCCCCGCGGCCCCATCTGGCCTCGGTGATACCGAAGCGGGCGTGTTCGGCGGCCAGGCAGAGGTCGCACATCTGGGCCAGAAGCCAGCCGCCGGCCACGGCCAGCCCGTTTACGGCGGCGATGACCGGCTTGGCAAGGTAAACGGTGCGCGTGAGGTAGGGAATAAAATCGGGGGGAGGGATGCGCAGGCCGGTGTCGCTCATTTCCTTTAAATCGCCGCCGGCGCAGAAGGCCTTCTCCCCTGCACCGGTCAATACGGCCACCCTGGCCTCCTCATCCTCCCCGAAGCGCAGCCAGGCCGCCCGCAGCGCGTCACGCATGGCCGTATTCATGGCGTTGTGCTGTTCGGGCCGGTTAAGGGTGATCACGGCAACCTTTCCCCGCCGTTCATAAAGGACTTCTTCGCTCATTGGATTACCCCTTTCTCCATTTTTAGCGTCTATTGATCAGCTGGAACAGCCTTCGCGCGCCCCCCGCCTTCTCGATGTAATCCGCTATGTCCTCAACCCCGTAAACGTACCTGTCCAGGTATTCCCGGTAAGTGTGCGGGTCCCTGGCCGCAGCCGCATAAAGTTGCAGGTGCTCCTCGTCGTAGTCGTAATAGCCGTGCGAGGAGCAGGGGTGGGCTCCGAAGGGTATTTTGGTCACCATGGCCACCAGGTGGCAGGGGATGGTGGTTTTAAAGGGGTCCCTGGTAATAGCCCCGGGTGGAACCACCTCCTCCACGCTGACGATAACCGTTCCGGCGGCCGAGGCAATGAAGGCGTCCATAAACACCGATCCGTGATGCTGGATGTTCCCGTAGGGGTCCGACCGCTGGGCGTGAATGATGGCCACATCCGGCCGGATGGGCGCTACCGCCACCAGGTCGGCGCCGGTAAAGGGATCCTTTATTTTTTTCAGGTAGGGGTTGACATTGATCAGGTCGGTGCCCAGGCCGGACCTGGTAACCTCGCAGGGCAGCTTCTGGATGGCCGCCCTGAGGCCGCAAATTATGGTCAGTTCATCGTAATCAATAACCTCGATTTCCTTCCTTTCAATTTTTCGCCGGTAATTGGGCATCACCGGGGCGATCCACTCCGCGCCGACGTAGCTGGCCAAAACCCTGCGCACGCACCCGGTGCCGATAAGCAGGTCGGCCTCTATGCTTCCCCCGGGGGGAACGGGCAGAATGGTCAAATCCCTGACCCCTTTTTTAATGATTTCCCTGACCAGGGCCACGGGGTGGTTGTGGATCATAAACCCGCCGATGGCCAGAAAAGCCCCGTCCTTTATCCCGGCTACGGCCTCGGCCACAGAAACCACTTTTTCCTTTCGCCTTAACACGCCGGTCCTCCTTTCCCCCTGATTACGGTTCCCTCAGGATGCCGTAAGGGTCCACCGCGGTTCTCAGCAGATCCAACTCTTCCGGCGTCGGGGGCGCCGTTTCCTCCAGTCGCGCCGGGACAATCATTTCAAAGCCCGTATTTTCCACCAGCCGTTCCACAGTTACGCCTGGATGCAGGGAGCGGACGCGCATCCTTTTTGTCTTTTCTTCAAAATCAAATATCCCCAGCGGGCTTACCACCAGCCTGGGCCCTCCCTCGGGGGGGAGGCCGTGTTTTTCCCTGCTCCCTTCACCGTCCAGGTACCCCGCGCCGGTGATGAAATCCACCTTCTCCACGAAGGAAAGCCGGTCGTGCCTGTTCATGTAAATAAAATATTTGATGGGAAAAGCGCCCAGGACGCACAGCGCCGCACATCCCGGCCCGCGCAGGCGGGGATTGGCGTAATCCCCCACGGCGGTCAGGTTCAGGTTGCCGTACCTATCCACCTGCAGGCCCCCGGCGAAAAAAAAGTCGTAATGGGGGATGGCGTAGAAAAAGGCCTCGTTCATGTTCAGCACCGCCTCGGCGCCCTCGATGTTCCGGTAATCCGTGGAAGAACGGTAAAGCGGCCCCTTGGGGTTTAAAAAGCTGGTGGCGCTGCAGTACCAGTTGAGGTTCGGGGCATGCCTCAGCCGGGCCAGCCTGCAGGCCGCCATGGGGACATCGGAGTAGGCGCCCATTTCGCCCAACTCCCCGTCCTTCAGTTCCCTGGCCAGCACGACGGCCATTAGCTCCTTCACGGTATAGGGGTAACTGTTCCCGGTCACGTGAAACACCTCCCCGGTAATTTTTTAAAAATCCAAGACCCGCCTCAAGATCCAAAACTGAAATTGATAAACGCCTCCCAGTCTTCATCCCGGATCAGCCCGGCCAGATCCCCGTACATGGATTGCTTGATCCGGCCAAAGACCCGCCTGTCCGGCTGGGCATTCTCCCAGGCGAACCCGACGGCCCCGGGAAGCAGATCCTCCCGGGAAAATACGCCGTCTACCAGGCCGTCCTTCAAGGCCTCCGGGCCGTCATACTTCTTGGCCATTAAAATCATATCCCTGGCAACCCTGGGCGACACCACCTTTTCCACCACCTTGGCCACCGCCCGGGGAAAGGATACCCCGATGGTGACTTCCGGGCACCTCAGAAAGCCCCTGTCCCGCCGCATAAAGCGGTAGTCCATAAGGAAGGCCAGCACCGCTCCGCCGGCATAGGCATGGCCGTTGATACAAGCGATGGTGGGCGCGGGAAAAAGCAAAAGCTCCGTGAAAAGGGCGTTCATTTCCGACAAGAAATCCTTTGCCGCGGAAAAGTTTCCCTTTATCCAGTCCACGTCCAGGCCTGTACAAAAAAACTTTTCATCACCGCCGGTCACCACCAGGGCGCCGACGGCGGGGTCGGCCCCGGTCTCGGCCAGGGCCAGCCGCAACTCCCCGACGAAATCCGGGTTGAGGGAGTTGGATCCCTTGTGGTTCATGGTCAAGACCATCACATTTTGATCCCTGCGCAAATTCACATACTTCATAACCCCTTCTCCTTTACTGGCGGAATCAGGTTAAAAAGCTTTTATTTATAAATTCACTAACGTCGTCGCCTCTGATCATATCGGCCAAGTCCCCTTGCATGGTTCTCTTTATGTGGGCGTAAACGGCCCTGTCCTTCTTCCCCATTTCCCCGGCAAATTCCACGGACCTGGCCAGCAGTTCCCCGCCGTCGTACAGTCCATCCACAATCCCGGCCGCCAGCGCCTCTGGTCCGTAAAACCTTTTGCCCTGGAGGACCAGGTCCCTGAACACATTGTAGGCCACCCTCCGGCGTACAAGTTCAAGCATGCTGGGGGGCCAGATCACCTTGTAATTTATTTCCGGCAGAGAGATAAAGGCCCCCTCTTCCCGCATAAACCTGTAGTCCATCACCAGGACGAACATCGTGCCCCCGGCCATGGCGTGGCCGTTGACGGCCGCCACGGTGGGCAGGGGAAAGAGGAGCAGGTCGGCCATAAAGGAAAACATCTCTTCCACAAAGGGCTTCACCGCGGAGGGATTGGCCGTCATCCACGGGACGTCCAGGCCGGTGGAAAATACCTTTTCAATGCCGCCGGTAAAGACCGTCGCCCTGATTTCCGGGTCGGATTCCAGCCGGCCGGCACATTTCCTCAGGTCCTTGAGAAAACCGGCATTAAAGGCGTTGGAGTGGCCGTGCCGCATGGTGATCACAGCCACTCCCCTTTCCCTGGTTACTTCGAGAAACTGTGAGGTAAACACGCTGATTTCTTCCTTTCTTATATTCGTCAATGAGTTTCGCCGGGGGGCGCCTGCTAGCCCCCTTCTCCTTTTAATTTTTCCGCCAGGTCTTCCCTGAGTACCCTTTTCAGTATTTTCCCGCTGGGCCCCTTGGGCAGCACCTCCATAATCTCCAGCCGCTCGGGAATCTTGTAGGAAGCCACCTGCTTCTCCCGCATAAAGGAGACGATCTCCGGCAGGGCAATGGTCTCGCCGGGCTTGGGCGTGACGTAGGCGCACACCCTCTGGCCCCTGACCGGGTCGGGTATGCCGATTACCGACACTTCGTAAATTTTGGGGTGATACTGGAGGATGAGCTCAATCTCTGCGGGACTGATATTCTGCCCGCTGCGGATGATCATATCCTTTACCCTACCCACGTACTTCAAGGTGTGGTCCGCGTTCAGGCAGGCCAGATCGCCGGTGCGGAAAAAGCCGTCCCTGGTAAAGGACTTTTCATTAACCTCGGGGGCATTCAGGTAGCCGGAAAATACTTCGGGACCCCGGACGATGAGCTCGCCTTCCATCCCGGGGGGCAGCTCCTCGGCCGTGGCCGGATCGATCACCTTGAACTCCATCCCCGGCAGGTATTTCAGGATTTCATCCAGGCGGAACAAATCCTTTCTTTCCTCCACGGGCTGGCCGGGCAGGGTAAAAAAGCCCCATCCCTCAGTGGCCCCGAACTCGTTTATCACCGTTATCCCCCGCCTGTCCAGCTCTTCAATCACCGTGTGCGGGGGAGCCTCCCCGCCGCAGCCCACCACGGTCAGGGAACTGATATCGTACTTTTTACCCAGTTCCGGGTGGTTGAGCATGGCGAAGTAGATGGCCGGCACGGCAATGATGTAATTGATCTTTTCCTCGGTGATCTGCCTCAGAAAAATGTCCACGTTAAAGGGGTCGTGAACCACAAACTTTCCGCCGGCCATGATCCACGGGTAAAGCTGGACTCCCAGGCCCCCCATGTTCATGTAGGGAAACGGCCCGGAAAACACCGTTTCCCGGCCGTGGCCGGTGGCCGCCAGGAGGGCCCTGGTAATCGCCTTCCAGCTGTTCGGCGTCCTGGGCACCACCTTCGGCAGGGCCTCGGTGCCGGTGGTCAGGCAGAGGGTTAAGACATCGTCCGGGGACGGCCTGAATCGATCCAGGTAGCCGACGGGATATTTTTCCTCCAGCCTGTTTTCCAGCATTTTGGCCAGCGAAAGCGTCCCGGCCGGAACTCCCCCGGCACACACAACAACCTGCTGCAAAGTGGGGCATTCGGGCCGGAGTTTAGTAATCAATTCCAGATAATCAAAGTCCATGTATTTCTTCATGCAGAGGGCAAATTTTGCTCCGGTCTTCTGAATGGTGTACCTTACCTCGGTGGCCCGGTGCCGCATGGGTGAAAAGGTGCCGACAGCCCCTATCCTGTCCAGGGCCATTTCCGCCAGAATCAATTCTATACAGTTGGGCAACTGGATAAAAACCACATCTTCGGGTCTGACGCCGATTTCCAAAAAATTCAGGGCCAGTCTGTCCACCAGAGTTTTGAATTCCTTCCAGGTCAGCCGCAAAGGTCCGACTCCCATTGTTTCTTCCTTGTTGGGCTGGTCAACCACAGCCTCTTTATCCGGGGTGTTGGACGCGTGTTCTTTAATGTAATCGTTCCACGTCTTATCATCCCATGCCCCGATCTCGTAATACCTCCTGGTGACCTTCTCGGGATAACACCGCATAATTTTTCACTCCTTTCCATACCTTATATTTATCCTGGCCTTACAGGCCCAGTTTTTCCATGGCTTTCTGCCTTAAGGCCACTTTGTTGTACTTCCCGGTGGGCGTAACAATCCACTCGCTGGGCTGAACAATCAGAAAATGCCTGGGGATTTTATAGCCGGCTATTTTCCCCCGGCAAAACTCCCGCAATTCCTCGGCCGTAACGCCGGATCCGGGGGTCAACTGGACCATGGCGGTCACCGCTTCTCCCCACTTGGGATCCGGAACTCCAAACACCTGGGCGGTCTCCACCCAGGGGCATTCCGTTTCCAGGAACACCTCCACCTCCCGGGCGGCCACGTTCTCCCCGCCGGTCTTGATCATGTCTTTTATCCTGCCCCGGTAGTACACGTACCCGTCTTCATCCACCCAGCCGTAATCCCCGGAATGGAAGAAGCCATCCCTGTCCATACAGGCGTGGAACTCCTCCTCCATCTTGTAGTACCCCTTGAAAAGGGCCGGCCCCTTCACGCACAGCTCACCAGGACTGCCCGGGGGGAGGGCTTCACCCGTCTGCGGGTCAACCACCTTGAACCGGGTCACGCCGGCCCCGCACACAGGCCGGCCGTGGCTGTATTTCATTTTGTCCTCCTTAAACCTGTCCCGGTACGGCAGGTAAGCCTGGCAAGCCACGTATTCGGTAAACCCGTATATGTTCCCCTGGTGAGTGATGCCCATTTCCCTGATGGCCTCGTAAGATCCGGGATTGGATCCAATCATGGTCTTTTTCAAACTGCTGATGTCGTAGTGCGAGAAGTGCGGGTGCTGTTTCATTCTCAAATAGTGAATATCAAAGCCGAATATGACGGTAATTTTTTCTTTTTCAATGGTTTTCAGGGCCTCTTCCGGATCGAAAAATTCAATCAGGTGGACGCACGCCCCCCGCAGCACGGGATACCCGAGGCAGAGAATGCCCGCCACGTGGTAGTTGGGCGCAACGATCAATTCCCTGTCCGTCTCCCTCAGCTCCATCCCGTCGGCGTAGCCGGCTAAGCCGAAAAGGATGTTCTGTTCCGCGTGGATGGCCGGCTTGGGAAACCCGGTGGTTCCGGAAGTCAAGAGGAAAAGGCAGTGGTCATCGGGTTTTACCTCCTCCCCCAGGGCGGTGATTTCCCTGGCGCTGTAGCCTCTTCCGGCGGCCATCAGGCCGTTGAAATCGTGGGCAAAACCGTATTTATTCCCGCCGGGGCTGACCACGATCAGCGTTTTCAGGCAGGGAAGCTTCTCAATCCGCAGCTTTCCGGCCTCACTGCCCTCCATTTCCGGACACATTTCCCGCAGCACCGAAACGTAATCAATCCCCCGGAAATTGTCCGTTACCACAAGAACATCCGCATCGGTAAGGGCAAGTCCCTGGACTATTTCGCGGCCCACCCAGGTAAGGTTAAGCGGGACCAGGATGGCGCCCAGGCGGTGCAGCGCCCAGTAGAGGTAGGCCCATTCGGGAGTGACCGGAAGCAGGTGGGCCACCTTGGTTCCCTTCTTTATCCCCACCTTATTAAGCGCACTGGCCAGGGTAAATATTTTCCTGCGGTACTCCCGGTAAGTCAGGCGCAGGTTGTAGCTCACCAGCGCCTCCCTGTCACCCCACTCCTGACAGGCGTAATCAAAAATCTTATTGAATGTCTGGCTTTCCCACTCGTGCCACATTGCCGGCAATCTCCTTTCATCCTGAATTTTTTTAATAACTTTTGGGCAGTCCCAGCCCCACCGTGCCGATATAATTCAGGCACATCTCATTGCTGATGGGAGCGAAGGTAAATCCTTTGGCAATGTGGAGGTGGCGGCCCACATCGTACTCGTTCATCACCCCGTAGCCCCCCATTACGCTGATGCCCATGGAGGCCACCTCGAACCCCGTCTGGGAAGCAAAGTACTTGGCCATGGTGGCTTCCACGTCGCACCTTTCCCCGCCGGCCTGGAGCCAGGCAGCCCTGTAGAGCAGCAGCCGGGCAGCCTCGATCTCGGTGGCCGCCTTGGCCAGGTAGTGCTGGATGGCCTGGAACTGGCCGATGGGCCGGCCGAAGGCCTGCCTTTCTTTGGCATAACCCAGCACCCGGTCGAATATCCCCTGGGCCAACCCTACGGCCATGGCGGCCACCCCAATCCTTTCGTTGTCCAGGGTGGTCACCAGCTGGTACCAGCCCTCTCCTTCCAGGCCCAGCACGCATGAGCAGGGAACTCTCACATCCTCGAAAAAGACCTCGCAGGCGGAAACTGACGGCAGGGCCAGCTTTTTCAGGGGTCTGACCTCTATTCCCGGCGTTTTCGCCTCCAGCACCAGAACGGTAATCCCGTCGGCCTTCCTGGCCGGGTTTTTGCCGGTCCTCAGGACGGTAATAAAATAGTCGGCCACGTCGGCGCCGCTGATAAAGGTTTTTTGCCCATTAACCAGGTAGTAATCCCCCTGCCGCTCACCGCAGGTGGACATTGCCCCCAGGATGTCCGTTCCACCGCCGGGCTCGGTGAGGCAAAGGGAAAACTTGCATTCCCCGGCGGCCAGCTTCGGCAGGAAGAACTTCTTCTGTTCCTCCGTCCCGTAGAGGCCTATGGACTTGCCGCCAAAGCATACGGTGAGAAAGAAGGCGAAGGCCACGGCAATGCTCCCCCGGCTCAGTTCCTCGATTAAAATAACGTAATCCAGGATGTCTCCGCCGCTTCCCCCGTATTCCTCGGGAATGGAAACTCCCAGGAAGCCGGTTTCGGCCAGCTTTTTCCAGACCTCGTGGGGGAACCTGCCCTCTTCGTCCAGCTTCCGTGTGTATTCCGGCGGGCACTCCCTTTTAACAAACTCGGCGATGGTCTTTTTCAGCATGCGCTGCTGTTCCGTAAATTTAAAATCCATTTTTTGCAAAATCCCTCCTAACAAAGTTATTCTTCTGCACCGCTTTTCCGGGCGAACACCCTCCCGGCGGTACCCCGGAAAAAATGAAATTAAATTAAAATATAAAATATTGTGAAATTTTACGGTATCCCAAAATAACTGACTTAAGATATCCCCGCCGCCTGTTTTACATCGTGCCGGCACCGATCAGCAAGTTGGGCGCCTCGGCGCCACCGCCGATACAGGTGAGTTTTTCCTGCCCTGCCGGATGATCTCGTGACAGGCGGCCAGAGGCTCCCGCATAATCAGGCCGCACTGGCTGATTGTGCACCCGTCCTTAACGTAACGGCTGACGGCCTCGCCCATGATCATGATTTTGACTTGTTCACTCACAGCGGCGCCTCCCAGGATCCCGGGCGGCCGTTCCCCATCCTCCGCCGCCCAGCAACTCCTCATTATGCTGGCCCGGTTCAGGCCCCGGATCCACCGCCCTGACCTCCATCCCGTCAAATTTGACCGGAAACCCGACGACGGGGAAGCCGCCGATATGTTCAATCAGTTTTCTGCTCAAAATATGGGGGTCTTCCATCAACTCATCGATGGAATTTACCGGGCTGCACGGTACGTCCGCCCTTCTCAGCAATTCCAGCCACGTATCCCGGTCCTTTTTCAAAAAACACTCCGCCAGCACGGAATTTATCTCCCTGCTCAGCTCAATCCTACTGACCCAGGTGCCGTACCTTTCATTTTCAGCCATCCCGGCCAGCCCCAGGGCCTGGCAGAGCCTCTGCCAGAAGTGGTCCTCCACGCACCCCACGGCCAGGTACTTCCCGTCCCCGGCCCTATATGTCCCGTAGCCCCCTCTTCCCATAAACCTCTCCTTGGGGGGCCTGCTCCTGCCGTAATACTCTCCGATCCTCGGCCCCATCCAGGCCACCACGCTGTCCGTCATGGACACGTCGAGGTACGCGCCCCCGCCAGTCCGCTCCCGCTGCCGCAGGGCGGCCAGGATGGCCACGGCGGCGTACATGGCCGAGCACAGGTCGGCGATCTGGACGCCACCCCAGGCCGCCGGCCCCCCCTCCGGGTCGCCGCTGATGCTCAGTGCCCCGGCCACCGCCAGGTAGTTCACGTCGTGGCCTGGCAGGTCGCGGTAGGGGCCGTCCTGGCCGTAGCCGGAAATTGAGCAGTAAACCAGCCGGTTATTGACCGCCCGGGCCTCTTCCCAGCCGAAGCCCAGCCTGGCCAGCACGCCGGGGCGGAAGCCCTCCAGGAGCACATCACTTCTCTCCAGCAGCCCGGCGAAGGCAATTTTCCCGTGCCGGTTCTTGAGGTCGAGGGTAACACTCTTTTTATTCCTGTTTAATGCGCCGAAAAGGCCGGGCAGGGCGGTCCTGGCGGGGTCCCCGCCGGGCGGCCGCTCCACCTTGATCACCTCGGCCCCCAAATCGGCCAGGATCATCGAACAAAAAGGCCCCGGCAGCAGGCTGGTGAGATCCAGGACGCGAATCCCGCTTAAAGGCAGCATAAAAAATCCCCCCTACTAAAGGCAAAATACCCCCGCATCCCGGCCGGCCATCGGCTGTGGCGCCTTGATCAGGCCCTTCAGTCTTCTCCACGGTGCCTATCATATATGCAAGTTCAATGCCGGATCCGGAGAACTTGTTATAACCGGGAACCGATCGTGATTGCCGGCTAAAAAAAGGGAAATGAACATTACAGTTCATTTCCCGAACGTTTTACTGGAATCCCGTTTACTTTTCAACGACGGTATAACCTACGTCCCTCAGCTTCTTCCATAGGGTGGTCCGGCTGATATTCAAAAGGCTGGCCACTTTGTTTTTATCCAGTTTTAACCCCTCAACCATCTTGATAAAAATCTGCAGCTCCATTTCTTTCAGCGTGCCGATCCTGATCTCCAGTACGTCCGGGTCCTCAGACCGGAAATTTTCCTGTGACACGCTCTCGATCAAAAACTGATCAATAAGGCTGTCGACATTGTCACCGGCCCTATAAAGTAAAACGTATCTTTCAACGAAATTCTCCAGTTCCCGGATATTGCCGGGCCAGTGATAGAGGGACAATTTCCTGATCTGAACGGGGGAAAAAGGGGGAACCTTTTTCACGGTCCCGGCCCGGCACCTTTCGATGAAGAGGTTGGACAGTTCCCCGATATCATCCTTGCGCTCCCGCAGGGGCGGGACCTTGATGCTCAGCACATTCAACCTGTAATACAGGTCCTCCCGGAAATTCCTCTTTTTAATTTCCGTTAAAAGATCTTTATTGGTAGCCGCCAGCACCCGCACGTCCACCGGAATTATCTTCTCACTGCCGATCCGCCGGACCTCCTTCTCCTGCAAAACACGCAGGAGCTTGGCCTGCAGCGAAACCGGGCAGTCGCCGATCTCGTCCAGGAAGATCGTCCCCTTGTGGGCCAGTTCAAACAGGCCGGCCTTGCCGTTTTTGTCGGCCCCCGTAAAGGCCCCCTTTTCATAGCCGAACAGCTCGCTTTCCAGCAGGGTCTCCGGTAAGCTGGCGCAGTTGACCGCCACAAAGGGACCATTTTTCCGGCTGCTGCTGTTGTGAATGGCCTGGGCAATCAGCTCCTTCCCGGTCCCCGACTCGCCGGTGATCAAAATGGTTGAATCACTCTCGGCATAACGCCGCGCCTGGTTTTTCACCTTTTGTATTTTCTGGCTTACCCCCCAGATATGACTTAACTCAAACCTGGCCTTCAATCCCCTGGCGATATTTTCGGCCCTGATCTGCTGGTCCAGCCTCTGTACCTCACTGACATCCTGGACAATGAACAGGGTGCCCCAAACCAGGTTATTATCCATGTTCAGCGGCGCCCACTTGATTACCAGCTGCCTGTTGTCGAACCGGACTATTTTATCTTCCTCCTGCCGGTGCTGATGCACCAGCGAAGACAAATCCAGCTGCGGGTGAATCGAATTAACGGATTTGCCGACAATCTCCCCGGCCACCACGTTGAAAATTTTCTCCGCCACCGGGTTGATCATGGTGATCACCAGGTTGCTGTCCACCACCAGCATGCCGTCCCGGGTCGAGTTGATGATTGTCTGCAACTGCCGGCTGTAATCCAGGTATTGCTTATTGGCGGCAATGGTTTCCCTGGCCCTCTGGATGCCCGTGATCACCGAGCTTTTCCTGGGGTATACCACTTCCACCCGTAGCCCGTTGCTGACGCATTTCCTGGCGATGCAGATGCCGGTGGTCAGCACAAAGTCCACCTCATTTTTTATGGCGCGCTGCACCTGGTCTTCAATATCATCCCCCGGCAGGTGGTAGGGCAGAGGCAGTATTTTTATGCCCAAAATCTCTTCAAATGCTTCAAAATCATAGTCCATCAGCTCCTCGCTGTAAAAAAGGCAGCCGATCTTTTTAAAACCCATGGATACGATCTGGTGCATCTTTTGTAAAAGATCGAGCTCATTTATTCTTAAATCTATAATTGGGATGGGCAGCTTGTTTTCCTTCAGGTGGGCGGCGGTAAACCGGCGGGCGATTATAGCCTCGAACCCGGCATTTTCCAACTTTTGCGCTGTATGCAGGGCCTCGCTGCCGTATGCCTCCACCACCTCGATAATATCCTGGTCGTTATCCAGGCAGATATTTCGCAACATTTTAGTAAATTCGGAAAATGGTGAAAGGATTGCTATTTTGCTCATCTCAATTCATCCTCCCCGAAAAAGTGATGCCGGTATGGCAACCCGGTGCTCCACTAGTTCACAGGCGACCCATCATTCCGGGTAAAATGCAAGGTCCGGCTTTTTAAATTTAATATCGGACTATCAATATCCTCTTCAACCGGGCGTAGGTACATTTCTTGTTCCTCTCTATATCTATCACCGCCGGTTTGTTTGGAAACTTGGAAGCATTGTTCCTGAGAATAAACCCGTGGGTCAAACCGGCCATGCCGTACAGCTTTCTCATTGCGCGCAGCCCCTTTCGCCAATTGCAGTTTTAAAAACGCCGGGGCGGCGGCGACAGCATCGCCGCCACCGGTCTTTCAGACTTTGGTAAACATGCCTTCCTCCATATCCTTCCTTGCCCTCTCGCGAACGACGTAGCGGATTCTTTTCCCTGTGGCCGTGTAGGGGATTTCCCCGGTAATTCTGTAGTACCTGGGACGCTTGAATCTGGCCAGCATGGGATGCTCCCGGCAGAACCCGTCCAGCTCCGCCGCCGTCAGTGATCCGTCCTCCGGAACAATGTAGGCCACTATCACGCTGCCCAGGATCCCGTCCGGGTCGGGAACCCCCACCACGACGCAGTCCCTCACCTTCGGGTGTTCAAGAAGTATCGCCTCCACCTCGTCCGGGTAGACATTCTCCGCCCCGGTAAGGATCATGTCGCCCGAACGCCCGTGAATCATGAAATAGCCGTCCTTGTCCCAGGTGACGGCGTCCCCGGTGTAGAACCAGCCGTCGCGGAAACTCTCGGCGGTCTTATCCGGCTTGTTGTGGTAAGATACGGCCTGGAAGGGTGAGCGGACTATCATCTCGCCCTTTTCCACCCCGTCCCTGGCCACCAGGTCGCCGGGATCCGCCTTGCGGTCGGGATACCTCTTCACCACCCGTACAAAATGGAAGGGCATGGGAACCCCGTTCATAACAGGGTTTGTTTCATACTTTTCCGCCGGCGCCCAGGGGCTCTGCTTGATCACCCAGCCCGCCTCGGTGTTTCCGTCGGAATTGTATACCTTCTCGCAAAGGGTTTCTTTCATGGCCAGGTAAGTATCACGGTCCAGGGGCGCCCCCATGGTGTCGATTGCCTGTAAACTGCTCAAATCCCACGACTTCTCACCTTTCTTCATCCTGACCACCCTGCTCATGGCGGCAAACATGGGCGGGGCGCCCACCAGGAAATTTATCCCGGCCTTTTCAATGGCGTTCAGGGCGGCCACCGGATCAAAGTGCTTCATGGTAAAAACGTGGGCGCCGATGCTGAGCGCCGGCATAAAGCCGGCATTGTTCCCCGCCCGGTGGAAGTAGGGGGAAAAAGCCAGTATCTTGTGCCCGGGCGTCCAGCTGTCCAGGGCGACAACCATAAAACAACAGATGTAATTGGCAAAGTGGGACAGCGGAACACCCTTGGCCCTGCCGGTGGTGCCGGAAGTATAAAGGCGCAGGCACTCGTCGAAGGGGGTGACGCCGGTAATGTTTTCCGGCTCGGTTTCCGGCCTCCCCTCCATGTAGCCGGCCAACTCACCGGTGGAAAGGACCCTCTGCGGATTGTGCGCGGACATTTCCAATGCCTTTTTAACAATGGATTCAATTTCCGGGTCGTAAATATAAATCTTGGGGCGGCTGTCCTCCAGGTGGTAGGCGACTTCACCCACGGCCAGCCGGAAGTTGATGGGACTGCTCACCACCCCGGCCTTGAAGCCGGCATAGATGGCTATGATGGATTCCGCCGAATTGAGCAGCGAAGTCATCACCACGTCGCCCTTTTCCAGACCCTCGCCCTGAAAGGCATGGGCCAGCCTGTTGATATCCCGGTTCAGTTCCCTGTATGTCCAGTTCCGGCCGGCCTCCAGGTCGGTAAGGGCCATCTTGCCGTCCGGAAAATTTTCCGCACACATTACAATGGGAATGTGCGCCAGGCACAATTCTTTGAACATCTGCTCAAACACCGCTCAAACCTCCCGTTTAAAGTTTTCATGCGCCGCCTCGGCCGCGGCCCCGGCTACACCTTGAATTTCCTGTCCTTCCAATACATGGCCCTGATCCGCTTTTTATCAACCTTGCCCGATCCCACAAAGGGCAGTTCCCTGGCAAAGTCCACCTTCCGCGGCAGCTTGAAAGGGGCCAGCTTGCCCCGGCAGAATTCCTTGATTTCTTCGGCCAGATCCTCCGAACCCTCCAGGCCCGGCCTCAGAACGACGACCGCTGTAACCCTTTCCGTGTACACCGGATCAGGGGAACTGACCACGGCGCACCACGCCACCTTGGGATGGCGCAGGATTACATTCTCCACCTCCGCCGGGTAGACGGTTTCACCACCGGTATTTATGATGTCCTTGGCGCGGTCGGAAACGTACACCCGCCCGCTCCCATCCTTGAACCCGATGTCATGGGCGGTAAACCAGCCGTCGCCGATAATGCTCTCCGACGTTTTTTCCGGATTCTTGTAATAGCCGTCATGGACGCTGATGCCCTTGATGGCGATGAGGCCCCACTTCTTCGGCGGCAGTTCTCTTCCGCCGAAATCCAGGATTTTCACTTCATTGCCCTGGGCCGGCAGACCGGAGGTTCTCTCGCAGTTCAGTACGTCATCGTGGCCGGCCCAGGCAAAGAGGGCCTCCGTGGATGAATACAGCTCCCTCAGTTCGGCGTGGGGAAATTTCCTGTGTACCTCCTCCCTGACCGGCATCAGCCAGGCGGACCCGCTGCTGCCCCACAGCTTGATACTGGACGTGTCGTACCTGTCTATTTCCGGGTAACTGCAAACCATCGTGGCAATGGAGGGAATGGCCAGCACCTTGTTTATCCCCTCCTTCTGCACCGCCTCCAGGAAGGCCTTGGGGTCCGGCCTGCCCGATATCCACCTGGTTCCTCCCGCCGCCAACACCGGCCTGGTGGTAACACACCCCCCCAGTGAAAATTTGGATACCACGCCCATAGCCTGTCCCCGGGCATGAGCCCCACCATCTGGCTCAGGTTGGTTTCCCACCCCAGGCCGGAGGCATGGGTGCGTATAGAACCGGAGGGACGTCCCGTGGTGCCGGAGGTATAGGTCAGGCTGTCCCAGTCGTTGTCCGACACCTCCACATCCGGCTCCCTGTCCGGCGCCGCCGACAACAGGTCCTCATAACTATGAATGCCCTCCGGCGCCTGGTCGCCGAGAATGACAAAGTGTCTGACCCCGGTCAGCTTGTGCTTTATCTCCTGCAGCCTGTCGAGCATCAGGGGGCTGAAAACAAGCACCACGGCATCCGAGTGAACGATGACATATTCAGCCTCTTCGCCGGTATACAAAGCGTTTACAGCCGTCCACACCGCACCGATTTTGGAGGTGGCATACCATATTTCCACGTGCTCCAGGCGGTCCTCCGTCCAGAAAGCGACCTTGTCCCCCTTCTGCACGCCGAGGCCGGAAAGAGCATTGGCCAGCCTGTTTGTCCGCGCCCACAGTTCCTCGTAGGTTTGCTGCCTGTAACCGTGCGCCACGTCAACCAGGGCCACCTTCTTGGGAAAGCGCAGCACACTGCTCCTCAACAGGGCGTGCTGGGTCATGCGCCGCAGACCTGTCTTCTCCGGGGTGGCAGCCATGGAAATAATCTCCTCGTTAAACATAGCCATTACAGCTCCTTTCATTACTGGCCCCCAGACCCTGACGACGGGGCACGAACCTTCTTCAGCTCCTCAACCGCAGTTCCCTTTTCAAAATCTTGCCACTGCTGGTCTTTGGCAGTTCCGCCACAAATTCCACCACTTTGGGTATTTTGTAGGCCGCAATCTTGCCGCGGCAAAATCCCACTATTTCTTCCTGCGTAGCCTCGGATCCGGGCTTAAGCACAATGTATGCCTTCACCGCCTCCTGCCATTTGGGATCGGGGACACCAATCACCGCCGCCTCCACGACCTTGGGATGGTTGTAAAGTACATTTTCCACCTCGGCTGGGTATACGTTCATCCCGCCGCTGATGATCATGTCCGACTTGCGGTCAACGATGTAATAATAGCCCTCTTCGTCCTGCCTGGCCAAATCATCGCAGCTGACCCAGCCATCCTTGAATCTCGCGGCGGTTGCTTCCGGCTTGTTATGATAGCCGGCGCAAACACCCGGGTGTTTAATCCACAGCTCGCCAATCTCTCCCCGGGCCACCTCCTTTCCGTCCGGGCCGCAAATCCTGGCATTCGCGCCAAAACCGGGCAGTCCCACGCAGGCCTCCTTTCGCCGGCCGTCATAGTCATTTATGGTCAAACCCACACCAAATTCCGTTGACCCGTAAAAATCATTGTGCACCGACCCGGGGAAGGTCTTCCTGGCCCTCTGCCTCACTTCGGTCTGCAAGGCCGATCCCGAGGTGGTGATCACCCTCACCGAACTGAGGTCGTACTTCTCTTTGATCTCGTCGGGCAGGGTGGCCACCATGTTGAGCATCACCGGGACCAGCCATAGGTGCGTAACCTTGTATTTTTCTATCAATTTCAGGTAATTCCGGGGATGAAAGTCCTTCTGCATAACCAGGGTTCCCCCGGCAGCCAACTGCATCCAGGCAAAACCGCCGGGACCCAGGTGATACATGGGCCCGGCCACAATATGAATGCTGTCCCTGGTATAACCGTAGTGATACAGTCCTTGGGCGGTTATCCACATATTGTTGCCGTGCGTCCTGACGGCCCCCTTGGGCAAGCCGGTGGTCCCGGAGGTATACATGAGATGCAGGAGGTCGTTGGCGGTGGCCTCCAGGTCAGGTTCGGCATCGGAGGCCCCGGAGATGATGTTTTCATAAGACTGGCAACCCCCGGGCGCTTCGCCCCCGATAACGATAAAGTCGCCGTCACCCAGGTCCGTCAGTTCTTTCCTCGCTTCTTCCACCACATCCAGGAATTCTGCCCCGAAGAAAAGTTTTTTGGAGCCGGAGTCATTCAGGATATAATTTATTTCGCCCGGAGCCAGGCGGTAATTGAGCAGCACCAGGCCGATTCCAACCTTGGCCAGGCCATAAGTCACCTCCAGGTATTCCGGCTGTGTCTTGAGCATGAGAGCGACGACATCGCCTTTTTTCAGTCCCATTCCTTTCGCCGCCCAGGCCACCCTGTTTGCCCTGTTGTTCAATTCCCGCCAGGTAATAGCCGCCCCCTCGGCGTAAATCGCCACCCTGTCAGGCTGGTGCTTTGCCCAGGTAATAATCGGCTGGGCAAAATTGATGTTGTCATAGTTACTAAGCTTCATATCCACTTCCCCTTTACGCGTGATTAAAATCCATACTATTCTGATTATTTAAATATCCGCCCCACGATCACCCTCCCCCACCTCCTCTTTCTTTTTAACCGGTTAACCGGAAGCCATGCCCGCCCGGGGGTCCCGCCCGCTATCGCGGATACGGCCTACAGGCCCATCTCCCCGGCCACGATTTCTTTCATAATTTCCACCGTGCCGCCCACTATGGCCAGCACCCTGCTGTCCCTCCAGATCCGCTCGATGGGGTACTCCTTCATGTAGCCGTAGCCGCCGTGCATCTGCAGGGCACTCCCGGCCACGTCGTAAGCAGCCTCCGCAGCGGCGTACTTGGCCATGGACACCTCCTTAAGACAGTTCTTGCCGTTACTTATCAGCCACAATGCGTTATAAACCAGGTGCCGGGCCATTTCAACCCGGGCGGCCATATCCACCAGCCGGTGCCGCAGGGCCTGAAACTTGCAGATGGGCTGGCCGAATTGGATCCGCCGGCCGGTATAGTTTACGGCCTCTTCCAGGGCCGCCCGGGCAATACCGACGGAACCCAAGGCCAGGTACATGCGCTCCCACTGAAAGCCATCCATGAGCTGGTAGAATCCCCGGTTTTCCGTACCCAGAATGCTTTCCGCCGGAACACGGCATTCTTCAAAGATCAACTCCGCCGTATTGGCGGCCAGCATACCGGCCTTGTCCAGTTTGCGGCCGGCCGAAAAACCCGGCGTTCCCTTTTCCACTATAAAAAGGCTGATGCCCCGGTGCCCCGCCGCTGGATCCGTCTTCGCGGCCACCACGACAAAATCCGCCACTCCCCCGTTGCTGATGAAAATTTTGCTGCCGTTCAACACGTAGCCGTCCTCCGTCCGGCGGGCAACGGTCTGTATCCCGGCCACATTGGACCCCGCATCGGGCTCCGTGACGGCCAGCGCCCCGATCTTTTCGCCCTTTATGCCGGGAACCAGGTACCTTTGTTTCTGTTCTTCATTGCCGTACTTGTATACAGGCGGCAGGGCCACCTCGGAGTGGGCGCCCACCGATGCCACCAGCGAACCCAGGGCGGCATATCCCATTTCTTCCAAAAACACCGCCGCCGAAAACAGGTCCACCCCCTGGCCGGCGTACTCCTCGGGAAATTTCAGCCCCAGCAGGCCCATATCACCAAATTTTTGAAACACCGCGGCAGGAAGATCTCCTGCCTTCTCCCACTTATCCGCCTCCGGGCATATCTCCCTGGCCAGCCAGTTTCTGACCACCTTTCGGAAGGCCAGGTGTTCTTCCCGAAACAACCAGTGTTCCTCCATCGGCCTTCGGCATCCCCTTTCCGCCGGACTCCGCTTGTCGGCAGCCGGCCGGCAAGCGGAGTCCGGCTGCGCTATTTCATCAGCATCTTCATCTTGGCGGTGACCACGGTATCGCCTTTCTGGTTTTTGACCTCGCACAGCAGGGTCAAGATTCCGCCCCCCCTCGACCGGTCGGTTTTCTCCAGGGCATGGAGCTCCACGTGAATGGTGTCCCCAAAAAAGACCGGCTTCATGAAACGGACCTCGTCCATGCCGTAGAACGCCTCCACACTGCCCGGCATGATCTTCAAAAGACCGGTGGAAACCGAAAGAACCAGCATCCCGTGGGCAATCCTCTGGCCGAAAACCGTTCCGGCGGCATATTCCCTGTCGGTGTGCAGGGGATACCAGTCCCCGCTCAGGCCGGAGAAGTTGACCACGTCAGCCTCGGTAATGGTCCTGGCCCTGGATACCCAGCGCGACCCGATGACTATTTCGCCATAGCTTTTATCCAGCATTATTGACTCTCACCTCCTTATTCCAGGTCCTATCTCCTGGCCCCCTCCGGCACCGGAAACCCATCCCGGCGGAGCATATCCAGGGGGGAAACCGGCGGGCGATCGTGCAACCTGAGGGCGTTCTCCCGGAATACCTTATCCCTGGTCTCCTCCGTGAAAACGTCCCCGGCTACTTTGTTGTAGGTGGCGAACCACTGGGCCATGCCGACGAAGGGGTAATCGGTGCCGAAGAGGATCTTGTCCTGGTAGAAGGGCGTGTTGGCCGCCAGGAGCAATTCCTTCGGGATGACCCGCGGCGACGCCCCCGAAATGTCCAGGTAAACGTTGGGGTGCCTGAAGGCCACCGCCATGGCCTGCTCATGCCAGCCACCGATGCCGTAGTGCAGCAGCACCAGCTTCAGGGTGGGGAAATCCACCGCCACATCGTCGTAATAGACCGGCATGGTGTGCTTGATCTTGGTGAAATACAGACCCGTGGTGCCGCAGTGGGACTGTACCGGCACCCCCAGTTCCACGCACTTTTCGTATATCGGGTAAAAATACTTTTCATCATTGGGGTAAATCCCCACGGCGGCCGGGTGAAATTTCATGCCCCGCAGCCCCAGCTCCTTGACGCACCTTTCCGTTTCCTCCACCGCATCCTCCCGCCGGGGGTCCACCGACCCGTAACCGATTAACCTGTCCGGGTACTGCCGGACAAATCCGGCCACCTGGTCGTTGGTCAGTTTTTGGCCCTTGAAGGCCCAGTGGTCGCTTGCCGAAGTATCCAGAGACATGATCACCGCCTTTTCCACGTTGGCTTCATCCATGTGCCGGATCATTCCCTCCAAGTCGGCCGGAAAGGATTCGGGCCTGACCCGGAAATGCCTGGCCGCCATGTACAGGGGCGGGTCCTGTCTCAAGGCGCCCTGGAAGATGGGATGGGCGTGGTAGTCCACGGCGGGAAGCGGCGCGCAGGCCAGGTGCTTCTGCCGGGCATCATTGAGTTCACCTTTGCAGCGTTCGGCCGCCACCAGATCAGTCGCCTGATCGTACAGGTCAATGGCCTGTTTAAACAGGGCGTAGCCCTGGCCGAAATACCCGGCCGCCAGCGCCGCCCGGGCGTCTTTGATCAGTTGTTCTGCCTTTTCCTTCACCTGTTTCCCCATCCTTTCTATAATTTAAATTAAGACAGGCATAATTGTTTTCAGGTGGCCAGGAAATAGCCCCCGGGGTCCCACATGCGCAGAAGGTCGATGTCCTGCGGGTCCGGGTCCGGAAGGACGGCCGCGTTTTCAGCCACCTGCAGGTCCCAGCCGCAGTTCTCCCTGATCCGCCTGACGGACGCCTCTCTCGAACCGGTGTCCGGGCTTCCATAGTAGCCTGTCAGCACAAATTCGCCCTCCGGCTGCAATTTCTCATAAACCCCCAGGTCGGTGACCAGCGCCCATACCTGCTTCCCCGGCGAGGTGACGTAGGGGACGGCCTCCACCAGCCTGTTCCTGCCCTGGGTCCCCACCGCCACCACCTCCTGCGCCGTACTGGCGATGTCGTTGGCCCCCCCGGACCCGGCGATATAGGTTTTTCCCGGAATCTTGGTGGTATTGATGTTCCCGTGCCGGTCAATCTGGCCGAAACCCACCACGCCCACACACCTGTTATTGGCCCCGCCCATGTAGACGCCCATCACGGTGTGCGTGTCCGACAAGGCCCTGCAGGTGTAAAAATTGGCGTGGTTGAACACAGCCGGGTCCAGGGGCCTCGGGCTGTACCCGTATAACCCTACCTCCGCCATCAGTTCGACCTTGTAGCCGCCTTCCACCAGCCGGCGGTAAGCCAGCCATGCTGACAGATTGGCCACTCCGGCTCCGGCCAGGATGGCGAGATGCCCCCCGCGGCGGATTCTCTTCTGCAGTTCAGCCGCGGCGGCTGCCAGCATCCGCTCGTAACTGTTATAACCGCCGGACCGCTCCGGATTCCGGGTGTACACATCCACCTGCCAGCTGCCGGCGTGGCTGCGCCCCTTGAGGAAGAACAGCCTGTCCCGGCCCAGCTTGCGCAGGTACGCTTCATGGTCTTCGCAGCCCAGCACCCATTCCTGAACCCAGCGGTCGAACTGATCCCTTTCCCTCGATGCCTGCCTGGCCTCGTCCACAAAATCGTAATCCTCCCCGTAGCCCTCAAAATCCGGCAGGCCGGCCTTTGTCATGCCGGAGGGGTGGGACCCGAAGGGCACGAGGCTGACGCTTTTCACATAATCGCCGGGCAGAAAGTTCAGGTGCGCGTGTTCCCTGATATACCCGGAATCCACGATCTTCTCCACCGTCACTACGGCCCCGTTCCTGCTGGCCATGGCGCCGTACGTGTTTTCCGCCAGCGGATAGCACAGCAGGGTATTGCCGTACCTGTCCGCGGCCCAGCCGTGAATAATGCTTATGTCCGGATAAAGGGCCTTCAGCAGCCCCACCCGGGACCCTGATCCGAAGGGATCGTCCACCACCTTGAATGATCCGGCATTGTCCTGCTCCATGCTGCTGCCGGCAAGGGACCTGGTGGTGGTAAAGGGAACGCCCATGGCCGCCGCCTTGAGCCTGAGCGGCAGGGTCAGGATGCTCCAATTTTCAATCTCCACCGTTCCCTCCCGGAATGCCCTCTGGTAGACCCCGTTGGGGCCGGGCGTGTGGTAGGGATCCCCGCAGTAGGAGGTGATTATCTTTTTAACCAGCCCGCCGTGCACCAGAACGGCCTGGGGGTGGTTCATGGAAATACCGATCAGGGTGAAACCCGGACCGGCGCCCCAGAACTGCCTGGCTATTTCGTAGATTGCGGCCGCAGGCCAACGCACGCCGGTCTGGGCAATGTGAATGCTCATACCGTGGCGCACGTTTTTCCGGATAGCGTCCTTCAACGAACACAATTTATCTTTACCATCACATGAGATCAACTCAAGATGCCTCTCCATGTAGGCCGGCCAGTCGCCCATTCAGCCCCGCCCCTTTCATCACAGTACGGCCCGACACCCCTGCAGCGGCCGACGGCCCCAGATCAGGCGTGCATGTAAAGCCCTCCGGAAACCGTCATAATATCCCCCGTAATAAAGTCCGAATTTTCCTGGGCAAAGAACAACACCGCGTTGGCCACATCCTCCGGCCTGCCCGCCCGGCCCTTCGGGCACATGTCCACCAGGCGCTTAAAAAATTCCTCGGGATAAATCCTCTTCAGGAACTCGTTCATGATCAATCCCGGCGCCACCACGTTGGAGGTGATGTTGTACCCGGCGTTTTCCGCCGCCACAACGCGGGAAAATGCCGCGATGGCGGCCTTGGCGGCGCAGTAGTGGCTCTCCCCGTCAGTGGCCCCGATAAAGGCGTTGACCGATGAAATGTGGATCAGTCGCCCGTAGTTCTGTTCGATCATATGGGGCAGAACGGCCCTGGTGCAGTAAAAGGTGCCGTCCAGGCAGACGCTCATCACCAGCCTCCACTGTTCATCGGTCATGTCCCGACACTGGGCCAGGGTTTCCCGGCCGGCGTTGTTCACCAGGATGTCGATGCGCCCGAATTTCTCCTTCGCCCTGGCCACCAGTTCGTTAACCTGCCCGGCATTGCTGACATCACAAACTATTCCCAGCGTTTTTACGCCGTATGTCCCGGCGATGTTTTCCGCCGTTTCCATGATTCTTTTTTCGTGTATATCGGTCACCACCACGTGGGCGCCCTCCCTGGCGAAGGCCTCCACACAGGCTTTGCCGATACCCGCCCCCGCAGAAGCCGTAACAATGGCAACCCTGTCCTTGAACCGCATCTTTCATACCTCCAAAATTTTTTTAAATTTCGAGTATTCCCGCGTTTAGCTGTCACACCGCCTTATTTTTTTGATCATATGCACCATGTTCCGGCCCATCTGCTTGCAAAAACGCATGGCCAGGTCATCCTCCGCCACACTCTTTTTATAGAGGAGCCGCTCACCATCAAGGCCGTCGAACATCGTGCCAAAGGCACCCGTATTGTAAATGGGACCCCCCGGACCTCTGCCATCTACAAGTATCAAACCGTGTCCCCTTAAAAATTTTTCCAGCGCATGGGCCGCCAACTCCTGTCCGCCGTTGCGCAGAGCGGCGTGGGTAACCACCGCCCCCACCCTGCCTTCCAAAAGGTTTTCGCGCATGTGCATCCAGCGGGTGCGGTCCATGAAGTTCTTCATGGCCGCGGTGACATTCACCCAGTATGCCGGGGAACCGAGCACAATTCCGTCGGCATCAAGCAACTTGGGGCCGATGACGTCCATGTCGTCACGGATGCTGCACCTGGTCTCTTGCAAGCAATGGTTGCAGGCCCGGCAGAACCTGATGTCATATTCCATCAGCTCGATCAGTTCCGTCTCGGCGCCCCCGGCCCGGGCCCCCGCCAGTACCTCCAGCAGCATCCGGGCGGTGTTCTTACCCTTTCGGTGACTGCCGTTCACTGCCACTATCTTCATTATTTATAAACCTCCGCTATAGCTGATTTTGGATGCCCCTTTTACTTAAAGGCAGAAATGCCCAGCACGTCCCGCCCGATGATCAGCCTTTGCATCTCATTGGTACCTTCGGCTATGGTGAAGTAGCGGATGTCGCGGTAATACCGCTCCACGGGGAACTCCTTGGTGTAGCCGTACCCGCCGTGGATCTGCAGCGCGTCCTCAGCCACCCTGAGCACGTTGTCGGTGGCAAAGAGCTTGGCCATTGACGCTTCCCTTACGCACGGCCTGCCCTTGTCCAGCAGGTCGCTGGCCTGAAGCCCCAGCAGCCGCATGGCGCTGGTCATGGTGACCATATCGCTGATCTTGGCCTGAATAAGTTGAAAGGCCCCGATTGGCTTGCCGAACTGGACGCGGTTCCTGGCGTACTCAACGGCGGCGTCCACACAGGCCTGGGCCACTCCCGCCGCAATAAAGGCCACCATGGCCCTGGCGCTGTTTAAAAACTTCAGGCCCTGGCGCAGGCCGTCGCCGACCCTGCCGAGCAGGTTCTCCGCCGGAACCGCGCAGTCCTCGAAAACCAGCTCGGCGAAGGGGCAGCTGACCGTTCCCATCTTTTCGACGGGCCTGGCCTTGTAACCCATTTCCTTCTCCACTATAAAGGCGGCGATCCCGTCGATCCCCCTGGACTTGTCGGTCTGGGCGATGACAATCCCGAGGTCGCCCTCCACGCCGTTGGTAATAAACATCTTGGTGCCGTTTATGACCCACTTGTCGCCCTTTAAGACAGCAGTGGCCTCAATGCTGGAAGTATCGGAACCCACGTTGGGCTCCGTAAGGGCAAAAAAGCCAATGGCGTCGCCCTTTAACAGCGGCTCCATGAACCTTTTCCGCTGCTCCTCGGTTCCGTACTCGTAGATGTGGGTCAGCACCGAATTGCTGATGCTTACCGTGGCCCGCAGGGAAGGCCACACCCTGGACAGTTCCTCAATCATCAAAAAGTAGGTGGTGTAAGTCAGTTCATCACCGCCTGCCTCTCTGGACAGGAGCCCCCCCAAAAAACCGAAGGGAATGAGTTTTTTAACAATTTCCTTCGACACCGGCCGCCCGGATTTTTCATATTCGTCCACCAGCGGGCGGATTTCCTTGTCAAGAAACCGCCTGACCGTTTCCTTAATCATGCGCTGCTCTTCGGATAGTTCCAGGTCCATAATCAACCCCCCACCTGCGCCGTAAGGCTGTAATCATGAGTTTTTCTTCAGGATCAGCATCGGCCACTGGCCCTCCTGGACAACCTCGCCTCTTTGGTTAACCAGTATTCTCCTGAAGACCACCACTCCCCGGTCCGGCCTGCTGGTCTCCCTCTTGTCAGCCACTTCGATCTCCAGGTGAACAGTGTCGCCGATTTTAAGCGGCCCCTTAAATTTCCAGGAATCTATCCCCAGCAAGGCAAGCAACGACTTGCTGCACCTGGCGTTTAGATCCGTACCGGTGAACAGGCCGGAGGCTATTACCAGGCCCAGCAGCCCGTGGGCCACCCGTTCTCCGAAAATTGAGTTTTTAGCGTACTCCGCATCCACGTGCAGTGCGTTATAATCCCCCGAAACGCCTGCAAAGTTTACAATATCCGCCTCGGTAACCGTCCGGGCGGAAGATGAAAACCTGGCCCCGACTTCGAGGTCTTCAAAGTAGAGTGCCGGTTCAGCCATTTTTGACGCCCTCCAATTCGCTATCGATTCGCGGGGTAAAAAGTCGCAAACTACTTTTTAAGAATGGTTATCGAGCTGTTCGGGCCCGCCCCCATGGCGTGGCAAAGGCCGGCCTTCGCCCCCTTGACCTGCCTGGGCCCCGCTTCCCCCCTCAATTGCAAAACCACCTCGTATATCTGCCCGCACCCCGTGGCGCCAAGGGGATGCCCCCTGGAGATCAGCCCGCCGTCAGTATTGGCCGGGATCTTTCCGTCCAGGTCGAAGACCCCCTCCCGCAAAAGCCTGGGGGCTTCCCCCTTGGGACAAAACCCCAGCTTCTCGATGTCCCAGAGTTCCCCGGGCGCCATGCTGTCGTAAACCTGGATCACGTCCATGTCTTCGGGGCCGCAGCCGGCACACTCGTATGCCTGCCGGGCGGACATTTCAATTATGCCCTCCGCAGGCGGGAACTTGACGCTGCTTACCGTGCCGCACTGGTATACCGCTTCGCCGTACACCCCCGAAGTCAGCACGGAGGCCGCCACCGTCACGGCCCTGCTTTTCGACCGCAGCTTTTCCCGGCTGCAGAGAATAAAACCAGCCGCGCCGTCCGCCAGCGGGCAGCAGTGGAGCAGCCGGAGCGGGCTGGCCACCATCCTGGAGTTCATCACCTCTTCCAGGGTGACGGGCTCCTGAAAACGGGCATTGGGATTCAACGCCCCGTTCT
Organism: Bacillota bacterium; assembly: GCA_049323615.1. Lineage (GTDB taxonomy): Bacteria > Bacillota > Desulfotomaculia > Desulfotomaculales > Desulfocucumaceae > JBMOPD01. The sequence continues at coordinate 43,590 of JBMOPD010000009.1, read as the reverse complement.
TGCGGTTTTTTACCGCAACCAGGGCGAAATCCTCCTCGGTGGCGCCGCACTCCTCCATGTAGGCCAGGGTTTCCAGGGCGTAATTGGCGGGCTGCACGTTAAAGCCCATTTTCAGTTCCAGGGGGCGAAAGGCGGTGCTGGGAATAGGACCCCGGGGCATCTTTTCAAACCCCACCGCCAGCGCCACGTCATACAGCCCCGAGGCCACCGCCTGGTAGGCCAGCCGGAAGGCCGAAGACCCGCTGGAACAGGCGTTTTCCACGTTGACAACGGGGATGCCGGTCAGGCCCACCTCCCTGACGGCCTGGTGTCCGGAACCGGTGCCCTGGTACACGCTGCCGCAAAAGGCGGTTTCCACCTCCTGCCACTCCATTTCAGCGTCCTTAAGGGCGTTGATAATGGCTTCCGCCGCCAACTCGTACGATTCCCTCTCCGGGTAATACCCCCACCTGGTGATGCCGACGCCGGCCACCACCACTTCCCTTCCCTTATACGGCGGTTTCATGGCTTTCCCCCCCAAAAATTATTTGCAGCGCCTACACCTCGGGAACGAACTTGTAGGTCACAACCTCCGTCCCGTCTTCCGCCTCGTGCAGTTTCTCGATGACCAGGCGGGCCTCCAGGCCCGTTTTGATCTTCCCGAGATCGCAACCGGTAAACAGGGTCTCCACATTTACCCCCTCCGGCAGCTGTACCACACCGTAGGCATAAGGCACGGGCCCTTTATAAAAACCGCCCGCCGGCTGCTGGCACACCACTGTATAGGTACTGATCTTGCCCCGGTTGCCGAGGATCACGTCCTGCAATCCCTCTCGCTGGCAGTGGGGGCAAAATTTACTTTCCTTTTTCGGGAAAAAGATTTCGCCGCAGAGGCTGCAGCCGCTTCCAACCAAACGCACTTCCCCGTCTGAGAGCAGCCACAATCCTTCCTTCAAAGGAACCTGCTTTTTATTGCAATCCACGTTCCCTTCCCTCCCCTGAACAATTTTAACCAAACCGCCCCCCGGTAACGTGCAGCACGTCCCCGGTGATGTAGGAGGCATCGTCGGAAGCCAGGAACAGGACGGCGCCGGCCACGTCCTCCGGGACACCGATGCGCGGGATGGGCGTGTCTTTTTTCTGCCGCTCCACGATCATCTCGTACTTGGGTAGGCTCCTCAGCGCATCCGTTTCAATCAGCCCGGGGGCCACAGCGTTCACATTGATATAATACCTCCCCAATTCCTTGGCCAGGGCCCTGGTCAGGCCCACGATGCCGGCCTTGGCCGAGGAATAGTTGGCCTGGCCGGGGTTCCCCAGGTAGGCCCGGGAAGAAATATTGACGATCTTGCCGTAATTCTGCTTGATCATGTGTTCCGAAGCGTATTTGGAACAGAGAAAGCTCCCCTTTAAACAGGTATCTATGACCTTATCCCAATTTTCCTCGGTCATGTCCCGGATGGGCATGTCTTTCAACGTGCCGGCGTTGTTAACCAAGATATCAAGCCTTCCGAAGGCGCTGACGGTCTGTTCGATAATCTTTTCAGCATCTTCCGGTCTCGACACGTCGGCGGTCACCCCGATGGCCCTGCCGCCGCTGTCTTTGATTTCCTGCACCGTCTCCTCGCAAGCCTTCCCGTCGATGTCGCAAATGGTGACCGCCGCCCCCTCCCTTACAAGGCCCAGGGCGATAGCCTTCCCTATCCCCCTGGCCGACCCGGTCACTACCGCCACCTTGCCCGCAAATCTCATCCTCACTCCTCCAAATTTCTTATTAATTTAACCGCTTAACTTTCCAGTTTGCAAAATAGATGCCACTCAAAAGGAACTGAATTACAATCGAACATAAACCGGTACCGGACATAAAAAAGAAAAATGAACAATTCAGTTCATTTCCCGAACACTTTATTAATCTATTGTTCGTTTTCCTGCATTGCGATTTACTTTAATAGCCTTATTCTAACAGCTCCGCATCACAATTCCCTGCCGGCATCGAACCCCTGCTGCATGGCGTCAACGGCCGGCCCCGGCCTGTGGGCAGACCCGATCACCTCCACCGGGCAGCCGATCCCGGCCAGGCCGGCGGCCAGTCCCCGGTCCGGGGCAAAATCGGTGTAAACCAGAGTCTCCACCCCGGCTATGGAGATCATTTTCCCCTCCCGGTCCACCGTTACGGTGTCGCCGCTCACGTTATGCAGGCGGGCCGGTTTGATGATCTCCACCCCCAGCATGCCCAGGCGGTTGCGGATGTAGAAAAGGCTGACCCCGTAAAAATCGGGCAAAAGCCTTCTTTCCGGGGCAATGACGGTTACTTCCCTCCCCCTTTCAGCCAGCCAGTCCGCCGTCTGCAGGGCAATCAGGGAACCGCCGATAACCAGCACTTTCACACCCACCTCGGCCTCCTGGGCAAAGACGTCCACGGCGTGACAAACCCCCGGCCCGCCGTGGCAATGCTGCGGAACCAGTTTTCTTGCGCCGGTGGCCACAATCACCGCATCAGGTGCCAGCCGCCTGACGGTTTCCACATCCGCCTCGTCCCACTCAATCTTGACACCCAGGTTTTCCAGCCTGGCCTCCAGGTATTTCACGGGTTCCAGCATTTCCCCCCGGGTGGGAACCATGGCGGCATAGCGGAGTTTGCCGCCCGGGAAAGGCTCCCTTTCAAAAACCGTCACCCGGTGGCCCCGCAGGGCGGCCGTTTCGGCGGCCTTTAAACCGGCCGGCCCGGCCCCAATGACCAGCACCCTTTTTTTCCGGCCGGCCCGGCCCAGCGGTACCTGGCCCTCACGGCCCGCCTCGGGGTTGACGAGGCAGCGAATACCGCCGTCAATCATCCGGTCAATGCAGGCCAGGCAGCCGACGCACCGGCGGATTTCCGCGAAGGCGCCCCGCCCGGCCTTCAGGGGCATCTCCGGGTCGGCCAGTAAGGCCCTGGTCATGCCCACCAGGTCCGCCTTGCCGTCCCTCAGGACCTGCTCCGCCAACCGGGGATCGTTTATCCGCCCGGCGGTGATTACCGGAACGCCCACCGCCTGCTTCACCCTGGCCGCCAGGTGGGTGAATATTCCGGGGGGCTCGCCCATGGGCAGGATGGTGGCCGGGTAGGAACCGTAGAAGCCGGCGGACACGTTGAGGTAATCCGCTCCGGCTTCCTCCAACCGCCTGGCGTGGTCTGCGGCCATGGCCGGATCCACCCCGCCCCGCACGTAGTCGCTGCCGTTGATCCGGATGCCCACCACAAAATCCGCACCGGCGAGTTCCTTGATACGGCGGATGATTTCCACGGCGAAGCGGGTGCGGCCCCCGGCGTCCCCGCCGTACTCGTCGTCCCGCCAGTTAGTGGCCGGGGACAGAAAATGGCTGACCACATAACCGTGCGCCCCGTGTATCTCCACGCCGTCGGCCCCGGCCCGCATGGCCCGGCAGGCCGCCAGGGCAAAATCCTCCACCAGTTGGCGGATGCCGGCCCTGTCCAGGACCCGGGCCGGTTCCGCCGGAGAATACCTGAACCTGACCCTGTGCATGGGCTCCCAGGTGTCCGGCGGAACGGAAGGGCCGCAGGGAGGCTCCCCGGCCACGGCCTGCCGCAGTTCGCGCCCGGCGTGGTGCAGCTGGACAAATACCCTGGCCCCGTTGCGGTGGATTTCATCCACCAGCCGGGCAAGCCCCGGGACCTGGTCGTCCCGGGCCAGTCCGGCCTCCGTCGGCCAGTACGGGGAGCGGACGTAGCTGGACTCGACGACGATCAGCCCAGCCCCGCCCCTGGCCCTGGCGCCCTGATACCGCAGCAGCCTCCCGGTAAATTCCCCACCGGACGAGCAAAAACCCGTGCCGTGGGCGGTGGACACGATCCGGTTGGGAACGGTCACCCGGCCGATGGCGATTGGCTCAAACAACCTGGTTATTCCCGGCATAATCCCGACCCTCTTTTGTACTCGGGAGGCAGTTCCCTTTCAGCGGGACCCACGTACTCACCGCTCACCACCCTTAACATGACGCCCTGGCTGATCTCCTCCACCGTGTGGGCGATGATCCCCGGCAGAAATGAAATGGCCGCTATGCCCGGCATGGCCAGAGGCGAAAAGCCCAACTCGCTCAAGACACAGCCCAGCATGCCGTCGATGTTGATGGGCAGGTCTTTCTTGATGCCGGCGCAGAAAGCGTCCCTAACGGCTTCGTACATTTCGCCCTTCTCACCCCACACGCCGTTTTCCACCGCGATCTTTTTGAGGGAAATGGCCCTGGGATCTCCGGTGGGGTGCAGGGGGTGGCCCACCCCGGGCATACGCACCTTCCTCTCCCGCAGGCGGGCCACCATTTTCCGGGCCGTTTCCTCCCGGGAAAGCCCCTCCGACCGCTGCAGCCCCAGGGCCTCCTCAATCAGTTCCGCCGTGTCCTGGGGGGAAACGGTCACCGACCCCACCGTCAGCAGGGATCCGGCCACAGCCGGCATGATGCTCCGGGGACTGGCGCTGCCGATAACCCTGGCGGCCACCGTAGTGGGAGTAAAGAACCCGTGTTCGGTGATCCCCGTCAAAACGGCATCCATGACCCGGGCCTGCTGCCTGGTGGGCAACTCACCCTTAAGCGCCAGGAAAAGGGTTTCGGAAAAGGTCAGGTTTTCAATAATATCAGTCAGCTTATAGCCGTGCACCAGTATTTTGTGAAAGCCCACGTCCCCCACGGCGGTCTTCCAGGGAGCCGGTTCGGGCAGTTTGTGTCCGGACATCCGAATTCCTCCCATCATAATCGGTAGAGTTATTGTCTAATAGTTAACGCCAAGCCGGGTGTACTTTTCACGCACCACGCGCCTCAAGACCTTGCCCGTAGCCGAAACGGGCAAATCTTCGACAAAGTCAATAGTCTTAGGGGCTTTGAAGTGGGCGATGCGGTTCTTGCAGTGCTGAATCAACTCCTCCGCGGTGACCCTGTCCCCCGGCCTCAACACCACCACCGCCTTTACAGCCTCCACCCACTTGGGGTCGGGCACACCGATGACACAGGCCGCCTGCACGGCCGGGTGTTCGAACAGGCAGTCTTCCACCTCGGCGGGGTAAACATTGAAGCCGCCGGAAATGATCATGTCCTTTTTGCGGTCCATGATATAAAAGTAGCCGTCCTCGTCCATGCGGCCGATGTCGCCGGAATGCAGCCAGCCGTTCACCAGCGTGTCGCGGGTGGCCACGGGGTTCTTCCAGTATCCCTTCATGATCCCGGGGGTGCGGATAACTAACTCGCCGGGCTCCCCGGGAGGAAGTTCCCGTCCGTCTTTACCGACCACCCTGACCTCACAGTTGACCATGACATGGCCGCAGGATCCGGGTTTTTTCAAATGATCTTCGGGCAGGAGCATGGTACAGACCATCTGGTTTTCCGTCAGGCCATACATCTGGGCAAACACCGGGCCGAACACTTCCACGGCCCTGCGGGCGGCGGCGGTGGGCATGGGCGAGGCGGCGTACCAGATCAGCTTGAGGCTGGACAGGTCGTACCTTCCGGCGGCCGGGTGTTCGCTGAGCATGATGATCAGGGTGGGCGCCAGAATACTGTAATTGATTTTCTCTTTCTCAATGGTCCGGAGGTACTCCTCAGGGTTAAACTGGTCGAGAATTACGGTGGTTCCGCCGCGGATCCAGGTGGGCCAGACGAAGCCGTGGGCCATGTGGGTAAGAGGCGTAACCGCCAGGTATTTATCGCCTTTTTTCATGTCCCGCAACTGGTTAACCAGGTGATTCACTATCATGCCCTGGGTAAAGTTGTCGTGGCAGCTGATTACCCCTTTGGGTTTGCCGGTGGTCCCCGAGGTGTACATCATCAGGATCATATCCTCCAGTTCCGCTTTGACCGGAGGATCCGCGGGGTCGGCGCCGGCGATCAGCTCATCGAAGTCAAGCATGTAGTCCGGCTTTTCCACCGGCCCGTCGCTGACGCAGATAAAATGTTCCACCGTCGGCGCCATGGGCTTTATCTGGTCGGCCAACCCAATCAGGTTTTCCCTGAACACAAAGGCATTGGCCTCGGAATCGTTTAAAATCCAGGCCGCCTCGTCGGCCGAAAGCCTGGCGTTCACAGGCACAGTGCAAATACCGATTTTGGCCTGGGCGCCGAAACCTTCGATCCACTTGTCGGAGTTGTACTGCATCAGGGCAATGCGGTCGCCCCGCTGCAGGCCAAGGCCCAAAAGGGCGTTGGCATACCGGTTCATCCTCTCGTTGACTTCCTTAAAACTCTTTCGCCGGTCGCGAAAAACAAGGGCGGTGCTGTCACCGTACAGTCTTACCCCTTCGTTGATGAAACTGCCCAGGGTGGGCATTATTAATTCCTCCTCTCAATCCGGTTGTTTACCCCGGAGGATCCCTGCCAGTTCAACGGTCCTGCGGGCCAAGGCACGGGCCTGTTTCAGGCCCAGTTCATCTTCCCTGATCCCGTGCCGCACGGCGGGATCAAATTTTCCACTGCCGTGGCGGCTTGTCAATCCGGCGGCGCCGTAAATGACCCCTTCGTGGTGGACACTGGCCAAAATCATCTCCAGGGCAAGAAACGCGTAGTTGATGGAGAGGAGGGTGGTTTCGAGTCCTGCGTTCCTGCCCCAGGCCACGGCCAGGGAGCCTCCCACTTTATTGCGCATTTTTCCCCCGTAGCAGTTGCCAAAGGCAAAGACCCTCAGGCGGTCCAAAAACATGGCTGTCAGCGCCGACAGCCGGCCGAAATAAACCGGGCTGGCCACCAGCAAGGCGTCTGCAGCCTCAACTTTGGGTAAAATTACCCGGTTTAAATCATCCTTTTGACTGCAGTAAACACCCTCACTTTGCTTGCGGACACAGAAATTGCAGTGCAGGCATTCCCCGAACTGATAGTCCCGCAGGTTGACCAGCTCCGTTTGCGCTCCGAGGGCCGCCGCCTGATTTAAGGACTCAGCCAGGAAAATCCCGGTATTCGACTCTTTAACCGGGCTTCCGCAAACCCCTAAAACCGTAATCCCCACGTTACCCACCCCTGGCCACCAGCATTTTCATGATGCTTTTGACTACAGTCTCATTGCGCTGGTTTTTAATCTCCTGTTCAACGGTCACCACTCCGGATTTTTCATTTTTTTCTTCCTTGCCGGCAATGACCGTTTCCACCCGGATGGTGTCTCCAATCTTGACCGGACCTACAAACCTGACCCGGTCCATGCCGTAGAAGGCTAATATCGGCCCTGGCTCCAGGGGAGTCAGGCCCGAGGCCGCCGACAGGATCAACAGGCCGTGGGCAATGCGGTCTCCAAAAGGCGACTTTTTTGCGTACTCGGCGTCGCAGTGCAGTGGATACCAGTCGCCGCTAAGGTACGCAAAATTTACGATGTCGGCCTCGGTGATGGTTCTTGATCTGGTGACACTTTTTTCCCCCACCTGGATGTCATCAAAGTACCTGGTAATCAATTGAGTTACCCTCCTGTCAATTTTTATAGTCCGGCTGCTTTCCGGGTGAAAGAACTCTCACCTCCCGACTATTCAAAAATTTGCAACTTTTCCGAACCTGAATCACCTGTGCCATATAACCCTGTCCGCTTTTCTTTTCGGCGGTTTGGGCAGCGCTTCAGGGTAACCCGTGGGGATCACCCCCACCAGCTCCGCATCTTGAATACCGAGATGATCTTTAATCTGTTCCTGAATCACCAGCGGCGCCGTCGTCCAGCAGGTTCCCAGACCCTGGGCATAGGCCGTTAAACAAATATTTAGGGCTGCTTGTTTTTATTGGAAGGAGCCCATAAAGCGGTTTCTATTATTTTTTTAATCAGGTCTTCCGGAACAGGCCGGGAAGAAAACTTTCTTACACTCCTCCGTCCTCTGACGGCATCTTCTAATTCCATATCATCCCTTCTATCTACCGTTTGTTTGATTATGGGTAAATTAAGATAAGCATTTGATCTAGCTGTTCTCAATTCCCCGCAAAATGATATCGGCGTAAAACTCCCCTATGTCACAAGGTTTCAGCCTTCCCTGCTGTTTATACCACTTGTGCGTCCAGTTACACATACCAAAAATGGCGCTGAGCGTTAATTTCAAATCCAGATCACTTCGAAACCGGCCGGCAGACACCCCCTCCTTAAGAATAGAAATCCACATGCCCTCATAGCCTTCCACAGCCTCTCTCAACCTCTTTTTGAGGGAGGGAGGCAAATTGGAAATCTCATTTAAAAAAACGGTTACTTCTTCATACCTTGCCTCGTAGCAATGCATATGGGATAAAATTGCTTTCCTTAGTTTCTCTCTGGGATCCAGGTCCTTTTCCTCCATGACCCTGTGCAGGCCGTCACACAATACTTCGACGGCGGAGAGCACGACATCCAGCAAAACCTGTTCTTTTCCTTCAATGTAATAATACAGACTTCCTTTAAGCAGCCCCACTTCATTGGCGATATCCCGGATGGTGGCCGCATGATACCCTTTTTCGAAAAAAACTTTTGCTGCCGCCTTTATTATTTCCTGCTGTCTGTTCAATACCTGTCCTCCTTGCAGCTATCTGAAGCGAACTATATTCAGGGTTAAAACCCTTGGCCCCTATTCTACCAAACGTTTATTTTATTTTCTCATCATTCTTCTCCGCCTGTCAATAGAATATTTTTTTCTTGTTTTTCTTAATTTACCGGCCCCTTTCCGGCTGCTTGGATCCAAAAAATTTTTGACGTTTCAGGAGGGAACAGTTTATAATATACTAAACCAAACGGTTGGCAGGCGGTTAATTTGAATAAATACCAGGAAATAATCAAGGCGGCGGCCAGGGTATTTAAAGCCAAGGGCTATCACGCCGCTACGGTCCAGGATATAGCCAGCGAGGTAGGCATTCTCAAGGGCAGCCTGTATCACCATATTCAGGGAAAAGAACAGCTGCTGGCGGAAGTGCTGATGTGCGCGGTGAATGTTTTGCGTGACGGCCTGTCCATGGTTCTGGCCTTGGACTGCCCACCCGAAGAAAAGCTGAAGCGGGCCATACTTTTTCACCTCCAGGCATATCTGGGCCATGAGGAACTGCCGGTGTTTTACCGGGAAGTATCCAACCTCTCACCCGGTTCACGGGACAAACTCAACTCTGCAATAAAAGAGTACGAAGACATGTGGCTGAAGGTACTGCAGGACGGCATCGCCAGCTCAACCTTTCGCGGCGATTTGCCGGCCGGCATAATACTTAAGTCCGTTTTCGGCATGTGCAACTGGACCCACAATTGGTTCCGGCATGACGGCGGGCTGTCTCCGGCGGATGTGGGAGAATTATTTTACCGGATCGTCCTGGAGGGAATCAGAAAAGGAGGATGAAAAATCTTTCGACCAAAACCAAACAAACAGTAGGTTGTCTGCGTTAAAATTACAAAGCTACGCCTTGGGGGAGATTATGTCAAAAGTTATCAAAAACTTCTGTCACAAGCCTGGTTATCACTGCGGATCCACGGCTCTGGCCAATGTGGCCGGGTATCACGGCCATAACCTCAGCGAGGCAATGTGCTTCGGGCTGGGGTCCGGCCTGGGTTTCTTTTATTACAAAGATGAGATAATCAGCCCCAGCCGGATGTTTAACGGGCGAACCATTTTTCTGGAGCCCATGTTCTTTAAAAATATAGGGGTCGCTTTTCAGTGGCGCGAAGGCGATTCTTTCCCCTGGGACGAGATGAAATCGTGGATTGACCGGGACGTACCGGTATTAATCCTGACAGACCTCTACCACCTCGATTATTACGATACAAACACCCATTTTACCGGGCACGCCGTTGTCCTGGCAGGCTACGACGAGCGGGAGCGCATAGCTCTGCTCGCTGATACCGAGCGGAAGGGGCTGCAGCAGACCTCGCCGGATACTCTGGCCCTGGCCATGAATTCCCGTGCTCAGCCTTATCCTTTAAGAAATTACTGGCGGGAAATACCATGCTTCGACGTCCCGGACCTGCCGTCAGCCATACGGACGGCCCTCGTTGAAAACAGCCGGGCCATGCTGAATCCGTCCTGGGACTCCGCGGGCCTGCCGGCCATGGAACTTTTCAGCCGGGATTTGGCCACCTGGGGAGATGCGGATGATTGGCAGTGGTGCGCCAGATTCACCTATCAGGTCATTGAGAAGCGGGGTACGGGAGGTAGCGGGTTCAGGCGGCTATATGCAGCGTACCTGAGGGAGGCCGAAAATTACCTCCCCGCCCTGCGGAAGATGAGTGCCGGGCAAAGGATGGGGGAAATCGCCCGGAAGTGGACGCAACTGGCTGTACAGCTTTACGAGATCAGCAACAACGGGCCGGATCTATTTCACCGGGCGGCAGAAACGGCATCAGAAATTACGGCCCTGGAAAAATCATTTTTTATTGATATCAGCAAGAGGTGTGAACAATGACCGTTGAAAAAAAGGGCTGGGACTCACTCTTCTACCCTTCTTCCATCGCGGTTGTCGGGGCTTCCCCCGACCTGTTCAAGCCCGGCGGCAATGTGCTGGCCAACATCCGGGCCGGCGGATTCAAAGGCGCGGTTTTCCCGGTCAATCCCAAGCACACGGAAATAAACGGGTGGAGGTGCTTCCCCGACCTGGCTTCCGTCCCGGGGCCGGTGGACCTGGCGATAATCGCCGTCAAGTCACCGCAGGTGATACCGGCCCTGCAGGAATGCGCCGCCAGGGGAACCGGCGCGGTGATCGTCTTCAGCTCAGGTTTCGGAGAAGTGGACGAAGCCGGGCTGGAACACCAGCAGGAGATCAAGGAGTTGGCGGAACGCCTCGACATACGGGTATGCGGCCCCAACACCATGGGTATAATCAACTACCTTCATGGCATGCAGGCGGCCTTCGTTTACGGGTATACCCTTCCGTCCTGGGCGGTGACCAATGAAACCGGCATCGCCCTCATCTGCCAGAGCGGCGGGGTGGGCTGCAGCATATTGGAGGCGTGCGCCGCCAGCGGCCTGGAAGTGGCCATCTAAGTGTGCACCGGCAACGAGGCCGCCACCGACTTTGCCGATTACCTGACTTATTTCATCAGCCACCCCCGCATAAAGATGGTGGCCTCCTATATGGAAGGCGTCCGGGACGGCGGCAAGCTGGGGCGGGCGGCCGACCTGGCCCTGGCGGCCGGAAAACCGGTGGTAATACTAAAAACAGGCCAGCACGAGGCCTCCGCCCGCGCAGCCCGCTCACACACCGGCGCCCTGGCCGGATCCGCCGCGGTATATAAATCCTTTTTCCGGCAAAAGGGAATCCTTGAAGTGCAGAACATCAGTGAGATGGTGGCGGTGCTCAACCTGCTGGCGGCGGGCAGGCGGCCGGCAGGCGACAGGGTGGCCATCATGGCCTCTTCTGGGGGACACGCGGTGATTGCGGCGGACAAGTGCGCGGCCGCCGGCCTGGAGGTGACGCAGATCTCCCCGGATACCCGGAAGCGGCTGGCGGCTTACCTTCCCTTATTTGCGGGAACCGCCAACCCGGTGGACTTTACCGGCCTTGACGTGGTATACCCCGGACTGCTCCGGCAGTGTGCACCCATAGTGGCGGCAGATCCGTCTGTGGATGCTCTGGTTTTGTCGCACTGGTTAAACGACCGGGCGGATTCCATCGGCCAGCTGCATGACATATCGTCCCGCACTGATAAACCCCTGGTTTTGCTGGACACCATTCCCGGCCGGACTCCCGGCCCGGCTATACCGGACCTGCTCAGCAGCGGGGTGGCCTACATGGGAGAGGTGGATGTGGCGGCCAGAGCGCTGGCCAGGGTGGTGCGGTATACCAAAAAAGCGAAGCAGTGTGCCGGGTCAGAAAACTGCCCACCCGACCCGCCCGCCCCGGTGGCGCTGACCAATTATCGCGCCCTGAAGCCCGGTTCCCTGCTGGGAGAGCGGGAAGCCAAGGAGTTGCTTGCCGCATGCGGAATACCTATTGTCCCGGAAGTGTCCGCGGCCACGGCCAGCGAGGCTGTGAATGCGGCCGAAAAGCTCGGCTACCCGGTGGCGGTGAAAGTCGATTCCCCGGATATAGCGCACAAAACCGAGGTTGACGGCATCCGGCTCAATCTTACCGGTCCGGAAGAAGTCCGGCAGGCATTTGCCGCCGTGACCGGAAATGCCGGCCGGCGCCGGCCCGGTTCCGTAATCCGCGGCGTGCTGGTGCAAAAAATGCTGGCGGGCGGTCTGGAGGTGCTGGTGGGCATCAGCAGGGACCCGGTCTTCGGTCCCGTCCTCACCTTCGGGCTGGGCGGGATCTGGGTGGAGGTCATGAAAGACGTTTCTCTGCGCGTGCTGCCGGTAAGCCAAAACGATATCCGGGAAATGATCGGTGAAATCAAGGCCTACCCGCTGCTGGCGGGCGCCCGGGGCCAGCCCCCGGCGGACCTGCCGGCCATGGTCAACGCCATAGCCAGGGTGGCCCGGCTGGCCGCCGACTGGCCGGAAATGGCCGAACTGGACATCAACCCGCTCATGGTCATGCCTGAAGGCCAAGGAGTCTGGGTTGTCGACGCCCTGGCCGCTGTCGCCGCTGACAGAAGCCGGCCTGGAACAAGTCAAGGCGATACCGGAAGGAGCTACAATCAAAATGACTGAAATCATTCCGCGTGATATTTTCAAAGTAAGGCTGCCGCTGCCGTTCAGACTGGACCACGTAAACTGTTACGCTGTGAAAGGCAGGGACGGGTGGACCATAGTCGACGCGGGCCTGAATTACGATCCCGCCAGGAAGGCCTGGCTGGAATTTATGGACCGCTACGGATTCGACGCCGGGGAGATCACCGGAATCTACATAACCCATTATCACCCGGACCATTACGGGGCTGCCGGTTGGCTGCAGCAGCTTTCCGGCGCCCCGGTGTACATGAGTTCCGTCGACGCCGCCCTGGCGGATAAGATATGGAAACAGGGCCGCCGGAACATGGAGCTGCTTTCCCGGATGTACCTGGAAAACGGCGTTCCCGCCGGACTTATCACTAAAATGCTGGATAATATCATGGATATGCGTTCAATGGTGACGCCTCATCCCGACATAACCATCCTCTCCGGAGAGGAAGAAGTGCGCCTGGGCGACCGGTATTTCCGGGTGGTCAGCACGCCTGGACATTCGGACGGGCACGTCTGCTTTTACAATAAAGAGAGCGGCATCCTGTTGTCCGGGGACCACCTGCTGCCCGACATTACGTCCAATATCAGCCTGTGGCCCCAGTCCCACCCCAACCCCCTGGACAATTTTCTCACCTCCCTGGCGGAAAACCGCCGGCTGAAGATAAGCCTGGCCCTGCCCGCCCACGGCGAGTGCTTCACCAACGTGGATCAGCGGCTGGCGGAACTGGAGGAACACCACCGGGACAGGCTGAATGTAATCAAGCGGGCAACGTCCCGGGGAGCCAGCGCCTACCAGGCGTGCATGGATGTTTTCGGCAGCGGGCTGTCTTTGCACGAGATGCGCTTTGCCCTGACGGAAACCATGGCGCATCTGGTTTATCTTGAAAAAAGGGGAGAACTGCGGCTAAATCTAGACGGCAATGTGTACAAGTACTCGATATAGCCGACAAGCCTCTGCTGCCGCCAACGCCGCGGCCACCATTGAAGGGAGTGTCGTTTTCTTGATGAAGAAAAAATAAAGGCGGCCTACTCCCTCGTCCCCGGCCGGCTTGCTGCGCCTTAGGGAGAAAAGAACAGGCCGCTTATCAGGCCGGCGGACGCCGCACTCTGCAACTATTTCCAGAGCGAGCAACGCTTAACCGCGCCGGAAGTCTCCTCCCTGGACCCATAAAGAGCCAAACCCAGCAAAGGTTCCGCGCTTCCGTCGGAGTTTTGCAGCCAGGCGGTATATTCTTCGTAAGTCTGCAGCCCGGCGGCCTTTTCAAAAAACGGAACGGCCGGGATCCCCTTTTCCCTCGCCACGCCGTAGGCCCGCTGTAAAACATTGAAATTCCGGGCCTTCATGATGATTACCGGCGTGGTGCCTATTCCCGGGTGGCTGACTCCCACCCCGTCAGTCACCGGGGAACCGCAAAAATCAGGCACTATCTTTGACATCCCCGTCATCAGCATGGCGGCCACATTCATGGACCGGCCGGCGGGCAGGCCGTCCAGAATCAATAGAACTATTCTTTTATGCATAGGCTTAACCCTGCAGCAATTCCCTGGCGATTACCAGCCGCCGGATTTCGCTGGTGCCCGCCCCGATCTCCCACAGCTTGACGTCGCGGTACAGCCTGCTCACCGGGTATTCCGCCATGTACCCGTACCCCCCGTGGATCTGCAGGGCCTCCAGGGCGGCCCGGGTGGCTGTTTCCCCGGCAAAGAGGACCGCCGCGGCGGCAATCTTGTGCATTTCGGTGCCCTTGCCGCCCCTCTCCCCGCCGTCGGCGGCGACGGCCCCCCTGTAAGACAGGAGCCTGGCGGCCTCAATCTGGGTGTACATGTCGGCCAGCTTGGCCTGGATCAACTGGAAGTCGCCGATGGGCCGGCCGAACTGGACCCTCTCCCGGGCGTACTTCAGGGACAGTTCCAGGGCGGCCTCGGCCAGCCCCAGGGGCGCCCCGGCCACCACCGCCCGCTCCCGGTCGAGGCCGGACATCATTACGGCCACGCCCTGGTTTTCCTGCCCCAGTAGGTTTTCCTCCGGCACCCGGCAGTCTTCAAAAACCAGTTCCCCCGTGGCCGACCCCCGGTTGCCCAGCTTTTCCAGGTGGCGGGAAACCGAAAAACCCGGAAAATCCTTTTCCACGATGAAAGCGCTGATGCCTTTGGCCCCCCTGCTTTTATCGGTCTTGGCGTAAACCAGGATGACGTCCGCCACCGGGCCATTTGTAATAAACGTTTTGGCGCCGTTTAAAATATATTCTTTCCCTTTCTTTACCGCCGTAGTCTGTATGTTTACCGCGTCCGACCCGGCGTTGGGCTCGGTGAGGGCCAGCGCCCCGAACTTCTCGCCGCTGCACAGGCCGGGGAGGTATTTCCGGCGCTGTTCTTCGCTGCCGTGCCGGTATATATTGTCGGTGCATAAAACAGCGTGGGCTATATAGGACAAGGCCACGGCGGAACAGACCCGGGCCAGCTGTTCGCTGGCCAGCACCGCCGCCAGCAGATCGAAGCCGCCTCCGCCGTAAGATTCCGGGACGGTGATGCCGAGAATGCCGAGGCGGCCCAGTTTGGGCCACAGGTCCTCGGGCAGGAATCTGTCTTCCCGGTCTATTTGCTCCACATTGGGGGCAACTTCTTTTAGCATAAATTTATACACCGTGTCGCTCAGCAGCCTGTGCTCCTCGCTCAATTCAAAGTCCACTGGAAGAACCCTCCCCTTCTGGTATATTTAAAACCTCAGACGGGCTTTAACCTCCGGCAATCAGTCATCCGCCTCCACTTCCATGCGCAGCAGGGCGGTGGCCATGGATTTCCCGGTCTGGTCAAAGCGCAGGGTGCGGGTGGCCCCGCCCTCCAGGGCTTTATACAAAACAACCTCCAGGGCATTCAGGTTGGGCATCGGGTAAATGACCACATCTCCCTTGACCATTCCCCGGAAGTGTTGCTTTACCCTTTCCGGGGTAACCTCCCGCCGGATGACCTGGTATTTACCCTCGTCAAAGGCCAGCAGGCCGATATTGCAGACGTCCCCTTTGTCTCCGGACCGGGCGTAGGCCATGTCCTTCAGCATGCGTTTAGCCATCGTCAGTCAACCTCCTTGATCGTAAAGCTGGTCTGTATTTCTTCCCGCGGGACGAGGGTGGGCCAGAGGGCGATAACCTGGCGTACCGGCATAGGTGACCCGAAGGAAGATCCCAGGCCGGCCAGCGTCCACAGGTGGGTGACCTCCCTGCGGGCCTTTTCCGCCTCTTCGTAGGTGCGACACCTGGCCGCCACCCGCAGGCCCACCTCGTTCAGCTCGTAATCCGGTTCGGGCGCCACAGGCCCGTGCAGGGCGTTCACCCCGACGTAATCAAAGCGCAGTTCCTCCGGCTGCACGCCGATCAGCTTCAGGCGGCCGCGCACTATTTCCTCTGCCTGTTTCGCCTTGGCATAGGCGTCGGGCCAGGGGAGGATTACCATCCCCTCACCGATGAACCCTTCTTTATACCCGATCTGTACCTTCAGCGTGTCCGGGCGGGGCTTCCCCTTCATATTGGTTACTTTTACCACGTCCCTGCCGGCCTCTTCAATGTTCAGGGAGGTAAAATCGGCTACGCCGTCCGGCATCAGGTAGTTGGAGGGGTCGTGAACCTCGTATACCAGGTGTTCCTTGATCGTCCACTGGTTGACCAGTCCTCCGGAACCGGGCACCTTGGTGATAATGGCGTCCCCGTTCTCATCAACCTCGGCGATGGGAAAGCCGATCCGCCACAATTCCGGGGCCTGCTTCCACATGTTGGACATGCCGCCGGTGCAGCATTCCGCACACTCGATGATGTGTCCCACGGTTACGGCCGCGCCGATCTTATCCCAGTACCCGTCGGTAAACTTCCAGCCGAACTCGTACATGAGCGGCCCCACGTACAGGGCGTTGTCTGACGCGCGGCCCGTGATCACGATATCGGCGCCGGCCTTCAGCGCGTCCACGATGGAATCGGCCCCAATGTAAGCATTGGCGGCCACAATGCGGTCCCTGATCCGGCCGATGTCTTCCTCGCCGGTATCCATGTTGCGCAGGACGATTCCCCTGGCGGTGATTTCGTCCAGCCTGTGCAGGATGTCGTCGCCGGTGACCACGCCTATTTTCAAACCCTTTAATCCCAGGGCGCGGGCGATCTTTACCACTTCTTCGGCGGCCGCCAGGGGATTGGCGCCGCCGGCGTTGGTAATCAGTTTTATCCTGTTCCTGGCGGCAATAGGAAGAAGTCTTTCCATAAAAGGGATAATATCCTGAATGTATCCCTTGGTCGGATCCTTCGTTTTCATCCGCTGCAGGATGGACATGGTCAGCTCCGCCAGGTGGTCGAAGCCGATGTAGTCGACATTGCCCTTTTCCGCCAGTTCGATAGCCGGTTCCAGTATGTCGCCCCAATATGCCGAACCGGATCCCAGTCGTACTTTTTTCATGGTTCTCAGTCTCCCTATCAAGTAATTAGTCCTCCGGGGCGGCCGGCCCCGCTGAAAGGACATGCTCCGGCGTAAATCACCAACCTTCAAAACTGTCTGATTAATCAACTATGCATAATTTGTGCCAGAAGCTGTCTCCCGCGGCCAAAACCGGGTACATCCCCGGAAGAACCCGGCTGAACTGATCAAACTTTTAAAGCATTTATGGTAAAATGAAATGAGAATGTCGATTCAAACCTGTCGGCGGGGTGCTGTGTTTGGCCATACGAGTTAGCTCTGAAGAAGCCATTTCGGCTATCAAACCCGGTTCGTCGATAGTTTTTCCCCCGGGCTGCGGCGAAACGCAAACACTGATCGAGGCGCTGGCGAAAGACAGCGAAAGGCTTGAAGGCACAAGACTGTTCAGCGGCCTGCTGTTGACCGATTACAAATTTTTACAGCCACCCTGCCGGGGAAAATTCAAATATTATACATGGCATGTCACGAGGCGGGTACGCGATCTGGTGGCCGGTGGTGCGGCGGAGTTTTTGCCGGCAAGGAGTTCCCAGGTACCCAAAATTCTTGAAAGACTTGGTGTGGACGTGGCCTTTATTCACGTTTCACCCCCGGACAGCGGCGGTTACTGCAGCCTGGGCGTGTCGGCAAGCTATTCTCTGTCGGCCGCCCGGCAGGCGAAAACGGTTATCGCCGAAGTCAACGACCGGATGCCGCGTACGCTGGGCGAATGCTTCATCCACCTTTCGGAGATAGATTACCTCGTGGAGATCAGCCGCCCCCTGGTTGCCTACCATTCACCGAATCCCGACGCGGTATCCAGGAAAATATGCTCCTATATCGCGGAACTCATTCCCGACGGGTCGGTTGTCCAGATCGGGTTCGGTTCCATTCCGGAATCGGTCACTTCTTTCTTAAAAGATTCCGGTTTACGGGTAAGCGTATGCGGGATGGGTGTTGACGCCATGGTGGACCTGGCCGGGGCGGGCATGCTGGCGCCCTTTCCCGGGAAAGGCGCCTGTTCGGTAATCAGCGGCGAACTGATGGGTACCGAAAAGCTGTTTAACTTTGCCCACGATAACCCTATACTGGAGATGCATCCCGCTTCCTTTGCCGCAAATCCCGTCACCATGGGGAAATTCAAAAACTTTATTTCCATAAATTCTGCAGTTCAGGTGGATTTATGGGGACAGGCCAACTCGGAGGCCGTGGGAGACTTGCAGATCAGCGGCGTGGGGGGATGTTTCGACTTTATCGAAGGCGCCCTGATGTCGCCCGGAGGGAAGACCATACTGGCCATCCCTTCAACTAACGGTCCGAACGGGCAATCAACCATCGTGCCCAGGCTGCCGCCCGGTACACCTGTCACTGCGCCCAGGCATTCAGTACAGTACGTTGTCACCGAATACGGAGTGGCCGACCTGACGGCCAAATCCCTGAACGAACGGGCGGAAGCCCTTATCGCCATAGCCCATCCGGAGTGGCGGGACCGGTTGTGGAATGAATACGCCGGCCTATCTAAACTATTTAAATAAACAGCAGTAACCCTGGAGAAAAAATGAACCTTGTAACGAGCCTGACTGGCTGCCCGAGTACTTGCACAAATGCAAATAATACTTGTATTTGTGCAAGCGGTAAAGTTGTTATTTAGACCTGATCTAAAGTGCAACTGGTATTTTACGGTCACTGCCGGTCGGGTACAAAAATTGCGGGCCTGTTTTGCACAACAAGCTTTTCAAAGGGGTGAACCAGTTGGCTTATCAATTCATGTATTACGAAGAATCAGATCACGTTGCCGTCATTACCCTGAACCGGCCCGAAGTGAACAACGCCCTTAACGCCGGGCTGATGGAAGAAATTGTCCAGGCGCTGGAAGAGTCCGGAAAGAATCCAGAAATGCGGGTCATCGTGATTCGGGGCGCCGGGGATAAAGCTTTCTGCGCCGGGGCGGACCTGGACGGGGTGGGAGAAAAAAGCAGCAGCGTCATTGAAATGCGCGCCCACCTGTCCAAGTACGCCGACCTGATCACCGCCCTGGCGGATGTGGGCAAGCCCACCATTGCCGCCGTGCAGGGGTACGCCCTGGCTGGAGGCTGCGGCCTGGCGGCGGCCTGCGATTTGACCATCGCTTCCGAGAAGGCCAGGTTCGGCGTACCGGAAGTCAATGTCGGGTTGTGGGGGATGATCATTACCGCCCCCATCTTCCGTGCGGTGGGCATGAAAAAGGGACTGGAGTTGTTCTATACCGGCAGGCACATAGACGCCCATGAAGCCGAAAAAATCGGCCTGGTCAACAAGGTGACGGCCCACGACTCTCTAATGGAAGAAACAATGAGCCTGGCCGGGGAACTCGCCTCCAAAAGCCCGCTGGCCATGACCCTGGGCCGTGAGGCCTACTACACGTCCAGGGACATGGAGTATTTCAAGTCCATTAAGTACCTGCGGGAAATGGTGACTCCCCTGGCTTGCAGCGAAGACTGCCGGGAAGGCATCGCCGCCTTTAAGGAAAAGCGGAAACCCCACTGGCAGGGAAGATAACTGCGCCTCGCCGGAAAACCCGCTGCTTCCGTGAAAGGAGTTGAGACCATTGTCCCGTTCTACAACCAAAGAAAAGAAAAAAGCGGTGGAAAGTTATTCAATTGCCGGGACAAAAAACGTCACTTCTCCCGATCTGTTAAAAGGGGGAATAATCGCCAGTTCCCCGCAGATGCGTGAAGTCCTGAAATTAGCCGGCCAGGTGGCTTCCACCGACTGTACCGTAATTTTACTGGGCGAATCAGGGGTGGGGAAAGACGTTATCGCCCGCTATATTCATGAAAAAGGTCCGCGGGCGGCTTCTCCTTTCATCAAGGTAAACTGCGGCGCCATTCCTGAAACATTGCTGGAAAGCGAGCTTTTCGGCTACGAGCGGGGAGCCTTCACCGGCGCCAACCGGGAAGGAAAAGTCGGGAAATTCGAGCAGGCCAAAAACGGCACCATATTCCTGGATGAAGTGGGCGATTTACCGTTGCCCCTGCAGGTGAAACTGCTGCACGTGCTCCAGGAACATGAAATTGTCCGCGTCGGGGGTTCGCTGTCCAGGCAGATAGACGCCCGTGTCGTGGCTGCCACCAACCGCAATCTGAAAGAGATGGTCTCTCAAGGCAAGTTCCGTGAAGATCTCTACTTCAGGCTGAACGTCATCCCCATTCAGATACCGCCGCTGCGCAGGCGAAAGGAAGATATCATACCCTTGGTCATGCATTTTAAACAAAAATACGAAAAGAAATATAATATTTGTCACCGGTGCACACCGGATCTGTTGCAAACCTTTCAAAATTACGACTGGCCGGGAAATGTGCGCGAACTGGAGAATACCATTGAGCGCATATATGTAATGATTAGCAACGACAAACTGGTAACCCCGGATATACTGGTTAAATACGGACTGGGGCTGGATTTGGGGACAAATTCCCAGGCCCCGGCCGTTACCGTCCACCGGATTGCCACCCTGAGGGAAATTATGGATGAGGCCGAGGGCCAGTTACTGGCCATGGCCATGGAAAAATACAGGGGAATAAAAGAAATCGCCCTGGCGTTAGGGGTGGACCAGTCAACCGTAAGCAGAAAACTGAAGAGCCTGCGCGAAAAAAGAATGAATTTCCAATCAGGCGGTGACGAAAATGATCAGTGAACTGATCTGTGAAAAGATGGGCCACGTCTACACCATTGAAATTAATCGCCCGGACAAGCATAATTCTCTGAGCATAAGCCTTCTGATCCAGCTTAAAGAGATGGTGGAAGCCGCGGAAAATGATCCGGACGCCCGCGTCCTGGTTATTACTGGCGTCGGCGATAAAACCTTCTCGGCGGGTTTCGATATAAACGAGATCCAGGGAGCAAGGGCCGCCAAGCCCGGCATCGAGCACGATTACATCGAAAATACGCTGGCCGCCATCAGAAACTGCCGCCTGCCGGTGATTGCCATGGTCAACGGCTACGCCATCGGCGCTGGCTGTGATCTCGTGTTAAACTGCGATCTGCGAATCAGTTCGGACAAGGCCAAGTTCGCCATGAGGCCGGCCAAAATGGGGGCTATCTACAGTGAGCAGGGGTTATGGCGGTTCATCAATACGATCGGGGTAACCAACACCAAGGACCTGTTCTTCACTTCCCGCATAATTGACGCCAAAACGGCCAAAGAAATGGGATTAATAAGCCAGGTGGTGCCGGAATCAGAACTGACCCAGGTGACCTATACCATAGCCAAGGAAATAGCCCAGAATGCTCCTCTTTCCATAAGCGCCATGAAAAAGATCATTTCCTGGCTGATGGAGCGGGAAATCCCCCCCGCCATCCAGAAGCAGTTAGTGGAGCTTAAAACCGTCATTTTTCGCAGTCACGATTGCCGTGAAGGACAGCTGGCCTTTTTGGAATCCAGACCTCCGGTATTTACCGGCAAATAGCCGGAAAATATCTTCACCTTGCCGATGTTGCCTCCCAATGGCGCATGAAGTCTGGCGCCGCAGGGAGGCTTTTATATTTTCAGTCGATCTTTCGCAAAGCGCAAATTAAAGCCTCTTTTTCTTTGTGCTATTGCAAGCAAAATTTGCAACAGCACAAGTTTTGAAGTATAGATTTGACCGGAAAAGCACATAGATAACTGCTGTTTTTAATGGCACGATTTTTGCGAGTTAATTTCTGAAAATTTTATAAATTTAAAATTAACCGGTTTTTGAAAGGCGGGTGAGAATGTCCGGGTGGAAAACAAAAAAGATTTTTTATATCTGTTGGAATATCTGTCGGACAGCTCATTTAAATAAGTCAAAAAAGCTAAGGAGGTTTTCGGGAGATGAAATTCGACGTAACCAGTCTTTTTAACAGGAGGGCGGTCAACAGGTACGAGCGTGTCTCGGTGGGCGACGTAATGGAAAGAGTGACCTGGAGCTTCCCCGACAAGGAGGCCCTCATAGCCTGGGAGGGGGCCTGCGCCGGCGAGAAAACCAAAAGGGTTACCTACCGGCAGGCCGACGGGATGGCCAATCAGTTCGCCAACGCGTTGCTGGAAAGGGGCTTGAAAAGAGGAGACCGGGTCCTGTTTTACTGTGCCAGCAGCGTAGAGTTCTTCCTGGCCCAGGTAGGCGCCGCCAAGGCCGGGCTGGTGGCTGTGCCGCTGAACGTGATGATTGCCATCGACCTGCTGGATTACGTGATCAAGC
The DNA here is from genome assembly GCA_049323615.1 of Bacillota bacterium. Lineage (GTDB taxonomy): Bacteria > Bacillota > Desulfotomaculia > Desulfotomaculales > Desulfocucumaceae > JBMOPD01. The sequence goes on along the minus strand of JBMOPD010000009.1, from coordinate 21,425 downwards.
ACACCGAACCGAAATTCCTGGTGGTGGACGCCGAGCTTTATCCCAGGGGAGAGAAAGTGTTCAGGGGAAACGGGCTGGAAGTGGGGGTAACCATCCCCATAGGCGGTGGAGCGATTCAGGGAAGCAAATCCTTCGCCGATTTCATCAACGGCAAACCCAAGAGCGAGCCGGAAGTGGAGATTCACGGCGACGACATCTTCCAGATACTGTTCACGGCGGGCACCACCGCATTACCTAAAGGTGTGATGCACAGCCACATATACATGTATTTCTGCGCCATCGGCTGGGCCATGAGCCACGGGCGGGGAGTTATGACCGAAACGGACATACGGGCGGGTGTTTTTTACCCCATCTTCCACATCGCCTGCCAGGGGATGACCTATGCGGCGCTGCTGTCCGGCGGAACCGCGCTGATCGCCCGCCGGCCGGACCCGCAGGCAATGATTGAGGCCATAGACCGGGAAAAAATCACCTGGATTTTCGGCAGCCCGGCGGACTACTACCGGATAGCCGACATCATCGAACAGAATCCCGGCAAGTACGACCTCGGCAGCTTCAAGGTGGCGGGTTACGGCTGGGGGGCCTTCAGGCCGGATTACGACAAAAAGCTGAGGAAAATATTCGGCAAGGACTTGCTGGTCATCGGCAACGACGGGCAGACCGAATGCGTCTACGACAACCGCATGTGGCACCACATGTGGTACGAGAAGTACGAGAAAAACGAGCCGGCGGTAAACTACCTCGGCGTTCCCCACCCCTTTTACGCCACAACGGTGCTGGACGACAACGGCAACATCTGCCCTCCGGGCGTGATGGGCCACAAGGTGATGAGGTCCCCAGTAATGATGGCCGGGTACTACAAGAACGAGGAGGCCACCCGGGAGGCCTTCGAACACGGCTGGTTCCACGGGGGAGACGCGGCCATGTACGACGAGGACGGCCTGCTGATCATGGTGGACCGGTACAAGGACATAATCAAGTCGGGCGGGGAGAATGTTTCCAGCCTCAGGGTGGAGCAGGTAATCAGGATGCACCCCAAGGTGGCCAATGCCGCCGTCATCGGAATACCCCATGAACGCTGGCTTGAGGCCGTCACGGCCTGCGTGATTCCCAAACCGGGCGAGAATCCCACTGAAGAAGAATTAATCGCCTACTGCCGGGAGAGGCTGGCCGGATATGAAACGCCCAAGAATGTGGTTTTCATGGACAAGTTTCCGGAAACAGTTGGGGGTAAAATCCAGAAGTATATACTGCGCAAAGAACTTCAGGACCTGTACAGAGATAAAAAATAAGCCTGAAAAATTTATTGCATCGGCGGTCCGGAAACGACGGAGTATTCATCAAGATGATTTCAAAACACAGAAGAGGCGACAAACAAATACTTTACCGGCTGTCGAGGGGGTGATTGATGATATTAAGGAAGAAAACTTGTTTATGGTTGCCGGAATATTTAAAATCGTTGAGGGAGGTTTAAAAATGTCTTCATCCCATACCGGAGCAAGTCCTGGCCCCGGTGCACTTTGCGCCCTGTCGGTAGTTTGCTTCTGTTTCTTTGCTTTATTGACAGGGAAGGTGCCTCATGAAGCAGCCCCTGCGCTGATAGGCATCTGTCTGGCAGGTGGGCTGATTCAAATTATTGCCGCCATACTGGATCTCAAGCATGGAGATATAGTCGGCGGAACAACATTCTTTGTATTTGGCGGATTTTTCATGCTGGCGGTGGGAATCAATCAAGCGGTGCATTTTGCGGCCGCGATTTCTAAAGTTCACTTCAGCCCAGGGATGGACGGCTGGTTCTTCCTGGTACTGGCAATAATTCTCATACTGCTGACCCCTTCCTTTGCTACAGTAAGTTCAATCTTTTTTGTGGCGCTGCTCCTTGCAGATGGAGCTGTGTTGCTTTTAGGCCTGGCCAATCTGAAATTAGTCGGACATGCCATGGTGGTTGTAGCCGCCTGGATGATCTTAATTCTCGGCATGATCGGATTATATTTGGTTTTTGCCCAGGTTTACAATACGGCGGTAGGAAGCAAGATTTTTCCTCTCGGGTCTCCGCTTATTAAAAAGCATGCACCGCCGCCGGCTCAAAATATCCAGGGCTGAGAGAAAATGAAAGGGCCCGGAAATTAACCGGGCCCTTTCATATTTCATCGGGCCAGTCAAAAAAAGAAAAAGTTAAAGAATGATCCGGGACTTCAGCTGCCTTTACGCAACAGTTAACTGTGGAATAATTTTTGCTATGTAATTAAAGCAAAATGATTTGGGTTTTAAAAAAATATAAGCGGAGGTCAAGCGCTATGGACAAAAGAATTTTCACCATCAACGCCCCCCTTTCGGGAACATTTTACCGGAGGCCGTCGCCCGAAGAACCCCCCTACGTCGAGGAGGGGGATGAGGTCCAGCCGGGCAGCGTGGTGTGCATCGTCGAATCCATGAAGGTTTTCAACGAGGTAAGGACGGAAAGAATGGGAGTGATCAGGAAAATTTTAATTGAGGATGAGGACCCGGTGATGATCAACCAGCCTATGTTTGAAGTGGAAGCAATATAAAATTGTTTCCGGGGGTGGAACATGTTCACTAAAATCCTGGTCGCCAACAGGGGCGAGATCGCCCTTAGGGTGATCCGCACCTGCAGGGAAATGGGTATTAAAACGGTGGCGGTGTACTCGGACGCGGACAGGGAATCCCTGCATGTCAAGTTCGCCGACGAAGCGGTTAATATCGGCCCGCCGCTCAGCCGCAAAAGCTATTTAAACATGGAAAAAATAATATCGGCGGCCAGGCAGGCCGGTGCCCAGGCCATCCACCCGGGGTACGGCTTCCTGGCGGAAAACGCGGACTTTGCCGGCATGTGCGCCGCCGAGGGCCTGAAATTCATCGGCCCGGCGGAAAATACACACAGGCTGACCGGTGAAAAAATAACCGCCCTGAAAATAGCCGCGGAGGCGGGCATACCGGTCTCCCCCGGCAGCAAAGGCGCCCTTTCCTCGCCGGAGGAGGCCGTCCGGATTGCCCGGGAGATAGGCTACCCGGTCATCCTCAAGGCTTCGGGCGGAGGCGGCGGCCGGGGCATGAAGGTGGCCGGCAGCGAGGAAGAACTGGCCCGGCTGCTGGCGCTGGCCCGGGGGGAAGCGTTGGCGGCTTTTAAAAACCCCGACATTTACCTGGAAAAATACATTCCGGAGCCCCGCCACATTGAATTCCAGGTCCTGGCCGACGAACACGGCAACGTCATTCACCTGGGTGAAAGGGAGTGCAGCGTACAGAAAAGATACCAGAAGCTGATCGAGGAATCGCCCTCCCCTTTTGTAGATCAGCAACTACGGGAAAAGATGGGCGCAACTGCCGTGAGGATAATGCGCTCCGTGGGGTACACCAACGCCGGCACGGTGGAATTCCTGGTGGACGCCGAAAAAAATTTCTACTTCAATGAAATAAACTCCCGCCTGCAGGTTGAGCACCCGGTGACGGAGATGATGACCGGCATCGACCTGGTCAAGCAGCAGATTATCATTGCCTCCGGCGGAAGGCTGGAAATCGGCCAGGATGACGTAAAATTAACAGGGTGGTCAATTGAATGCCGGATCAACGCCGAGGACCCGGAAAACAACTTTACGCCCTCGCCCGGCACGGTCAAAAACCTGATCATACCCGGCGGGTTTGGCGTCAGGGTGGACACACACCTGTACAGCGGATACGAAATCCCGCCCTTTTACGACTCGTTGATAGCAAAACTGATTGTCTGGGGGGAGGACCGGTCCGAGGCCATCAGCCGGATGAAGAGAGCGTTAAGTTCGTTTTACCTGGAAGGGGTCAAAAACACTATCCCCTTTCACCAGAAAGTGATGGAAGATGAAAGATTCGTCAAGGGTGAGATCAACACCCATTTTCTCCAAAGTTTTGTCTAAGGAGGCAGGCTGGGCATGGAACAGAAGGACGAAAAAAGATACCTGGTGGATACCACCAAGGAAATCATCGAGGAAAAGAAAAAGTCGGCCAAGGGCAAGGGCATCACCTTCAGGCCCTACGTGGAGGACGTCAGAACGAGGCTGGCCCAGGTGGAGGAAAAAAGGGCAAGAATCATGGAGCCGGCCAGCGGAAGGATGTACCAGAGGCTGCGCTCCATGGGCAAGTGGACGGCCAGGGAAAGGATCGGCGCCCTTTTCGACGAGGGCACCTTCAACGAGGTGAGCATCTTTGCCGAAAGCCAGATTAAAGAAATGGGCATGGACAAGTACGAAACTCCCGCCGACGGCGTTGTCTGCGGCTTCGGGGAGGTCAACGGGCGGACGGTGTGCGCCTACGCCACGGATTATATCGTCCTGGCCGGAGCAGCCGGAGAGGGGCACTCCTGGAAAATCAGGAATATTACCAGAATGGCCGGAGAAATGAGGGTGCCCATAGTTGCCTTTATCGACTCGGCTGGAGGCCGGCTAAACGAGGCCGCGCAGTGCTTAAGGCCGTTCTGTGAACTTTTCTGGCTGCAGAGCATTTACTCGGGAGTTGTTCCCCAGATCTCGGTTGTCTGCGGCGGGTGTGCGGCCGGCCAGGCTTACAGCCCGGTGCTGAGCGACTTCGTAATCATGACCAGGAACGCCGCCAGCATGTGGCTGGGCGGGCCCCGGGCGACCGCCGCCGTCACCACCGCTGAAGACATCTCGGAGATCGGCGGCGCCGATTACCACATGAGGCACAGCGGGTCCTGCCACTTTGCCGTGGACGACGACCGGGAAGCCGTGGAGGTGGTCAAAAGGCTATTGAGCTACCTTCCCTCGAACTGCGGCGAGAAGCCGCCGTACGTCCGGCCCGCCGACGACCCGCGCCGGCGGGAAGAAAGGCTGCTGGACATATTGCCGAAGGACCCGCGCCGGTCCTACGACATGCATGAGGTAATCCGGCTGATCGTGGACGGCGGCGAATTCCTGGAGGTGCAGAAGGACTACGCCAAGAACTCCATCGTGGGCTTCTGCCGCTTCGACGGCCAGGTCTGCGGCATAGCCGCCGGCAACCCGGCCTACATAGCCGGCTGCATGGAACCGGATTCCTGCGACAAATACACCAGGTTCATCACTTTCTGCGACTGCTTCAACATCCCCCTGGTCTACCTGGTGGACATGCCGGCCATCCTGGTGGGCGACGAGTGGGAAAGAAAGGGCGCCATCCGGCACGGCACCAAGCTGCTGCACACTACCTGCACGGTTACTGTGCCCCGGGTGTCCATTCTCGTCCGCAAGTCCTACGGCGGGACGTCACCCATTTTCTGCGCCAAACCATACTCCACCGATTTTGTTTATGCCTGGCCCACGGCAGAGCTCTGCCCCATGGGCGCCGACGGGGCGGTGGCCATCATCTACAACCGTGAAATCCAGTCCCTCCCCACCAGCGAGGAGCGCCTGGCCTTTGCGGAAGCCAAAAAAAGAGAATACTTTGACCTGTACGTGGACCCCCTGGTTACCGGGACAAACATGCGCTATGACTTCTTTGACGACATCATCGACCCCAGGCGCACCAGGGAGGTAATTATCAACGCCCTCAAACTCTCCAAAAATAGAACTCCCCTGGTCCCCCTGCCTCAAAAGAAGCGCGGAAACCGGCCGGTATAGGTTCAACCCGCCGGGAAAAAAGGAGGGGACGTGGATTAATGAAAAAAGTTTTGGGATTGGTGGTTTCGGAAAGAAAACTGGGCAACAGTGAATTGATCCTTAAAGAGATCATGGCCGGTGTTCCCGACCCGTGTGTCCGGGAACTGATCCGTCTTACCGAACTGGAAATAAAGCCATGCAGAGGGTGCTACCGCTGCTTGAGGAACGAGGCCGGGTGCAATATAAAGGATGACTTTGACTTCGTTATAAATAAAATAAAAGAGGCTGATGCGCTCATTATCGGGCTGCCCGTGTATTTCCTCGGGCCCCATGCCAGCTTTAAGATTTTGATAGACCGCGTGATGGGTCTGGGCCATTACGCTGAAAAAACCCGCGGCAAGCCATGCGTCGTGGTCATGTCCTTTGGTATACCCGGTTGGGAGGGTTATACCAGGACTGCTGCCCTGTCCCTGCCCAGGTTTCTGCAAATGAAAGTTGTGGATTGCTGGCAGGTTAATGCCGCTCTGCCCGGGGAAAGCATGCTTACTTCAAGCAATAAAGAATATGCAAGGAAGATAGGTTTAAACCTGTTTACCCAGCAGGAATATGAAAAAGGGCCGTATGAATGTCCCCACTGTGGATCTGATTTATTCCGCCTACTGCCGGAAGGGACGATTGAATGTCCACTTTGTGCTCTCAAGGGGAGTGTGGGAGCGGGCAATATTCCTCTTTTCCCCGGTACCGGCCGTGGTCGTTTCTCTCCAGAGGAAATACGAAAACACTTTGGTTTAGATGGCTGGCTGACGGGTATGAAAGACAAATTTCAGGTTGAAAAGGCTAAATTGCAAGAGACTCAAAAAACGTACAAGGAAATGGATTGGTGGATTAAGCCATAAAGCTTTTTTGGGGTCCAGAGCAGGAGGATTGTCAAATGACCGATTTTGCTTACGACGTCAGGGACTTGAAATTCATATTGAAAGAGTGGCTTGACATGGAAGAGGTCTTCGGCCTGGAGAGGTTCAGGGACAACTACGGGCCGGACGATGTCGATTTTATCCTGAACGAGGTGTATAAACTGGCCAAAGAGGTGGTCTTCCCGGTAAACAGGGAGGGAGACCAAACCGGAGTAAAATTTGAAAACGGCAGTGTAATGGTGCCCCAGGGTATTGTCAAGGCCTACAGATTCCTCCAGGAAAACGGGTGGGGCACGGCCAACGAATCCCTGGCCTCCGAAGCCATTATGCCGTTGACCCTATACAGGGCCTACAGCGAGATGCTGATGGCCGCCTGCCCGGCCCTGATGTCTTACATAAAACTCACCACCGGGGCGGCCAACCTGATCTACCGGTTCGGTACGGACCAGGACCGGAAGAAGTTCCTGGAAAATATACTGAATGGAAAGTGGAGCGGCACCATGTGCCTGACCGAACCCAACGCCGGGTCGGACGTGGGCGACGCCGCCACCCGGGCCTACCCCACCAAAGACACCCGGATATACAAGATCAAGGGCACCAAGATGTTCATCACCGGCGGGGAAACGGACCTGACCGAAAACATCATCCACATGGTGCTGGCCCGCCCGGAGGGCGGCGCGCCGGGGTCGAAGGGACTGGGGCTGTACATAGTGCCCAAGATCTGGGTGAACGGCGACGGCAGCCTGGGCGAACCCAACGACGTCACCTGCATCGGCGTGGAGCACAAGATGGGGCTGAAAGCCTCGGCCACGGCCATGCTGAGCTTCGGTGAAAACGACAACTGCCGGGGGATCCTGGTGGGTGACCCCCCGGACGCCGACGGCGCCTCCAAGGGCCTGGCCATGATGTTCCACATGATGAACGAGTCCCGCATCGGGACCGGCCACAACGCCCTGGCCCAGATGGCGGCGGCTTACTACTTCGCGGCCCGGTACGCCACCGAGCGCATCCAGGGGCGCCCCTTCACCAATCCCGGGGCCGGCCGGGTGCCCATCATCAAGCACGAAGACGTCAAAAGAATGCTCCTGGAAATGAAGGCCCAGGTGGAGGCCATCAGGGCCATGGTGTTCAGGGGGTTCTATTACCTGGACATAGCCGAGCACAGCTACGATAAAGAGAGGGCGGCCAGGTGTCAGGGACTGGCCGAGATACTCACCCCGCTGATCAAGACATATGCCGCAGAGACCGCCTGGACCATGATCGGGCAGGCCATCCAGGTGTACGGCGGCGTCGGCTATACCGAGGAATACCCGGTTTCGCAGTACGCCCGGGATGTCAAGATACTCTCCATCTGGGAGGGGACCTCATTCATCCACGCCATGGACCTGGTGGGGCGTAAGATTAGGATGAAGGACGGGAGGCCCTTCGCTCAGTGGATGGAAGACAGGAAGGAATTCATCGAAAAGAACAAAAACGCCGAGGGTTTCGGCGCCGAGATGGCAAAGCTGGAAAAGACCTGCCACTGCGTGGAGGAGATTAAGGACCTGTACTCCTCCTACTATGCAAACACGGCTGAAAAGGGCCGGCTGATACCGCTCTATGCCCCCCGGGTGCTGACCTGCTGCGCCCAGCTGTTCGCGGCGGAATCAATACTGGATCAGGCCATGGTGGCCAGTGAAAAAATGGCCGCAACAGGACAGGACCACCCGGACCGGGCATTCTACGCGGGCAAAATCGCGGCCGCCAGGTATTTTGCCAACAACATCCTGCCCAATGTTTACATGCTGACCGATATGATCAGGGCGGAGGACGAAACAGCCCTGGCGTGTCCCGAAGAGTCCTTCGTGGTGGGCTGATTGGTCGGTGAATGACGGGACTTGGAGGTATTAAAATGAGAGAGGTTTATCTGGTCGAGGGCGTCCGCACGCCCATCGCAAAGGCGGGCAAAAAGTCCTGGTTCGCCAACATCAGGGCCGATGACCTGGCTGCCCTGGTGATCAACGAGGTTCTGAGGCGGGCGGACATAACAGGCAGGAAAAGTGAGCAGGTGGACGACGTGATACTGGGCGGCACTGCCCTGATGAAGGATATGGGGTCGAACATCGGCCGCTACGCCACCATCATGGCCGGGATGCCGTACAGCGTTCCGGGCTGCACGGTGGACCGGTTCTGCGCCTCGGGCCTGCAGTCCGTCGCCTTCGCCATCTCTTCCATCGCCATGGGCTGGGCCGACCTCATCGTGGCCGGCGGGGTCCAGCACATGACCCACATTCCCATGGGCACCGGGTCGGAGCACAATCCAAGGCTGGGGGAATTCTGCGACCCCCAGATGGTTTCCATGGGCTACACGGCTGAAATGGTGGCCCGCAGGTATAACATCAGCCGGGAAAAGCAGGATCAGTTCGCCGTGGAAAGCCACGCCAAGGCCCACCGGGCCACGGTGGAGGGGCTGTTCAAGGAGGAAATACTGCCGGTGGAGGCCGATGTGCCCACCGAGGAGTGCGGTTGCCGGAGAATGGTGGTGGACCGGGACCAGGGAATCAGGCCGGACACAACCATGGAGAGCCTGGCCGCCCTGAAGCCGGTGTTCATGCAGGACGAAGCGGCCACCGTCACCGCAGGCAATTCCAGCCAGACCAATGACGCCGCGGCCGCAGTCCTGGTGGCCAGCCGGGAAAAAGCCAGGGAGCTGGGGCTGAAGCCGAAAATAAGGCTGGTTGCCTACGCGGTGGTGGGACTGGACCCCGCCGTGATGGGCATCGGCCCGGCCCTGGCCGTGCCGAAGGCCCTGAAGCAGGCCGGCATGACCGCGGACCAGATCGACCTGTGGGAAATCAACGAGGCCTTCGCCTCCCAGGCGGTTTACTGTGCCGAGCAACTGGGGATCAGGAACCATCCCCTGCTCAATCCCCGGGGCAGCGGCATAGCCCTGGGACACCCCCTGGGCTGCACCGGCGCCCGCATTGCCACCACCATAATGCACGAGATGCCGTATTACGGCGCCAGGTTCGCCGTTGAAAGCATGTGCGTGGGCCACGGCCAGGGCGCCGCGGCCATCTGGGAGTGGGTCGGATAAAGCAATTTATAGCAACGGAGGACACAGAGAACACGGGGAAAGAGGTATAATAAGACGTTTTTAGTGGAGAAGTACCTGAAGAAGGAATGGGGGCGTAAAACCGGCAAGGGGTTCTATGACTATTCTTCTCTGTGACCTCTGTGGCTAAATTAAGGGGGGCTGTGGGTGAAAGAAGACGTCTATATCATCAGTGCGGTGCGCACGGCCATCGGCCGCTACGGCGGGACGCTACGCACGGTTACATCCGGGGAACTGGGTTCCATCGTCATTAAAGAGGGGCTGAAGAGGGCCGGCGTATCGCCGGGCCAGGTGGACGAGGTGATCATGGGGGAGGTCCGCCAGAGCACAGAGTCGACCAATATGGCCAGGGTGGCCGCCCTGAGGGCCGGGCTGCCCGAGGAGGTGCCGGCCTTCACCGTCAACCGGCTGTGCGCCTCGGCCATGCAGGCCATGTACAGCGGGTATCTTCAGGTGGCCTCGGGCGAGGCCGGCGTCGTGGTGGTGGGCGGGGCGGAAAACATGAGCCGGGCTCCCCATTATATCCGAAGCGCCAGGTGGGGCGACGGGCAGGTTCAGCTCATCGACTCCAACCTGGAAGGGGGCCCCGGGGCCCAGCCCAATGAGATATACGGGTCCGACCTTAGCATGGGCATGACCGCGGAAAACGTGGCCGAGAAATACAACGTCAGCCGACAGGACCAGGACGCCTTCGCCCTGCGCAGCCACCAGCTGGCCACAAGGGCTATTCAGGAGGGCAAGTTCAAGGAGGAAATTGTCCCGGTGGAAATAAAGGCCAAGAAAAAAAGCCTCGTCTTCGATACCGACGAGCACGTCCGGCCGGAAACCACCCTGGAGATCCTGGCCGGCTTAAAGCCCGCCTTCAGGCCGGGCGGATCGGTCACAGCCGGGAATTCCTGCGGCAGGAACGACGGCGCCGCGGCAATGGTGCTGGCCTCGGGCAAGGCGGTGAAGGATCAGGGGCTGACCCCGATGGGCAGGCTGGTGGGCTTCATCGCCGCCGGAGTCTCGCCCCGCTACATGGGTATCGGTCCAGTCCCGGCGGTGAAACAGCTGCTTGGCAAGCTGGGCCTTTCCCTGGCCGACATCGACCTGATCGAGATTAACGAGGCCTTTGCCTCCCAGGCCCTGGCCTGCATCAGGGAGCTGGATCTGGACCTGGACCGCGTAAATGTCAACGGCGGCGGGATCGCCCTGGGGCACCCGCTGGGGGCCACCGGCTGCAGGCTCGGTGTAACCCTGCTCTACGAGATGAAGAGGCGGAATCTGCGCCTGGGCCTGGCTACTCTTTGCGTCGGCGGGGGCCAGGGCATGGCGGTTGTTTTAGAAAATATAACGGAGTGAACAACAGGCCGTAAGGCAGGGAGGTTTTATAATGGCCAAAACATTGCTGGGGAAGGTTCTTTTCTTTATCTCACTAACTTTTCTTAGCACGGTAATTTTGGCAGGGCTGACTATCCGCTTAAACAGGGATTTATTTTATCCCCTGGAGTTGGCGTTATTTATTCTGCTGTTAGGGGCCGGCTTTTTGTTTATGAGGCCCGTTCAGATGACAATCAGGTCGTTAATCGACAGCACGGATGAAGTTGTCAAGGGAAACATCAATGTTCTTTATACCTTTGCCAAGAATAAACAGGTGGCCGAAAAAAAGAAAGGCTTCCACTATCATCCCATCTATGCGGGTGAAAAGGAGGATATAGGCATCCTGGCCATTAACCTGGCGAAAATGTTCAAAGGCTGGCGGCGATACAATGCAGCCACCTTTCAAACGGCAGAATTACTGAAAAACAACATCGGCACGATCTCTAGCAGTTCGGAACAAATATCATCCGGTGCCAATGATCAGGCGGTCCAGGCGCAAAACCTGCTGCAAAATATTGAAGAACTGGCTGGTATCGCTAAGAATTCTGACGACCGAACCAGGAGCACGGCCGACCTGGCCCTGGAAACCGACCAAAAGGCCAGGGAAGGGCAGGAAGTAATCGACCAACTGATAAATAATATAAAGTCAATCAGTACCAGTTTTGAACAACTGAAAGTCAGTTCACAGAAGATAAACCAGTTTACCGGCATCATCGAAGATATTGCCGGCCAAACCAACCTACTGGCGTTAAATGCAGCCATAGAGGCCGCCAGGGCGGGAGAACACGGCAGAGGTTTCTCGGTTGTGGCGGAGGAGGTAAGAAAACTGGCCGAGGGCACTGCCAGTTCAACCAAAGGGATTTCAGACCTGGTCCTGAAGATTCAAACGGATACCGACAACGCAACAGCTTCCATCTCTCAAGGCCTCGAACTGGCGGGCCTGGCCGAGAAATCCTTTAAATCCATTATGGACAGGATAATTGAAACCGTTTCAGCCATAGAGACCATAAAAAGTCTGGTTTCGGAGCAGTCCGAACAGATAAATAAAATGTTGTCGGGTGTGGAGTCGATAGCGTCCATCAGCGAGGAAACCGCCGCCAGTATACAGGAGGTAGCTTCTTCCATCAGCCAGTTACAGGAAGGCGCTGCCAGTTTGGTGCAAAGGGCCGGAGTTTTTGAAATTTTACAAGAAGATTAGCAGTCGTTGATGATACCTTATACAGGCGCATGCCGGATTTATATGCAAGTATTTTTAATTATTTAACTTTTCAACCAATTTTGAATCTTGAAGCATTTTGGGCAAGAAAATTGCAATTACATAAGATAAAAATTATTTTGGAGGTCTTGCAATGAGGCTCAAGGACAGGGTGGCCATTGTCACCGGGGCCGGCGGGGGAATCGGCTGCGCCATCGCCAAAATTTTTGCCGGGGAAGGGGCCGGGGTGGTGCTGGCCGATCTGGATTTAAATGCTGCCACCGGCGTGGCCGGGGAAATCACCGCCGGCGGCGGCAGCGCCTTGGCGGTGAAGGTGGACGTAGCTGAAAAAAAATCGGTGGAGGCCATGGTGGAGGCGGCGCTGGAGAAGTACGGCCGGGTGGACATACTGATCAACAACGCCGGCTGGGACAAGGTTGAGACTTTCCTGGACAGCACCGAGGACACATGGGACAAGATAATCGCCATTAATCTCAGGGGGTGCATAAACTGCTGCCGGGCTGTGCTGCACGTCATGATTTCCAGGCAGTACGGCAGGATCGTCAACATCAGTTCCGACGCGGGGCGGGTCGGCTCTTCCGGCGAGGCGGTATACTCCGCCGCCAAGGGTGGAATTATCGCCTTTACCAAAACCCTGGCCAGAGAAATGGCCCGCCATGCTATCAACATCAACTGCGTGGCTCCCGGGCCCACCGACACCCGGCTCTTTGCCGAGGTTGTGGCGGCCAGTCCCAAGATTGCCGAGGCCATGGTTAAAAAAATCCCCCTCCGGCGGCTGGCCCAACCCGCCGACATTGCTTACGCCGTGCTGTTTCTGGCTTCCGACGAGGCCGCCTATATCACCGGCCAGACCCTCAGCGTCAACGGCGGGCTGAACATGCTGTAATTTACCTTGAAGACTTGAAAATAGCACGACAAAAATCGACTTGGAGGGAAGCTTCTTGGACTTCAGCTTTGACGACATTCAGGAGACCATGGCCAGAGTGGTGATAAACTTTGCCGTTAAGGTGCTGCTGCCGGAGTACGGCTACTGGGACCGGCGGGAGGAGTTCCCCCGGGAGCAGTGGAACAAGATGGCCGGGTTGGGCCTGCTGGGCCTGCGGGTTTCGGCCGGGTACGGGGGGCAGGAGGCCGACAGCGTTACGGCGGGACTGATGGCCGAAGAGGTGGCCAGGGGTGATTTCAACTGCGGGTACGGCATACTGTTGACCTGCCTGGTGGGGGACATACTGGACAAGTTTGCCTCCGAAGAAGTAAAAAGCAGCTGGCTGCCCAAGATGGTCAAGGGGGAAAAAGTTCTCTGCCTGGCTCTGACCGAGCCGCACGCCGGCAGCGACGCGGCGGCCCTGAAGACCCGGGCGGTGAGAAAGGGGGACTGCTATGTTTTAAACGGAGAAAAATCGGCCATCAGCCTCCTTATGGCTGCCGACGCGGCGGTGGTTTTTGCCGGGACCGATCCGGAGGCCAGGGCCAGGGGGATAAGCGCTTTTCTGGTCCCCCTTGACCTGGCCGGAATCACCCGGCAGTCGTACCCTGACATGGGCAGCAAGGCCATCGTGCGCGGGTCCCTTTTCCTGGACGATGTGTCCGTGCCGGCAAATCATTTAATCGGGCCGGAAGGGGGAGGTTTTGTCCAGGTAATGCAGGCCTTTGATTACAGCCGGGTGATCATTGCCCTGATGTGCCTGGGGGCGGCCCAGGTCACCATCGAAGAGACCATCGCCTACGTGAAGCAGCGGAGCGCCTTCGGCAGGCCCCTGGCCAAATTCGAGGGCATTTCCTTCCCCCTGGTGGAATGGCTTGCCAGGATTGAGGCCGCCCGCTGGCTGTGTTACCGCACTCTCTGGCTGAGGGACCGGGGGCTGCCCCACACCAAGGAGGCGGCCATGTGCAAGTGGTTATGCCCGGAGATAGCGGCGGCCGCCATCCACGAATGCCTTCTCATACACGGGCACTACGGCTATACCAGGGAATTTCCCGTGGAGCAGCGGCTGCGGGACGTCATCGGGCTGCAAATCGGCGACGGCACCGTCCAGGTGCAAAAAATCATTATCGCCAGGGAAGTTTTCGGCCGGGAGTTTTTGCCGTACTGATGTCCGGGTATCGGGATTTTTATCCGGATGCCGCTTCGACAAAGAGCAGGATAGCATGTAATGAAAATCAAGAGGAATAAGCAACACTTTAAAAGTACCGGGAAAAGGAGGAATTGGCGATGTCGGGCAGAGTACTCACCTATGATGCGGGGATGTTCAGGGAGGCCTTTGAGCACGGGTTTACCTACATTAACGGATTTTTGCGCAATACACACCGCTATGCGGACAGAAAGGCCCTGACCTGTCCTGTCAGGGAAAAAAGCTGGACCTACGCCCAGTTAAATTCAGAAGTCAACAGGCTGGCCAACGCTCTGTTCAGAGACGGTGTCGGAAGCAGCGATGTCGTCATGTACCAGTTGTTTAACTGTGTGGAGTTCGTACTGCTCTACCTGGCGCCGCAGAAAATAGGCGCCGTCAACTGCCCTATAAACTTCCGGCTTTCTCCCGGGGAGACCGCCTTTATCATCGACGACAGCAAGCCGGCAGTCTTCTTCTACGACGCCGAGATCGGAAAAACGGTCCGGAAGGCCCTGGAAATGACCAGGCACAAACCAAAGAGGATAGTCGCGGTGGATTACGCCGGAAAAGGAGACCCTGTTGACGGCGCGGTGTCCTTCTGGGATTACCTGGGCGGCATGCCAGAAACCGATCCGCCGGCGGATTATCAGCCCCATATTTACGACGAGGTTTCACGCCTTTATACGTCGGGAACCACCGGCATGCCCAAGGGGGTGCCCATAAACAACGTTAACGAAATACTGAGCGCCCACGATGTAATCATGCACTTTCCCCTCTCCCCCATGGACAAGACCATGAACATGACCCCGTGGTTCCACCGCGGCGGGCTGTACTCCGGGGGCCCCAACCCCACCCTCTACGTGGGGGGGGAGGTGGTCCCGCTGCGGCAGTTCGACCCCCGGACGGTCCTGGACTGCGTGCAGAAGTACGGCCTCACCTTCCTCATCGGCGCCCCCCCGGTGCTCAAGATGCTGTGCGACCTGCAGGAGGCCAGCCCGAGGGATATAAGCAGGATGAAGGGCATTGTGACCATGGGCGCCCCCCTGGAGAGGGAAGTCTGCATCAGGTACCAGCGGGTGCTTACACCGAACATATTCAACGGCTACGGGACCACCGAATCATTCTGGAATTCCTTCCTGAGGCCCTTTGACCTGCCCCGGAAGGCCGGCAGCGCCGGCAGGTCCTGCACCGACGACGACGTGGCAGTGGTCAGGGTCTACAAAGACCGGCTGGCCGAGCCGCACGATCTCACGGCCAGGGACGGCCGGGAGGTGGGCGAGGTCATCGTCCGGTGTCCCGGCAAGTGCTCCTACAGTTACGTAAACAACCCGGAACAAAGCCAGAAACGGTTCTACAAGGGCTGGATGTACAGCGGTGACCTGGCCACTTGGGATGAAGAGGAGTACATAACCATTGTCAGCAGGAAGGACGACATGCTCATCTCCGGCGGTGAAAACGTCTACCCGGTCCAGGTGGAGGAGGCCCTCAACGAGAACCCGAAGGTGCAGGATTCAATGGTGGTGGGGCTGCCCGACGAAAAATGGGGGCAGGTAATTGCGGCCTATGTGGTGAAGAAGGACCCCTCCCTCACGGCTGAAGAACTGGACCGGCACTGCCTGGCCCACCCGATGCTGGCCAGGTTTAAGCGGCCGAGGTATTACTGCTTTGTGGAACAGCTGCCCATGACGGCCACGGGTAAAAAAGTGCATTACAAGCTGGCCCGGCAGGTGGAGGAAGACCACCGGCGGGGGCTGCTGGAAAAGGTTTAATCTATTTGGCGGCGCTTTTGGGTTTCTGAAAAAATTTAAATAATCAAGGGAGTTGGTTGATCGTGGAATTTCAGGACATTCTCTACACCAAGTACAACGGCAGGGCCAGGATTACCATCAACCGGCCGCAAAAGCTGAACGCCTTTACCAACCTCACCCTGCAGGAAATGATCCGGGCGCTTCTGGACGCCTGGACGGATAAGAATGCGGGGGTGGTCATCATCACCGGCGCCGGCGACAGGGCATTTTCCACCGGCGGAGACCAGTCCATCCGGACAAAGAACGGCTATACCGCTTCAGGTTCGCCGGAGGCGGGGTTCGAAGGGCTGGACAACCTGCCCCTGGCCAATAACCACGCCCTGCTGCTGCAGCTGATCAGGACCATTCCCAAGCCGGTGGTGGCCATGGTCAACGGCTACGCCATCGGCGGCGGCCACGTCATCCACGTGGTCTGTGATCTGACGGTAGCTTCCAGTACAGCAAGATTCGGCCAGGTGGGCCCCCGGGTGGGCAGTTTCGACGCCGGCTACGGCAGCGCCTACCTGGCCAGGGTGATCGGGGAAAAGAAGGCCAGGGAAATATGGTACCTGTGCCAGCAGTACACCGCCGAGGAGGCCCTGCAGATGGGCCTGGTGAACAGGGTGGTTTCCCCTGAAAAACTGGAGGAAGAGGTGGAAAAGATGTGCGACACCTTGCTGTCCCACAGCCCCACCGCCCTGGCCGCCCTCAAGGCCTCCTTCAACGCCGACAGCGAATCCATCTGGGGAATCCACTCCATGGCCGGCATTGCTTTAAATCTATACTACGGGACCGATGAGGCCCTGGAGGGCAGGAACGCCTTCATGGAAAAAAGGAAGCCGGACTTCAGCCGGTTCCGGAAATAGATAACAATGTAATCTTCCCATGGTTCCCTTTTATTTGCCGGGTCCCGCCTCATTAAGCCTAACAAATCGAGTTGGGTAGCGCCGCAGCAGCAAGCTGCGGCGCTACCCCTTTCACAGAACCGGTATAGAGGTCCTAAACGCATAATCCGGCAACTTATTCAAATAATAGTTATGCATCCATTATTGATTAAAAAGGAACATATTCCATGTTCAGATTTTCAAGAATATTTTTCCTCCGGCGGCGCCGGCCGGGAAAGAGCGCTTCCGGACCGGCAAACAGCGGCTTTAAGGATTGTGACTCGCCGGAACAGTTCCGAAGTACCGCCGGAAAAAACTCTGCCGTGACTCTGCCACCCTCCGGCGTCCCGGTAAAACAGCCGGAATGGCAAGGTCTTTATTTAAACACATCCCTGGACAATAACATCAAAATACTGAAAGATATTTTTGCCGGC
The DNA here is from genome assembly GCA_049323615.1 of Bacillota bacterium. Taxonomy (GTDB): domain Bacteria; phylum Bacillota; class Desulfotomaculia; order Desulfotomaculales; family Desulfocucumaceae; genus JBMOPD01. The sequence goes on along the minus strand of JBMOPD010000009.1, from coordinate 4,041 downwards.
TGCAGTGACGTTGTTTTCCGCCAGTTTGCTCTTGCCTAGAATGAAGATATCCGCCTGGCTTTGATTTATACCGAAGGGCTGACTGATAAAAATCAGGTAAGCGATCAGATTATGCGCGCCCTCTCCCTGGAGTTGCCGGCCGTGGTTGACGGTGAAAAAATTAAAAAAGAAAGGGCCCTGGAGTTGATTAAGCAAAGGGGCCTGTGCATTCACAAGATCGATGAGACCGGCCGGGTGGAGAAGGTTGTTGACGCCGTCCTCAGCGGGGACACGGTTTTGCTGGTAGACGGGCACGCCACCGCCATCATTAACGGCGTCCGGGGCTGGGCGGCCCGGGCAGTGGAGGACTCGGTCATCGACAGGCTGGTGCGGGGGCCCAGGGAAGCATTTGTAGAAACTTTGGGCACCAATATCCCCCTTCTCCGCCGCAAGATAAAAAACCCGGCGTTAAAGATTGAAACCACAAAAATCGGCCGGGTGACCAGGACGGATGTGGCCGTTGCCTATATACAAGACATTGTCAATCCCAAAATAGTGGAAGAGGTAAGGCGCCGGCTGGCGGGAATAGATATCGACGGGATTCTGGAAGGCGGCTATATTGAAGAATTTATTGAAGACAATCCGCTAAGCCCTTTCTGTACCATCAATCACTCCGACCGGGTGGACAAGGTGGCCGCCCTTCTGCTGGAAGGCAGGGTGGCCGTCATGGTGGACGGCACGCCAAGCGTCATGACTGTTCCCGCCCTTTTTATAGAGCTTTTACATAATCCGGAGGACTACTACCAGCGTTACATTTTCAGTTCGGCGGTAAGGATGCTGCGCGTAATTACCTTCTTTTTAACAATGCTGACACCGGCACTTTACGTGGCCTTCACCACCTATCACCCGGAACTTTTGCCTACCCCCCTGCTCTTAAGCGTGTCAGCCCAGCGGGAGGCCGTGCCTTTCCCGGCCCTGGTGGAAGTACTGGCTATGGAATTGACCTTTGAAATCTTGCGTGAAGCCGGCATCCGTATGCCCCAGCCCATGGGCCAGGCGCTGAGCATCGTGGGCGCCCTGGTCATCGGGGAGGCGGCGGTGCGGGCGGGAATGGTGGCCCCGGCGACGGTGATCGTGGTGGCCGTCACCGGCATCGCCTCTTTCACCTTTTGTTATACCGCCACCATCACCCTCCGCCTGATCAGGTTCCCCCTCCTGCTTATTTCGGGAACGCTGGGCCTTTACGGGCTGGGTGCGGGACTATTTGTCCTGGCCATCCACGTCGTCGGCCTGCGTTCCTTTGGTGTGCCCTTCCTTTCCCCCCTGGCCCCTTTAAGCGTGGAGGGATTAAAAGATACGGCCGTACGGGCCCCCTGGTGGGCCATGTTCACCCGCCCCGGACTTTTAGGCGGAAAAAACTCCTATAGGGTGAACCGGGAATTAGATCCTGAACTTCCCCCAAAGAGGAGGAAATGAAAATATGCCGCCGGAAGAAGGCAAAATCAACGGCACCCAGGCAATTCTTCTGCTGGTAATCACCATCTTTGCCACGGTGATTCTCTTTCTACCGGGCATCAGCGTTTCATACGCCGGGCAGGACGCATGGATCTCACTCCTCCTGGCCGCTGCCGCCGCCACGGTCATCGCCCTGATCGCGGTAAAATTGAGCCGGCGTTTTCCTGAAAAAAACCTTTTTGAGTACCTGGAAATCATCCTGGGGAAAATACCGGGGAAAATGGTGGGCGTCCTCTATCTTTCCTGGTTCCTGTACATCGCCGCAGCCCTGGTGAGAGAGTACGGAACCTTCATGATTCCGATCTTTTTCCGCCAGACCCCCCTGGTTGTCCTGGCCGCGGTGGGTGTCGCCGCAACAGCCTACGCGACCTATGGCGGTCTGGAAACCCTGGCCCGGGCCAACCAGCTTTTTTTCCCGGTGATCATGGGTTCCTCTGTGGTGCTCTTTGGCCTCGCCCTTCCCCAAATGGACGTCGTCAACCTTTTGCCGGTTCTGGAAGCCGGCCCGGTGTCCATAATCAAGGGCTCCCTGGCGCCGCTGAGCTGGTTAGGGGAAATTTTTCTTATTTCGGTATTTTTACCGTACGTCAACCGCCCGGAACAGGCCCGCCGGATCGCCCTGACTTCTATTTTAATTGTAACCTCCATATTTGAACTGTCGGTATTAGGGGTCATCTCCATCTTCGGCCCATCCGTGACCGGCAGTTACTTGCTGGCCTTTTTAAACGGGATCAGAATGATCCACATAGCCAATTTTTTAGAGCGCCTGGAAGCGCTTTTAATGCTCATCTGGATACTCAGTGCAGGAGTAAAATTGAGCATATTCTACTGGGCAACGGCCCTGGGCAGCGCCCAGATAACAGGCATCAAGGATTACCGGCCGCTGATTCCCCCCGTGGGGGCGGCGATCCTCGCCCTGTCCATTTTTAACTACACCAGCGTAATGGACCTGCTGATCTTCTATGCCACTGCCTGGCCTTTTTACGCCCTGACCTTTGAGCTGGTCATTCCGCTTTTTCTGCTGGCCGTGGCCGTCATCAGGAAGATTGGGGGAAAACCGCCATGCCCGGGAAGATAATTGCCATCGCCCTCTTGCTTGCCGTTATCTTGACTGGGGGCTGCTGGGACCGCCGGGAGCTGAGCGAACTGGCCATCGTGCTGGGAGCAGGGGTGGACCGCCTCCCCGGCGGCAGGATCCAACTAACCCTCCAACTGGCCCGGCCCTCTGCCTTCGGCGGCGGAGAAGGAGGCGCCAATGTCAGCATGAACCAGAACATAGCCTGGGTGGTATCCGCCACCGGAGAAACCGTTGCGGACGCCCAGCGCAACCTGGCCCTGCAGATTTCCCGCCATATCACCTGGACGCACAACATTGTACTGGTTTTCGGCGAAGAGGCGGCCAGGCGCGGGGTGCGCGATTTAACCAACTTTTTTCACCGTGAGGCAGGCCCCAGGGAAACCATGTGGGTGATGGTATCCGAAGGAGAAGCAAAAAGATTACTGGAAAGTCATTCCGAACTGGAAAGAACCTCCGCCCAGTCATCGGGCTTTCTGGCCAGAAGCAGGGCAGGTTTCTCCATTGAATTTATCGACTTCATCAAAGACCTGGCCAGTTGGGGCACCAACCCGGTAGCCACCGGGATCAGGCTGGCGCGCCAGGGGGAAGCCCAGGGCCCCGGCACGGAGAAAAAACATAAACACGATGAGGTGGTTTTTACCGGAACGGCAGTTTTTAAGGACGACAGGCTGGCCGGCTGGCTGAACAAAAGTGAAACCAGGGGTCTTCTGTGGCTCCGGGGAGAGATGGAGAGAGGGGTGATTACCGTTCCTTCCGTTGCCGACCCGGAGAAAAAATTGTCATTTAGAGTAACGCGTAGTGAAACAAGGGTGAAACCTTTCCGGGACGGGGAAAAAGTCAGTCTTTTTATAGAAATATCCGCCGATGTTGACCTGGAGGAACAGCAGTCCCGGGAAAATATCCTGGAACCGGAAATAGTCAAGGCACTGGAAGAAAACGTGGCTGCGGACATCCAAAAAAGGTGCCGGGAGGTCCTGGCAAAAGCCCGTAACGAATACGAAGTGGATATTTTCCGCTTCGGGGAGGTATTTCACCGGAAATATAAAAAAGAATGGCAAACAATAAAACAGCGGTGGAATGAAGAATTCGTCAACGCCGAAATTTCCCTGGCCGTTAAAGTCCACCTGCGCCACATGGGCTTGCAGGCCAGGCGGTCAAGCCTGAAAAAATAAGCGGGGGTATACGCATGCCGATAGAAATGCTGATCATTTTTATCTGTGCCCTGATTATTTTTGTGGAAGCACCTATATTGATTAAGAAAAAGATGTGGCGGGAACTGATAGCTTTCTGCGCCTACATGGCCATCGCCCTGACCGCCGGCGTGCTGCTGGTTCTTGACATCACGGAAATCACTCCCACCAAAATCATCGAACTGATTTACAAGCCCATGGCCCAGTGGATGAAACCTCTTTGATGATTGATATTTACCTCCCTCCCGGCATCGTGTTTTCCCTTCCCTGGGAGTGGAT
>JBMOPD010000008.1:0-15107 GCA_049323615.1 Bacillota bacterium | reverse complement strand
CGGTGCAGCAGGGGGCTTCGGCCATTACCTCCCCGGTGCTGGAGTTGGTCACCGGCATGTACTTGCCTGTCTTTGACTCTTTCCATTCTCCATTGACACAGTATTTAAGCCTTTTGAACGAAGACATTATCTTGCCCCTTTCCCAAAAATAAGTAAGTATTAAGATAGGTCACAGGAGCCGGAGTTTTTATGAAATCCGCCTGTAGTGTTCCAACTGAACAAGCAGTTGGCGACTTACGGGTACAGCCCCCTTAAATTCATGGCCTTGGTTACCCGCTCCAGGGCCAGTATGTACGCCGCCGTGCGCATACTCACCCCGTGTTGCTCCTTGAGGTGATAAACATCCCGGAAGCTGCCCACCATTCGGCGGCGCAACTGGCGGTTTACCTCGTCCTTGGTCCAGTAGAAATTCTGCAGCCCCTGCACCCACTCGAAATAGGAGACCACAACCCCGCCGGCATTGGCCAGTATGTCGGGTATTACGGTAACTCCTCTTTTGAATAGTATCTGGTCGGCCTCATAGGTGGTGGGCCCGTTGGCTCCCTCGGCCACCAGCCTGGCCTTGATCCGGGGGGCGTTTTCCTTGGTAATCACATTTTCCAGTGCGGCCGGCACCAATATGTCACATTCAAGGGTAAGCAGTTCTTCGTTGGAGACCGGCTGGGCCTCGGGGAAGCCCACCACGCTGCCGGTGCGGGCCTTATAGGCGTTTACCTCGGCCAGGTCCAGTCCGCTTTCGCTGTATATCCCACCCTTGGAGTCACTGACCGCCAATATCCGGCAGCCCAGTTCATTCAAGCCTTCCGCGGCTATGGACCCGACGTTGCCGTAGCCCTGGATAACCGCTGTGGATTCAGCCAGGTTGATTTCCATGCGGGAGGCGGCTTCCTCGATGGTGAACACCACACCCCGGCCGGTAGCCTCGTTGCGGCCCTGGGAGCCGCCTATTTCAATGGGCTTGCCGGTGACTACCGCCGGTACCGAAAAGCCGTGCTGCATGCTGAAGGTGTCCATAATCCAGGCCATGACCTGGGGGTTGGTGTAAACGTCGGGCGCCGGTATGTCCTTTTCCGGCCCGATAATGATGCTGATCTCGCTGGTAAAGCGCCGGGTCAGACGTTCCAGCTCGCCCAGGGAAAGTTTCTTCGGATTGCATACCACCCCGCCCTTGGCGCCGCCGTAAGGAATGTCCACCACGGCGCACTTCCAGGTCATCAGCATAGCCAAGGCAATAACCTCTTCCATGTCCACCTCGGGGTGGAAACGGATACCTCCCTTGGCCGGCCCCCGGGACAGGCTGTGCTGGACCCTGAAGCCCCGGAACACCTCTATGGACCCATCGTCCATACGGACGGGAACAGAAACGCTCAGGACTCTTTTGGGCTCCTTGAGGATTTTCAGATAGCCGTGGTTCAGCCCCATCTTTTCGGCCGCCAATTCCAGCTGGTTCATCGCTTCTTCCAGGAATTTGCTTTTCTTGCAGGATTCACCCTGCAGCTGTTTCATTCTTACTGCCCCTTTCTTTCCCACAATACATGGGATTTTTAGTTATTTAATTGTTGCAAAAATAATGCCATGGAGACAAACCAGACATTTTGGTTATAAATGTACTTTTTGCAGGGATTATACCCTGCGCCTTACCGCATAACGGCAGGCAATGTTTTATAAATCTGCATAATTGCAGTTTCGACCTGCGTATCCATACAATTTACGGTTGCTGCAGTAATGCAGGCAACCACCCCCGCGCAGGCCGGCTATCCGCCTGAAACATGAGGAAATACTTTAATCACATCATTTTCCTGCAGCCGGTAAGTCAATAATGCTTTGCAGCCATTGACAGTAATAAAACCAATTGCGGGCCTGGGTATTCTAAGGCAGTCCAGCAACTGCTCGATGGTCCAACCCGGTTTAATCTCTGCAAAATGCACCTCCCCCCGGTCGCCATATTTTTCTAAAGGTCCGTATAACTTAACTTGTATTCCCATTTGCCCGGACCTCCCGTAATACCGCAATAGAATTTGGACCACGCCTTACATTACCAGGCGTTTTTTGTCCTGTTTAACTATAATTTTCCACTTTTCCACAACTGCACCGTATTCAGGAGAGCCGGGATTGGTTAAAACAGCCAGTTCCTCACCGGGAATAAAATAGCTTGGCTTTTGCCCGCCCCGTTCGACTCCGCTTATTATGCCCAGGAGCCGCCGGACATTGCATTTCTCACAATGTCCCCTCGTAAGCAGGCACTGGTCACAGGCCCTTTCCAGCTGGAGTCTTATCTCATGCAAATCCCTGTCCGAAAACATTTTATCACATCCTTACTAAACCGTAACAACTGGCTCGCGGCAATTGCACTCCCGCACCAAGCGCCCCCCGGTATTTTGAAATTGCAAAAATAATGCCACAAAAATTACCCCCCAAAATGGTATATATTTTGGTTACCACCACACTATTTTGCAGGGAATTGTACTCCAAGCCTCCAGCGCCCAGGAGAGCCGCATAAAAATAAACCTGCATATATGCATGGTGTATGTGCATTTATGCAGGTTTACACAGATTTGCAGGTTTTACTCGGGGCAAGGGCCGCCAAGCGCCATATACAGTATTGCTGGATACGTTTGTTAAATTTCCACATTTTCCTGCAGTAATGCAGGCAACTGCGGTCTCACACTATCAGATATATTCCGGGGATCAGTCAAGAGCCGGCTTTTCCTGCTCCGGTGGCTAAGTTTTTCTTTTCCTAACGAATTAATCTTCAAATATTACTTTTCCGTCTGCAATAGTGGTTTTAACCTTAGCCTCCCGGATTTCTTCCGGCGCCTTGGCAAAAATGTTGCGGTCCAAAACCACAATATCGGCCAACTTCCCCGCTTCCAGCGTTCCCAGTTCATTCTCCCTGAAGGTGCCGTAAGCCGGACCCGCTGTGTAGGCCCGCAGCGCCTCCGATAAAGTTAAACGTTCCTGGGGGTTCCACCCTCCATCCGGTTTACCGTCGTTAAATACCCTGGTCATGGACCGGTACACCTCAGCCAGGGGTTCCAGGTCCACAATGGGATAATCACTGCCGAAAGCCAGTCTTGCCCCCCTGCTGGCAAGGGTTTTAAAGGCCCAGGTAAACCGGTCCCGCTTCTTCCCAATGCTCCGGAGATACGGATTATCGGCAAATTTTTCGGTGAGGGCAAGGTGCTCAGGCTGTACCGAAGCAATTACGCCGAGTTCGGCGAACCGGTCAATATCAAGGGGATGCACTAATTCAATATGCTCGATAGTGTGCCGTGCATCCCTTGAGCCGTTGGCCCTGCGGGCCGCCTCGTAGCAGTCCAGGCCCAGCCTTACCCCACCGTCTCCACAGGCGTGAAGGCGAATCCTGAACCCTTCCCGGTCAGCTTTGACCACCCACTCTTTGACCACTTCCGGGGGTAAAAGAGTAATACCCAGGCTGTCCACCCGGTCGGCGTACGGCTCCACCATGCAGGCGGTATATGTGGGCGCCACCCCGTCCAGAAACTGTTTTAGCCCCGAAAACTTGAGTTTTTCGGACCCGTAATTATCCCGCAGATCCCGGGCATGATCCAGATCACCGCTTAAACCTGCAAGGAAATGAATTCTCACCGTCAATTCGTTTTGTTCTTCGAAATACCGGTAAACATCTAAATTTTCCAATTCAATCCCCGGCAGCGGAAACATGTCGTTGACACTGGTAACGCCAAGCCGGGCCGCCTTGGTCAGAAAGCTTCGCAACAAACTCTTGCGGCGGTCCCAATCGAAATTAAGGGCCGCCCTGGCCAGCCCCATTGCAGTTTCATACAGGAACCCGGTGGGTTCACCGTTTTCATCTTTGGCAATTTCACCGAAGGGCGGATTTGGAGTATCCCGGCTTATGCCAAGGACTTCCAAAGCCTTGCTGTTTACCCAGGCGCCGTGGTATTCCGAATTAAATAAGAATACCGGGCGGTCCGGAACCAGCCGGTCAAGGGCGGAGCGGTGCGGCAGTTCCTTTTTTTGCCAAAAAATATGGTACCATCCAAACCCCAGTACCCAGGCATCATCCGGATGTTCAGCGGCAAACCGGCAAACCATTTCGGCGCACTCTTCCTGTGATCCGGCGTCTCTCAGGCAGACGATCTCCTGGGAAAGGGCGCCCAGCATCAGGTGGAGGTGAAAATCGTGGAAGCCCGGCATAATCAATTCTTCGCCGAAGCGGAGTATTCTTGTTTCCGGGCCAATGAAGGATTCAATGTCGCTTTCGGCTCCCACAGCCAGTATACGGTTGCCCAGTACGGCGAGGGCACCCGGCCCGGGCCGGTCGTGCCGGCCGGTGAAAACAGATTGCCCGGTTATCACTAAATCCGCCTTGCATCCATCCCGTAAAACCATCTTTAACCCCCCGTCAATTAAACCCGGCCTGCTGTAGACAAATGGCCTGAACTTAAAAGTAACTGCTATTTTTTACGCCTGGGTTGACACGGCGGGTTTCTCCAACCCTCCCAAAACTTTGGCTTGCCCATTTTCAGCCATTCTTCCACCTGGTGCTTTCTTTTATCTTTGGTTTCTTCACTGGCAAAGGTTTCCAGAAAGTATGACGGAACTGCCACATGCCCCATTTTCGCAAGGTATTCGTACCATGCGTCAACACCGCATTTTTCTATGGGCACCGGGTGCAGTCTGTATATTACCAGCGCCTCGCAATGGGGGGGCCCCCAGGCTGGACAAATAACATAACCGTCTTCGCCGCTCTCGGCGATACCCATATCAACCGCGCTTATCCCAAATCCCATGGCTGATATATACGGATACAGGCTGTTCATGGCAATCGGGCAAAAAACCCCGGATTTGCCGCCCTTAAATGAACTCCCTTTAAATAATGGTAAATCACCTGACACCTCACATTGATCCAAAAGGATCTCCGTGCTGCCGTATACCATTTTATCCCCTTCAACACAAACCGCGCAGCAGCCATACACTTTTTCCACATATACTTCCACCATATTACCCGGCAGCGGATAATTCACTTTTTCCGGCCGCACACTTTCAGGGGGATATTGAGTTTCAGGTGTTTCCCCATGCTTTACTTTCCAGGCCATACAAATATACCCCCTATCCTGTTTTTTCCTTTTTAATTCTAAAGATTACGTACCCACAAGGGGTGTATGGCTTGCCCGGCATCGGGCACGCTATTCTGCACTCACCGGTTACACCGTATAAATGTTTTAGCAGTTCATCGTTTCCAAACTGCCAGGTCAACCTTGTCCACATACTGTCGGTGACCCGCATGCACAGCCCGTCGGATTCCTTAAAGTTTAATTTTTCAACCGGGTACTGGGAATCGATAACAATTTTATCGCCTACTTTATATACCGGACAGCTGCCCCTGATTTCTTCAACCTCGTAAATTATTTTATTGTTTTCCATATTACACCACCCCCTGCGCCACTTTACCGGCACGTTGTTTTAATTTAATAGCCGGCCTGCGGTCCCTGCGAAAATTTATACAATACTTAACCCCTGTCAACTTCATCAACCTCGTTATACCACTTCACTTTATCGCCTATCCTGGCACGAAGTTTCCAGCGCACTGATTTAGGCTCCTGATTAATCCGGTCAAGGGTGGCTTTTATTTTGCCGGAAACATCCGCCCGGTCTTCATCAGTTAACGCCTGATATTTCGTTAAAAACATATTGACCTTTTCTAAATTATCCGTGACGGTTTTCCACAGGCCCCAATCTTTGCCGCAAAGGGCGGCCAGGTAATCTGTATTAATTGTTTCCGTATCACCAGGTCCGGCATAGTGCTCCCTGAACAACATGATCGTGTCGATAATGTCCTTCTCATTAATCTGTACAATCTGCATTTTTTCAAGTAATAGATCCACCAGGCTGATGGTCATGTCGTCTATTTCTAACCGGCCGCTAAAATCAATTTCGTGGCAAAACCGCAATTTGTCAATAAAAACATCGGAATGAATAGAGGTGCCCGGATAATAGAAAATACGCCTTTCCTTTCCGTGCAGGGTATAAACATCCTCATCCTGAGTGCAGCCGAAATCGAAAAGTAATTTTTCCACTTTATCGACTTCTCGGTAGTAGGTTACGAAATCAACATCGGTTAACCTTCTGTTCAGGCTTTCGTGCCAGTGCCTGAATTTCTGACAGTGAATGCGAAAGGCGATAGACCCTAAAATCCGCATCACTATGCCTCTTTTTTTGGCTTCTCCCATTATCCTGTAGGCCAGGTCCATCATTTCCTGTTCATCCGGGTATTTACTTTGATTAATGTCCCGCATTTAAAAGTACCACAACCTTTCCTCCAAGTTTTTTATTTACCGGAAAGGAGGGTTCCGGCGCCACGCCTTCACCCTCCTTTGCACAAAATATACTACCACCAAACCTTTTTGGTAACGCTTACTACTTCCGCACCGCTTTCGGTAACAATAAGGTTTTCTTCGAAAGCCGAAGTTCCGACCTCATCGTTCCCGACAGCCCGCTCTATAGCCAGACACATCCCCGCCCGGATGACAGTTTTGTCTCCCGGCATCAGCCACGGGGCTTCCCAGCCTAAACCGATGCTGTGGCCGAAGGAAGGGAAGCTCTCCGCCAAAGCGGCGGTGACATTGCTGGCGGTATGTCCTTCTTTCCCGGCGTAACCTATTTTTTTCAAGAAATCCATCCCCACAAAGGCCAGTTCTTCCGCTGTCACACCGGGACGGATGGCTTTAATAACCTCCTCGCAGGTGGCTTTTGAGGCCTCACATATTTCTTTTTGGGCCGCGGTGGCCTCACCGCCCACTATGGTGGTCCGGGAGAAATCGTAATAATATCCCTGATAAGCACCGTACATATCAACGTGGAATATTTCTCCTTTTTTCAGCTTTCTGGCGGTATCCCATGAGGGAAGGCTGCTGGCGCAGTAGAATTGATTGAAGGGACCGGAAGCGGTGGGGAAGTCATAAGTGGCCGCCCCTTCCAAAGTCGCCACCTTTAGGCCCTCCAGTATTACTTCCGCCTCGGTCTTGCCGGGCTCAACCGCTTCCATTACGGCGGTTAATATTTTCGACCCCACCTCGCCGGCTTTCCGCATAAACTTAATTTCATTGGGGCTTTTAATAACCCTCATGGAGGTCAAAATATCGTCCGCCGCAACAAACTCCACGTTGGGCAGGTGGCTGAGCAAAAGCTTGTACGGGCCCAGCAGCATGGTTTCCGAGGCGACCAGCCCCACCTTGCCCCCGGCCATACCCTTTTCCTTTATTGTTCTGGCAGCCAATTCCGGCAGGTTTATGCTGTACCGGACATCTCCTATAGCCACCAGGTCACGGCGGTAATCCGGTATTTCCACCAGCAGCGCAGGATCGCCCTCCGCGGGAATTATTACGGCGGAACATGCCCTGCCGGCCCATGCCGGCGGGTTGTCCGGAATATGTGGAAACGAGCTGTAATGATTGCTCAAATATAGAACATCGCCGTACCTGTCTACGGTGCCTCCGCCTTTAGACCACACCAATAACCCGCTCAGCCCTTTTTCTTTGGCCATCTGAGCACATTTTTTCTGCCTGGCAATGAATTCTTCCCTTGGGATCTCCCAGTTTGTAATAGCCATTGGATACAGGTCCTCCTTTATTGAATTTATTTAAGCGTCATTTTAGACCGCTATTAATTGACTGGCCACAACCTTGCCCTTTGATACGTCAATTACCGCAGCCCTTAATATTCCTTCCGAATACTCACTGCCGGGATTTATGCAAACTGTTTTACCGATCTTTACCACCCCCCTGGATTCATGGATATGGCCATGCAGGGCCAGAAGCGGCTGATATTTTTCAATCGCCCTCCGGACCGCGTTGCTTCCGGCGGATATCGTCACCCCCATCAGGGGCCGGGGGGGGCTGACACTGGTATCAAGTTTAGGGCATAAATCCAAATCGGAATCAACCGGCGGAACATGCAGATTAAATATGCAGCTCTCCATATCGCCAACCTGTTCGGCCATTGCTTCTATTTTTGCGTATAAATCATCCTCAGGGATGTCCCTGGGGCAATTCCACGGGGTTGGGTTGCCGTACCCGGTGCTTATCATGACAAAATTCTCATCGATATTTAACACCTGCCCCTCGGCGGCAACCACATAATCTGATTTTTGCAGTTCTTCCTCAATCAACAGGGGGTCATCATTGCCGCCGGTAATGTAACAGCTTATCCCCGCCGGCTGTAGCCGTTCCCTGGCCAGGTCCGCCCACCTTTTGATCTGCACCCGCATTAACTCTTCAAACTTTTGATCTAAAAGTACGTTGTTATTTGACAGCTCTTCCATTTCAGACAGGCCTGTCCGGTACGGGTACATTCCGTTAAACCTGATCTCCCTCTCCAGGGACAGCAACTCTTCTTCCGACCCGGCCACCTTTTTTTGGCCCATAACATAAGCGTAATAACTTCCATCTGGCTGTTCGACCACCGGCACTATAGCCTTTCCGGTTATATCACCCCCGACTATGCATATCTGCGCTTTATAAATTTTGGCCGCGTTTAAAAACTTCAGGTAGGTATTTTCCGCTCCGTGCAAATCGGTGGCGTACAAAATCCTCCTGGGCTTGCCGCCGCTATCTTTTTTCCTCCCAAATAATAGCACTTAAACCCATCCTCCCGATTGACAAATCATTCCGGGGGTATTTCCGTGGAAACGTCAATATCAATTCCTTTCGCCCGGCGGTAGTATTTGTACCCGTAATAGAATATCAGCGAGAAAACCAGCGTGCCAATGATTACAAAGCGGGGAACGGGGTCAGTAAGGCCTAATTCAGGCAAAAACAGGTCCATTCCCACAAACGTGAACACGCATATGGCGCCCAGGGCGCCCACCAGCGAAAGGACCGGAATGGGACCGATATACCAGTTGCCTACCGGAGAGGCTTTGAAGATGTGGGGGTTTCTTTTGGGGAGGAAAACCGCAGCCAGGCACGTCACACCCAATACCCCCAGGCTTGAGAAAATCGACCCCAATATAACAATATTGAACCAGTCCGGCCGGAAATTAAACAGTATTATCACTACCACGCTGACGGCAAAGAAGAATGTAGTGGCTTTAAGCGGGGAGTGGAATTTTCTGTTAATCTCGGCGAACCACGAAGGCAGGGTGCCGTCTAATCCCATGGACACCATTACCCGCGTCATATTGAGAAAGACGCATACCACCAGATAAAACCCGTTGGCCATAAACCCAATTGACAGCAGAACACTTAAAACCGGATTAAGGCTCAACATTGAGGTGAATACACTTAAATTTGGGCTGTACGGCAACTCCACCAGGCCGTTGTAGTACACAAAAGAGAAGGCGTGGAGGAAGTCCCAGCCCACAGCCTTTTGAAAGACCAGGAACACCAGCCCGATGGCAATTAAGCTGGAGTACATGCCGCCTAACAAAAAAGCGGAAAAAAGGTTTTTGAAATTATTGGCGGACTTAACTTCCCCCAGTATCCCCTGGGCGCTAAATACCGTGTAACCCATCAACCCAACGGAGACAGGCAGGAAATACAATGTGCTCTTCCAGCTGAACTCCGGCGTCTGATACGCGTTGTCCCTGGCCGCCTGCAATATTGTATTGTAAAAATCAGGATCCCCCATCATTTTGGCGTGGAATGCGTTAAAAGCGGCCTGGAAATCAGATGGACTCACTTTAATTAATACAATAATCAAAAAGAGATTGGTTATTAGAATGGCAGGCACAAGGATCCACCGCTGAATTTTAACGTATGTTTTCATGCCCGATACACAAATCAAAAAAGCTAAAAAAGTTGCTATAAGCGTTATAATAAACGTTCCATTGCTGGACCCCATCCAACTTGCCGCATTGATAAAGGAATTGTTTCCAGTTGCATTCCCAATCGAATCGAACATTGGCACCAACCCCAGGGTGGTAAGAACAAATCCACCTGAGGCGGTAAAGGATGTCCACATCAGTATTTCCCAGCCTGTAGGAAATACAAAGCCAATAACGGGATGCAGACCCCTGGTCTGAAATAAATAGTCACCCCCGGCCCGGGGCATTGCTGAGCCAAACGCCGCATAGACGAAATATATCGGCAAGACAAACAAAATTGTTAACAGCAAAGCTATTGGTATGCTGACGCCGGGGGTGCTGAAGTGTGGAAATGGCCAGGTATACACCAAAAAATAAACCGTCCCGGTAGCTAAAACACCATACCAGGCTGCGTCAACAATAGAGAGTTGCCTCACCAAACCCGAGGCTTTCCTGGTAAAAAGTTGAGTTGCTGGTGCCGGATTAGTGTTCACGTATCCTTCCCTCCTTAAGATTTTATTTATTCTAAAAGTCCTAACCTGGACAAGTCAGAACCAAAAGGAAATCAACCATACAATCAATTGCAAAAAGCAATTACAGACTGCGCCTCCCAATTTCGGACTCCACCTCGGTCAGTGTCTCATCCAGCTTTTCAATAATGGTATCGATCGTTTGTTTCGAAATGATTCCAGGCGGCTCAATCCGAAAAGTCTTGGCATTATTCAGTGTGCCGGCGGTCATCACTCCACGCTTAAACAATCCCTTGCACACGGCAAAGCCGATTTCCGTGGTCGGGTACTCCAGCCCTATTAACAGCCCCCGTCCTCTGACATCGATCAGGATGCTGTGTTTCTCCTGCAGTTTGTATAATTTTTCAAAGATATACTTTCCTTTTTCAGCCACTTGAGCCGGGATGTCGTTTTTAATGCTGTAAGTAATCGCCCCAATGGCGGCGGCACAGGACAGCGGGTTGCCGCCAAATGTGGGAGATCCCAAAATCCACGGGTTGTCCACAATGTCCTCGGTCCAGAGGTGCGGCCTGGCTATTATTCCTGTGATGGGCATTACCCCTCCCCCAAAAGCTTTTCCGGTAACCAGAATGTCCGGCACAATACTGGAATGCTCAACGGCCCACATCTTTCCGGTACGTCCCATGCCCGTTTGAATTTCGTCCACAATCAAGAACACTTCGTATTTATTACAAATTTCTCTTAAATCAGGCAGGTAATCGTCCGGCGGAACAATAATTCCCGCTTCTCCCTGGATTGGTTCCACTATTACCGCCGCAACCGTCTCTCCCACCGCCATCAGATTTTTTATGGCAGCTTCCACGGCGGCGGCGTTTCCATATTCAACATGCTGTACTCCCTGGATTATTGGCAGGTATGGCTTTCTGTAGGCGGCTTTTCCTGTGACCGACAGCGCCCCTAAAGATTTGCCGTGAAAAGCATTGCAGGTGGAAATGAAAAAGTGCTTTTTAGATGCCAGCCTGGCAAGCTTTAAAGCCATTTCAATTGCTTCGGCCCCGCCGTTACAGAAAAATGCATATTGTAAATCCCCGGGGGTGCACATGGAAAGCAACTTGGCCAGGTATCCCCTGAGAGGATCGACAAGTTCCTGGCTGTGCAGGGCGTACCGGCTCAACTGGGCTTTCACCAGTTTAACTATCTCGGGGTTTCTGTGACCCAAGGTATAAATACCGAAACCACCAAGGCAATCGATGAATTCATTGCCGTACAAATCGCAGAATTTTTCCTGGCTGTCTTCCCATTCGACAAATGCCGCGTTGGTGGAGACGGACTTGCGATAAACCAGCCAGCCCGGATTGACATGATTATTGAAATTTTCTATGGAATCCTGGACAATTTGATCTTTTTCTTTTTTTGTCAACTCATCCTTTAAAATAAAATTTAATATCCTTTCCCCCTCTCTGATTAATTCATCACGTGCGCTTGCCATTTGTTATTACCTCCCCGTTTTTTTGAAAACCTTGATTAATGTACCCCGCTGTCTGCAATGGCTCCGCATTGGCCGTCAGCACTCAAGAGATAACTGTGCAAAATGTGTACCAATTATTTAACTTGACAAATACGCGCCCCAATTAAGTTGTTTATAAATATTTTGATATATTGAAATATACATAATGTTACGCCGAAGACACATTTCCACTATGGATTAATAAAATATCCTATTCAAAACCATTTGTTCCGAAAAGATATATCATTACTGTAATAATGTTTCAACCGTTTAACATTCCTTGCGTCCTGAGACATACACCCAAGGGCATTTGCACTGTTTTTAATCAGCCTTTTACCATAGGATTCGGACGCCTTCGTGGTCTGAATAATATGAATAAATATTAATATCCGGCAATTTTACTGTTGCATTCAAGAAACAATATGCTTATAATCTATGTAAAAAAGTGAGGATGCCCTTGGAACAAGTTAATGTAAAACCTGTGGGGCGTTTTTTGTTTTCACCGTCAAGCAGTGAAAAGGGTTATAAAATTTATTATTAAAGGTTGTTGTTATAATGTTTCACATAACCGGGGAAAAACAAGCGCACTCACACGCCACTCCCATCCCCGCCCTGCTGCAGGGAGGACAACATTTAATGAAATCACCGTTAATGATGACTTTTTCCCAGCAGGTGGCCGAGGCTGTGTCGGCCGTCCTGGAGGTAGATACCGGAATCCTGGCGGACGACCTTACCATAGTGGCCGGTACCGGCAAATACCTTGATTTGATTGGCACTAAAGACGAGGAGGTAAATTACCCTAATTCGTCTTTCCTATATACCAGGGTGCTGAAAACAAAGAAGTCGTACATAATTGAAAATCCCACCCAAGAAGATTTTTACAGCCCTGTGTACATGGGTGAACTGGGAGAAATCTGTTGTCCTATAAAATTGGGCAATCGGGTAATTGGTATTATTGCACTGGTGGCCTTTAACGAGGCGCAAAGAGAAAAACTGCTCGGAAAAAAGGAGCAACTCCAGGAATTTCTACATCATATGGCTTCTTTGCTGGCTTTAAGGATATATGAAGTTATTGCTTATCAGCAGTTGGAGCTGGCCACCAACCAGTTGCATGCCCTTGTGGAATCAATCGATGAAGGAATCCTGGCTATTAATCAGAACCAGGTTATTACCAACTGCAATTCAGCTGCCGCAAAACTAGTCGGCAGGCCAAAGGAAAAAGTTATTGGCCGGAATATTAGCTCCGTCCTGCCCCGCTCACCCCTGCCGAAAGTTCTGGAAACAGGCCTGGGCTACCGAAACAAAGAGGAATTTTACGGTGTGCCGCCGCACCAGAAGCACTTTCTGGTTACAGCCACCCCGATAATTGTGAACCACAAGCCGGTGGGTGTGGTGGCTTCTTTCCGGGATATGGCCGAAGCCCGGCAGCTGGCCTACAATTTAACCGAGACACAGCAAAAACTGGGGTTTGACCATATAAAGGGGAACAGTAAAAGAATTATAGATTTAAAAAATAAGGCTTATAAAGTAGCCCAGGGCAATTCCACCATCCTGATTACCGGTGAAAGCGGGACGGGTAAGGAGTTGTTTGCCAGGGCAATCCACGAGGCCAGCCCGCGAAAGAACAAGCCCTTTGTGATTATCAATTGCGGAGCCATTCCTGATACGCTATTGGAAAGCGAGCTGTTCGGGTATGCAGAAGGTTCCTTTACCGGCGCGCGCAAGGGCGGCCGGGCCGGTAAATTCGAGCTGGCCGACGGCGGCACAATTTTCCTGGATGAAATCGGTGACTTGCCCCTTCACCTCCAGGTAAAACTACTGCACGTCCTGCAGCGCCGGGAAATTGAAAGGGTGGGCAGTAACAATGTTGTTCCGGTGAACGTGAGGGTGATCGCCGCCACCAACCGTAACCTGGAAGAAATGTGCGCCAGCAACGAATTCCGGGAGGACCTTTATTATAGGCTTAACGTTATCCCCCTGGTTATACCGCCTTTACGGGAACACCAGGAGGACATTGTAATGCTGATGGACTATTTTCTTGAGAAATATAATCTAAAGTTGAACAAGGCCATCGATGGATTCGGCGAAGATGTGAAAAAGGCTTTCAGCATCTACAACTGGCCCGGAAATGTCCGTGAACTGGAAAATGCCGTGGAATATATGGTAAATATAACACCCGGCCGGATTATTACTTTGGATTGCATTCCGGCAAAGATTCGCGATTATTGCCTGCCGAGGAAAAGTAAAAAGGAAACGAATGCCGGCCTCAGGGACCAGTTAACCAATACGGAAAGGGAAGTCCTTGCCGGATACATGAAAAAAATTCGCAACGGGAGCATGTCCAAAGGAGAACTGGCAAAATCGTTGGGAATAAGCCGGGTAACCCTTTACCGCAAGCTTAAACAATACAGGTTGGATAAATAGCCTTTAAAGCTTACTCTCCATTAAAACCACAAATAAAGGAAAAGGCCTGCGTGCTATTTCTCTGCAGGCCCGCCATACCCTGAAATTGCGGGGCTTTTTAGTATACACAATATAAGGGATTTAGCCGGAAACCCTTTTCCCTTTTTCAGGAAAATTAAACACAATTGCCCTTTTTTCACCCGCACTAACCTTTCCACACCGCCGCTGCCGCCTCCAGGGCCGCGCCCCTGGCCACAGAATGGCCTAATTGTCCCAAAACATCCTCCAGCCCGTGGAAAAGAAGCGCCACGTTCTTTCTCTGACAGGAGTATCCCATCAGCCCGATTCGCCATACTTTCCCCTTTAATACTCCCAGGCCGCCGCCAATCTCTATGCCGTACTGATCAAGCAGCCGGCTGCGCACCTGGGCATCCGGCACGGATTCGGGTATGACCACGGTGGTCAGTTCCGGCAGCCGGTACCCCTCCTTTACCAGCAGCCGCATGCCCATGGCCTCGAGGCCCGCCTGCAGCGCCTTTCCGTTGGTCCAGTGACGGGCGTAGACTTCCTCCAGGCCCTCTTCCAGAATCAGCGCCAGCCCCTCGGAAAGGGCGTAGATCATACTGATGGGG
Source organism: Bacillota bacterium (assembly GCA_049323615.1). GTDB lineage: Bacteria > Bacillota > Desulfotomaculia > Desulfotomaculales > Desulfocucumaceae > JBMOPD01. Next base: position 308 of record JBMOPD010000008.1, on the reverse strand, counting down.
GCCGTATGGTGGTAGAAGCGCTCATTGCCCCAGTAATTTGCGATCATGTTCAGGTCAAGGTACCAGCTCTGCACCTTCGCCCGGCGGTTCTTGACAGCCTTTCTGGCAGCCGGGTTAAAGGTGACCGGGGAAAGGCCGGGAGGCACGCTCAGGCACTTCTGGGTGCCGGCATAACAGGCGTCGGCAGTGTATATTTTTAGTAGGTGTCTGGAGGGGTAATAAAGAAATGAGACCTCTAGAGGTTACTTCATAAGAAGTAGCCGACTCCCAGGCAAGGAGTGAGGTCTCGTGGTAAAAATTCGGCAATT
>JBMOPD010000007.1:0-96755 GCA_049323615.1 Bacillota bacterium | reverse complement strand
AACAAGCCACGGCTGGTTTCCATGCGGCATACCCTCCTCCTGGTTGTATGCTATACAACCAGATTGTAGCACGAGGCATTGTTCTTTGTCAAATATTTTTGCCTCCTCACAATTTTGTCGTGCACCTTTCTGGCCGTCTCCGCTTGACAAATGCAGGTGTTATGTTACTATATAAAATTGTAGGTCCAATTAGCCACCGCCCGGGGCGGGTTTCCAAAACCGGCCGAAGGGTTGTAACGACCCGGGAAGGGCTGTCAGATAAGTTTATCACAGCCCGTCGTACCTGGTTCCCGGCGAGTCCTAAACATGGGGGAGGTATAGCATGTACGCGCTTATTGAAACGGGTGGGAAGCAGTATAAGGTGCAGGAAGGAGATACCCTTTATGTGGAACTGCTTCATAAAGATCCCGGCGAAACCGTGGAAGTCGACAGGGTGTTGGCAGTGGAGAAGGACGGACGGCTGAAGGTTGGCACACCCACGGTGGAGGGGGCCAGGGTTACCCTGAAGGTGGTGCGCCACGGCAGGGGTGCCAAGGTAATTGTTTTCAAGTACAAGGCCAAGAAAAATTACCGGCGTAAAGCCGGCCACCGCCAGCCTTTTTCCCAGGTGACGGTGGAAAAAATCGAAGCATAATACCTGGCTGCCGGAGATGTTTTTACGGAGGTGAATAAAACATGGCACATAAGAAGGGTGTTGGAAGTTCCAGGAACGGCCGCGATTCCAGGCCGAAAATGCTGGGCATAAAAAGCTCCGACGGGCAGTTTGTGACAGCCGGTTCCATTATAGTACGTCAGCGGGGAACCAGGATCAACCCGGGCCGCAATGTCGGCAAGGGCGGGGATGATACCCTGTTTGCCAAAATAGACGGAGTGGTTCAATTTAAAACCAGGGGCAACGATAAAAAAGAAGTAAGTGTACTGCCCAGGACTGAGGTTGTCTCAGTCTAATTTAAAAAACCTGTCTTTTAACGGCAGGTTTTTGTTTTTATCCGGGCAATGTAATTAATTACCATTGAAGATCGGGGATTAATTTACGAAAATATATGGTAAGTGATTTTTGTTGCGGGGGAAGTTATGGTTTCGGAACTGGTGGATTACAAAATCAAAAAGCAACTGGCCGACATTGACAAGCTGATTACCGAACTGGTTATCATAAGGCGGTACATATATTCGGCAAAGTTGGGGCTGACATACTGCCGGGAACACGTAACCAGGGGTTTTGCCGCCGGCAATCCTTCCCCCCAGGTAAGAAACGAATTTGATAAAAATCAGGAGCAACTGCTGCTGGGACTGAAGCAGGCGGAAAAAAGGGTCAAGAAGGAGCTGGCCAGCGCTTCAAGGGAACTTGCCTTCACCTGCAGGCACGAGCGCGCCGCAAGGTAAGCAACGGTTTATAATAAAAAGCCGCCCTGCGGGCGGCGCCGCTGTTCCAGCGGCGGGAATCCAGAATTCAGAATCCAGAATCCAGAATGGTTTAGGCGAAAGCCTGTTTTCTTTTTTATACTGTGGCATTGTCTTTTGTATCAGTAAAAAAAGGAAAGCCTCCGGGTGGAGGTTTTCCTTTTTAAAGCCGCTTTTATTAACTTATGGACCCGTACCTTAAGGGGGCGGTTGCCCGGGAGCGGGCTTTGACCACATGCTGCCAGTCTTCGTCTCTCAGGGGCCGGTCAAAGCTGCGCAACTGGGCCAGTTCAAAACCGTGCCTGTCGGCCAGCTGGCGCAGGTAGATCATATTGTCCAGAGACAGGTAGGGTCCCAGGCTCATGTCGGTGTAATGGTGCTCCAGGGCCAGCATCATGGTTTCGGCCATACAGGCGTAGGCCAGTCCGGGCTCAAAGCCGAAGTCCCATCCCAGTGAAGGGCGTCCGGGCACCGCCACCACCCCCCCGTCGATAACCAGTACGTCCGGCCGCAGCTGCCGAAGCGCCGGGCGCACGTTGGGGGGCCTGGAGATGTCGCAGATTATGGCTCCCGGGGCTACCCAGCCGGGGTTAATCAGTTCATCGGGGCTGCTGGTGGCGGTAATTACCACCTCGGCCTGGGGGAGGGCGTTGCCGAGGTCGGTGGTGATTACCAGGTGTCCCTCCCTTTCCAGTTCTTCGGCCACCGCCAGCCAATGGTCCGGGGACGCCTCCAGGGCCGGCAGGTTCAGCCGCAGGAGGTATTCCCCCATGCTGGCGGCGGGCGGCGCCCAGCCGCCTTTGAGCAGTTTGGCCATGTGCAGGCACATATCGGCCCCCACCCGCCGCAGGCGGCGGGAGCTGGCCTGGGGATGGCGGGCGTTGCCCACAAGTATTATCCGCTGCATTTCCTCGGCAAGCAGGATGGCCAGGGAGCGCCCGATGGAACCGGTGGCGCCCACCACAGCCGCGGTGCTTTGTCCAAGTTTCAGGGAGAGCCGCCGGGCGGCCAGCTTGACCGCTTCGGACCCGGCTACCACCGTATAGCTGTTGCCGGTGGTCAGGGGCAGGAATCGTCCCTGGAGAAGGGTTCCGCTCCGGGATACCACCGAGGTGTAGGCTCCCAGTCCCACCAGCCGGGCTCCCCGTTCCAGGGCCAGCCGGAGGGCCTTTTCCAGTTCTTTTATAATCACTTCCGGGGTGATCTTCAGCATCTGCCTGGCGGTGAAGGGCAGAGTTATAAACTCTCCGTAGGCCCGGTAGCCTGCTTTGGATTCAATTACCGTCCGGCCGATGACAAAGGGCTCTATAATTTCGCTGCCCAGGTCCACCAGCTGCTGCAGCTTTTCGGGGGACAGGGCGGACAGGCTGGCATCGAACTGCTGGAAGTTTTCCAGGTCCAGGGGATGTATCAGGAAGGCAAAGCGGCCTTCCCGGGGGTCCCCCGAGGGCAGGTAGAGGTCCCAGGGATGTATTTCAACTTTGGGCGGGCAGTCTAACTGATGGTCGTCGTCAAGGTCCAGGATGGGGCTGAAGATGCCCAGGGTGCTGCCGGCATCCAGCACCGTCAAGACCCCTTCCAGGGATTTAAGGGCCGACTGGCATTCCTCCCAGGTCATGGTCAGCGGCGGTTCCAGCCGGATCACCTTGTTGCCGTTCAGGGTGGGGGCCACCCTCAGCCCCTCCACATTTAAGAGGTAACTGGAAATCAGCGGGGTGAGGTTGTCCTGTTCGGACAATACACTTAAAAAGCAGTCGGGGAAGTCGGACCGGGACATTTCAAACTCCAGGCCCAGCATGTACCCCCTGCCACGCACTCCCTTCAGCACCCGGGGAAAGCGGTGCTGTAGTTTGACCAGCGCCTGAAACAGGAGCTGCCCGTTTTTATGTACCCGGCGGATGAGGGCCCGGTTGTCCCTGGTCAGTATTTCCAGCACCTTGAGGCCCACCCGGCAGCCCAGGGTGTTGGCGGCGAAGGTGGAGGAGTGCCGGTCCCCGAAATCCTTGGTATAGGCGGCGGCGGTACTGAGGCAGGCGCCTATGGGGAAAAGTCCCCCGCCCAGGGCCTTGGCCAGCAGCAGCAAGTCCGGTCCGATTCCCTCCTCCTCGCAGGCGAAGAGTCTGCCGGTGCGGCCCAGGCCGGTCTGGATCTCATCCGCTATAAACAGGAGGCCGTGCTGGCGGCACAGCTCCACGGCCTGTTTAAGGTAACCGGGCGGGGGCACTACTATACCCCCCTCGCCCTGGATGGGCTCCACTATAAAGGCGGCGTAGTCAGAGCCGTTGGCTTCCAGTTCCTCCCGCAGCGACTCGATATCGCCGTAGGGAATGGATTTAAAGCCTTCCACCGGCGCTCCAAAAGGTGTCTGGTAGTATTCCCTGCCGGTGGCCGAAAGGGCGCCCAGGGTTTTGCCGTGAAAGCTGTTGGTGGCGCTGAGAATGCCCGGCCTGCCGGTGGCAGAGCGGGCCATCTTAATGGCGGCCTCCACCGCCTCGGCGCCGCTGTTGGTGAAGGTTACATACTTGAGGTTGCCCGGCGCCAGTTCGATTAAACACCGGGCCAGTTCCCCGGCGGCCTCCAGGGCCGATGGCTGGATAAAGCTGGGCTGGGCGCTTGCGCGGACCTCTTCCAGGGCCTGCCAGATCTCCGGGGGATTGAAGCCAAAGGGCAGGGCCCCGTAGGCGGCTATAAAATCCAGGTAGCGCTTGCCCCCGGCGTCATATAGATAGTGGCCTTCCCCGCGGGTAAACACCTTGTCCATCCGCACCTGCTCAAGGAGTTTTCCCAGGTGGGGGTTGACGTACTCGGTAAAATTATGCATCACGATACCTCTTGTTTCAATGTTTGGCGGTATGTCTCAGTATTGACAGCCGCTTCCATGTTTATAGCAAAAAAATAGCCTCCTGCCGCATTATAAATGGTTATGATCGGGTTCAGGCAGTGGCCTGGCCGGTGGTTTTCAGCTGGTGGATCAGCTGGCGCAGTTGTTCCGGGTTTACCCAGCGGTCTTCGGTGATCGGGGAAATACCGATCTCCCAGCTGACCACCCGGGGTCCCAGGATGGCTTCCACCATTTTAATCCGCATATCGGAGCCGATAAAGATAACCGCGTCATAGCTTTTGAGCTGGGAAACCAGAGTCATAAAGTGGTTGATAAGCTCGGCCCCGTTCTTTTCTTCCACGAAGCGCAGGCGCTCTTTTTCGTTCATAAGCAGGATAAATTCCACGCCCCCGGCCTGGGCCACCTGGTTCAGCTCATTCACATTGGCTACCGGAAAACCTACCAGGGCCAGCTGTGATCCCTTCCGGATTTCCCCCAGGCCTTCCAGGCGGGAAATCAGGGTCCGGTCCACCCCCAGCCGGTCGGCTACCTCCTGCTGGGACAGCCCCGCCTGGCGCAGCTGCAGTATTTGATCCACCGTCCGGTGAATACGGTCGGGATTTATTACCTTGTCTCCAATCCTGATCACATTCATAGTATTTCTCCTTTTGTGCACAAAATTGTGCTCATGGTTATTTTACCAATTTTCAGTGCTTATTACAAGATACCTGCTAGTATCCCACTGAAAATGAATAAGCAACCCTTTAGGGGTTGCTTTAAAAAAGTGTTTCAGTGATGGCAGAGCCAGGTAAATGTTGCGGCTTAGGTCCAGTAGGTTTTCCCGGCAGGTTACCCGCCGTTGCCGTACGGGCGGTTTCCCTTTAAAACCTCCCCGGGCCTGACGCCCGGAACTGGATTGCCACTTAGTCCGCACTGCAATCCCCGGCCTGCCCCATCCTATTGATGGACAGCCTAGAAGTTTTCCTTGACGGTAAGCTTTTTGCTAGCCTCTTTTGCAGTCTGCGGTTTCAGAACACCTTCTCTTCCCCCGCAGCCACTTCAAGGCGGGCTACACTGCACGCAGCGTCTACCACATGCAGGTTCACACCCCGGGCGTAAGCTTTGGTTCAGGCCTGCAACCCGGGTCTCCACGGAAACAGGTACCATAAATACATGCCTTTGTATCTGGCCCTGAATCCTTAACTCCCAGCACCAGCCCCCGATGGCGTCGAAAGCCAGCACCAGGAACTTCATCGATGTGCCCTTGGCGGATTTTTAGCCCCGCCTTCGCAAAAAGTTCCCGACTAGGATACTGCATCACTGATTTATTAACTTATTGACATATGATTATAACATGGGCCGGGACAGGTTGTAAAAGTTCATTTGGTTTCAAAATTGGCTGATTTTGAGGCCATCAAGGGCGATACCAGGTAATCCGCATAAAATTGACCTATTTCTTGCATTGTCATAGGTCCGTCCTCGGAAAACCAGCGGCTGATCCAGTTGGCCGCCCCCATGATCAGGTTTATAACCACCTTCACCGGGACCTCCCGGAAGACCCCCTGTTTTATTCCTGCTTTGATGATATCGGCTATAAAATCCTCATACATGTCCCTTTTCTTAATTATTATTTCCGAGTATTTTTCTTCCAGTTCGTAGTCGCTGCCCAGGGTGACAGTGACCAGGTTGAATTCACTCATCAGGGTTTCTATGTGTCCCTTGATCACCTCCTTCAGCATAAGTTCCGGAGGAAGTCCGGAGTCCTTAATTTTTTCTATACTTTCCAGCAGCAGGTTCATGGCCAGGTCATGGCACTGAAAGAGCAAGTCCTGTTTGCTGCTGATGTAATAATATATACTCCCCTTGGTGTACTTTAATTCCCTGGCAATTTCCTCGAGGGTGGCGTCGTGGTACCCCTTTTCACTGAAAAGTTTGGCTGCCGCCTTCAATATGTTTAGCCTTCTTTCCGCGGCCCTTTCCTCTCTGTAACTCATTGTTCCCCTCCTCTACTAATATATTGGCCGTATGACCGTAAAGATCCTGTCAGGAAATCCCGTTCTCCGCCGAAAAAGATCAAAACCGCTTGGCAGCTATTTTTTACCGTAGGGAGTTGTGTTTTGACCGGTGGGTTTTTCGGGTATTTCAATTCCGTATCAGATATCTTACAATACAATTAGTCAAACTTCAACCGATGGGTAGAATTTTATCGCAAGAGACAAAATTAAATTTTTCATAACTTTTAAAAATGTTAATTAATCAGGGAAGGAGGGAGATTAAATGGAGTACGAACAGGTATCCGTGGAACAGGAGGGGCGGGTAAGGGTGGTGTTTATGAACCGTCCCGAGAAGAGAAACGCCCTCAGTGAAAAGATGACCTCCGAGCTCATAACGGCCCTGGGGGAGGCCGACGCCGACCCTGATGTGGGGGCGGTGGTGCTGACCGGAAAGGGGGATGCTTTTTGCGCCGGGGCCGACCTGGCCGATTTTGCCCAGATGGCCTCGAAGACGGCGCCGGTGATGCACCGGGAGGGAATGGCCTCCACCGAACTGTTCAAGATGGGGCTGAAAATGACCAAGCCCCTGATCGCCGCTGTGAACGGACATGCCATGGGAGGGGGCTGCGGGCTGGTGGCCATGTGCCACCTGGCGGCGGCCAGCGAAAAGGCCAAATTCGGAACGCCGGAAATCAGGGTGGGCATTTTCCCCTTTGTCATTTTCCCGCTTCTGATCAGGTCCGTGGGGCCCCGCAGGGCCCTGGAAATGGCGCTTGCGGGGGAATCCCTGAGCGCCGCTGAGGCTAAGGAGATCGGGCTGATCAGCAGGGTTTTTCCGGCCGGGGAGCTGTACAGCGGGGTCATTAAACTGGCTGCGGAGATGGCGGGCAGAAGCCCCCTGGTGCTGAGGCTGGGGCTCAATGCCTTCAACACCGCCATGGACATGGAGATAAACAAGGCCCTTGATTACCTGAACACCCTGCGGGTGATAGATTTTATGAGCGAGGACCTGAAGGAGGGGGCCATGGCATTTATCCAGAAGAGGGCCCCGCAGTGGAAAGGACAATAATGCTCTTCAGATAAGTTAAGGAGGATTCCCATGAAATATTCGGTTTTTACCGAGGAACACGAGGCGGTGCGCAGGACAATAAGAAAATTCGTGGATACCGAAATCGCTCCCCACGTGGAGGAGTGGGAAAGGCAGGAATACTTTGCCGACTGGGTATTCCCGCGCATGGGGGAGCTGGGTTTTCTGTCGCTGAGGTATCCGGAGAAGTACGGCGGCGCGGGCGGCGACTACTTCATGGGCATTGTGCTGGCCGAGGAGATGGCCCGCTGCGGGGTCGGGGGCCTGCCCATGGCGGTGGCGGTGCAGACCGACATGGCCACGCCGCCCATAATGCAGTTCGGCACCGAGGAGCAGATAAAAAAATACCTGATCCCGGCCCTGAAGGGCCGGAAGGTGGCCTGCCTGGGCATAACCGAGCCCAATGCCGGGTCGGACGTGGCCTCCATTGAGACCAGGGCGGTGCGGGACGGGGACCACTGGGTGATAAACGGCCGGAAGATATTTATCACCAACGGTGTCAGGGCGGATTTCATCACCCTGGTGGCCAAGACCAACCCCGACCTGGGCTACAACGGGGTATCCCTTTTCCTTGTGGACAAGGACACTCCCGGTTTTACGGTGACCAGGAAACTGAAAAAACTGGGCATGCGTTGTTCGGACACCGCGGAACTCCTGTTTGAGGACTGCCGGGTGCCGGCTGAGAACCTGCTGGGAGCGGAAAACAGGGGGTTTCACCAGATCATGTGGGAACTGCAGGGTGAGCGCCTGATCGGCGCCGCCGGGGCGGTTGCCGGGGCCCAGAAGACCTTTGAAGAAGCCCTGGCTTATGCCCGCCAGCGTACCCAGTTCGGGAAGCCGCTGGTAAAATTCCAGGTTATCGCCCACAGGCTGGCCGAGATGGCCACCGAAATTGAGGCGGCCAGGCAGCTTGTCTATTCCACCGCCAGAAAATTCGCCGCCGGGGAATACCCGGTGCAGGGGATTTCCATGTGCAAGCTGGTGGGGGCCCAGGTGGGCCACCGGGTTGCCGACGCCGCCCTGCAGATACACGGGGGGTACGGCTACATGATGGAGTACCGGGTCCAGCGGGCCTGGCGGGATTCAAGGCTTAACCGGATCGGCGGCGGCACCGACGAGATTATGAAGGAAGTAATAGCGAAGACTTTGGGGCTGTGAAAATGGGTCAGAATCAAGAATCCAGAATCCGGAAGAAAAGACTGTATTCTGACGGGATATATTGTCAGGAGGAGGTATTGAGCATGGCCCACTGGCTTTTCCAGGAGGAGCACGAGATGCTGCGCAAGAGTTTGCGCGCCTGGGTGGAAAGGGAGATAAAGCCCCACGTTGAGGAGTGGGAGGAAAAGGGCGAGTTTCCCAGGGAACTCTTTACCCGGGCCGGTGAACTGGGATTTCTGGGACTTACATACCCCGAGGAGTACGGCGGCAGCGGGGAGGACTACCTGGCCGGGGCGGTGTTCACCGAGGAACTGGCCCGCTGCGGGTCCGGAGGGGTTGCGGCCGGCCTCGGGGCCAGTATTGGCATTGCCGCGCCGCAAATTTACAAGTTCGGCAGCGAAGAATTGAAAAGGAGATTTCTGGTGCCCACCATTTCCGGGGAGAAGATTGGCGCCCTGGGCATCACCGAGCCCAACGCCGGGTCGGACGTGGCGTCCATTCAGACCACGGCCCGGGACGGGGGTGACCACTACGTGGTCAACGGCAGCAAGATATTCATAACCAACGGGGTACGGGCCGACTACGTGGTGGCCGCCGTGAAGACCGACCCGGCGGCAGACTATAAGGGGATAAGTCTGCTGGTAATCGAGAAGGGGACGCCGGGCTTCAGCGTGGCCAAAAAGCTTGACAAGCTGGGCTGGAATGCCTCAGATACCGGGGAGCTGATATTTGAGGACTGCCGGGTGCCCAAGGAGAACCTGGTGGGCCGGGAAAACGAAGGTTTCTATTACATAATGCAGAACTTTGCCTGGGAAAGGCTGGTCATGGCCCTGGCCGGAGTGGCGGGCGCCCAGTTGTCCCTGGAGGAGGCAATCCGCTATGCCCAGCAGAGGATCCAGTTCGGCAGGCCCCTGTCCAAGTTCCAGGTGATCAGGCATAAACTGGCCGACATGGCCTCCCTGGTGGAAACGGCCCGCTGCCTGACGTATCACGCCCTGTCCCTGTACGTGGCCGGAGAGGACGCGCTGACGGCGGTGGCCATGGCCAAGATATACGCCTGCGAAGCGGCCAGCCGGGTAGCCGACGAGGCGCTGCAAATACACGGCGGGTACGGGTACATGATGGAATACCCGGTTCAGCGGTTCTGGCGGGACGCCAGGATTGGCACCATCGGCGGGGGCACCACCGAGATCATGAAGCAGATAATCGCTGACAGAATGATTAAATAGCGAAGAGGGGGGAAGACAATGCTTGATAAGTATTTTGACGAACTGGAAGTGGGGGACCGGGCGGTCTCCAGGGGGAGAACCATAACCGAGGCCGATCTGGTTATGTTTTCCGCCTTCAGCGGCGACTGGTACCCACTGCACACGGACAGGGAATACGCCGCGGGCACCATGTTCGGGCAGCGCATAGCCCACGGCATGCTGGTATTGAGCGTGGCTACCGGCCTGGCGCAGATGAATCCCGGCGTGGTGGTGGCGTTCTACGGTATGGATAAGGTCCGCTTCACCGCTCCCACCTTTATCGGAGACACCATCAGGGTGGAGGCCGAGGTGGTGGAGAAGTCTGACAAGGGTCCATTCGGGGTGGTCACCATCAGACAGGAGATCAAGAACCAGCGCAACGAGGTCTGCAATACCGCCATTCTAAAAGTCGCCCTGAATAAAAAACCACAATAGTTTTCAACGGGAAAGGGTGATGTTTATTGAAGAGCGTTCGTATCGGAGCGGGGCAGGGCTTCTGGGGCGATTCCCCCTTTCCGGCCCTGGACGTGGTGCAGTCGGGCAATGTCAAGTATCTTGCCTGCGACGCCCTGGCCGAGCTTACCCTGGCAATTCTGCAGAAGGCCAGGCAAAAGGACCCTGCCAAGGGGTACGTGGAGGATATGTTCTTCAGCCTCCTGCTGCAGCCGTGCCACAGCCGGGGCGTGAAAATACTGACCAACGCCGGGGGGATCAACCCCGCCGGGGCCGGGCAGATGGTATACGACCTGGCCCGGAGGATGGGGCTGAAGGGATTAAGGATAGCCGTCATAACCGGTGACGATATACTGTCCAGGATCGGGGAACTGCGGGAAATGGGCGTTGACCTGTCCGACATGGAGAGCGGAGGGGATATATCGGCCATAGAGGACAGGATACTCTTCGCCAACGCCTACCTGGGGGCGAAGCCAATGGTGGAGGCCCTGGAGATGGGGGCCGACGTGATTATTGCCGGCCGTACCTCGGACCCGGCCCAGTTCCTGGCGCCCATGGCCTATGAGTTTGGCTGGCGGTGGGATGACTGGGACCGCCTGGCCGCCGGGATCCTGCTGGGCCACCTGATGGAGTGTTCGGCCCAGAGCACCGGGGGCAATTTCAGCGGTGACTGGTGGGACATCCCGGGCATGGAAAGGATCGGCTATCCGGTGGCCGAGGTTTACGAAAACGGCGATGCCGTGCTGACCAAGCCCGAGGGCACCGGCGGCCGGGTTGACCTGGGGACGGTTAAGGAGCAGATGCTGTATGAGGTGCACGACCCCGCGGCCTACGTGACCCCGGACGTGGTGGCCGACTTCACCTCGCCCTGCCTGGAGGTGGACGGGCCCGACCGGGTGAGGATAACCGGCATGAAAGGCAAACCGCGGCCAGAAACCCTGAAGGTTTCCATCGGCTACAGCGACGGCTGGCTGGGGGAGGCGATGATCAGGTACTCCTGGCCCCACGCCATGAAAAAGGCCCGCAAGGCGGATGAAATATTGAGGAAGCAGTTTTCCGCCCTGGGACTGCAGTTTGATGAGATATTGACGGAATACATCGGCTATAACTCCCTGTCGGGACCCCTGGCCCGGGGCGACGGCGAGGATCTCAACGAGGTGGGCCTGAGGATCGCGGTGCGCACCAGAAACAAGCTGGACGCCGCCAGGATGCCCCGCCTGCTGCCGCCCCTGGCGTTGAACGGCCCGCCCACAGCCGGCGGCGGGGCCGGCGGGGGGATGCCCAGGCCCCGGGAGCTGATCGGCCTCTGGTCCGCCCTGGTGCCCAGGGAACAGGTAGAAAAGCAGGTAAAAATAGACATCAGGGAGGTGGACTGAGGTGCCCAGGGTTCTTCTGCTGGAACTGGCCCACGCGCGGTCCGGGGATAAGGGCAATACCGTGAATATAGGGCTTTTCCCCTACCGGGACGAGGATTACCGGCTGCTCAAGGAACAGGTTACCGCCGAAAGGGTGAAGGAGCATTTTAAGGGCCTGGTGGAGGGCGAAGTGGTGCGCTACGAGGCGCCTAACTTAAACGCCTTCAACTTTGTCCTCAAAGGCGCGCTCAACGGGGGCGCCTCCCGGTCCCTGCGCAGCGACAACCTCGGCAAGTGCTTCGGGGCAAACCTGCTCCGCATGTATATAGAAACCGATTAATCATATCAAAGCAGGGGTGAATTTCAAAAGTGGCAGAAAAAAGACTGGAAGTAAGGGCTCCCATTGCGGGGGTGTTTTACCGCAGGCCTTCGCCCGAAGACCCGCCTTACGTTGAGGTGGGCGACACGGTTAAAAAGAAACAGGTCCTGTGCCTTCTGGAAACCATGAAGGTTTTCCAAAAGATTAAATCTCCCGCAGATGGAAGGGTAGTTGAAATCGTGGCCGTAAATGAAGAGCCTGTGGCCGACAATGGGGTGCTGATGGTCCTGGAAACCGAATAACTATTAACGGAATAAGGAATGTTTCGATATGTTTGAGAAGGTTTTGATTGCCAACCGGGGAGAAATTGCGGTGCGCATAATCAGGGCCTGCCGTGACCTGGGAATAAAAACGGCAGCCGTCTGCTCGGAGGCGGACCGGCAGGGCCTGCACCTGGCCATGGCCGATGAATGGGTGTGCCTGCCGGGCTTTAAGCCGGCGGACACTTATTTGAATATGGAGAAAATACTCCAGGCGGCAAGAGATACAGGCTCCCAGGCGGTCCACCCGGGCTACGGCTACCTGGCCGAAAATGAAAAGTTCGCCGCCAGGTGTGCAGAGGAGGGCCTTTTTTTCATCGGCCCAAGGCCGCAAAGCATCCATCTGGCGGGAAATAAGCTGGCGGCCAGGGAAAAGGCGGCCGCCGCCGGCGTCCCGGTAATCCCCGGGAGCAGCCGGGGAGTCGCCTCCCGGGAAGAGGCGCTGGCCATAGCCGGTGAAATCGGGTATCCGGTCATCATCAAGGCCAGCGCCGGAGGGGGCGGGCGCGGCATGCGCATCTGCTTCGACCGGGGAGAGCTGAAAGAGGAATTTTCCATCGCCAGGGCGGAAGCGGGGGCAGCCTTTGGGGACGACACCCTTTACATAGAAAAATACCTGCAAAATCCCAGGCACATAGAGTTTCAAATACTGGGCGACAAATCCGGCCGGGTTGTCCACCTGGGTGAGCGTGAGTGCTCCGTGCAGAGAAGGTATCAGAAGCTGCTGGAAGAATCGCCTTCCCCCGCGCTGGACGATGCGCTGCGCGAAAAAATGGGCCGGGCGGCCCTGAAGGTGGCCGGCGCCGTAGATTATTTCAACGCCGGGACCGTCGAGTTTATCCTGGATGAAAAGAAAAACTTTTATTTCATGGAAATTAACTCACGGATCCAGGTGGAGCACCCGGTAACCGAGATGGTCACCGGGATTGACCTGGTGAAGGAACAGATCAGGCTGTCCATGGGCGGGTCCCTGGCTTACGATTATTCTTCGGCCCCTAAAAACGGCTGGGCGATAGAGTGCAGGATAAACGCCGAAGACCCGGAAAATTCGTTTTTGCCCTCGCCGGGCACGATAGAGTGCTACCGCCCCCCCGGAGGTTACGGCGTCAGGCTGGATACCCACGTATACCAGGGATACCAAATTCCGCCCTATTACGATTCCCTGCTGGCCAAGCTTATTGCCTGCGGGCCGGACAGAAAATCGGCCATAAGGATTATGTCCCGGGCCCTGCGGGAGTTTGTTATAGAGCCGGTCAGAACAACCATTCCGCTGCACAGGAAGATACTGGAGAGCAGGTTGTTCGAAGAGGGGAATTTTGACACAGGCTTTATAAAAATGTTCATTCCGGAGGAAGAGGACGAAGATTGAAAAGAGGGGTATGCCATGGGTAAATGGATGGACGGTTACTTGAAAAAACTCGGCCAGCTGCGCGAGGAGAACCTGAACGGGGGTGGGCGGGAGCGCATCGCCCTGCAGCGGAGTCTGGGCAAGCTTACGGCGCGGGAGAGGATAGACCGCCTGGCCGACCCCGGCAGCTTCGAGGAAATCGGCTCGGCAGTCAGGGATACCCGGCCGCCTTTTGACGGGAAGTCCAGGCCCAGCCCCGGTGACGGGATCGTTATGGGCCTGGCCAGGATGCACGGCCGTCAGGTCTTGCTGTATGCCCTGGATTTCACGGTCATGTCGGGAACTTTGGGCGATCAGGCGGCGTGGAAGCTGGTGGACCTGGTGAAAATGGCCGGCCAGCTGAGGGTGCCGCTGATCGGGATATTCGATTCCGCCGGTGAAAGGTTGAGCATGAAGAACGGCGATGTGGGGTTTAACGGCATTGCCCAGCTGATCAGGCATTACTGCCTTTATTCAGGCAGCATTCCGAAGATCCACCTGCTCCTGGGGCCCTGTACCGGCCTGATGGCCTACCTGCAGGTTTTATCCGACTTCCTGATCATGAACAGGAATACCGCTTTCCTGTGGATGGGCGGCAGCATTGAATCCCCGGACGCCGGCTCGGCGCAGTTCCACATGGAGAAAAGCGGGCAGTGCGACCTGATTGCCGACAGCGATGAAGAAGCCATTGAAATGGCCAAGGCCCTGCTTGGCTACCTGCCGCAGAGTTGCTGGGAAAAGCCGCCTTTTGCGGAGACCGGCGACGACCCTGCAAGGAGAGAGGAAGACCTGCCCTACATCCTCCCGGATAACCCCAAATTCACTTACGATATTCACGAAGTAATCGAAAAAATAGTTGACGACGGGGTGTTTTTGGAACTGAAGGAAGAATACGCGCCGCACCTGGTTACCGGGTTTGCCCGTTTCGGGGGCAGGGTGGCCGGTATTGTGGCCAACAACCCCGAAGAGCTGAGCGGCATTTTTGAGCCGGACTCCTCGGATAAATACGACCGCTTTATGAATATACTGGATGCCTTTAACATTCCCCTGGTAACTCTGGTCGACACCACCGCCTTTGTGCCCGGCGACAAGTGGGAGAAGTTGGGCGTAATCCGGCACGGGGCCAAATTGCTGCATAATTATGCAAACCTTACCTGCCCCAAGGTGACTGTGGTCCTGAGGCGATCCTACGGCGGGGGAAACATTGTTATGGGCTGTTCAAGGATGTTTCCGGATTTCGTCTACGGCTGGCCGACCATGGAATTTGCGCCCACCGGCCCGGAGACGGTGGTGCACGCCGTATTCAACAAGGAACTGGCCGAGGCCAGGGAAAAAGGCAATTACCGGGAGGTATTCGATTTTTACCTGAGCATCTTGAAAGAAATGTTCAGCGTTTTTCAGATGGGCAAACATTGGACCACGTATTATACAGTGCACGAGATTATCGACCCCGGGGATACGCGGTCCAAAATAGCCAGCGCGTTAAAGGCGACCGAAAACAAGCACGAGGAGCTTCCCGAGAGGAAGCGCTCCATAAAGCCGGCATAGGGAGGCGGAATAATCATGGGCAGGGTAATGGATGAGGCGATACAAAGGCTGAACGGCATAAGGCAGAGAAATTTACTGGGCGGCGGGCAGGAGGCCATCGAAAGGCAGCACTCCAGGGGCAAAATGACGGCCCGGGAGAGAATAGAGTGCCTTATGGACCCCGGCACCTTTTCAGAACTCGGTTCGTGCGTGCAGACCACCGGCAGGCGTATTGACGGTAAAAAATCCGAAGCCCCCTGTGACGGCGCGATTGTAGGGACGGGGAAGGTGGAAGGCCGCCTGGTGGCTGTTTATGCCAGTGATTTTACTGTCTACGGCGGATCAATAGGGACCCAGCACCTGATGAAGTGTGCCAAGCTTCTTGACATGGCCGCCAGCTGGGGCATTCCCATGGTTTGGCTGCTGGATTCTTCGGGGGGCAGGCTTGGCTACCAGGACGTGCCGACGGCGGGTGTGGACTGGTATTTTGCGCTGGAATCCCGCTACTCCGGATTGATTCCCCAGATCAACGTGCTTATGGGGCCCTGTATTGCCGGACAGGCGTATGCGCCAACCCTTTGCGACTTTCTTTTGATGAGCAGGGGTACGGGAAACCTGTGGCTGGGCGGCCCGCGGATGGTGGAGGCGGCCACCTCGGAAAGGATCGGAAATGACGTGGGCGGCGCCGATTACCACATGATATTCAGCGGCACCTGCGACGTGGTGGGTGACAATGACCGGGAAACCATAGAAAGCGCCCGGGCTTTGCTCAGCTACCTGCCGTCCAGCTGGCGGGAGAAACCGCCCCGCAGGGAGACGTCCGACGATCCCTGCCGTCTGGTGGAAGAACTGGCCGGCATTGTGCCCGATGACTATAACCTCAAGTATGATATGCACGACGTTATTAAATTACTGGTCGACGACGGCCGGTATTACGAGATCAAAAAGGATTACGCCAAAAACCTGATCACCTGTTTCTGCCATTTCAACGGGGAGGTCGTGGGGCTGGTGGCCAACAATCCCGGGGAGCCGGGCAGCATCCTGGAAATTGATTCCTGTGACAAGTATTACCGCTTCCTGCAGGTGCTGGATGCCTATGGCATACCGCTGGTAACCCTGGCGGACACGCCGCCCTTCGTGCCGGGAGAGGACCAGGAAGCCCGGGGGCTTTTAAGGCACGGCGCCAAGATAATGGATGTTTACGCCACGGCCACCATTCCCAAGATAAGTGTTGTTATAAGGGAAGCGTACGGTGACGCCGGAAGCATAATTATGGGCGGGGTAAAGGGGATGGGGGCGGACCTCTGCTACGCCTGGCCCATAGCCAGGTATGCCGTTGAATCTTCCGGGACGGACTATGGAAAAGTGTACGGGAAAGGCATCGAGGAAGATGCCTGCACGGGATACCTGAACAGGGCGAGAGAAAAGCTGGACGTGTTCGAGGTGGCCGGCAGCTGGACCGCCCAGGTGGTGGATGAGGTGATCGAGCCTAAGGAGACCAGGAAAAAAATTATTGAGGCGCTGCAGATAACCAGAAACAAACATGAAAAGCTGCCGCCAAGGGCCAAAAAGCACGGCACCTCTCCCACTTGAGCCGGGATAGGAACAATCGGCGGCGGACCTGCCGGGATCGTGAGGGAGATCACCGCCGGCGGAATGATTAGATAAAAAAGAAACGGGAGATTAAATTCGCCGGACGAATTCTACTACGAACTGGAGGTGGGCATAAAGGCGGTCTATTGCTGATGGCGGCAAAAATGATTATGTCGACCCCGGCTATGGCCCGCCCCTGAGGTTTAACATTCGGAAAAGTCAGAATAGAAAAACAAGGAGGTGACTGCTATCATGGAAAATGAAAAACTCTCATATATATCTTTTGACCCGGCCTGGGGGACGGAGGAAATGCCCCCGGTCCCCGAAATCCCGCTTTACGAACTGATCAGGAGGAGCGCTGCCCGGTACGGGGATAAAACCGCCCTGGTGTCCCTGGGCCGGGAGGTTGCCTACGCCGAAATGGACGGGCTCTCCGACCGTCTGGCCCATTACCTGGCCCGGGAGGGGGTAAAAAAGGGCGACCGGGTGGCCACCATGCTGCCCAACTGCGCCCAGCACGTGATTGCCTTTCACGGCATTATAAAGGCGGGGGCGGTATCGGTTCCCTGCAACGTGATGCTGAAGGGCGAGGAGCTTACTTACATTCTCAATGATGCGAGGGCCGAGACTGTTATCTGCCTGGACCTGTTTTACCCCCTGGTGCAGTCCCTGGCCGGCGGGACGCCGGTGAAGCGGGTTATAACCGTTCACATCAAGGACTTTTATTCCGGGGATGCCTGGGTTCCGCCCCTTCTGGACCGGGAAAAGCTTACATTCCCGGGGGCAGCGGACCTGATGGAAATTCTGGATGGCTGTCCCCCCGACCCCCCGGAGCCTGAAATAAACCCCCGGGAGGACCTGGCCCTGCTGCTGTATACCGCCGGCACCACGGGCTTTCCCAAGGGAGTTATGGAAACCCACTACAACCTGGTTTACAACTGCCTCAGCCATTCACACCTGATGGATTTCGATTCGAATGACGTCAACCTCCAGATAATGCCCATGTTCCACACCTCCGGGTACTTCCTGGGGCTGCATCCCTTCCTCTACCGCGGGGGGACCGTGGTGCTGATGCCCATGTTCGACCCGGGAGAGCTGCTTAAAATTATCGACCGGTACAGGGTGAACACTCTTTTCGCCCCGCCCACCCTCTTTGTGGCCCTGGTCAACCACCCGGACCTGTCCAGGTACAGCCTCAGGCACTTCAAGCTGGCCACCGGGTGCGGCGCCCCGGTACCCACCGCGCTGCAGAAGAGATGGAAGGAACTGACCGGGGTGGACCTCACCAACGGCTGGGGGATGACCGAGACCAACTGCGGCGGCATCATGTCCCTGCCGTTTAAAAAGAATCTTGATTCCATCGGCGTGCCGGTGGCGGGGGAAGTGAAGATAATTGACCCCGAGGGGAAAACCCTGCCCCGGGGCCAGGTGGGGGAGATATGCTTCAGGGGTCCCCAGGTGGCCAGGGGGTACTGGAACAAGCCCGGGGAGACCGCCCATACCTTTGACGGGGAGGGCTGGCTGCACACCGGGGACGCCGGGTACATGGACGAAGAAGGATTCACCTACTTTGTGGACCGGATTAAAGATCTGATTATTGCCTCCGGTTACAACATAGCTCCCTTCGAGGTGGAATCGGTGATCATGAAGTACCCGGCGGTCCTCGAGGTGGCCGTCATCGGGGTGCCCCACGAATACCGGGGGGAAACCGTCAAAGCCTTTATAGCCCTGAAAGAAGAATACCGGGGCAAGGTCACCGTGGAGGACATCAGCCGGTACTGTGAGGAAAACATGGCCACGTACAAAAGGCCCAGGATCATCGAGTTTGTGGATGATCTTCCCAAGAGCGCCGTGGGCAAGGTGCTGAGAAGGAAGCTGAAGGAAATGGAAAGGGAAAAGACGCAGGCGGATAAGGGCCAAAAAGTTTAAGTTATTGGGGGAAGCTTTATGAATAATGAAAAGACAATGATAATCCACAAATTTTTAAAAAATGCGGTTCTTAATTTCCCCGACAAGCCCTATCTTTTTTACGAGGGCCGTCAGATCACTTATCGGGAACTGGATGCGGTTTCGGACAGGCTGGCCTGCTCATTCCTCGAGATGGGCATAGGGAGGGGGGACAAGATAGCCATAGTCGCCCCAAATCAGCCCGAGTGGCTGTATACCTATTTTGCCGCGGTAAAAATCGGGGCTGCCGTTGTGGCGTTAAATGTAAGGTACCGTCTGGCGGAGTTTGAGTATATGCTGAATAATTCCGAGAGCAAAGCGCTGGTGTGTGTAGGGGAATACGGGGGATTTAATTTCTCCGGCTTCTTTAAGGAAAACAGGGCCAGGTTTCCAACCGTTGAAAAGTATATCTACATCGGTGGGGGGTTCGAGGGGGGCATTGCCTTTGCAGACCTCACGGCAGGGGAATTGCCGGACAAGGACCGTCTCGACCGGGTCAGGGAAAAAGTGGCGGAATCCGATACGGCTGTTATTATTTATACCTCCGGGACCACCGGAAAGCCAAAGGGGGCCATGATCACCAACAGAAGTATTCTTGCTTCGGCCATGGCCGAGGTGGATCACTTCCGCCTGGCTGAAGGGGATGTTTTTATAGGTAATTTACCCCTCAATCACGTGGGGGGCATTACCTGTACCATTACCACCTCTCTGATCAAAGGGGGAAGCGTGGTGCTGATTCCCAGTTTCAGGCCGGACCTTGTTCTGGAGGCCATGGAAAAATTCAGGGTTACGGTGTTTGGCGGGGTCCCCACCATGTATGTGATGATGTTGAGCCTTCCGGATTTTAATAAGTACGACCTCTCTGCGGTCAGGATTTGCATCGCAGGCGGTTCCAATGTGGAGCCCCGGCTTTGTGCCGATATAACAAGGGCTTTCCCTAATGCCAGGCTTCTGAATCTTTATGGCCTCAGTGAAACTTCGGGCGCCAGCGTGCTTTCGCGGCTGGATGACCCGCCGGAAAAAGTGGGCGAAAGCATAGGCGTGGTTATCGGTGATTTCAAGGTCAGGGTGGTGGGCGAGGGGGGAAATGATCTGCCTGCCGGCGAGATAGGCGAGTTGGCCTTCAAGGGGGACTGTGTGGCCGCCGGATACTATGGGCTTAAAGAAGAAACGGATGAGGCCTTTAAGGACGGGTGGGTTTTCACCGGAGACATGGGATGTGTGGATGAGGAGGGCTATATCTATCTGAAGGGCCGGAAAAAAGAGATGTATATACAGGGCGGGTTTAATGTTTACCCGGTGGAGATTGAAAACATTTTAACCCGTCATCCCAAGGTCCTGGTGGCGGCGGGGATAGGTGTACCAGACCCGGTTTTTGGGGAAGTGGGGCGGTTTTACATTATCCCCAGACCCGGGGAAGTTTTGACTGAGGAAGAAATCATCGCTTACTGCAGGCAAAACCTGGCTGACTATAAGGTTCCCAGGCAGATCGAATTTGTCAGTGAACTGCCCCTGACCCCCGCGGGGAAAGTGCACAAGGCATTGCTGAAAGAAAGGTGCCTTAATCAAAAAGTTAATTAAAAGAGGAGGATTTTTATGGATCCTAAACTGGCTCAAAACCTTATCCAGAGGATGGCGGTGGGCGACATACCGCGCCGCTCTGCCCGGCGCAGGCCTGCCAAGGAGGCGCTGGTGGAATACCGGGGCGGGGAGAGGAGGAGCTTAACCTTCCAGCAGCTTAACGAGGCCTGCAACCGGTTTGCCAGGGCCGTCCGCAGCCTGGGACTGGGTAAAGGGGACCGGGTGGCGGCCATCTGCCTTAATTCAACCGAGTTCGTCATTTCCATATACGGCCTGGCCAAGGGTGGTTTTGTCCTGGTGCCGGTCAACCCGGGCCTCAGTCCCCAGGAAATAGCCTATGTCCTGAACCATTGCGAAGCCAGGGTCCTGATTGTGGACGACGCCTTCGCGCCCATGATCGGCAAATACCTGGAGCATTTCCCCAATATCAAACACTACATATCACTTCCGGTTTCCGGCCAGCAGGTGGAGCCCTTTGTGGATTTCAACCGGTTTATCGACGGGATCGACGGGTCGGAGATAGAAGATGTGGTTATAGAGGACAGGGATATTTTGCAGATCATGTACACCAGCGGCACCACCGCCATGCCCAAGGGGGTTTTGATATCCAACCTGAATGTTTATGCCACCGCCCTGCAGAATACCATCGAACTGCAAATCAACCCGGACAGTGTGGTGACCACAATGATGCCCATATTCCACTGCGCCCAGCACACCCTGCTGACCACCTGCCTCCTGGCGGGCGCCGGGTCGGTAGTGATGCGGGGCTTTGACCCCGAAGGGGTGATGAAGGTTGTCCAGGCCGAAAAGGTCACCTGGCTTTTCGCCCTGCCCATGATGTACCGGTACATGCTGGACCACCCGTCCTTTAATGATTACGACCTGTCCAGCCTGCAGATATGCCTTTACGCCATGACGCCCATGGACAGGCGTACCCTGGAAGACGCCAGAAAGAAGATAAAGGCCGCGTTTATCCTGGGTACCGGGCAGACCGAGGCGTATCCGGCCACCAATTACTACAATCCCGACTGGTATCCGGAGAAGGAGGGCAATATCTGGGGCATGTCGTCCCCCAGCTATGACACCGCGGTGATGGACGACGAGGGCAATATCCTGCCGCCCGGACAGGTAGGCGAGATCGTGTGGCGGGGGCCCGGCGTGATGGAGGGGTACTTCAAGGACGAGGCGGCCACCGAAGCGGCCAGGAAATTCGGCTGGCACCACTCCGGGGACCAGGGCTACATCGATGAGGACGGGATGCTGTTTTTTGTGGACCGCAAAAAGGATATGATCAAGACCGGCGGTGAGAATGTACCTTCCATCAAGGTGGAGACTGTCATCCTGGCCCACCCGCAGGTGGAGGCCGCCGCCGTGATCGGACTGCCCCACCCGCACTGGGCCGAGGCGGTGACCGCCGTGGTGGTGCCCAAAAAGGGCAGCGGACTGACCGAAGAGGATGTAATCAACTGGTGTAAAAAGGAGCTGGGCGGGTTCCAGGTGCCCAAGTCGGTGATTTTTGTGGAAGATTTGCCCCGCACCACCACCGGCAAGATCAAAAAGCACGAGTTGAGAAAAAAGTTTACCGGCCACTACAGTGAAACTGAATGAAATTAGCAAAGGGAGGACCGGGTTATCCGGTCTCCCTTTATTAATCCCCGCAGTATTTTAGGCGGACAAGGACCTGCCCCGGCCCGGGCCTGGGAGCGGGTATGCTCTCCAGCGCCAGCTGCCCGGGCCCCTTTAGTACGCCCCATATATTATTCTAACCGGTTGACTGTTTAACCTTCTACATTGTGTTGTTAACGAAGATTATTCCCGTAAAAATATTCCGTACATGAAAAAACAAGGTTCGAAAATGTTAGAGGATTTTCACTTAACTATAGCGAACTTAACATTTTTATAATTTTCATCATAGATATAATATCATTTGCGGAAGAAGAGATGGGCAATGTGGGGTGCTATCTTCCTTGGCCTGGTCGGGGGTATGGGGCTGCTGCTCTACGGCATGCAGATACTCAGCGAGGGCCTGCAAAAAATAGCCGGCGCCAGGCTGCGGACGGTTATGAGCACGCTGACGCACAACCGGGTCAGCGCGCTGGTGGTGGGGGCGGTAATAACCATATTCTTCCAGAGCAGTACCGCCACCACGGTTATCCTGGTGGGCCTCACCAGTGCCGGTATTATGACCCTGAAGCAGACCCTGGGGGTCATCCTGGGGGCCGACATAGGGACCACGGTCACGGCGCAGCTGATCGCCCTCAAGGTGACCGAGATCGCCCTGCCCATAGTGGGATTGGGCGCCACCATCATCTTTTTCACCAAGCGCGAGCGCTACAAGCGGTACGGCCAGGTGCTGATGGGATTCGGGCTGTTGTTCCTGGGCCTCAAGATCATGTCCGAGGTGATGTATCCGCTCAGGGAGGACCCGCTTTTTCCGCAGATGATGGCCAAGATGGGGGATTATCCGCTGCTGGCCATGCTCCTGGCGGCGGTATTCACTTTTTTGGTGCACAGCAGCGCCGCCTCGGTGGGCATCATCATGCTTTTGAGCATGCAGCACCTGATCAGCCTGCATGCCGCCATATATCTTCTTTTTGGGGCCAATATCGGGACTTCTTTCACCGCGGTGCTTTCCAGCCTGGGTTCCCCCCGGGAGGCCCAGCGGGTGGCCACGGCCCACCTGCTTTTCAAGATTGCCGGGGTCATTATATTCCTGCCCTTTGTCACCCCCTTCGCCGGGCTGATGGAAAAAATAACGTCGTCTCCGGGATACCAGGTGGCCAATGTGCATACCTTTTTCAATATCGCCATAGCGCTTATCTTCCTTCCCTTTACCACCCGGTTCGGATCCCTGCTGACCAGGTTGTTGCCTGAAAAGAAAGAGGTCAAAGAAGTATTCCGCCCCCGGTATCTGGACCTGAAGCTTGTCAACACGCCGGCCATCGCCCTGGGCCTGGCCACCAAGGAAATCAACCGCACCTTCGACTATGTTTTTGAAATGACCACGGATATCGCCGGGATACTGGAAAAGAACGATGTGTCCCTGCTCAACCAGGTGGCTAAAAAAGAGGAGCGGGTGGATATACTGTTCGTGGAAATAAGCGACTACCTGACCAATGTCCTGCGCCAGCCCCACTCCAGGCAGGAGTTCCTCAAGTGCATGGGGCTGATCAATATAGTCAACGACCTGGAGCATATAGGAGACATCATCGAAAAAAACGTCACCTACCTGGCCCAGTGTAAAATAGACGGCAAATGCACATTTTCGGAGGAGGGCTGGGACGAAATATCCATAATGCACAAGAGGGTCTGCGAGCATATGCAGATGACCAATACCGCCTTTGTCACCAGCAACCGGGAACTGGCCGAAAAGGCTTACAATCTGCAGCCCGAGATAACAAAGATGGAAAGGCACCTGAGGGTCCTGCACATACACAGGCTGCGGGTGAGCGGCAGTTCCGAGGAGGTAGGGGCGGTTCACCTGGATTTGATCAACGCCTTCCTGCGCATCAGTGAGCATGTACGCAACATCGCCTGGGAAGTGGCCAACGAGGGCCTGGAACTTACCGCCAGCGGAGAGAGGGTGCCGATATCCCATTCCTGAAATTCTTAAGGGTCATTCTCTTGCGATTTTTATCTTACTTTTAGCCGGTTTTAATTTTTTTTTAAGCTTCATGTGTAAAATTGGTTATAAATTAGAAAATAAGAGGAGGTTGGTGTCATGTATCCGTACGGGGAAAAAAGAAAAGCCGGGATTTTAATTATTGCCGCCTTTGTCATCGGAGTCCTGGTGACGGGGGCCGCCTTTTACCTGTTCCCGATCATACCTTCCATGGCCACAACCCAGCCTGCGGTCAGTGAACCGGTGAATCCGGCGGCAACCGGCCTGATTGCCGATATAGTGGAAAAAGCCAGTCCCGCGGTGGTTATGATCCAGACAACCGTTGAAACCAGGGGCCGCTCTTACGACCCTTTTTTTAACGACCCGTTTTTCCAGGAATTTTTCGGCCGCAGGTTCCAGATGGACACCGGGCCCCAGATATCCAAGGGGATGGGATCCGGGTTCATAATCAGCAGGGACGGCTATATACTGACCAATGAGCACGTGGTCAGCGGCGCCACAAAGATTGAAGTGACACTGGCCGGAAAGGATAAACCCGTCCCGGCCAGGCTGGTGGGATCCGATTCCGAGCTGGACCTGGCCGTTTTAAAGATTGACGGTGACAATTTGCCCGTCCTTGAACTGGGGGATTCCAACGCAGTAAGGGTGGGGGAATGGGCCATAGCCATCGGCAACCCCCACGGCCTTGACCATACCGTGACCGTCGGGGTGATCAGCGCCAAGGGGCGCCCCGTTACCGTCCAGGACAGGCAGTACAAGAACTTGCTGCAGACCGACGCCTCAATCAACCCGGGCAACAGCGGCGGGCCTCTTTTGAACACCAGGGGGCAGGTTATCGGCATTAACACGGCGGTTAACGCCGCGGCCCAGGGTATCGGGTTCGCCATTCCCACCAGCACGGTGCGCCCGGTGCTGGATACCCTCATAAACCAGGGCAAAATCACCCGCCCCTGGCTGGGAGTGTATATACAGACGGTAAGCAAGGAAATCGCCGACTACTTGAAACTGAATAAAGCCGAGGGGGCGGTGGTAACCGGGGTGGTTGAGGGGGGCCCGGCGGACAGCGCCGGCATCACCCAGGGCGACGTGATTGTTGAGATCAACCACAGCAAGGTGGCCGGCTCCGGAGACCTTACTTCACTGGTGGAGAAAATGAAGCCGGGTGAGAAGGCGGTGGTGGTTGTTTACCGGGGGGGTAAGCAGGTGTATATAGATGTCACTA
The DNA here is from genome assembly GCA_049323615.1 of Bacillota bacterium. Taxonomy (GTDB): domain Bacteria; phylum Bacillota; class Desulfotomaculia; order Desulfotomaculales; family Desulfocucumaceae; genus JBMOPD01. The sequence continues at coordinate 71,721 of JBMOPD010000007.1, read as the reverse complement.
TCGGCGAGAAAGGGAAAGTTAATTAAATGATGCATAAAATTTTAAAATGAACCCCGGAGGTTTGGGTATGGATAATGAAGACAGGGAAAAAATTGAAAAAATAACGGGGTAATAAAAAAATACTCCTTGCCGTGATACAAGGAGTATTTGTTCATTACAGCGGTGGGTGGGATTATGAATATACTGATCATAGACGACGACCCGAAGATAACCGCCCTCTTGAAAAGGGCGCTTACCTTTGAGGGGTATTCCGTTGATGTGGCGGGCGACGGTACCGGGGGTCTGAACAAGGCCCTGGCAGGCAATCCGGACCTGGTGGTGCTTGATATCATGATGCCGGGAATGGATGGCTGGGAAGTCTGCAGGCGGGTCAGGGCCGAGAGGGATGTCCCGGTGTTGATGCTGACCGCCCGGGACGATGTGGCCGACCGCGTCAAGGGGCTGGATATGGGGGCCGACGATTACCTGGTGAAGCCCTTTGCCCTGGAAGAGTTTTTGGCCAGGGTAAGGGCCCTGCTGCGCCGCCAGAAACCCGCCGCAGAGGGGAAGCGCAGATTATCCTTTGCGGATCTGACCCTGGACACCGGGACCCGGGAGGTATTCAGGGGAGAGCGGGAAATACGGCTGACGGCCAGGGAATTTGACATGCTGCTGATTTTCATGGAGCACCCCAGACAGGTGCTGACCAGGGACACGCTGATGGACAGGGTATGGGGGTACGACTACAGCGGCGAGTCAAACGTGCTGGAGGTATACGTGGGCATGATCAGGCAGAAGCTGGAAGAGGGCGGAGAAAGAAGGCTGCTACATACCGTCCGGGGGGTTGGCTATGTCTTAAAAGAAATGCCCTAGGGTCAGAATCCAGAATCCAGAATCCAGAATTCAGACCCTCATGCCGTATAAATACGGCACCACAGATAATGAAAATCTGTGGCCGGGGGTGCGTTAAATTGGTCGTCGGTCATCAGTCTTCAGTCTTCAGTTCCGAAGTCCGACGTCAGACGACTTGCGACTATTTATTGCCCGGCCTGAAAGGTCCTCCCCCCTCCGTACACTTCGGCAAGGAATTGGTTATTTTTATTCTGTCTCCTGTCTCCTGTCTCCTGTCTCCTGTATTCTGATCATGAATTCAATGCGGTAAGGTGTGAAAGAAATGTCCGTACGGCTGAGGCTGACCTTTCTTTATACCGTGGTGCTGGGGCTGACCCTGGCGATCTTCGGCTTTATCGTCTATTTTACAATGTACGGGATCTTGCGCGCCGAGGTTGACCGCAGCATTTCCACCATGGCCGCCTCGGTGGTAAAGTCCACTAAAATTTCCAGGGCTTCCTTTGACCTGCGTGAGGTCATTTTGCCCGATGTTGATGTATTCTCTTCTCCGGGAACATACCTCCAGGTGCTGGACGCCGGGGGGAGGCTGGTTACCAGGTCGGGCAACCTGGGCCTCCAGTTCCTGCCCATGAGTGAGGACACCCTCCGGACTGCGGCCGCCGGAAGGGAGTTTTACGAGAATGTCCGCTACGGCCGGCAGGTAATCAGGATCTATAATTACCCCCTGATCCTGGACGGGCAGCTGATCGGCATCCTGCAGGTGGGGCGGTCCCTTTTCCAGGTGGAAACGGTGTTGAGCCGCCTGAGGCTGATGATATTGCTGGGCGGCCTGGTGACCGTTCTGGCCGCCGGATTTCTGGGCTGGTCCCTGGCCGGGGCGGCCTTTAAGCCCGTGGAAAAGATCATTGAAGCGGCGGCTTCAATTCAGCAGGGCAGTGATTTAAAAAGGCGCATCCAGTACCGGGGGCCGAGGGACGAACTGTACAAACTGGTGGAGACCCTCAACGGGATGCTGGAAAGGCTGGAAAACCTGTACAGCAGGCTGGAGGAAATAAACGAGGCCCAGAGGCGCTTTGTGGCCGACGCATCCCATGAGCTGCGCACACCGCTGACCACCATCAGGGGAAATGCCGAACTGCTGATCAGGATGGGTGACCGGGACCCCGCCACCAGGGCCGAGGCCCTGGCCGACATCGCCGGGGAGGCCGAGAGGCTGACCGGCCTGGTGTCCAACCTGCTGTACCTGGCCAGGGCGGATGCCGGCCAGGGTATAGAAACCGGCCTGGTGCCGCTGCCTGAACTGATGGGCCGGGTATCCGGCGGGCTGAAGTTTCTTACCGGCAGGGAGATACGGACGGAGGGTACAAGCGGGCTTGCTGAAGACCTGAAGGTGGATGTAAACCCCGATTTGATGGTACAGGCCGTCAGCATACTGGTTGACAACGCCGTCAAGTATACCCCGGAGGAGGGTGAAATATGCCTGGGCGTAGCCCTGGGGGAAAGCGTGATCGGAGAAGGGCAACCAGGTTCCACCGGGGGCATTGGACCGATCCGGGTGGAACCGGGGCAGGTGGCCATATACGTAAAAGATACCGGGCCGGGTATCCCGGAGGAGGACAGGCCGGAAATATTCAAGCGCTTTTACAGGGGAACGGCCGCCCGGGGCAGGAGCGGCTCCGGGCTGGGACTGTCCATTGCCCAGTGGATCGTGCAAAAACACGGAGGGCGGATAGAACTGGCCAGCGCCGTGGGGGCGGGCAGCATATTCGCCATTATACTCCCCCTGGCCCTGACCTCCAACCCCTAATCCCTGTCCCGCCTACACCTCCTCCATATACGGCCCAAACAGCGCTTTCCACCTGGTCATGGCTGTTTTGGGCTCCCCGGCTTTAAGATAGGCAATGCCCTGCCTGGCCAGGTTGTAGGACTCGGTCAGTATGCGGCTGAACCTGTTGAAAGTCAGGCTGTTGGCATACATGTAGTCATCGATGTATAGATTTGACTGGCCGGGTTCCTTGATAAAAGGCTTTTTATTTTGGCTCAGGTACTGGTATGCATACTGAAACCACTGGTGTAGCGATGCAAAGGACAATTCCAGGCCGGTTTGGGAGGCAATCAAATCAGTAAGCAATTCCAGGTGGAAAGAATTGATGTAATTGCAATTAATCCTCTGCCACGCCTTGATCAGCAGCAGGAAGGGTAAAAAGACGGGCCCGTTGCGTTTCACCGCCTGTTCCAGCCACTGCTCGGGCAGCGCCGGGTTGCGGGGCACCCAGAATCCTCCCGACTGGCTGGGGGTCAGCAGCCGGCCCTGCCCGTTTTCAATCACGGCCAAAACCGGGATAACCGAAAACTCTATCCCCTCCATGGAGAGGTTGACGCACCGCTCTGATTGAATGGACGTGGAACCGGGGTATACCCTGGATAAATACTGATCCAGATGCTGTAAGGTCTCCTTAACCCCCTGCTGCTGGTCCGCCGGGGGTGCCATCACCGCAATCACGTCAACCGGCGCCAGCGGCCGGACCATGGTTCCCCGGGCAAAGGACCCGCTTAAGACCACCTGGCGGATATGCATATCGTGGGCCTTTTCCAGCAGGTGGCTGAGGTTCTGGTAGCCGATGGCCACCGAGTCCAATTCGGCCCTGGACATTGTACAGCATTCCAGTACTTTTCCCAGCGGCTCATCAACCACCAGCGGCCCGGCCGGCTGCGGCACCGCCAGCGGCGGCAGCCGGAGCCGGGCATCGGAAGCGGCTGCTGGCGCCGGCCTGCTTTTTACGGGCTCCGGGGACCCCACCTGCACTTCCACAACCGGGTCGTCCTCGTTGATAAAGCCGGAGTCCGCCGGGGCCACCTCGTAGACCGGAACTTTGCCAATCCCCTTTAAATCACGCACTCCGAGGAAGCGGGAGATTATCTGGCTGAAATCCCCCATGAAGGGCTTGATTATGTCCATGGTCGTTTCATCCGTCAGCACCTGGTTGGGCAGGGCCTGGCCGGTCAGGCGGGCGCTGCGGTCCACCGCCTGCCCGAGGTAATCGGCGCCGTCAATATCCACCCGGGTGACGATGCCGTGAGTCAGCCCCGCCTTGGTGCGGAAGGGCAACCGGTCCTTGTTTATCGAGCTTATAAATTCCAGGGCGGCCAGCATGCCCTCCAGGGGGGTATCGAAGACCACCATTATGGAATCTCCGATATGCTTGACCACCCTGCCCCTGAATTGCTGGCAGATACCGGCCGCCAGCCTGTTGTGGCTTACCGCCAGGTCCACTCCCCGGGTCTGGCCCAATTTCTTTTTAAGGTAGGTTGAATCCACCAGGTCGAAAAAGGCGATGCACAGCGATTCCAGCTTGCCCAGCTGCTGGTATTGCATAAGTAAGGACGGGGCCAATTTTGTTCCCTCCGCTAACTTCTTTAAGGATTCACATTAATCCCTTTCTATATCTGGTGGAATATTCCTTTTTTCTGACATAACAATCCAACAAAAAACACAGGACCCCTATTCAATCCGGGGCCCTTTTCCCACCAGCATTTTTCCAGTACTTGTTTTGAATCTCCGGCATCTCCTCCAGCCAATTTTCCAGGTCTTTTTCTTAATGCAGCAGAGATTAAATATTTTGAATTATACTGCCTGTGCCAAAACATATAAACCCACCGTACCGGTGGGTTTATAATCTGGAACTATCACCCCCGCACCGGCCCGGTCAGGTCGATGGGCAGGTCGTGGTACGGGGGTTCCTTGATGGTGGACGGGGACTTGTCGTCTTTGCCGCCGGTCTTGGTGGTCATGGGCGTCTTGTTAATTTCCTTTTTTTCCTTTTTCAATTTTCCACCCCCTTGAAAACTATGTTTCCCGGCGGTTTGGGCGTTTAGTATGTCAATTAATATTTCAAATGGAAGAAGCCGGGGTACCCGGCCTCAGCGCCAAGGGCAATTTTTAATTGATCAGTTATTTTGACTCGGCCAGCCGGCTGAGGGCCCAGCTGACCAGGCTGGTGATTATGGCTCCCCAGAAGGCCCCCCCGAAGCTGTACACGTGGAAGCCGGGGACCAGGAATGCCGCCAGGGCGAAGGACAGGGCGTTGACCACAAAGATAAAAAGCCCCAGGGTGACAACGGTGATGGGGAGGGTAATCAGCACCAGCACCGGCCTGATCAGGGTGTTCACCACCCCCAGGGCAAAGGCCGCGATTAGTGCCGGGATCAACCCGGAGATATGGATGCCGGCCAGCACCCAGTCGGCCGCCAGGAGGGCCGCCGCGTTTATAGCCAGGAATAAAAGCCACTTCATGTCAACCTCTCCTTTATAGATAATTTATTCTATGCAGGGATGCCGGATCCTTTTACAATCCCCCAGGGCGCTGTGTTATCTATTTATTTTTTGATAAAATAGGCAGGGAAAAAGGTGGTATTATCTTACCGGGTGGTTGCTGTGGAGATTAAACCGCTTTTGGAGTTACCAGATGTATTTCGCCCCGGGGCTGAAAACAAAAAATAAGAGAATATAATCTTTGGCCGAAACCCTTTCGACAGGGTTTTTTATTTTTCCTTGTTACAATTAATACAAAACACTAACTTTATTTTCCGGTATTAAAATGTGAAGGAGGGTTTCATGAAGTTCAACTTCAAAAGGAGTATAGTAAAATCTGTATTTCATAACCCCAGGGATAATTTTGAGATTACCCAATTCCACAGCGAGATCAGGTATGACCCGCCAGCCAGCTGTCACGGATTTTTCATTCCAAGACGTTTAAGCTGGACAGGCATGACTGGAGACCCTTTGTGGCCGGATACGACAGCCGCCTTTGTCCCTTTTGCCCGGAAAATATAGAAAATACAACGCCCCGGTTTTTGGAGGAATTTATCCCCACCGGCAGGCTCCGGTCGGGTCAGGCGGTGGTGGTACCCAACCTCAGTGTGTACGAATCATACAACGGGGTTGTGGTGATGGGCCCGGACCATTTTGTCGGCATGGGGGAAATGACACCGGCAATGCTGGAGCAAAGCCTCAGTGCCGCACTGGAATTCCTGCGGATAGCCGCCCGTAAAGACCCGGACAACGCCCGCTACGGGACGGTTAACTGGAACTACATGCCCTATGCCGGCGGGTCGATGATTCACCCTCATCTCCAGGTGATCGCCGGGAGAAATCCTTCCTCTCTTGTTGACCGGATGGCCAGGGAGGGCAGCCGCTACTACCGTATCAACCGTACGGTTAAATAAATATTTGTCCATTGTGGCTAAATTGTCATTATAAATTTTCAACCTGTACGGGGGATAGGCAGTTTCCCGCTGCCGTGCTAAAATAACCTTAAAATTCAGACAGTTCAGTAAATTTATAGGGGGGTAGTTCCGTGGTTCCAGATTTTGTGGTGACGGAACTCCTTGACATAAATCCGGATGAGGGGATAATAAGCCTGCGCGGCAACCGGATGCTGCTTTTCCGGGCCGATTCCCTGTTCCGGTTAAGGGAAGAACTGGTGAGGAACCTGGGAGAAGATATGGCCCGCAATATCCTTACCCGTTTTGGATACCGCTGCGGACACTTTGACGTGATGGCCTCCCGGGAATTCTTCACTTTTAAAAGCGATGCCGATTGGATGCTGGCGGGGCCCATGATGCATACCCTGGAGGGCATGGTGCACGCCACCTGTGACGAGCTGAAGTTTGACCGCCAAAGCGGCGCCTTTCTCATGCGCGGGATCTGGCGAAATTCATATGAGGCCGAAAATTACCTGCTTAAGTACGGCCGGGCAAAAGAACCCGTCTGCTGGACCCTTACCGGGTATACCAGCGGTTTCGGGTCCGGTTTTATGGGGCGGGATGTGGTTTGTGTGGAGACCATGTGCCGGGGCATGGGAGACCCATACTGCCGCTATGAAATGAGGTCCCTGGAGGAATGGAACGGGCAGGCGGCCCGCAATATAAAGGATTTAAATAGAAATACGGTGCTCAAAAATTTTCAGACCCTGCTGGAGGAGGAGCGGGAGAGGGCAAAAACATGGCAGGCCATGAACCAGGCCATAATTGACATCAGCACCAATCTCAGCTCCAGCAACATGCCGGTAAAAACGGTGGATTACGCGCAAAAACTGCTGCGGGCCCAAAAGGCGGTTATGGCCGTGGTCACCGAAAGGAAAAAAAGGATACTGCTTTATGAAACGATGGGCCGGGAGAAAATAAACACCCGGGTGCTCACCGAATCCTCGGGCCTGGTCACTTCCATATTGGAAAGCCGGGAGCCGGTGGAAAGCTACGGTGTTCCCCGGGCCATCCAGGGACTGGATATTGAGATAAAAGGCCTGCTGGGGATTCCCCTTTATTTGAGGAAAGAGCTGATCGGCGCCCTGATTGTGATCAATAAAAGCGGCGGGGGGCAATTTTCCCAGCATGACAGGGAAATACTCGGGTTTCTGGGGGCCCATTCCGCCGTAGCCCTGGGCAATGCCCGGGTTTATGAGCACACCAATCAAAAGCTGCAGGAGAATATCGCCGAGCTGTACCGGGTCAACAGCCTGCTTTTGGCCGAGCACGAGGCGCTGCAAAAATCCACGCACATTCACAACCGGCTTACCTCCCTGGTGCTGGAGGGCCACGGCCTGGAGGAAATAGGCCGCAACCTGGCCGTTATTTTATCCCGCCCGGTGATTATCGCAGACCAGTTCTTCAATATCATATCAAGCTCGGTTCCCGGGGGCGGCGCGGGGGATATCGGGCAGGTCTGGCAGGACACCATACAGGAGGCCCGGTTCAGGGAAAAAATGGCCACTCTTTTTGCCGAGAAACGTTTAATCAATATTGCGGCGGCAAAGAAATCAAATCCCCAGTCTAACCTGGTGGTGGCCTCCATAATGGCCGGCAGTGATAACCTGGGCTTTGTCGCCACCCTGGAGGGCAACCGGCCTCTCAGCCAGCTGGACTGCATGGCCGTTGAGCATGCCGGGACCGTCATTGCCCTGGATTTGCTCAAACAGAAGGCCTCCTTTGAGACCGAAAGGAGGCTTAAGAAAGACTTTTTGGAAGAATTGCTGGAAGGGAAGCTTGATAACGAGGAAGTGATTATCCGCCGGGCCGAGAAATTGGGGCTGGACCTGACCGGGACTTTCAGGGTGGTGGCCATCGATTTTATTCCCAAAGCCGCCGTTGCCCCGCCGGAGAGCTACTGTAAAGGGAAAAGCCTCTTTCAGGCTGTGGACCGGGTGGTCAGCCAGGTATCCCCCAATATAGTGGTTATCGGGAAAAAGGTAAACATAATTGGCCTTTTAATTCTGGATGAAACCCGGGAAAAACAGGCGGCCACCCACTTGCGGAACATGACCGGGGAAATGGAGAGAAGATTCAACGACATTTTTCCGGATTACATCTGGCGGGCGGGCATCAGTTCGCCCTGCCGGGGCGTGTCCGGGTTTGCCGCCTCGTACCAGGAGGCCTGCATAACCATTGATATAATCAAGTCGCTGAACTACCGGAACAAATGCCAGGCCCACGAGTTGCTTGGTGTTTTCGGCCTGCTCAATATCAACGCGGAACAGTTTAAAAAGTTTATTGACCGCGTCATCGGCCCCCTGTTGAAATACGACGAAAAACACAATTCCCACCTGGTGCAGACCCTGATGCTTTATTTCAACAACAACTGCAACATTCAGAAAGCGGCCCGCAACGGGTTCATGAATTCCAGCACCATGAAATACAGGCTGAGGCGTATATCCGAAATAGCCGGAATAAATTTAAGCCACCCCGAGACCAATCTGCAGGTGCAGCTGGCCCTAAAGATGATTGAGGGAATGAGGTAAGGCAAAGCCAAAAAAATCGCCACTGCCGGTCCTCCCCGGTCAAGTAAACAGGCCGGCAGTGGCGGGGTGACACTGTAAAACGCCGGCCTGGCAAGCCGTGTTTACAGTGACTTTTATGTTTTCAATTTACAGAGTAAGCCGGCCTATGTCAAGAAAAGAGGCCCGTCAAACTTTTTGTGGACTGCCGTTTTAAGACCCGGGAAGGAAGTGATCGCCGCCCGCAGCAGCGCACCGTTTTATAAGTTTTATAAAGAGAAAAAAATGTAGTAAAAGGAGGCGGGCCATGTCCGCGCAGCGCCAATTTATGAAGCCAGGGGATGTCCCGGAAATTCCCGGGACAGAGGGTTGGGAAAGAATGTACCCATATTATTACATTTTTTCCCGGGATGATAAAGAAAGAGAAGAATACGAAAACAGCATGCTTTGGTTTTATGACGGGCTGCACTACCCGGAAGCGATGTACCCCTTCGACCTGATCTGGGATGAGGCCTGGTTTCTGGCCCTCTCCCAGAACAACACCCGGATATTTATGGTGCCTCCCGCCTATGGCGTTGACCACCGCATTAAAAACGGCTACGTGTACATCACCCCTGTTCCCGTGACCGACCCCAAGATTGTGGAAGAGCGGGTACAGCATTTCATGCAGCGGGCCGGCTATTATTACGAGAACTGGGACCGTCTTTACGGCCGGTGGAAAGTCAAGATGGAGGAAATAATCGGGGAAGTTGACAGCATTGACATTGCCGATTTGCCGGACATGGAAGACATATCGGTGGTTATGGACGGGGTGGGCATGAGCAGCGGCTACCACCTGATCAACAAGTACGACCGGCTGATCAGCCTGGCCCTGAAGGCCTGGCAGTACCACTTTGAATTCCTCAACCTGGGCTACGCGGCTTACGTCACCTTCGCCGGTTTCTGCCGCAGGGCGTTCCAGGGTATCGAGGACGGGGCCATTACCAAAATGGTTTCCGGGATAGACGTGATCCTGTTCGAGCCCGACCGGAAGCTAAAGGGGCTGGCCAAATCGGCGGTCAGCCTGGGGGTGGCCGAGGTCATCAAGTCTACCGTGGAACCCGGCGAGCTGGTTAAAAAACTGGCCGATTCGGATCCCGGCCGGAAATGGCTGGAGCAACTGGAAGAGTCCAAGGAGCCGTGGTTTTACACTTCCTCCGGCACCGGCTGGTACCACGACCACTGGAGCTGGTACGACCGCCCGGAGATACCCTTTATGTCCATACGCGCCTACATTGACTTGGTGGAAAAGGGCGAGAGCCTGGAGCGGCCGGTGGAGGAAACGCGCCGGGAACGGGACCGCATCGTGGAGGAATACGCCTCCCTGCTGCGCACCGATGAGGACCGCCAGACCTTCCGGCAGCTCCTGGGGATATCCCAGACGGTGTATCCCTACGTGGAAGAGCACCTGTTTTATGTGGAACACTGGTTCCACACCAGGTTCTACATGAAGGTGAGGGAGCTTTCCGGGGTTTTCGTGAAACACGGGTTCTTCAACGATGTGGAAGATATCTGGTACTTAAACCGCTTTGAAATACAGCAGGCGCTCTACGACCTGGTATGCGCCTGGGCCACCGGCGTAAAGGCCAGGGGACCGTCCTACTGGCCCCGGGAGATAGAGTGGCGCAAGGATGTGTTGAAAAAATTCAGGGAAAATCCCCCCCCGCCGGCCCTGGGGATCCCGCCGGAAACTGTCAATGAACCCTTTACCATCATCCTCTGGGGTATTACCACCGAACGGCTGGAAGCCTGGCTGGACGCCGACAAGACCAAGGTGGAGGATATTTCCCAGCTGAAAGGTTTCGCCGGGGCCCCTGGGGTAATCGAAGGAGTGGCCAGGGTGGTTCGCGGCCCGTCAGAGCTGACCACGCTGCAGGAAGGCGAAATTCTTGTGGCGCCTACCACCTCTCCCAGCTGGGCGCCCATATTCTCCAAGGTCTCTGCCGTGGTTACCGACGTTGGCGGCATAATGTCCCATGCTGCCATTGTCTGCCGGGAGTATGGCCTGCCGTCGGTGGTCGGCGCGGGATACGCCACAGCGGCCATAAAAACAGGCATGAGAATCAGGGTGAACGGGAACAGGGGTATCGTTACCATCCTGTAACCCACCGCCGGGTTCTTTTCCTGGAAAAAAGGGGGGCAACCCGTGGAAGACAATAAATACGTATACTGGCTGGAGGACCTGGACAGGGATGACCTTTTTCTGGCCGGCAGAAAGTGCTGCGGCCTCGGTGAGATGCTGAGGTCCGGCCTGCCGGTACCCCCCGGATTCGCCGTATCACTGAAGGCTTACGAAACGTTCATAGACGAAACCGGGGTTGGCCGGTCCATCCGCCAGTATTTTGACGATAATATCGACAGGATGAAGGAAGACGTGGGCGCTTTTGAGGAGGCCGGCCGGCACATCGGCGGGCTGGTGGAGTCGCAGCCGGTGCCCGGGGATATCAGGGAGGTTATACTTGAACACTACCATGAGCTTGGGAAAAGATGCGGGGCTCCCGGCGTCAGTGTGGCCATCCGGTCCAGCGGCCCGGTGAGCATGCCGGGGCAGTTCGATACCTTTCTCAATATAAACGGCCCGGAGGAAGTATTGGCCCACGTTAAGAGGGTATGGGCCAGCTCCTTTAACGCCCGGGCCATTGCCTACCGGATGCAGCGCGGGATGCGGGTGGAAAGTTCGCCCATCGGGGTGGCCGTGCTTAAAATGGTCAATGCCAGGTCGTCCGGGGTCATGTTCACCCTGGACCCGCTGAACGGCGACCCTTCAAGAATATTTATCGAAGGCAGCTGGGGGCTGGGGGAAAGCCTGGTCAGCGGCCAGGTCACGCCGGACAAATACACCGTTGACAAGGTAACCCTGCAGATCACCAGGCGGGTCATCTGTTCCAAGAAGATGAAAATGGTGTACGGCCCCGGCGGAAGCATCCAGGCGGTGGATGTTCCCCCGGAGGAAGTTAACCTGCCCTGCCTGGAGGACAGTGAAGTTGTGCAGCTGGCCAAGCTGGGGAAAATGGTGGAGCGGCACTACGGCGTCCCCCAGGACCTGGAATGGGCCGTGGACAGCGATTTGCCCCCTCCCGGCAATATAATACTGCTCCAGACCAGGCCGGAAACCGTCTGGTCCAGGAAAAAGGCCGAGCCGGTGGTAAAGCCCAAGTCCAGCGCCCTGGAACATATCGCCAGCACCCTGCTGGCCGGCAAGAAATTTTTTCCCCGGGAGCCGGACAGCTGAGTTTAATAAAATTGCTTAACAGATGGAGGTCGGAGTATGGATTTAAGGGATTTCATCAAGAAATGCGATGAAATAGGAGAGCTGAAAAGAATAGAGGCGGAAGTGGACTGGAACCTGGAACTTTCGCACATCGCCAAGATAAACGAGGAAAGAAAGGGGCCGGCGCTCCTTTTCCAGAAGCCCAAGGGGTATGACATTCCGGTGTTTACCAGCGCCTTCACCACCTCCAAAAGGCTGGCCGTGGCCCTCGACATGCCGGTGCACACCAGCATGTGCAACCTGGCCCGGCACTGGATGGAGCTGTCCATCAAGCAGCTGATTCCTCCCCGGGAGGTTTCCACCGGCCCGGTGATGGAAAACATAGTGGAAGGCGGCGGGGTAAATCTCTTCGATTTCCCCACCCCGAAGTTTTACCCCATGGACGGGGGGCGGTTCATCGGCACGGCGGTGGCCCTCATTACCAGGGACCCGGATTCGGGATGGGTGAACCTGGGCACCTACCGCATGCAGATCCTGGATGAAAAATCCGTGGGCGTGCAAATCATCAAGGGCAAGCACGCCGACTTCCACCTCAACAAATACATCGCCCTGAACAAGCCGATGCCCGCCGCGGCGGTGATCGGGGGCGACCCCCTGAACTTCCTGGTGGGCAGTACCCTGGTTTCGGCCGGGACATCGGAATACGATGTGATCGGGGCGCTGCGGGGCGAACCGGCCGAGGTGATTATCAGCGACCTGACCGGGCTGCCCCTGCCGGCCACGGCAGAAATAATCCTGGAGGGTGAAATCGACCCGGTGGAGCGCCGGGAGGAAGGTCCCTTCGGGGAATACACGGGGTATTATTCCGGCAAGAAGAGCGAGGAGTGGCCGAAGCCCTTTATCAGGGTGAAGAGGGTGCTGCACCGCAACAACCCCATTTTGTGGGCCACCTCGGTGGGTAAACCGATTACCGACACCCACATGATCCAGTCCCTGAACCGCACTGCCACCCTGTGGACCGACCTGGAGAACATGAGGGTTCCCGGCATCAAGTCGGTCTACATTCCCCCCGAGTCCACCGGCCGGTTCTGGGCCATAGTCTCGGTAAAACAAATGTATCCCGGCCACTCCATGCATGTGGGCACCGCCGTTGTTTCCACCACTACCGGCCACTACGGCCTCAAGGGCGTGATCGTGGTGGACGACGATATCCCGGCCGATGACTGGAACAAGGTTATGTGGGCGCTCAGCGTGCGTTACGACCCCTACCGGTCCACCGAGCTGATCAAGCGGGGGCGGTCCACGCCCCTGGATCCCTCCCTCCCCATCAATAACCGGGATATCTGCTCGCGGATTATCATGGACGCCTGCATTCCGCACGAGTGGGAGCGCAAGCCCATAGAAATCCAGCTGGACGGAGACATGGTCAAGACAGTGTTAAGCAAGTGGAAGGACTACGGCTTTGAGGATTAAGGGGCGGGATTAACCCGGACAGTCCGGGCCCCCTGGCCAGGGGCGCCCGGACTGGGCCGGCGTAAAAGAGGCAAATTAATGTAAATGCCTTTTGTCTTTGTCTGTACGGCAGACCGGCTCCGCAGCGTGACACCCGGGGCGTCATTCATGTTATTAATTTCACAATCCCCGATAGGTGTGCAGGCAAAAAGTTTAAGGGCCGTAGTCCACAGAAGAGGTGGTTTTATGGGTAAAACCATAGTCATCGTCAGCACGCTGGACACCAAGGGGGCTGAAACCATTTACCTGAAGGAGCAAATAGAAAAAGAGGGTTTTCAGACAATAGTCATAGACGTGGGCACAAAGGGTTGCCCCACTATTGAGGCCGACATAACCAGGGAAGAGGTCCTGGCCGCCGCCGGGGAGCCCGGGGCGGATGCTGTCAACGCCGGCCGGCCGGCGCTGATCCAGGCCGTGTCCGACGGGGCGGGCAGAAAGGTGAAGGAACTGTACCGTTCGGGCAGGCTGGACGGAATTGTCGGCATCGGGGGCGCCACCGGAACCCTGCTGGGCACCGGCGTGATGAAGGCCCTGCCCTTCGGTGTGCCGAAGCTGATGGTTTCCAGCGTGGCCGCGGCCAGGGGGCTGACCAGCAGGTATTTCGGCACGGCGGACATTGATATTATGCATTCGGTGGTAGACTTTACCGGGCTGAACGACCTGATGCGCAGCATCCTGGACCGGGCGGCCGGGTCCATCACCGGAATGGCCGGGGGTGGCCGCAGCGGCGCGGAAGTACTGAAGAAAAAACAAAAAGGCAAGGCCCTGGTGGCCATGACTCAATTGAACATGTGCGAGAAGTGCGCCTCAATGGTGCGGGACCAGCTGGAAAGGGAGGGGTGCCAGGTGGTGGGCTTTTCGGCCACCGGCGTGGCCGACAAGGCAATGGAGGAGCTTATTGAAAGGGAGGGCATGTTTGAGGCCGTAATTGACCTGGCCCCCGGCGGGGTGGGGGAAGAGATCCTGGGCGGGACCAGGGCGGCCGGTCCCAACAGGCTGGAGGCTGCGGGTAAGATGGGCCTGCCCCAGGTGATCGCTCCCTGCTGTGTCAACCTGATGACGCCCCCGAAAAGCAAATACAAGCCCGACTATTATAACCGGAAGAGGTATGACCTGGATGCCCACCGCACCTTTCTCCGGGTGGCCCCCGACGAGCTGGTGACGGTGGCCGGGGTTTTCGCCGAGAAGCTCAACCTGGCCCGGGGCCCGGTCAAGTTCCTTGTCCCGCTCAGGGGCTGGTCCGCCATTGACGGCGCTTCCACGGTTCTTTACGACCCCGATACCGACCGCATCTTTGTCGATGAGCTGAAGAGGCGGTTAAAAAGTGCCATTGAAATAAGGGAGATTGACGCCAATTTGGAAGACCCGGAATTTGCCCGGGCGGTGGTGGCGGCCTTCCGGGAAGTAATGGCCGGGGCGGCGCCGGCCGCCGAACCGGCCAATCACAATTCAGCTGGCTGAATAACGAAAGGGGGATTCCCGTTTGATACCGGTAAGGTTCAATGAAAAGGAAGCTGAGGAATTTAGCCAACAGGGCTACTGGACCGGCGAGGTTATCTCCGACTACTGGGAGGAGAATGCCCGCAAATTTCCCGACAAGGAAGCCCTGATAGATTCAATAGGGAACAGGCTTACCTGGTCCCAGGCCAAACAGCAGATAGACCGGCTTGCGGTGGGGCTGATCGAGCTGGGACTGGGAAAGGACGACCGCATTGCCATCCAGCTGCCCAACCGGGTGGAGGGATTTATCGCCAGGGTGGCCGCCGAAAAGGCCGGGCTGATTTCCATAGCTCTGATGCATGTATACCGGCACTCGGAGCTGACCGAAATCCTGGGGCGGATTGAGGCCTCGGCGGTGATAATACCGTGGAAATACAGGAATTTTGATTATTTTGAAATGATCCGGGAGGTCCGCCCCGGTTTACCCAAGCTGAAGCACGTCATTGTGGTCGGAGATGAAGTCCCGGATGGGGCGGCTTCATACTCCGAAATGGTTCAAAAGGCCCCGGTGGAAAAATACAGCGGGGAATACCTGCTCTCCAGAAGGCTCAAGGCCACCGAGGTGGGATTTCTGACCAGCACCACGGGCACCACCGGCCTGCCCAAAATAGTTGAGTGGACCATCGCGGCCCGCCTGTGGAGCTCCAAAACCCATGCTCAAAACTGGAAACTAAGCGCCGACGATGTGGTCTGCGCCGTTGCCCCCTGGCCCGGGGCGCCCGGCGGAACACCCACCTATTTTGTGGCGCCCCAGGTGGGAGCGAAAATTGCGCTGCTGCACGAATATACCCCGGTGGGAGCCCTGGAGTTCTTTGAAAAGGAAAGGGTCACCGTTCCCTGTGTGGTCCCGGCCCAACTGGCCGCCATGATCCAAGAACCCCTGGAGAAGTACGACCTGTCCTCCCTGAGGATAATCAGGTGCAGCGGCGGCTACCTTTCCCCAACCCTGGCCGAGGAAGTGGAAAGAAAAATGGGATGCCCCATTTTAAGCACCTACGGCTCCCAGGATACCGGGTCCATTTCCGGCACCTCCACCGGGGATTCCCCGGAAAAAAGGCGCTCAACGGTGGGCAGGCCGCTTGTAGGCAACGAGATCAAGCTGGTGGACGACAGCGGGCAGGAAGTTCCCCGCGGTGAAGTGGGCCTTCTCTACTTCAGAGGCCCCCAAAGCTCCAGCGGGTACTACCGGGATCCCGAAAAAACCTTTACCGAGGCCGTTGACGCCGAGGGCTGGGCCTGCCCGGGGGACCTGGCCAAGATTGACGAGGACGGCTATATAGTGATTGCCGGCCGGAAAAAGGATATTATCATCCGGGGGGGCCAGAATATTTACCCCGGTGAAATCGAAAGCCTGCTCATCGCCCATCCCAAGGTTTCCAACGCCGCCGTCGTCGCCATGCCCGACCCGGTGATGGGTGAGAAGGCCTGCGCCTTTGTAATTCCGGCCTCTTCGGCGGAGCCCCTGACCTTTGAGGAGATGGTGGGCTACCTGAAGACCAAAAAGCTGGCCATGTATAAGCTGCCCGAAAGGCTGGAACTGGTGGACAGTTTCCCGTTGGCCGGGGATTCCAAGATCAACAAGGTGGCCTTGAGGCAGATGGTGACCGACAAACTGAAGGAAGAAGGCAAAATACAATAATGAAAACCAACAGCCCCCGGCGTACCCGGAGGCAGCCCCATTTTTTGAAGAAAGAGGGTTTCCGATGAGAATTATCGTCGGCATAAGCGGCGCCAGCGGGGCCATTTACGGCATCCGGTTGCTGGAGGTGCTGGCGTCCGAAAAAAATATTGAAACCCACCTGATTATATCCAGGGTGGCCGAAATAACCATAACCCATGAGACATCCTACGATTTAAATTATGTCAGGGGACTGGCCCACAGGACATACGACATGGAAAACGTCGGGGCTTCAATCGCCAGCGGATCTTTTCAGACCGCCGGCATGATCATCGCTCCCTGTTCTGTTAAGACCCTTTCGGCCATAGCCTGTTCTTACAACGACAACCTGATGGCCAGGGCCGCCGATGTGGTGCTCAAGGAAAGAAGGAGGCTGGTCCTGCTGTTGCGGGAAACCCCGCTGCACCTGGGGCACATCAGGCTGATGGAGCAGGTCACCATGGCCGGCGGGATACTGATGCCTCCGGTTCCGGCCTTTTACCACCAGCCCAAACAGCTGGACGATGTAATCAACCAGACGGTGGGGAAGGCCCTGGACCTGGTAGGGGTCCCCCACGGACTTTTCAAGCGCTGGATGGGCCTTGAGGAAAGGAAAGTTTTCTTGAAAATAGCAGTCGGCTGTCAGCAATCAGCCGCCAGCAGTCAGAATTCAGAATAAAAGTACAGTGCATCTATTCTGTATTCTGGCTTTTTGGATTCTGACGGGAAAGATTTTCAGGGTAAGCCTTTAGGGACATCCCGGAAGGGGTGTCTTTTATTTTGGGGGAGGAAAAGGGACAGTGACGGGTGGGTACCCTATACAGTTGCCTAAATTTGGCGGACACTGTAAAATTAATACCGGAGCAGGCAAACTTTTCGGGGATTGGTCTTTTTAACTTCTGAATTCTGGATTCTGACGAAAAAGCTTCACGGGATGGATGATAAGTGGCTGTGACCGGCCTGGTTTATCACGACGCATACCTGGAACACGATACCGGTAGTCACGTGGAGAGGCCGGACCGGCTAAAGACGATTATGGAAGGGATAGCAGCGGCCGGTATCAAGAGCAGCCTGAAAATTATCGAACCCCGCCCGGCCACTGTGGGGGAACTGACCCTGGTCCACCACATGGAATACATAGAGAAAGTGGAGGAGTTTTCGCGCCGGGGCGGGGGTTCCTTCATGGGCGGCAACGTGGGGTCCTCCCGTACCTTTGAGGCGGCCGTTCTGGCGGCCGGCGGGGCGATCACGGCCGTGGAGGCGGTTTTAAACGGTGAGGTGGAGAATTGTTTCGCCCTGGTCAGGCCGCCGGGGCACCACGCCAAACCGTCGCTGGGAATGGGGTTCTGCTTTTTCAACAACCTGGCCGTGGCCGCCCGTCACGTCCTGGGGCGGGGGCTGGAAAGGGTGCTGGTGGTGGACTGGGACGCCCACCACGGCAACGGAATCGAGCGGATTTTTTACAATGATCCCGCCGTGCTGTATTTTTCGGTGCACCGGGCCATGGGCTACCCGGGTACCGGGTGGCCGGAGGATGTCGGAGAGGGCCCCGGTGCGGGTTACAACATAAACGTGCCTTTGCCCGGCGGCGCCGGGGACCCGGATTACCTTGAGGTATTCGACAGGGTGCTGGTTCCGGTCTGCAGGCAGTACCGGCCGGACATGATCATGGTGGCCGCCGGGCAGGACGCCTGGCGGGGGGACCCTATCGGCGGAATGGGGCTGAGCACCGAGGGCTTCGGCCGGCTGGGGGCCGTTGTGGCCGGGCTGGCCCGGCAGGTATGCGGCGGGCGTTTGGTGGCCGCCCTCGAGGGCGGGTATGCCCTGGGGGGCCTGGCCCGGTGCACGGTGGAAGTGCTGAAGTCGTTCTCCGGCCCCGGGGAGGAAAAAAGAGCGAAAAGAAATGAAGCCGCAGGGGCTGGCACCGCCGCGGTAATCGCCCGGGTGGTATCCAGGCTCGGAAGATACTGGCGCTTTTAATCTCTCTGCTGGGTCCGCCTGGCGATAATCTGGTACTGCCTTCCGCAAATTATTCCGTAGACGGTTTTAATTCCTGTTTTCGGGGATATTTTATGTTAAACAGGGTGCGTGACAAATTAAAGGAGCAGCCCATGGGGAAGAAGGATTTCCGGCGGTGGGCCCTGGCCAAAGTAAAAAGGGCCATTGTCGATTACGGCATGATCGCCGGCGGTGACCGCCTGGCGGTGGGACTGTCCGGGGGAAAGGACAGCGGCGTGCTTTTGTACGCCCTGGACGCGGTCAGGCGGACAGCCCCCGTTAAATTCGCGATACACGGTATTTACCTGGACCTGGGGTTTGGTATGGACATCACACCGCTTGAGGAATACTGCCGGCGGATGGAGATAGATTTTATTTACCAGGCCACCGACATCGGGCAGATAGTTTTTGACGTGAGGAACGAAAAAAATCCCTGCGCCCTTTGTTCCACCCTCAGGCGGGGGGCGCTGAACGAACTGGCCCTGAAACTGGGGTGCAACAGGGTAGCCCTGGGCCACCACCTGGACGACGTGGTGGACACCTTCTTTATGAGTCTTTTTTATACCGGGCAGTTCAGGACCTTTTCTCCCAACACCTTTTTGGACAGGACCGGACTGTACATGATCAGGCCCCTGGTCTACCTGGGCCAGGAAACCATAAGGGAGCTGGCTGTCATGGAGAAGGTGCCGGTAATTGAGAATCCCTGCCCGGTCAGCGGTTTCACCAAGCGGGAAGAGATAAAGGCCGTGGTAAAAGGGCTTAAGTCAAAGTATCCCGACCTGAGGGAAAAGGTGCTTTCGGCCCTGCAGGGTGCGGACCTGGAAAATCTCTGGCCCCGCACCCTGCCCCGGGTGCCCAGGACTAAAAGCAGATTAATCATGGAGGGAACAGATTAGGGAAATTGGGAGACAGAAGACAGGAGACAGGAGTGTTGATGAAAATATTAGCAATAAATTATATCTGGAAGACTGCCTGAATTAAGAATGCAGGATAGAAAAGGAGGTCATTCATGCGATTTATAATGATGCACGTCAACAGCTTCCGCAGCTGCATAACCGAAAAGGGGCGGTCCAAAGTGGTGGAGCCGCCGGAACCCCGGGAAACCAGCGTCGGGGAGTCGGTGGTGGTGCTGCTGAGTGTTGAGGCCGGCGACGAGGAAAGACCGGAAGAAGTTGCGGCAAGGGCGGCTGCCGAGATAGAAAAGAACGCCCGCAACCTGAAGGTGAACACCATCGTGCTGCACCCCTTTGCCCACCTTTTTGCCAGGCTGGGGCCCCCGGAGTCCTCCCTGGAGATTATGGACGGGGTAAAAGAAATTTTAAAACAAAAGGGGTTTGATGCCTTGCGCACGCCCTTTGGCTGGTTCAACACCCTGGAGATCAACGCCAAGGGGCACCCCTACTCAAGGGTTGCCAGGATAGTATAGGCCGCCCTGTTTTTAGTGGCCGGCTGTTATATATGGTTTGACGGCATCGTGTATGCTCCGGATAATCTTGCCCCTGGCTTCAACGGGGAGGGGCCTTCCGTCCTTCCGGCGGATTGTGCCGGGTATGGCAAAATCGTTGGCTTCCGCCAGCCTGTGGTACTGCACCACCCCGTCCCCCAGAAAATGGCCGTCCTCGAATACCTGGTACCTGACTATGTAACTGGGTTCCACCGAAAGGTCCCGGTCAACCCTGGTCAGGATCTCAAAAGACAAGTCATACACCTCCCTTGCTTTTCCTGTCAATATATTCTGCCTGAAGGTCATTAAAAATAACCGGACTCCCACTGACCCATAATATTTTCTGGATAAGCTAAATTATCACTAAATTGAAAATAGTACTATTATGCACAAACTCGCTAATTAGCTATTTACTTGATATAACAGCCGATTTATAATTAAAAATATTAGTCTTGCTATATTCCGGAAAAACCATGACAGCCGGACTTTGAGGATAAAAGGGGTGATCCAATGAGCATCAAAAGCTTCTTTGATGCGGCGTCCGTGGCCGTTATAGGGGCATCCAGATCGCCGGGAAAAATAAGCAATGCCATAGTCAGAAACCTGATTTCATCAGGGTACGGAGGAAGAATTTACCCCATTAATCCAAAAGAAAGTGAAATTGAGAACTTAAAGGCATACCCTTCGATCAGCGGCCTGCCGGAAAAAGTTGATGTGGCGGTGATAGTGGTGCCTGCCGCCAGGGTGCTGGAGGTGGCCGGGGAGTGCGGCGAGAACGGGGTCAAGAATCTGGTGACCATTACCGCGGGCTTTAAGGAAATCGGCAGGGAAGGCCTGGATATGGAAAAAAAGCTGCTGGCCCTGTGCCGGCAGTACGGCATGAGAATGCTGGGGCCAAACTGCGCCGGTATGATGGATACCCACGTGCCCATCAATACAACCTTTGTCAAGGGTTTCCCCTTAAAGGGGGATATGGCCTTTTTCTCCCAGAGCGGGGCCATGCTGGTGGCTATACTGGACTGGAGCCACGAGGTGGGGCTGGGTTTTTCAAAGATTGTGAGCCTGGGAAACAAGGCCGACCTCTCGGAGATGGACTTTATCCAGGAGGCCGCTGACGACCCCTATACCAGGGTTATTTTGTGTTACATCGAGGATGTCACCGACGGCCCCCGGTTTCTGGACGTGGTCAGCCAGGCCGCCCGGAAGAAGCCCGTAATTATATACAAGTCGGGGACCAGCCAGGCCGGTGCCCAGGCCGCCTCATCCCATACCGGCGCCCTGGCCGGGAGCGACCTGGCGTACGATATTGCATTCAGGCAGTGCGGGGTGATCCGGGCGCGCACCATTACCGAGCTGTTCGACCTGGCCGTAGCCTTTGCCAAGTCGCCGGTGCCCAAAGGGCCCAAAGTGGCCATTGTGACCAATTCCGGAGGCCCCGGCATTATTACTTCAGATAACATCGAGCTTAAGGGGCTGACCATGTCCCGTTTCACCAAGGAGACACTGGATGCCCTGAGGGGTGGCCTGCCGGCCGAGGCCGGTATTTACAACCCGGTGGACGTGTTGGGGGACGCCATGGCCGACCGGTACCAGTTTGCCATAGATAAGGTGTGCAGCGATCCCAATGTGGACAGCGTGGTGGTGATTGCCTGTCCCACGGCCACCAACAACCCATCGGAAACTTCCAGGGTGGTTATAGACATGAAGAATAAATACCCGGACAAGGTGTTTTACGTGACTTACATCGGCGGGCCCTCCATGGCCGAGGGCAAGAATATATTAAAAGAGGCCGGGATTCCCTGCTATACTTTTCCCGAGCCCGTAATCGCCTCCATCAGCGAGATGGTCCGGTACAATGAATACAGGAATTCTCCGGATACCGGCGGGACAGTCAAGTTTGCCGATATCGACAAGAAGGCGGTAAAAGCGGTGTTTTACGATGTGCTCAGGGACAACCGCCTGGTTTTGCTGGGCAGCGAGGCGGCCGACGTGGCCCGGGCCTACGGGATACCGGCGGCGCCCATAGTGCTGGCCGCCAACCCCGAGGAGGCAGTAGAGGAGGCCGGTAAACTGGGGTATCCGGTGGTGCTCAAGGTGGCCTCGCCGAAAATACTGCACAAGACCGATGTGGGCGGAGTGAAGGTGGGGCTGAACACAGCGGAGGAGGTGTACAGCGGCTTCCTGGAAATAATGGAAAATTCCTACCGATACATGCCCCAGGCCGATATCTACGGGGTCGAGGTGCAGAAGATGATGCCCAAAGGGACCGAACTGATCATCGGGATGACCAGGGATGTCCAGTTCGGCCCCATGATCGCGGTGGGGCTGGGCGGAATTTATGTAAACCTGCTTAAAGACGTGTCTTTCCGCCTGGCCAGGAGGCTTTCCCGCAGGGAAATTGAAAAGATGCTTACCGAGACCAAGGCGTATACTCTTCTGAGGGGTTACCGGGGTGAAAAGCCCAGGGACATAAGTGCCCTGGTGGATGCGGTGGGGCGTGTCGCCTGCCTGGCCATGGACTTTCCGGAAATCACTGAAATCGACGTCAACCCGGTTTTTGCCTATGCGGAAGGTTTAAGCGCCCTCGATATAAAAATTACCATTTCGGTTTCGTGAGGTGAATAAAATGAAAAATTTGTATGTCATCGGTTATCCCGGCAGCGGCAAGACAATGGTGGTTTTGGGGCTGGCCCTCAAATTTCAGCGGGAAGGCAAAAAGGTTGCTTATTTTAAGCCCGTGGGGGCTCCCCTGCGGGCCAACGGCCAGGAAGACGAGGATGCCGTGCTGATGAAGGAGATCCTCAACATGGAAAGTCCCATCAGCGACATCGTGCCCTGCCGGGCCGGGCAGTCGTACCTTTCCGGGGGCAAAAAGAGGGAATCGGTGGAAGCCATTATAAGCTCCTACCAGAGGGTGGCCCGGGGCGCGGATATAGTGCTTATCGATGGTGCCGTCAAGCCTTATATTTATAAGAGCTGGGGACTGTGCGACGTTGCCCTGGCCCTTAAGCTGGGAGCCAAGGTGCTGGTGACCATAAAGATAGAAAATGACTTCAGCGTTGACCAGGCCCTTTTCCTGAACGAGCACCTGGAGGCTAAAACTGTGTCCGTGGTGGGCAACCTGTTCAACAACATCCCCTGGCCCCTGGTCTCCAAGACAAAGGGGATCTTCGCCCCCATCCTGGAAGAGCGGGGGTTTAAGACCCTGGGCGTAATCCCCAGGCGCCCGGAGATAGCAGCCCCCACGGTGGAGGAATTTTACAAGGAACTGGGCGGGGAAATACTGGCCGGCCATGACCGGCTGGGCCTGCTGGTGGAGGATATCATGGTGGGGGCCATGACCCTGGACGGAGCCATCAGGTACCTGCGCCGCTCCGCCGATAAGGCCGTTGTTCTCGGCGGGGACAGGGCCGACCTGGCGCTGGCCGCCCTGGAAACCAGCACATCGGCGCTGATCCTGACCGGCGGGCTTTACCCCGACGTCAAGGTGCTGGCCAGGGCCGAAGAGAAGGGCGTGCCGGTAATCCTGGTCCATTACGACACGTATACCACCATCGACAAGATTTCCAGGATATCCAGGCATATAACTCCCGGAGACAAGGCGGGAGTAAGGATAACACTGGAGAATATAGTGGAGTACTGCAACTGGCAGGCAATCCTGGAAGCCCTGGAAGAGTAGCCTGCCGGGTTTATTGACCGATCTTTTCTTTATTCACTAAGTATTGACAGTCATTCCAATTAGTCATATACTCAACAATGTAAACCTTTTAAATGATTAACTATAAGCAGGAGTGTCTTTAAATGCCGCCGTTATCGTGGGATGGATAAAGACCTGAAAATGGGATGCCGGGGGTTGTTGACCGGTGTCCTTTTTCTATGTCCGCCTGCCGGACATGCTTATTACCCGGTAAGAGTAATAAAACTCCGGACCACATGGATGGAGGATGAATGATGAGATTAAGGCCTGTTTTTTTCGTAATTTTTTTAATTATCCTGATGGTTTCAGCCGGCTGCGGGAGCAAGTCCGGAAATGCCGGTAAAGGAGGTCCGGGCACCGGTGTGAATGCCGTGGCGGTGGCCACCTCCCCGCTGGCAGTGGCCGATGTAAGGGACATTAAATTTTTCAACGGCCAGGTGCAGCCCGCCAGGTCCGCGGTGCTGGCGCCCAAGGTGGCCGGCCGGGTGGCCTCGGTGGCGGTGCGCATGGGCGACCGGGTGAAAAAGGGAGACGTGCTGTTTACCCTGGATACGTCTGAGATCTCCGCCCAGGTCAGGACCCAGGAGGCGGACCTGGCCATGTCCAGGGCCAGGCTGGAGATGGCCCGCAAAAACAGGGAATATTACCGAAACGCCCTGGACAACTACAAAAAGCTGTACGAGGCCGGGGCCGTTTCCAAGGATAAATACGACGAAATGGAACTTAAATACGAGCAGGCCATGTCGGGAGAGTATGAGGCCGCCGTGGCCAAAAGCGAGGCCAGCCTGAACTACCAGCAGAGCCTGCTGGAAGGTTCAACGGTCAGGTCCCCCGTAGACGGCGTTGTTTCCTTCGTCGGCGTTGAGGTGGGGCAGAATGTGACCACCGCCACCCAGGCCGTGGGGGTGGTGGATATAAGCACCGTTAAGGTGAAGGTATTTGTGGGGGACCAGCACATAAACAGGCTGTCCGCCGGGCAGCAGGTGGACGTGGAAATACCGGACGTGAGAAAGGAACCCTTCACCGGAAAAATAATCGCCTCAAGCCCCGCGGTGGACAGCATAGCCAGGGGCTACCCGGTGGAGATTGAGCTGGCCAACCCCGACGGTCTTATAAAGCAGGGCATGTTCGCCAGGGCCCGGATTCCTGTCATGGAGAGCAAGAATGTCATGGTGGTGCCCGTTGACGCGGTAATCAACCGGCCCGACGGCAAGTACCTGTTTGTGGTGGAAAACGGAAAGGCCAAGGAATGCAAAGTGGAGACCGGCGTGGCCGAGGGCAATAAGACAGAGGTGTCGGGGGAAGGTTTGAAGCCCGGGGACCTGGTGGTGACCCTGGGCCAGCAGTCCCTTGTCAACGGCATGCCCGTCAGGATCGCCCAAGAGGCAAAACCCGGAGCCCAGGGGGCGGGCACTGAAGGCGGGAAGCCCCCGGGGGGCGCCTCCGGAAAGCCCCCTGCAGGGGAAAGCGGCAAGGGCGCCCCGGCGGGGGAAGGGGTCACGGGAGGTAGCGGCAGATGAAAATAACCGATTTTTCGGTGGAGCGGCCGGTGACCATGGTGATGGTCATTGTCGGCTTGCTGGTACTGGGATTCACGGCCTTAAGCTATCTTTCCATCGACCTGCTCCCGGAGATAACCAACCCCACCCTCACCGTTTCAGCCTCTTATCCCGGGGCCGGCCCCGAAGAGGTTGAAAAGGACGTGGCCCGGGTAATCGAGGCCGCGGTGGGTACGGTCAGCAACGTGGAAAAGATAACCTCCAACAGCAGGGTGGGGTCGTGCCAGGTGAGGGTCCAGTTTGCCTGGGGCACAAACATGGACACCGCCCAGGCCGACGTCAGGGCCAGGCTTGAGATGTACAAGCGCAGGCTGCCCGACGAGGTGGAAAACCTCGCCGTTTACAAGTTCGACACCTCCATGATGCCCATACTGGCCGTAGCCGTGTCGGGCCTCAGCGATCAGTACGCGTTAAAGAAGATGGTGGAGGACAATATACAGCCTGCCCTGGAGAGGGTGCCGGGGGTGGCCGGCGTGAGTGTGGCGGGGGGACTGTCCCGGGAGGTACAGGTGCGTATCGATCCGGGCAGGCTCCAGCAGTACGGGCTAACGGTGGCGCAGCTGACCCAGTCGATGCAGGGAGAAAACGTTGACGTGTCCGGAGGGGTGTTGCGCAAGGGCCAAAAGGACTACGTGGTCAGGGCCCTGGGGCGCTACAATACAGTAGACGAGCTGAAGGCCCTGCCGGTGCAGCTGCCCGGCGGAGGCAGCGTCCGCCTGGGAGACCTGGCCGACGTGGAGGACACCTTTGCCACCGTGAACAGCTACGCCCTCCTGAACGACAGGCCGGCCATCAGCATGTCCATAAACAAGCAGAGCGGTTCCAACACCGTGGACGTGGCCGAGCGGGTCAAGCAGGAAATGGACAGGCTTAAAAAGGAACTTCCCGGCGAAATAGAGTTTGCCACTGTTTTTGACCAGTCCAAGACTGTAAAGGACTCGATAAACGATATTACCCGCAGCATTATTCTGGGGGGCGGCCTGGCGGTGCTGGTGCTGCTGCTTTTCTTAAGAAACCTGCGCACCACGGTGGTTATCGCCACCACCATCCCCTTTGCGGTGATCACCACATTTTCACTTATGTATTTCAACAACATGACCCTGAACATGATGTCCATGGCCGGGCTTTCCCTGGGCGTGGGGCACATGGTGGACTATGCCATAGTGGTGCTGGAGAGCATATACCGCCACCGCTACCAGGGCCTGGAACCGAAGGAGGCCGCCAGGAAGGGAGCGGCCGAGGTGGGCATGGCCGTTACGGCCTCGGCCCTTACAGTGGCGGTGGTGTTCCTGCCCATGGTGTTTGTCAAGGGGCTCGCCGGCCAGCTTTTCAGGCAGTTTGCCCTGACCGTGGCCTTTTCCCAGCTGGCGGCGCTTTTTGTGGCGCTGACCCTGGTCCCTCTCATCTGTTCACGCATACTGGGGCAGATGGAAGGTCTGGGCGACGGGAAAAGCTGGTGGAATAAAATTTTCAGGAAAAGCGAGCTGTGGTACCACACCCTGGACGAAAAATACCGCAGCCTGCTTAAATGGTCCCTGGGCCGGAGGGCCAAGGTAGTTATCACGGCAGCCCTGGTTACCTTTGCAAGCCTTCTGCTGGTGCGCTTTATCGGTATGGAGTTCATGCCCGCCCAGGACGCCGGGCAGATTAACATCAGTGTCGAGATGCCGGTGGCCACCACCCTTTCGGAAACCGGCAAGGTGGTGGAGGCAATTCGCAAGCAGGTGCAGAAGGTCCCCGAGGTGGAGTCGGTGCTGACCAGCGTTGGCGGGGGGGGAGGCCCCATGGGCGCCAGCGGGGGCGACCGGGGCCAGCTCAATGTCAGGCTGAAGGATGACCGCCGGCGGTCCACGGATGAAGTTATAAACGATCTGCGCCCCAAGGTGATGGGCTTCCCCGGGGTGAACGTGAGAATTTCTTCCGGTTCTGGCAATATGTTGAGCCGGGCCGTATCAGGACGGGCCATAGAGATTACACTGCAGGGCAACGACCTGGATACCCTGAAAAATCTTGCCGGGCAAATGAAGAAAGCAGTTGAAGAGGTTCCCGGGACCACCCACGTGGCCCAGAGCATGACCTCCGGCAGCCCGGAGCTGCAGATGCTGATTAACCGGGACAAGCTGGCCCACTACGGCATTTCTTCGTCCCAGGTGACGTCGGCCATCAAAGTCGCCGGCGAGGGGCAGGTGGTCACCAGCATTGACCAGGGTGGGACCCTGACCGACGTCAGGCTGATACTGGACCCCGAGTCAAGAAAGGATACCGCCGCCCTGGCCAATCTGAGCTTCACGGCCTCCAACGGGGCAAAAATTCCCATCGCGGAAGTGGTGGACATGGTGGAGGGAGAGGGGCCTCGCAACGTGGAAAGAGCGGGTAACTCCAGGGTGGCATATATATATGGGGACTATACGGGGCGCGACCTGGGCAGCGTTATTGCTGACATTCAGCAAAAGCTGGACGCCATCCCCCTTCCCCCCGGTTACACCTTTATTATCGGCGGCCAGAGCCAGGACATGTCCGAGTCCTTCGGAGACCTGGGCCCGGCACTGATACTGGCCATACTGCTGGTTTACATGGTGATGGCCGGACAGTTTGAGTCGCTTCTTTACCCCTTCGTGATCATGTTCTCCATACCGGTTTCAATAACCGGGGTGGTATTGAGCCTGGTACTGACCGGCAGGCCCTTCAGCGTCCCGGCCTTCATCGGGCTGATCATGATGTGCGGTATAGTGGTGAACAACGCCATCGTGCTGGTGGACTACATAAAGCAGCTGAAAAACAGGGGACTGCCCAGGGACGAGGCCATTGTCCAGGCCGGGCCGGTAAGGCTGCGGCCCATACTGATGACTGCGTCCACCACCATATTCGCCATGCTTCCCCTGGCCCTGGGCATGGGTGAGGGCACCCAGATGCAGGCGCCCATGGCCACGGTGGTTATCGGGGGGCTG
This sequence comes from Bacillota bacterium, assembly GCA_049323615.1. Lineage (GTDB taxonomy): Bacteria > Bacillota > Desulfotomaculia > Desulfotomaculales > Desulfocucumaceae > JBMOPD01. Next base: position 43,553 of record JBMOPD010000007.1, on the reverse strand, counting down.
CTGGTCTCCACCGTCCTTACCCTGGTGGTGGTACCGGTGGTTTATACCATATTTGACGACTGGGGCCGCAGGGCCATGGACCGCTACCGGGCATGGAAAGCAGTAGACGGAATAGGATAGAGAGGTTTCATATTGACAGCCTAATTTTTTAATCATATACTTAACAATGTTGTAAGGGCAGGAGGGGACATATGCATGAAACTGGGGCGGTATATTCCGGTGGTGCTGATTTTGGCATCTTTTTTTATTCAGGGCTGCGTCGGCAGGGAGGCCGGCGTACAGGTGGCCACGGAAAAAGTCAGGATCAGCACTCCGGCCGGAACCGATTATATTGCCGGGAAGACTGAGGCTCTTGATTCGGTAACCGTTTTGCCGAAGGTAGGGGGTAAGGTCTCTGAGGTCGCGGTTGAAGTGGGCAGCCGGGTAAAGGCCGGACAGGTGCTGATGAGGATCGACATGCCGGATATCGAGGCTGCCAGGGATCAAAACATGGCGGCGGTGAAAGACGCCGAGGCCGGCGTCAAAAAGGCCCGGATCGACCTGGCCACCGCCAGGGATAACTACGAGAGGGGGTTGGCCCTGTACAAGAGCGGCGCCCTTTCAAAGGCCGACTTTGACAACAAGTATGCCGCGCCTTACGAACTGGCCAGGATCCAGGCCGAGGAAACGGCTCCCCACAAGCTTGCCCAGGCCAGGGCCGCCCTGCAGTCGGTGGAGGCCAACTACGCCAACAGCGTCATTACCTCCCCCATAGACGGGGTGGTCACCGCCAGGTATATCAACCCCGGCGAGGTCTGTTCACCCACCAAGGCGGTATTCTTTGTGGCCGATTTGGACAGGGTGGCGGTGGTGGCCTACGTGGATGAGAAAAAGGTTAATTCCCTGAAAGTGGGGCAGAAGGTTGCCGTGAATGTGGATTCGGTGGACAGGATGCTGGAGGCCGGGGTTAAAACCATATCTTATACCGTTGACCCGGCCACCAGGGGATACCAGGTAAAATTCCAGCTGGCGGGCGCCGACCTGTCGGTAAAGCCCGGAATGTTCGCCCGGGTGTATACCGATGGAGGAGCGGTAAAGCGGTTCGTTATTTCCAGGACCGCACTGGTGGACGAAAATGGCAATTATTCAGTATTTATATACAACCAGGGCAAGGTGTCCAAAGTGCCCGTGCAGGTTGAAAAAATAAGCGACAAGTTCGCCGTGGTCAGGGACGGAATAAGCGAGGGGCAGGACCTGGTGGTGTACAGCAGCGGTAGGCTGGAGGACGGAATGACCGTTAAATTAATAAAAGGTGATGCTGCGTGAATAACAAGAAGAAAATATATATAGTCCTGGCGCTGATGGCGGTCACCCTGCTGGGTATAACCGTTTATTACTGGTATAACAACGCCTATTATGTAAAAACCGAGGATGCCAGGGTGGACGGGGCCATTGTCAGGGTCAGCCCCCAGGTGTCAGGCAGGATAATCAGTATCAACGTTGAAGAGGGAGACAAGGTTGTGGCCGGCCAGGCGCTGGTCAGGCTGGACGACACCCTGTTGCCGCCGGGAACCAACCCCGACCTGGCGGTGGCCAGGGCTCCGGCGGACGGGGTGGTGATCAAAAAGATTGCCAATCCAGGGGAAATGGCCGTGCCGGGCCAGACCATGCTGATGATCATTGACCCCTTCAGCCTTTATATAACGGCCAACGTGGAAGAAACAAAGCTTGCTTCAGTCAGGCCCGGACAAAAGGTGGATGTAACGGTGGACGCCATACCCGGCCAAAAATTTGCCGGCCGGGTGGAGAAAATAGGCGAGGCGTCCCTGTCAACCTTTTCACTTCTTCCCGCCACCAATACATCCGGCAACTTCACCAAGGTGGTGCAGAGGATTCCGGTCAAGATAGTGGTGAAAGATTTTAAAGGCCGTCAGTTTTTGTACGGCACCAACGCCTTTGTAAAAATATACATCAAGCAGGTGGTTGGTTAATGAATGACCGCCCCTTTCCCTGGGCAGGACTGTTTGTGCTGGTGTTCGGGGCTTTTATGGCCATACTGGACGGAAGCATTGTCAATGTGGCCCTGCCCAGGCTGATGTCCATTTTCGGGGTAACCCCGGACGATATCCAGTGGGTGATGACGGCCTACCTGCTTACCTCCGGGGTCGTGGTGCCCGTCACGGGCTACCTGGGAGACAGGTTCGGCTACAAGAGGGTATACATATATGCCCTGATAGCCTTCACACTGGGATCGGCCCTCTGCGGTATAGCCTGGAACAACGACTCCCTGGTGGCTTTCCGGGTGGTCCAGGCCCTGGGCGGGGGAATGCTCATTCCACTGAGCATGTCCATTATTTTCAGGATGGTACCCCGGCAGAAAATGGGGATGGCCATGGGCATGTGGGGCATTGCCGCCACCATGGCCCCTGCCGTCGGTCCCACCCTGGGCGGTTACCTGGTGGACCATTACAGCTGGCACCTTATTTTCACCATCAACATACCGGTGGGAATCATTGCCGTTATTCTTTCATATGCCATGATTGACGAGACTCCGTTGATTAAAGGCCTGAAATTTGATGTTCTGGGCAGCATACTGTCCAGCGCCGGGCTTTTTTCCCTCCTGCTGGCTTTAAGTCAGGGACAAAAGGAGGGCTGGACTTCCCAGTATATAGTCACCCTGTTTACCCTGGCCGGTTTTTTTCTGCTCCTTTTCTGCCTCTGGGAACTGCAAGTCCCCTATCCCATGCTGGATATCAAGCTTTTTAAAAACCCGGTCTTCAGCGCCAGCATCGCCGCCACCAGTTTTTTAACTATCGCCATGTTTGCCGCCATATTCCTGGTGCCCCTGTATTGCCAGAGCCTGCAGGGACTTACCCCCATGCAGACCGGCCTTTTAATAATGCCCATGGCCCTGGTCACCGGCTTTATGATGCCCATCAGCGGCCGGCTGTTTGACAAGATCGGCGCCCTGCCCCTGGGCCTGGTGGGAATAGCCATAGCCGGCTTCTTCACCTACATGCTGAGTTTTATCACCCTGGAGACCAGCTACCGTTCCCTGCAGATCCTGCTGGTGCTGAGGGCGGTTGGCCTGGGCCTGGGCATGATGCCCATATCCACCGCCGGCATGAACACCATTCCGCCGCTGCTGGTGGGCCAGGCATCGGCCATTAACAACCTGGTCAGGCAGATCTCGGCCTCCCTGGGGATTGCCTACATGACCTATGTCATGCTGAACAGGCAGGTCTATCACGCGGCCTGGCTGGCCGACGGGGTAAACTGGACTTCCCCGGCGGCGGTGGAGACCTACCACCGGCTCAATTCCCTGGCCAACACCTTTACCGGTCCCGGAAACGGTGACGCCGCGGCGCTGGGGTACATGAACATGGTGGTGCAGAAGCAGGCCATGGTCATGGGCATCGCGGACGCCCTGCTGGTCAGCGCCCTGATCGCTTTTTTAACCATTCCGCTTATTCTCCCGCTTTCCAGGAAAAAGGTGGAGGAGGCCAGGCAGAAAGAAAAGGCCAGGTACGCCCACCTGATGAACCAGGGTAGCAAAGGGGGCGGCCCGGCCCCAGATGCATCCCTTTGATTTACAACACCAGGTTCGGATACGCCCTCGTCGGAAGCCCCCGGGCAAGTGGGGAGAGATGAACAACCAGCGCCCTTTAGACATAGGAACCAAAGTCCGATAACAGAACTTGGCCTCCGGTAATTGACGGAAAATACAGATTTGACTAAACTATTGTTAAACTTCAGCCTCTGGGGTATTTGTCTGCCGAAGATTCATAGGTCAAGTATCGAAGCGGGAGAAGCAAATCTTGGGGGTGAAGACATTGGAAGGTGCCGTACGGAGTTTTTTAAGTCATAACTGGTTTCTTGTTTTTTTTATCTATGGCCTGGCCTTTTTTCTTATGGGTTTTAGTATTGCCTTTCATGTCAGGCGCCCCAGCACCTTCCACCTGGGCCGGCACCTGCCGTTTCTGGCTGGCTTTGGCCTAATCCACGGTATCGCTGAATGGGCTTATATTTTTTTTCCCCCCAGCTTGGAAGTGGGAGGATGGGAAACTCTTAGGGGCGCTGTATTAAACGGCAGTCATGCAATCCTGATTGCCGTTTCTTTTGCTTTTCTTTTTACTTTTGGCAGTACCCTCCTGGTCAGCATCCGGGGTTGGCCGCGATGGTTGCGGTGGTTGCCTGCTTCTTTATTTGGTTTGTGGATCTGGATTTTTATCTTTAGGTACCCGACCGACTCAACTCCGCCAGCGGAATGGCTTGGTGTTGCCGAAATTGCTTCCCGTTACCTGTTGGCATTCCCCGGGGCCATCCTGACTTCCCTCGGCTTTTATTTCCAACGGCATGAAATTCGGGAACTGAAATATCCTCCTCTGGAACGCAGCCTTTTTGGTGCTTCCTTAATCTTTGCCTTTTATGCTTTCGCCGGGGGTCTGGTGGTTCCTCCGGCTTCTTTTCCCTTGGCCAGTTTTCTTAATACATCCCTGGTTCTGAATTTAGGCTTACCGGTTCAGTTATTACGGGCTACAGCAGGAGTTTTCATGGTCTACTTTGTTATCCGCAGTCTGGATTTATACGAGATAGAAAACAGGAACCGGCTGGAGGCTTTTCAGCAGCGGGAGCTTATCTGGCTGGAAAAGGAGCGTATCCGGCGGGATTTGCACGATGGCGCAATCCAGGCTATTTACGGCCTGGCCTTAGGGTTGGATTACGCTTTGAGTTTATTAAAAAAGGATTCCGATGCCTGTGCGAGCAGGCTTAAAGAGCTGAGAGGGCGGGCCGATGCCATTATTTCCGAACTGCGTCATTATTTGCAGGAGCTAAAGTTTTCTTCCAGTTTACCGGAGAACCCTGTCGTTATTATTGAGGACCTGCTGGCTGATTTTACAGCTACCACCAGGCTGATACCGGATTTTCGCCGCCGGGGCAGTCAGAAGAAGACCATGACAGCCACCCAGCGGGAACACTTTTACCACATGGCAGCCGAGATTTTAAGCAACATCCGTCGTCATGCATCGGCCAAAAGGGTAGAGGTGGAACTTGATTCAGGACCCATCGGCTTACGGCTGGCCATCCGGGATAACGGAGTGGGCTTTGTTCCGGGAAACATTTCTTCCCGGGGCCTGGGAATTCTTAATCTGCGTGAGCGGGCAGCCTTAGCGGGGGGTTGGGTGGATATCAAAAGCGTTCCTGGGCAAGGCACGGAGGTTGTTTTATGGTTGCCCTACGAAGTTTTAGCAGGGGGGAGTAACCTTGACCATCAGGGTTATGTTGGTGGATGACCATGCGGTTGTAAGGGAGGGCTTAAAAGTCCTCCTGGCGGCTGAAGGAGATATCGAAATAGTGGGAGAAGCTGACCATGGGGAAGAGGTCGTCGAGGTGGCGGCCAGGACCGGCCCCCAGGTTGTGATTATGGACCTGCGCCTGCAAAACATGAGTGGCGTAGAAGCGACGCGCGCGCTGCGGGAATCTATTCCCGGCATAAAAATTATTATCCTTAGCATGTTCGATGAAGAAAAGATGGTAATACAGGCGCTGAAAGCAGGGGCAGCAGGATATGTACTCAAAAGGGCCGGGGTGGCGGAACTGGTAAAAGCTATTCGCCTGGTGACCCGGGGGGAGGGTTATCTGGACCCGGCTATTACCAGGCGGGTAGTGGATCGCTTGCAGAAAGAAGAGGTAGCTGAAGAGTATAGGCGGTTAGAGGGCGGCCATAAACTTACCCAGCGGGAAAGGGAGATATTAAGGCTGGTAGCCAAGGGGCTGACTAACGTCGAGATTGCCCAGCGCCTTTATATCAGCGTGAAAACAGTCCAGGCGCACCGGGCCAACTTGATGCAAAAGCTCGGCATCCACGATCGGGTGGATCTGGTCAAATACGCCATCAAAAGTGGCCTGTTAAGCCTGGAAGAGTTGGGTGACTGAAATGTGTACCGGTGGATAGCGGTAGGCATCTCACCTTAGGGTGTATACCCCAGGTTAAAATAAGGCCGGGGATTGATAGGAATGACTCCCGCCATGATTTATAGTTGAGATAAGTAATTGATAACAAAGGGGGGGAGTCATACTTGCTTGGTATTTTGCGGAGCAACCGTTTTAGTGTAGTTTGGACTTTACTGAGGATTTGGATAGGATGGCAATGGCTGCAGGCTGGTTTGCATAAAATTTCCGACCCAAATTGGATGGCTAGCGGAGCTGCCTTAAAAGGTTATTGGGCCAAAGCGGTGGGGGCCTTACCTAACAGCACGCCGGCTATAAAGTACGGGTGGTATAAGGCTTTTATCCAGGGCCTGCTGGATGGGGAGCATTATGCCTGGTTTGCCAAGGTGGTGGTTTTCGGTGAAATTTTGACGGGAATTGCTTTGATTCTGGGGACATTGACAGTCTTTTCCTTGATAGTCGGCGCCTTCATGAACCTTAATTATATGCTGGCGGGAAGCGCCAGTAGCAACCCGGTAATGTACACTGTGGCTATTATACTTCTGATTGCGGGGCCGGCGGCTTACCACTATGGTATCGACCGCTGGCTGATACATTATTACAAACGTATCAGGGGTAAAACTGCAATATCAGGCGAGTCAGCTTTGGCTTCCGAGTAAGCCCAAAACAGGGCAGCATTCCATTTTCAGTCATATCTATTGGCGGGAGCTTTGCACCACTAAAGTATTAAAAAATATCTTTAAATCAGTAATATTTTATTACGATACGAAAAAGGGGCCGACTTCCAAGTCAGCCCCTTAATATTTTGGGGGAAACTGGGATTTATAAAACGGGATCCCTGTGGCTCTTCCGGAGAAGTAGCCGGCTTTCCTTAACCTTAACTGTTATTGGTTTGCTCCAAAATATTCCCCAGCATTGATGTTATTTTTTTCAAGTTATCTACTATTTCACTTATGTTCTCTTGCTTTGGCATTTTAGAGCTATAATTTATCGGTTGTTCTTCACGGGCGTTAATATTCAGGTTTATTATATTCCATCTGGCATCCCGTCCGGTGGTGTCTACGGCTGCTTTTCTAAGGGGAATAAGGCCTAAGTCGATCTCGCCGTATATGATATCCTCTTTGTCGTACACCGGCCCTGCAATATACTCACCGCTGGGGTTGATTATCCCGCTTCCGCCAAAGAATGACCAGCTTGCGTTTCCGAAACCAGCCTTCTCACCGTCTTCGGGGGATATATAAAGGGAGGAAATTAAAACAAAGTTTTGTCCTTCAAGCGCATATTGCCTGGATGCTATATCGATTATATGTATATTGCTTCTCCCACCCGGGAAATTTGGCCACCCCGGCCACGATGCGCAATGTATTTGCTCTCCCTGGGAAATCAAGGCGTACTTGAGTAGGGGCTGAAGATGTTCGTAGCAAATAAGTCCACCCAGCCTACCAAAAGGTGTTTCTAGTACCTTTAATGTCGTCCCGTCACCCCTCCGGTGAAAGACCTTCTCTCTGTTTGAAGGAAATACTTTACGGTGCGTCAGGTGCACATTCCCGTCATTACCTATAAATACCAGTGAATTGTATAACACCCCGTCATAGGGCTTCTGCCTTTCGTTAATACCGATAACCACGTAAATGCCGGATTTTCTGGCTGTATCCCCGATCCTTGAAATTTCCGGGCCGTCCACTTCCACGGAATTATAAGTCAAATTTCTTAAATTTAATGCCCATTCGTTGGGATTTGAAAGGTCTATCGACCAGTTGGGGTAGGTAGGGAGATAGCATTCCGGGAAAACAATAACCTTTGCTCCTTTTTTTGCTGCTTCATTAATAAATTCACAGGCTTTATCTGTGGATGCCTTCTTGTTCAATGGGAATACGGGTGATATTTGGGCTACAGCCGCAGTAAATTTTTGCTGATTAAACATTAGACGTTCCTCCGCTTATCTGAGTTGAAATAGCTGTTTTAACTGAAATGGCATTCTCGCCGCATAGGGATTCGGTAAGGTAGCCGTGGTATTCAAGTTGTTTTTCGTAGGGAATCGGCTTTGTTAATTTACTTACAATATAATATGTCACCGAAGCGGCAATTAAGCCATTTACAGTCGGGTGAATGCCAAAAGGCAGAATGAATTGTGAAATAATAACCACAATCTCACCCGCTATAATACTTGCAATAGCCCCCTCCTTTGTTCCGCGGGGCCAGTACAGTGGCCCAAGAGATGCGGGTAAAAGTTGAATACCTATGGCAAAACCCAGGTTTGCCACCGGAATCAGGTAACCAGCCCCTCCGGGCGTGAAGGCAAGCCCCAGAATTATGCCGGTAAGTATGACCACTACAAATTTCCCTATTAAAGTTATCTGTTTTTCAGAGCTGTTTTTATTAAAAAACCTGGTATAGATATCCTGGGTGATTAAACTGCTGGATGTTAGTAGTTGGGAATTTATGGTCGAGATGGCAAATGTTAATATTGCCGCTGCGACAAAGGTACCGAAAACGGGTGAATAATGGGCGAAAAACAAAGGAACTATGGTATCACTATTTTTAACGGTAAGTCCGGGTACAAGGCCGGGCACATGGGACAAAACTCCTATAAAGAAGGGTACGATTGCCATTAGCCATGAGTTCCAAAATGGCGTAAAAATTGATACTTGCGCAAGGACACGCGGGGATCTGGCCGCATAGTATTTTTGCCACATGTGAGGCATAATGATAAACCCTAATAACAGGCCCGTAGCTGTGCCCATTGTCCCCTTCCATTGACAGTTACTGATCAGTACTGAACTATTAACATCAGCAACTGTCTTTAAAGCCCCAAGTCCACCTGCATGGTTTATAAAATAAACAGCTATTCCTAACAGAGTTGTACCAAAGAAAATGCCCATTGCGGTATCCGTCCAGGCTGTTCCCCTGAATCCCGCGATAATAACAAATATACAAACTAAAACGGAAGTAATAATAACTCCCATGCCGTAAGATATTTCTCCCTTTGTTAAGGCTTCAAAGGTCAAAGCGCCTCCCGTAACTTGAATCAGCATGTAAGGAACCAGAGCTATGATACCAAGGACGGCGAACAGCACTCTTAAAACAGGACTTCCGTAATAATCCTCCATCATGTCACCGGGTGTAATAAACCCTTTCTTTTTGCCCAGCAGCCATATTCTTACTCCCAAAACCCAAATAAGGACGGCGTGAATTATGGTCCAGGCCGGAAAAACCATGAAACTCACTCCTGAACGATAAAAGGAGCCTACTGCGCCTAAAATTGTCCAAGCGCTGAAGTAGGTGGCCCCCATATTCATTAACAGTATAGGTGTTCCAAGAGTACGACCGGCCAGGTAAAAATCGTTTGGTGTAGGCAAAGAATACTTTGATGCCAGGTAACTTATTAAGGCAAGAAAGCCCAGGACTACTCCAACAACTAAAAGCGTCAACGTACTTATATCCATTTTCAAAACTCCTTTTGGCAGTTATAGCGGCTGATGGCTATTCTCATATTTCTCAAAAAACGGCTTAAAATAAAACTTGTAAATAGCAAGAACCCCCAGTGTTGTAACAATATTCAATGCTAAAATCCATAACATAGGTAGCGTGAATGGGCCAATCCAGACCAGACTGTTAAATATGCCGAAATGAGGGAGCCATGTTCCAATATAAGCCAAAGCTATGACTGATGTAAGGATTGCTCCTTTAGTAGTAAACTTAAATTGGGAGTAAGGAGCTTTAACAACATCATCTTTGTTGGGCACAAAAATCACCTCCAATCTTATTTATTTTGGCAGAGAGCAGGGTGCTGCTTCCTTAAATCCTTTTTCGCAAATATTGTGCCATTTAATAAAATTAAGATATTTAGGGTAATTACTATCTGGTGTTGCAAAATGGCAACGAGTGCGGCTCCTTTTTGATTACCCCGGTTTTGTTGTTTTGCTCCCGCCATATAACGGCTTTCCGGCTGAAATATAATATATTTATATAAACAAAAAAGCGTTGCTTAACAGCAACGTCATGATGCTATATAGCAACACTCTTATATGTTTATGGTGACATTTAATTTTTTTACTTTTCTAAGCATCGTAGACGGGTTGATTTTCAGTATTTTTGCTGCTCCCCGGATAGTTTTTCCTTTTTTTAAGGCATTTTCTAGCATATTCCTTTCCAATCTGTCAATTGCTTCATATAAGGGTGTTACTTCGTCTAAATTATTAGTGTTATTCAATTCAATAGAATTCCTGTATTGTTCGGGAAGGTCATCCTTTCTTATAATATTATTTTTTGTTGTTATAACTATTCTTTCTATCAGGTTCATTAATTCCCTTATATTTCCAGGCCAGCCATAAGCCCTTAAAATTGAAAGGACTTCAGGCGAAATAGTAATTTCTTTATTATAATTTTCGTTAAATATCCTAAGGAAATGGTTTACAAGAATCTCTATATCTTCTCTCCTTTCTCTCAAGGGAGGTATGTAAATTGGAACTACATTAAGCCTGTAGTATAGATCTTCTCTAAATAACTTTTGTTCAACCATAGTTTTCAAGTCCCTGTTAGTGGAAGCAATTATCCTGGCCTTTAGTTTTATGGGTTTTATCCCATTTATTTTATAAAATTCTTTTTCCTGCAAAACACGGAGCAACTTACTTTGTAAACCTAATGGAATCTCCCCAATTTCATCTAGTAGTATAGTACCGTTTCTTGCCACTTCAAAAAGGCCGATTTTTCCCCCTGTTTTAGCTCCCGTAAAAGCACCATCTTCATATCCGAAAAGTTCTGCTTCCATTAAGGTTTCAGGTATCGCCGCACAATTTATTTTAATAAAGGGATTTTTACTTCTACTACTATACTCATGAATAATTTCAGCAACCTTTTCTTTACCAACTCCTGACTCGCCAAGTATAAGCAAGCTGACATCGTAATCAGCAACATTAATGGCAACATCAATAACTTTTTTTATTGAGGCACTTTGAAAGACAATTTTATTAAAACATTTTTGGTTTTCACGCAGCCGCTTAAGCTCATTATGATATTGCATTATTAATTTGTTTTGGTTCTCAAGCTGATCTTTAAGATTAATTATTTCTGTAAAATCCCTATTATTAATTACAACTTTCGATATGTTTTTCCTGTCATCATAAACAGGTGTCCCAGTAACTAATAGTTTTTTGCCATTAAGATTATCTTGTAATACAGTAACTGCCTTTTTCTCTTTAAGCACCAACCTTGAGACTGAAGGTGAAAAATACCCTTTTTCTTCCAATTCCTTAACATTCTTCCCAATAAGAAATTTCCTTTCCAAACCTGTGTTCCTTTCGTAAGCAGCGTTGACATATATTGTATTGCCATGTCCATCAGTAACATAAATCCCGTCATAAGATGATTCGATAATTGTTTCAAATTCTTTATACAAGTTTTTGTATGATTTAAGCTCATTTGCAATTTTATCCAACTCATCCATTCCTTGAAACAGGGCAATGGCTCCTGCCAGAAAACCTTTATTATAGATTGGAAATATATTAGATACAATTGTTTTTTCTTTAATAGTTAGTGAACTGTTAATAAGAGGCTGCTGGTTTTTTAAAACCGACACCAGTCTGGAATTTGGTATGATATCTAAAATAAACGAACCTTCGACTTCTCTGTCTTGTTCTATGTCCAGGACTGCTTTAGCGTATTTATTGAATATTTTAATGAAACCTTTACTATCAACCAAAATTATACCGATATGGAGGTTCATTGCTACTAAATTTATACTTAAATTTTCAATTTGACTTAACATTAAGATCCCTCCTGTCCTGAACGGCCTATAGACATTTTTTCTCTATTCGAACTCCGGACATCCAACATTAACTTTCTACTTGATTGTTAATTATGGCTGCTCCAAACTGACAACTATCTTAAGTGCGCAGTTTATCCCCGAAAAGCGTGTTAAGAAGTGCGCCGGTCAGCTCCTCTTCCGAGTACACGGGTATCCCCTCCGAGGCCAGAAGGGCCGCCGTCACCCCCCGCCCCTTAATCCGCACACCCTGAAAGGTTCCGTTATAGATCAGGTTGCAGCCGCAGGACGGGCTGCGCTCCTTCAAAATGGCCTCCTTGACCCGGAACATCCGGCAAATATTCAGTACTTCCCGGGCGCCTTTGATAAACAGGCCGGTTATGTCGTCACCCCGGCTGGTGTAAACCCTGGCCCGGCCTTTAAGTACGTCTTCCCCGGTGCCGCCCCTGATTTCTGCAGGGGGCCTGGGAGTGGGGGATCCCCCGAGTTGTTCCGGGCAGGCCGGGACAATCAGCCCGGTTGAACACAGATCGATAAGCGCGGGGACGGAGTTTTTACCGCCGTCATATTTTGCCGTTATCCCCAGAAGACAGGAACTGACCAGTATCATGCAAACACCTCTCAAATTATTTTATTTTACATAACATGAATTCACCCTGTAAAAGAAAAACGCCGGTGTATTTCCTGCCCCGGGTACAGTAACATGCCCGGGTGGCAGGCAAATTGAAAGTACACATTTACTTTCCGCGGTTTTACATAAAAATTATAGCAGCCGGTAAAGCTAGGTCAAAAATGAATTAAGCCAGAAAAAGTGCCAGGCGCCGGAGTTATTTTACCAATACAGGACGGTGAACATAGGCCGGTTTGGGGTTTAGTATGCAAAACTACGTTTGGTATTTGATTTTTGCCATATTTAGCCTAGCTATCTTTATATATACTTTTTGGAAAAAAAGAGATCATAAGTTGTTTGTTCTCTATTTTTTTACGGCGGGCCTTATGTATGGATTTGAGTATGTAATTTTAGTCCTGTTCAATAGCTATGTTTACCACCCGGGGATCTTAAAAAACCCCTATTTCGATAATATTATGGGATCGATTTTTTCCAATGCAATATACATTCCCTCTGCGGCTCAATTTATTGCCGCTTTCCGGTTGAAATTGATCTGGGTGGTATTAATCACGGGCATATTCCTGGGAATCGAATGGCTCTTCCTTGCACTGGGTATTTACAAGCACTTTTGGTGGAGCACTTTATATACTGCCATTGGCCTACCAACATTTTTCCTGATTAGCAGACAATGGTATATACTAATACGTAAAACTTATAATTCTTTCGTTCAAATACTGACACTTTATTTCATTAGTATTAGTATTCTGGCCAATTTCTTTTTTATCCTGGCCGCTTTTTTAAAAACACACTATTTTAGTATTGGTTGGTTTGAAAATCATACCCGGGATCATGTGGCTTTTGATGCATTTTATTTATCACTTTTATCCATTATATTAGTTGTTTTAGTTTACTTTAGATTAAATATATTATTTAAATCCCTTGGAATCATCCTCATGCTAATTTCTAATTTAATTCTTTTAAAGTTGAATATTATGCATGTGTTGAATAAATGGACATTGGTGGATTTTGCAGTTGTATATGTTTTGGGGTTAGTAATTATTTTACATCTTAATCGATTATTACATAAGAATAATTTGTTATATCCATAAGCAATTAAAAAATTGCCCTCCCTTAATCTATATATTTGTACACCGTATTTAGCCTCCAGTCTGTTCACCCATAACGCGAATTCTTCCCTTTCCTGCTTTAATATAATTATATCACCAGGCGCTATGCCGGGGATGTCTGTCCCGGGGGACTTGCCTTAAGTATGTCTGTGGTGGGCGTTATCTGGTTTTTAAAAGCTGTATGGCCCCCGGCGCCAAAGTTGTTTATTCACCTTTTGCAGCAAGAATATATAATGTATTTATATAAAAACAGCGGAACATCACCAATCTGATCAATCTTTTTTGGAGTGCTATATCATGGTAAAAAAATTATGCCGCACTGAGGGCGGGATGATGATTTTTTTAAGGACCGTAATATTTATTATCCTGGTGCCGGGTACAGCTATCTGTGTGCTGCCGTACTGGCTTTCAGCCGTATGGCCATACAGGGCCGATATCGGTGTTTTTCGATTCCTTGGGCCGGTGTTGATATTCTCCGGCTCTCTGATTTATTTTATTAGTGTACTTTCGTTCCTGGTTGAAGGTAAAGGAACGCCGGCCATATGGTTCACAAAGGCAATCAGATTTTTAATCGGCGAGGAGCCCAATAAGCTCGTGTCCGGCGGAATTTATCGAATCAGTAGAAACCCGATGTATTTGGGGGTAGTGGCTGTGGTTCTGGGAGAAGCAATTTATTTTGAGAGAGTGGTTCTTTTACTTTATGCAGCCGCATTATGGCTGTTTCTTCAAATTACAATATTATTTATTGAAGAACCCCACTTAAAGAAAAAGTATGGAAAGGAATATGAGGATTATTTGAAAAATACCTCAAGGTGGTTTTCATTTCGGAAAAAAAAGTTATGTAATTCCAGGATGCCTGGAACTTAACCCTGGAGGTCTGGAACTCAAAAAGTCCCTCCCAAAGAACCTTCGTTAAGTAGTTTATAATGACGACTTTTTCAGGACAATCAAGTCGCTCGCACCCGTTTCGGTATTCCACTGGGGAACGAATAACCGGCCGTTATAATACTCCATACTGCTTATTAAGAGCAAATTTAATTTAAAAGGGTCTGTTTCATTGGGGTCATTCATTTTTCCGTCAATTACCCGGGAGCTGCCTGCAATTGTGCTGATGACACAGCTTTCCCGGTGAATCATACGGACAACGTGGTTGTGGGTGTCTCCTATATAGATATTCCCATCTTCATCGAGAGAAAGTGAATAGGGGCCGTCAAAGTAATCCTGGGGATCACTGCCGAACGTAGCCATCCGCGCATCTCCACCGTCCCCGTCATACCCGCCTTTTCCGTTACCGGCCAGGGTGACGACTGTCTGCTCTTTTAGATCAATCATCCTCAGGGCAAAATTCTTGCTGTCCAGGACGTATATGCTGCCGTCTGGACCTTTGCGAAGGTCGTAAACCCAATTGAATCTCACGGTTTTAAAATCCGCCGTATCGGGCTGAAAACCGGGCTTGCCGCTGCCGAGGGTCAAAACCGGCTGTCCTTGGGCATCAAAACGCCAGACCCGGCATCCCTCGACTTCGTTTACCCAGATATACCCTTCGTCATCCACCACACAGTTGCCCATATCCTTCATCCCGAAAGCCGCCCCGTCCACAAACAAACGGGCCTCCATCCTGCCGGCATCGACCATGTAAACCCTGCTGTTGCCGGTGGACACAAGCAGGGTTCCATCGGGCAGCTGGTCGAGATACATCGGGTTTTTAATATCCGCAGCAATATTGGGAACATCGCCAAAGACCGGCTGGGGAGCCAGCGTCCATTCCAGGCGGTCATCCGGGCCGATGGGGCCGAGAAAATGTTTTTGGTTTTGTATGGCATATTGCTTTCCCTGCCGGTCATGGAAGCCGAAGTTGGCGTAGCCGTTCTTCCACAAACCCCCTGGTTCGAAATTTATAATCCTCTCAATTTCCCACTTAATCATTTATTCCGACCTCATCTTTTTGACAGTTTTGAAGTTGCAAGGATTAACCGGAATAAAGTCAAAGGCTGTTGGAACTTTCTGGCTCTCTTCCCGATCCAATGATCATACCCCAGGCATTATGTTGATGGTATGTTTATTTCGAAATTGTACCAGGAAAAAACCGAAAACTGACCTTCCCATGCCTCTTTAATATTCTTCGGCGGTTTTATGGGTAATTCAATTTTCATCTTCATCACCCCTGTTACTCGGGATTATATCATATACCATGGGAAAGTAAATTAAGCAAACAATTAAAGAGTTACAAAAGAATACTTTAATGGAAAAATTTGATAGACTATAACGGATACCGAAGGTTTAATTATGGCGATGCCTGTCACATAACTGTTTAAAAGTTAGAGATTATTTGGAAGCTTATGTTTTATATTTTTGCAAGTTCTTTTTGGGATAATAACCTCAAATTTATTTTTGGAGGTTATTTTTTTATGGCCAACAGGCTCGCCAATGAAAAAAGTCCCTACCTGCTCCAGCACGCCAATAACCCGGTAGACTGGTATCCCTGGGGTGACGAGGCTTTTAATAAAGCAAAGGGTGAAGATAAGCCAGTCTTTCTGAGCATAGGCTACTCCACCTGCCACTGGTGCCATGTGATGGAGAGGGAGTCCTTCGAGGACCCTGAGGTGGCCGAAGTCCTCAACAGGCACTATGTTTCCATAAAGGTGGACCGGGAGGAGCGCCCGGACATCGACCAGATATACATGGCTGTCTGTCAAGCCCTTACCGGGCAGGGGGGGTGGCCCCTGACGGTAATCATGACGCCCGATAAAAAACCCTTCTTTGCCGGCACCTACTTCCCCAAGTGGTCCAAGTGGGGCAGGGCCGGGCTGCTGGACCTGCTGGAGCAGATCGGCCGCAAGTGGCGGACCGACCGGGAGTCGATAACCGGGGCCGGGGAGAGGATCACCGGGGCCGTGCTGGCGCAGTTTTCCAGCCGGGAGGGCGAACTGGAGGCAGATGTGTTGGAAAGGACTTACCGGGATCTGGAGAAAAGTTTTGATCCGGTTTATGGAGGGTTTGGCGAGGCCCCTAAGTTCCCCATCCCCCACAACCTCATGTTCCTTCTGCGCTACTGGAAAAGGACAGGTAAAAGGAAGGCCCTTCAGATGGTGGAAAAAACCCTGCGCTCCATGCATGCGGGGGGTATATACGACCACATCGGCTTTGGCTTTGCCAGGTATTCCACCGACCGGCAGTGGCTGGTGCCGCACTTTGAAAAAATGCTTTACGACAATGCCCTGATTTCACTGGTTTTCACCGAAACCTTCCAGGCCACCGGGGACCCCTTTTACCGGAAGGTGGCCGGCGAGATTCTTACTTACGTGCTGAGGGACATGACTTCGCCGGAGGGGGGCTTTTACTCGGCCGAGGATGCCGACTCCGAAGGGGTGGAGGGAAAGTTTTACGTCTGGACACCGGCTGAGGTTTACCGGGTGCTGGGAGACGATGAGGGCAGGCATTTTTGTGAGGTTTATGATATCACAAAAGAAGGAAATTTCGAGGGGCACAGCATACCTAACCTGATTGCCTCCGGAGGCGCAGTGGAAGGAGACGAAAGGCTGAAGGCCTCCCGCCGCAAGCTTTTTTCTTACCGGGAAAAGAGGGTGCATCCATACAAGGACGACAAGATCCTGACAGCGTGGAACGGGCTGATGGTGGCCGCCCTGGCCAGGAACTCAGCCGCCACCGGTGAAAAGAAACACCTGGAGGCGGCCGGAAGGGCCGTTGACTTCATATGGAATCAGTTAAGAACCGCCGGCGGCAGGCTGCTGGCCCGGTACAGGGACGGGGACGCCGCCTTTCCCGGTTATTTAGACGACTACTCC
Source organism: Bacillota bacterium (assembly GCA_049323615.1). Taxonomy (GTDB): domain Bacteria; phylum Bacillota; class Desulfotomaculia; order Desulfotomaculales; family Desulfocucumaceae; genus JBMOPD01. Next base: position 26,315 of record JBMOPD010000007.1, on the reverse strand, counting down.
TTTCTCCAGTGGGGCCTCCTGGAGCTTTACGCGGTCACCCTGAAGCCGGAATACCTGAGGAGGGCGCTGCTGCTCCTGGACCAGATGAAGGAGTTGTTCTGGGACAGGGAAAACGGGGGCTTTTTCTTTTACGGCAGGGATGCCGAACAGCTCATTGCCAGGCCCAAGGAGGTATACGACGGGGCCCTGCCGTCGGGCAACTCGGTGGCCGCCCTGAATATTCTCCGCCTGGCCCGGATTACCGGCCGGGAGGATTCATTCGACCTGGCCGACCGCCAGTTCAGGGCCTTTGCCGGGGTGGTGTCGGCCTACCCCGGGGCCCATACCTTTTTCCTCATGGCCTTCCAGTCGGCCATGGCCCGGTCCAGGGAGATAGTTATCGCCGGCAAGGCGGGCAGCGAGGGGGTAAGGAGGATGGTGGAGACGGTGCACAGGGAGTTCCTGCCGGACACGGTGCTCATATTCCACCCGGAGAACGGCGAGGCCGGCGATATAGAGGAATTGGTTCCCCATACCAGGGGGCACAGGCCCATAGACGGGATGCCGGCGGCCTACGTCTGCGAGAACTTTGCCTGCCGTGAACCGGCCACCGACCTGGACAAATTTGTTTCCATAATAAGGGAAAGCTGATCGGCAATTTGACGGGTCCTGTGATAAAAATCACAGTTTTTTTAACGATCGCTCACAGATTTTATCTGAAACCGGGGCCATAATGTAATCAAAGAAAATAAAAGAGAGGAGGCTGTTTGATGAAAAAAAGGCGTAAAATAGTGCGTATTGATGAAGATAAGTGCACCGGCTGCGGCCTGTGCGTTTCTCCCTGCGCCGAGGGGGCCATAGAGATCAGAGACGGCAAGGCCAGGGTAATCAGTGATGAGCTTTGCGACGGGGCCGGCTTCTGCCTGGGTATATGCCCGGAGGGAGCGCTTTCCATCGAAGAAAGGGAGGCCGGGGAGTTTTCCGGGGAGGCCGTGCACAGGCGCGGGGAGGCCGCTCCCCGCACTTATATTCCCCAGCAGTGCTTCCGTTGCGGCAGGAATGAGGACGAAGTGCCGGTTCTCCCCTGCCGGAAGGAAGGGGAAAGCCTGTGGGTCTGCACCCGCTGCCTGCCCGCACTTATCCATGGATGAGTGACTTAAAAAATCCCGGACAAATCCGGGGTTTTTTTATGGGTTTACACAGCGGCATTTTATGCAGTTTCCCTTTGAAGCCTTAAACAGGTCCTTAAAGAGCTGATCCAGTTCCGAATGTTTTAAGCGGATGAGGCCTTCCGGATTGACCAGGGAGTTGTTCACAAACATGCGGATATACACATGCTCCCTGGTTTCCACCACAATTACAAGTTTATATTCGTTCAATACCTCACCCCCCGACAAAAATATACTTCTAAACCTGCGGCAATAATTCCTTTATGCGCCGTTAAAAAGTTTTCAGCACGATGCTGTACTGCTATACTATAAAGAACGGCTTTTAGTTGATCATTATTGCCGGGGGATTTCATGGATATATACGCCATCAGCGACCTCCATCTTTCTTTTTGTGAAAACCCGGACCCCCCTGTGTGGAGCGCCAGGGAATACAAGCCCATGTCGGAAATAGACGGGGCCTGGTCCGATCATGCCCGCAGAATATATGAGAACTGGAAGGGCATTGTCCGCCCCGGTGACCTGGTGCTCCTGCCGGGCGATATTTCCTGGGCCATGAGGCTTGAGGAGGCTTTACCGGACATTTATTACCTGGGCCTGCTGCCGGGGAATATAGTGTCGGTGCAGGGGAACCACGATTACTGGTGGCAGAGTATATCCAGGGTGAGGGAAAAAATGCCGCCCAATGTCAGGCTGATTCAGAACGACTGTGTCTTTTTCGACGGGCTGGCTATTTGCGGTTCCAGGGGCTGGCTGTGTCCCAACGGGGCCTTTTTTGAGGAAAAAGACATGAAGATATACAACAGGGAACTGATCAGGCTGGAGAACTCGCTTAAATGTGCCGCCGGCAAGGCCGAAAGGGTAATCGCCATCATGCATTTCATGCCCACCAGTGAAAAAAATGAATACAGCGGGTTTATCGATCTGTTTAAAAAGTACGGGGTGGATACCGTTGTGTACGGCCACCTCCATGCCCGGGCCTGCCGCTACCGCCTGCCGGACAAGTGCTGGGGTATAAATTTTCAACTGGCCAGCGCCGACTACCTGAATTTTACCCCTGTCCGGGTCGGTTCCTGGCCGCCGGGCTAGTTTTACGGAATCTGTCAAAAAATAATGAAAAAGTTTCGTAAATTAACGCCATACCCTTGGAGGAAATTTTACCACGGCGTCGAAATGCTATTAGTAATAAAATATTTAACACATAAAACATTCCGCGAAAGAGGCGGGAGAAAAATAAAGGAGGTATATTTTATGGCTTCAATGAAAGAAGTTGTGGCGGGAATTACCGCGGCGCTGCAGAACAATGCGGCCAAGAACAAGGGGACAAACGGAGTCTTTCAGTTTGAAATCGGCGGAGACGATCCCATGAACTTTTATTTCAAGCTTGATGACGGGGCTCCCAGCGTTGCCGAGGGTGTGGCCGACAGCTCCAACATCACCATCACCATGGCGTCGTCCGACTTCAAGGACATGATCGACGGCAAGCTGAACGGGACCATGGCCTTCATGAGCGGGAAACTGAAAATTAAAGGCGATATGTCTTTGGCCATGAAGCTGGAAAGCCTCCTCAAGTAAAAATCTGTGACATGGGGAAAAATTCACCCGGAGAAAAACTCCGGGTGAATTTTTTTAACAGAGATAAAAAGTTCGTGATACAATTGTTTTAGTAACAGTTCTCCGGGAATGTTTTTCGGAAGGGAACTATAATATTTTACCTGTTGAAGGATTTTTATTTGTAGTGGCAAAGTTATATTATTATATATTAAGAACAGTAACGAGAAACCCGTCCGGATCTTTTCAAAATATACCCGTATTTTATAAGGGAGGAATTTTGGTGGGTACTTTTACTTGTGACACTTGCGGAAAAGAGCTTCACGCCGTTGACGGTATTCTTTCCTGGACCAGGGAAGATCACCGGCTGGGAAATTTCAAGCTTACTCACAAGGATTCTTTGGGAACGGGCTGCCAGCCACAGAATAACAACCGTTACCGGGAGCTTTACACCCTGACCCTGCCTACCGGCTTCATGGAATTCATTTCCTACCTGCTGGAGCGCTGGGAGGACGGTTTTACGCTGACCGAGCCCAAGTCACTGAGAAACGTGATGCGCCAGCTCAACCTGCACATTCATGAAAAGCTTTTGGTGATGGTTGAGGACTAGCTATATTTTCCAGGAAAAAATAATAATAATTATTCCGGGCTCGGTCAATACTACAATCGTAGGGTTCGTAATGGCCGAGCCCAGACTGTTACAGGGTCTAAAAAGGCTCTGTAATGGTCGGCCAAAGGTTAATATCGGGTCATAATGGCTCGATATTAGCCGGCGGGAAGATCGGTGAATGTTCCGGCAGGCTCTGTAATAGTCCCAAAGACTATTACAGGGTCGTAAGGGATATTCACCGGTCGAGCTAAGATTACTATGGTTGCCGGAAATATCACCTAATTGATAATTGAGGTCTGCAGCAGTCGAGAGATTGCTGCAGGCTTCCTAGGTAGCCATAGTAGTCGAGCAAAGGTTATTACGGGTGCCGTAATGGTCTATAATGGCCGAAAGGTCATTGTGGGCTATGCAGGTATCCGTGGTAGCTGTAGCGTAGGTCATTATGGGCTCGTAAAAAGAAACTCTCCTCTTTTTAGAGGAGAGTTTCTTTTTATGGCCTCCTCTAAAAAAAAACACTTGATTGATGCGTTTCTTTGTTGTAACTTTTTGAGGAGAACATATCAATCGGAAGACGGCCGGAGTTGATTGGCAGTGAAGATAACAATTATCGGGGCGGGCAAGGTGGGCACTGAAATAGCCCACAGGCTTTCCGAAGAGGGCCATGACATCATTGTGATCGACCGTAATGAGGCACAGCTGGCTAAGATACGGGAAACCCTTGACGTTCTGACCGTCAAGGGAAATGGCTCCAGTTCCCAGCTTTTAAGGGACACCGGCCTCAGTGACAGCGATCTTCTGGTTTCAGTCACCGACAGTGATGAAATAAATATGATTTCATGCATGACTGCCAAAAGAGTGGGCGTGGCCAGGACCATTGCCCGGATCAGGGACCCGGACTACGTCCGTGACCTGATTATTTCCAAGGAGGACCTGGGCATCGACCTGGTGATCAACCCGGATTATGCCGCCTCCCAGGAGATTTCCAGGCTCTTGACCCTCAACCTTCCGGTTCACACCGAGCATTTCGCCAATGGCAGGGTCCAGATGGCCGAGCTGACGGTGGATGAATCAAACAAGCAGTTTGCCAATAAAAGGATACAGGATATAGAGATACCGAAGTCCTGCCTGATCGTGGGCATTTCCCGGCGGGGGGAGATGATCATCCCCGGCGGGAATGACTGCATTAAGCCCAACGACACCCTTTACGTGCTGGGAAATGCCGAGTCCATCAACAAGGTCTGCGCCAAGTTTAAAAGAAGGCGCCAGCGGGTGCAGAACGTGCTGATCATGGGCGGTGGCAGGATTGGCCTGTACCTGGCCGAAAAATTGAGCAGGACCGGCATGAAGGTAAAGATTATCGAGCAGAACATGGAAAGGTGTCAGGAACTGGCTAACCGGTTAGACGACGTTTTGATACTGAAGGGTGACGGCACCGACGTGGACCTGCTGAAAAGGGAGGGCATCCACGAAACCGACGCCTTTGTGGCGGTAACCGGCTTTGACGAGGAGAACCTGCTGATGGCCCTGCTGGCCAAGCAGCTGGGGGCCAAAAGGGTCATTGCCAAGGTGAGCCGGCCCAGCTACGCGCCCCTGGTGGAAAGGCTCGGCGTGGATGCGGCCATCAGCCCGCGGCTGATTACCATCAGTGATATACTGCGTTTTATCAGGGGAGGCAGGCTGCTCTCCCTGGTACTGCTCCTGAATGAGCAGGCCGAGGTGCTGGAGCTGATTGCCCAGCCCGGCAGCAGGATCGCAGGCAGGCCGCTGCATTCTTCCGGACTGCCCAAGGGTGTCATTATCGGGGCCATCAGCAGGGGTGACAAGGCAATCATACCTAAAGGCAATGATGTGATACAGGCCGGGGACCGCCTGGTGGTATTTGCCCTGGGACATGTGGTTCATACTGTGGAAGCTCTTTGCAGCCAGGGGGAAGGTAGTTGAATAAAAAACTTATCTTAAGGGCCCTGGGACTGGTTCTGCTCTGTGAAGCGGGCGCCATGGTCCCTTCTCTTTTGCTGGCCTTTTATTTCAATGAGGACGAATGGCTGGCCTTTCTGATCAGTATCATTGTCACCGCCTTTGTGGGAGGCTTCCTGGCCGTGCGGGGGGTCGGGAGCGGGGGCAATGTGGGGTACCGGGAGGGGTTTGCCATTGCCGCCTTCGGCTGGGTGCTGCTGGCCGGATTCGGCAGCCTTCCCTACCTTCTGTCCGGTGTGCTGCCGAGTCCCGTGGACGCATACTTTGAAACCATGTCCGGCTTCACCACCACCGGGGCGTCGGTAATTACCGACGTGGAAATACTGTCACGGGGGATTCTATTCTGGCGCAGCCTCACCCACTGGCTGGGGGGCATGGGGATCATTGTCCTCACCGTGGCCCTCATACCGTCCCTGAAGATTGCCGGCCTGCAGATGTTCAAGGCCGAGGTGCCCGGGCCGACAAAAAGCAAGGTATTGCCCAGGATAGCCCAGACTTCCCGGGAGCTGTACAAAGTATATGTTTTTATCACCGTATCCGAAATAGTACTGCTGAAGCTGGCCGGAATGAACTGGTTTGACTCCTTTATCCATACCTTCGGAACGGTGGCCACCGGGGGCTTTTCCAGTTATAACGCCAGCATAGCGGCATATAACAGTGTGCTGATTGAGGCCATAATTATATTTTTTATGATCATCTGCGGCATGAACTTTGCACTGCACTACTTCAGCCTGCGGGGAGATTTCAGGCCGGTCCTGAAAGACCCCGAGACCCGCCTGTATGTTGGCATTATTTTAATATCCACATCCCTTATTGCCTTCAACCTGGCTGACAGCATGGATTACGGGGTCGGCAGGGCGGTCAGGGAATCGCTGTTCCAGGTTGCCTCCATCATGACCACCACCGGGTTTGCCACCGCCAATTTCGACCAGTGGCCGTCGATGAGCAAGGCCCTGCTTCTCATCCTCATGCTGGTGGGGGGGTGTGCCGGCTCCACCGGGGGGGCCATAAAGGTCTCCAGGATTTTAATCATGTTCAAGGGGATATCCCGCCAGTTCATGAAACTCCTTCACCCCCAGGCGGTGATACCCATCCGGATGGGTAAGGATATAGTTTCCCAGGAGGTGCTGGATAATGTGCAGACCTTTTTCTACATGTATATCCTCATCCTTGGGGCTTCAATCCTGTTTGTGACAATGCTGGGTGTTGACCTGATCAGTGCGGTGTCCGCCGTATTCGCCACCCTGGGCAATGTGGGCCCGGGCCTGGGCCTGGTGGGGCCCATGACCAACTACTTTGCCATGCCGGCGGCCGCCAAGGCGGTGCTGACCCTGTGCATGCTTATCGGCAGGCTGGAAATATACACTGTTATGGTTATACTTTCCTCCAAATTCTGGCGGAATTAGCTTCCGGCCGGACCAACGGGCGGGAAACGTTTGTTTCTTTGCGCTTTTTTTTCGATGTGTTAAAATATTGGAGTTGCGGTAGGAAGGGGATGAAACCATGTCAGGACACTCCAAGTGGGCCACTATAAAAAGAAAAAAGGCCAAGGTGGACGCCGCCAGGGGCAGGTTATTCACTCAGCTGAGCAAGGAGATAATACTGGCTGCCAAGCAGGGCGGCGGAGACCCGGACAAAAACCTGAGGCTTAAAAACGCCATTGCCAAGGCCAAGGAGGCCAACGTGCCCAATGACAACATTCAGAGGTCGATAATGAAGGGGACCGGGGAACTGGGCGGCGGTAACTACGAGGAAATAGTCTACGAAGGGTACGGGCCGGGCGGTGTGGCCGTAATGATTGAGCTTTTGACCGACAACCGCAACCGCACCGCCGGTGAGATCAGGCACCTGTTTTCCAAAAACGGCGGCAACCTCGGGGAAACCGGCTGTGTTTCCTGGATGTTTGAAAAAAAAGGCCTGATTGTGGTGGATAAGGAAGCCGGAGTGAATGAGGACGATCTTTTGATGGCGGCCCTTGACGCCGGGGCGGAGGATGTAAGGTCCGAGGAGGACGTGTTTGAAATACTGACCGACCCGGATAGCTTTGAAGAGGTAAGGGATGATCTGGAAGGGAGGGGCATCAAGCCGGCCGAAGCCCAGATTTCAATGATTCCCAAGTCTACGGTAAAAATTGAAGGGGTGCAGGCCGAACAAATGATGAAACTTCTGGACGGCCTGGAAGAGCTTGACGAGGTGGAGGAAGTATACACCAACTTTGAAATGGAGTAAGTATTTTTTAGTCATCGAAACCGGCGGGATATGTTTAATCATATCCTGCTTTTGTTTTGTTTGGTTTCCGGACCATAAAATCCATGAACAATAAAAAACCGCCTTGAAGGCGTTTTTTTTTGTCCGCGTGCAGCCGGGTTTAACAATCATATTACCTGGAAATAATATGTAAAAAATGGCGGGGTTTACAATATGTTGAAAAGAATCTGGCTGTTTATGACAGGGATTATGCTCACCATAGCCGTGGCGCTGGGGGTTTTCCTGGGTACCGGATTAATGGCCGGCCCCATGGCCAGGCCGGTGTTTTCTGTTTTCGGGCAGGACGGCGTGAAGGGGATTTCTCCGGGGGCAATTCTGCGGGAAGAAAACTGTTACCTCTGCGGGGACGTTGAACTTGTCTACCAGGGGCCGGCGCCGGCCGACATGCTGGGCAGGGATTTAAAGGCCCTGGGCGGCAAGTACCCGGAAAAAGACGGCTGGACCGTGGAAATAAAGAATGAAAAGCTGGTTGTCTTGAGAAAAAATGTTAACGGTTTTTGCGGGGAGCACAGCCTCTACCGCCACCTGGGCATATACAGGGACAGGCTGGCGGTATACCAGGGGCCCCTGGGCTTCGACCAGAGGCTTTTGCGGGTGGAAGGGAAGAAAAAGGTGGGGAATTTGCCCCCGGCCCTGCGGGAAAAGCTGCAGAAAGCCGCGGAATACCACCGGCTGACGGCTCAGGAAAAGTCCGCTTTAAGGTCGGAACTTGAATTTATAGACGAAACCGCGTTGAACAGCGCCCTGGAAAACCTTGACGAGATAACCGGGGAATAGGTTTTTAGGGCGGAGGAAGGAGATTGGGCGCCGGTCAAAGAATTTACTTTTTAATTAATCCGTCAACTGGAGTTGAAAATGTTTGAGAATAATGGGGATCGACCCCGGCACCGCAATTACGGGCTACAGCGTGATCGGGTATTCGGGGGGGAGCTTCCGCATCTATGATTACGGGGCCGTCAGGACCGACTCGCAGATGGACCTGCCCGGCCGGCTGGGTGTGCTTTACAGGAACCTTACAGGCATAATAAAAGAGCACCGTCCGGACCACTTCGCCATTGAGGAGCTGTTTTTTAATAAAAACTCCAAAACGGCGCTGGCTGTAGGACATGCCAGGGGAGTGGCCATGCTGGCGGCGGTGCAGTCCGGGATACCGGTGTTTGAATACACACCCCTGCAGGTAAAGCAGGCGGTGGTGGGACACGGCAGGGCGGCCAAGGAACAGGTACAGTTCATGGTCAGGGCTATCCTCGGTCTTAAGGAAAATCCCGGTCCCGACGATGTGGCGGACGCCCTGGCCGTTGCCGTATGCCATGCCTTCAGATGGTCCGGAACGGAGGCGCTGCGAAGATGATCGCTTTTTTAAAGGGAATCCTCCATTCTGTAAACGGGGACAGTGTCATTGTGGATGTCAACGGGGTGGGCTATCTGGTCCAGGTGCCCCTTTCCGCGCTGTCCGGCCTGCCCTCCCCCGGCCGGGAGGTGACGCTGCACACGCTTATGCTGGTTCGTGAGGACGGCGTCAACCTCTACGGCTTTGATACAGTGGAGGCCCTGGAAATTTTCCGCCTGCTGCTCAATGTAAACGGGGTGGGCCCCAGGGGGGCCCTCAGTTTGCTGTCCGTAATCACCCCGCGCAGCCTGGTGGTAGCCGTGAGGGAGGAAAACACCGGCCTGCTGACCCGGGCTCCCGGCATCGGCAAAAAAAGCGCCCAGAGGATAATCCTGGAGTTAAAGGACAAGTTCAGGGCTGAAGAATACCCGGGCGATCCGGCCATGGCGGCCGGGGGCCAGGATGGGGAAACCCGGGATGCCGTGGAAGCCCTGGTTTCCCTTGGTTTTGGAGCGCCCCAGGCGGCCCTGGCGGTGGGCAGGGCCGCCAAGGAACTGGAAGGCGGGGCGTCCCTGGCCGAACTGGTGCGCCATGCCCTCAGGCACCTGTCGAAATTAGGAAGTTAGATGTAAGATGTCGGATTGCATCCAGTAAAGGATGGTCGTATTATGGAAGACAGAACCCCGGACGGGAGAATAATTTCCGCTGTAGTCCGGAATGAGGACTTTGAAACCGAGGTAAGCCTCAGGCCCCGCAGGCTGGCGGAATATATCGGGCAGCAAAAGGTAAAGGAAACCATTGAAGTGTTTATCCGGGCCGCCAGGGAAAGGGGGGAGTGCCTCGATCACGTGCTCCTTTACGGGCCGCCGGGGCTGGGGAAAACCACCCTGGCCAATATCATAGCCAACGAGATGGGAGTAAACATACGGGTGACGTCGGGACCGGCCATAGAAAGGCCCGGCGACCTGGCGGCCATACTGACAAACCTGGCGGCCGGCGACGTGCTTTTTATCGACGAGGTTCACCGGTTAAGCAGGCCCGTGGAGGAAATACTATATCCGGCCATGGAAGACCGCGCCATTGATATTGTCATTGGCAAGGGACCGGGGGCCCGGTCTATCAGGCTGGAGCTGCCGCAGTTCACCATGATCGGGGCCACCACCAGGGCCGGGCTGCTCACCTCTCCCCTGCGGGAGCGTTTCGGGGTTATCAGCAGGCTGGATTATTATAGTGAAGATGATCTGGTGGCCATAATTTCCAGGACGGCATCCATCCTCAATGTACAGATAAGCCCCGACGGCGCCGCCGAAATCGGCAGGCGGGCCAGGGGGACGCCCCGGGTGGCCAACAGGCTTTTGAAAAGGGTACGTGATTATGCCCAGGTCAGGCAGAGAGGTGTGATTAACAGTGAGGTGGCCGTTGAGGCCCTGGAATTTCTGGAGGTGGACCCCCTGGGGCTGGATGAGATAGACCGGCGCCTGCTGCGTATAATAATAGAAAAGTTCAACGGCGGGCCGGTGGGCCTGGATACCGTAGCGGCGGCGCTGGGAGAGGAACCCGATACGGTGGAGGACGTGTATGAGCCCTATTTGATGCAGAGGGGCCTGCTGGCCCGAACTCCCCGCGGCAGGGTGGCCACCCAGGCGTCGTACCGGCACCTGGGAATAGCTTGCGAGGATAAAAGCGGAGGCATAGAACAAGGATCTCTTCCCCTGAAATAAAAAAATATTAAGCAACCCCTAATCCCTGTTCTCCATGTTCTCTGTGCCTCTGTGGCAAATTCTGACAAGGAGGTCCGGCATTCAAAAAATATGCGCGTGTTGCTCCACACCTGCTGCGGGCCCTGTTCCATCTACCCGGTGGAAGTGTTGAAAAAGGATACGGAAGTAACCGGGTACTTTTTTAATCCCAATATTCACCCTTATACCGAGTGGAAAGCCAGAAAGGAAACGCTGGCCGGATATGCCGCGGCTATTGGTTTGCCGGTGATATTCGACGAACGGTACCTGCTGGAGGAATTCATCAGGGGCGTGGTCCACCGTGAGACCGAAAGATGCGCCTTTTGCTACGCCATGAGGCTTAAGCGCACCGCCGCGGTGGCCAGGGAAAACAATTTCGACGCCTTTTCCACCACCCTGCTGGTCAGTCCCTACCAGAAGCACGGCCTGATCAGGGAAACAGGTGAAGCTGCGGCCGCGGAGGCCGGCATTCAGTTTATCTACCGGGACTTTCGCCCCGGATACAGGGAAGCCACGGCGCGTTCGCGGGAACTGGGCATGTACCGGCAGAAATACTGCGGCTGCATATACAGTGAAAAGGAGAGGTATTACCGGCCCAAGGACGGGGGAGGTGGGTCTTGATGGGTTCGTTTTTTTCACTGGGCAAGCTGTTGCTCCTGGGGGGCATTTTTCTGGCCTGTTTCGGTTTACTGATGATGGCTGCCGGCAAGCTTTTCAACCTGGGCCGCCTCCCCGGCGACATATTTATCCAAAAGGGGAATTTTTCCTTTTACTTTCCCCTGGCGTCTTCCATTATCCTGAGCATTATCCTGACGGTGGTGCTGAATATAATTTTCAGAAAGTAAAACCTCATTTTACGGAAGCCGACCGCCCTCGAACGCCGCGTCCATGCGGCTCTCGGGCTTTTGGCCGCATCCGGCGTCCAAATCGTCATCCGTTCCGGCTCATTCGCAAGAGACTGTAACAGTCTCCGGTAATATCGCCCGATTGATGCCTTCTCCCTTTCGATAGCAACCTCTAAAGTATTGTACGTCCCAAAAGAAGGAGCCGGGCTTTAGGAAAGGCTGTAAGCATTCTGGATTCCGGATTCTGGATTCTGGATTCCCGCCGCTGGAACAGCGGCGCCGCCCGGCAGGACGGCTTTTCTTACTTCCGGCAGGAAAATCTTTGAATTTGTCGAAGATCCAGGACAACAAACATTGCCGGAGGTTGTAATGGGCAGGGAAAGATGGCTTAAATTTTTAAGGGCGGCCCGTTTGTTTTTTCTGGTGCTGCTGGTTACCGTACTTCCTTATCGGGCAGGTGCCCAGGTGGCCGTGATACCGAACACCATCCGGGTGGGTCTGGCCCAGGATGTACAGGTGCAGGACTTTTATGTACAGGGCAGGTACCGCCTGGTTGACCGGCAGAGCGGGGAGCACCTGGCTGACGTGCTGCCCGGGGAGCGGTGGCAGGCCAGATTTACCGGCGGGGGGATACAATTATTTAAGAACGGCCGGCAGGTGGGAACTTACGGCAGTTCTCTGGATTTACAGCAGGTCAGGCCAATGGTGGCCGTCCTGAGTGGAAGCGGCGCCCTGAAAAATGTTGCGGCGGGTGAAACCTTGGCGGTGGCCGCTGCCGGCGGGCGGGTTTTGCCGTTAAAAATTGATTCCGGCAGGATAAATGTAATCAGCGTTTCCGGAATAAAAGCTGTTCAGGGGGGCGGGGACCTTAACCTGGTGGCCCTGGTTATCGACGGGCGCGCCCAAAATTACCGCGGAAACCTGGAATTCAGGACAAGGACGGGAGGCATCACCGTTATTAATGAACTGCCCCTGGAGGAATACCTGTATGGGGTCGTCCCCAGGGAGATGCCGGCCTCCTGGCCAAAGGAGGCGCTAAAGGCCCAGGCTGTGGCCGCACGCAGTTATGCCCTGGCCAATTTGGGAACATACCGGGATTTTGGTTTTGATCTCCTGGCCACCCAGATGAACCAGGTGTACGGGGGGTATAACGCCGAGCACGCCAATGCCAGCCGGGCCGTTGACGAGACAAGAGGACAGGTCCTTTCCTGCCGGGGAAAAACCATCAGCGCCTTCTTCCACAGCAGCAGCGGCGGTTATATAGAAAGCTGCCGGGACGTGTGGAGGGAAGATCTGGAGTATCTTAAGGCCAAGCCCGACCCTTTCGATAAAAACGACAAATATTATGACTGGGTGGAGGTATACACCCGGGATCAGCTGGTCAACCGGTTAATTGAAAGAAAAAGTCTATACAACGGGCCGGACGCGCCGGAAAGAGTTTTTACCATTGTTAATGATATCGAGATTGCAGAAAAAACCTCGTCCGGGGCCCGGGTCAAAAGAATAAGGATTACCGGAGCAGGGTCCGACGGGCAGCCCATGGCTGCTGAAATATCTAATGCCGACGCGGTACGGAAAGCCCTGGGGCTGAAGAGCTCCCTTTTTGAGATGACGAAGGAAAAGAACGCCGGGGGCAAACTGGTCAAAGTTACTTTTAAAGGTTCGGGTTACGGCCACGGGCTGGGCATGTCCCAGTACGGGGCCCTCGGTATGACCAATAAAGGTTATAATTACCAGGATATATTGAAATACTATTATAATAACACCGAGGTCAGGCATTTAAGTTAGGATACCTTTCCTATTCTGGATTCTGGCTGCTGTATTCTGACAGGATAGATTTTCAGGATAAGATAGGAATAGGTGAGTTATTTTGAAGGTAAGTGATTTTGACTATTACCTTCCGGACCGGCTGATAGCCCAGGACCCCCTGTTGCGCAGGGATGAATCAAGGCTCATGGTGGTCCGTAGAGATAGGGATGTCTTTGAACACAGAAGGTTTAAGGATATTCTGGAGTATCTCCGCCCCGGGGATGTACTGGTCCTTAACGATACCAAGGTCATACCGGCCCGGTTAATCGGCATCAGGGAAGGCAGCGGGGGGCAGGTGGAGGTACTCCTGCTCAGGGAAAAAGAGGAATGCCTCTGGGAGGTTCTGGTCCGGCCCGGGCGGCGGGTCCGGCCCGGGACCGCTTTGATCTTCGGAGAAGGTATACTGAAGGGCAAGGTGCTTGAAAACATCGGCGAGGGCGGGAGGCTGGTCCGGTTTGAAAGCGCTGTTCCCTTTAAGGAGGCGCTGGATAAAATAGGAAGGATGCCCCTGCCTCCCTACATAAAAAAATACCCGGCGGACCCTCAGCGATACCAGACGGTATATGCCCGCAGGGAGGGTTCGGTGGCGGCCCCCACCGCCGGGCTGCATTTTACCGGTGAACTGCTGGATGAGATTAGGAGCGCCGGTGTCAGGGTGGTCACCGTGCTGCTTCATGTGGGGCTGGGCACGTTCAGGCCGGTAAAGGTCCGGGATGTCGAGGAACATCACATGCATGAAGAGTACTATGAAATTTCCCGGGAAGCGGCCGGGGCATTGAATGCGGCGACGCAAAGCCGCAGCGGAAGGATTATCGCGGTGGGAACCACCACGGTGCGCTGTCTGGAGGCCGGAGCCGACAAACTGGGACGGGTCAGGCCGGGGTACGGGTATACCGACATCTTTATTTACCCGGGCTACAGGTTCAGGATGGTTGAAGGACTGATAACCAATTTTCACCTGCCCAGGTCAACCCTGATCATGATGGTCAGCGCCTTTGCCGGCCGTGACAAAATTTTAAGGGCATACCGCCAGGCCGTTGACCGGCAGTACCGTTTTTTCAGCTTTGGGGATGCTATGCTTCTGCTTTAGAGCATTTCTTTTGGGTCAGGAGACAGGAGACAGAATACAGGAGACGGAGAAAAATAACCAATTCCAAGCCGGAGTGTACGGAGGGGGGAGGACCTTTCAGGCCGGAGCGTAAATACCGGAGGTTGTTATCCGGCTCTTGGCGAAGGAGCGTACGGAATGCCGGGCCGGCTGCAGGACGCAGCCGGAGGCCCGAACCGAGGCAGGACGCCGAGTTGAGGGCGGTCGGCATGACCGTAAGCGACGAGCATAGAGCCGGTTCAACCGCAGGATCGAAAGCCCGGACTGAAAACCGCACCCCCGGCCACAGATTTTCATTGTCCGTGGTGCCGTATTTTTACGGCATAGGGGTCTGGATTCTGGCTTCCGACAGTATTTCAGGCAATATAAATCCGTACATGTTTAGCATTTAGAGATCATTTTTGAGGCCTAGCAATGACGATAGAATTTAGAGAGCTTAAGAGGGATATCGGGACAATGGCCAGGCGGGGTGAGCTGAGAACACCCCACGGAGTTGTGGAGACTCCCATTTTTATGCCGGTGGGCACCCAGGCCACGGTTAAGACCATGACCCCGGAAGAAGTGTGGGATATAGGCGGAAGGCTTGTTTTAAGCAATACCTATCACCTGTACTTGCGGCCGGGGCACCACCTGGTGGCCGAGGCGGGCGGCCTGCACAGCTTCATGCACTGGAAGGGTCCCATCCTGACTGACAGCGGGGGCTTTCAGGTGTTCAGCCTGGGGCCGCTTAGAAAGGTGGAGGAGGACGGAGTATGGTTCCGGTCCCATATTGACGGTTCAGAACACTATTTGAGCCCCGAAAGGGTGGTGGAGATACAGGAGGCCCTGGGGTCGGACATAGCCATGGCCTTCGATGAGTGCGCCCCCTACCCCTGTACCCGTGATTACGCCCTGGCTGCGGTGGAGCGGACAACCCGCTGGGCCGAACGCTGCAAGCGGGCCCAGCGAAGGGAGGGCCAGGCCCTGTTCGGCATCATCCAGGGAGGGGTGTTCAGGGACCTCAGGGAGAAGAGCGCCGCCGAACTGGTGGGAATGGACTTTCCCGGCTACGGGATCGGCGGTTTAAGTGTCGGGGAACCCAAGGACCTGATGTACGAAGTGCTGGAATACACCGTTCCCCTTATTCCAGCCGGCAGGCCCCGCTACCTGATGGGTGTCGGTTCACCGGACTGCCTGCTGGAGGGGGTGGCCCGGGGAGTGGATATGTTCGATTGTGTACTGCCCACCAGGATTGCCCGCAACGGCACGGTTTTTACCCAAGACGGCAAGCTGGTGGTAAGGAATGCCGAATATGCCAGGGATTTCAGCCCCCTGGACCCCGAATGCGACTGCTACACCTGCAGGAACTACACCAGGGCTTATATCAGGCACCTGATCAAGGCCAACGAAATACTGGGGGTAAGGCTCACCACCATACACAACCTTTACTTTATCCTGAAATTGATGCATAATATCAAGGTAGCCATTGATCAGGGAATGTTTTCAGCCTATAAAAAGGAATTTTTAGACAGATTTAAGTCAAGTTAATTTTTTGGCACAAAAAATAGAGGGATTGACGTAACTCCGAAGAATAAATCATTTTGTGAAAGGAGGTAGGCTCGCCGGATGGAGCAATACGGAACCATACTTTATATTTTAGTGCTTTTCGGACTTCTGTATTTCCTGATGATCAGGCCCCAGCAGCAGCGCCAGAAGAAACACCAGGAAATGATCAGAGGTATAAAGGTTAACGACAAAGTGGTTACCGCCGGAGGAATCCTGGGCACCGTGGTGAAATTAAAGGAAGACACCCTTGTTTTGCGGGTGGCCGACGGTGTGCGTATTGAAGTTCTCAGAACAGCCATCGGCCAGGTGCGGGAATCCGCCCCCGAGGAAGAGGAAGAAGAAAAGAAAGAATAACGCCGGCATGCCGGGAGATTGGGCGCCGGCCCATAACTGAAAAGTGAGACTGTCTCCACATGACTTTTGGAGAGTAGGCAGGAAGTCTACTCTCTTTCTCCGTGGATGGCAGTTTTCCATTTTCACCACGGTAAGGGTAAATGTACCAGGGGGATTGTATGGTAACCTTAGCAGATATCAAGAACAACCCGGTGGTGGATAGTTTTATCAGAAAAGGAAACCAGTTTCTCGGGTCCATGGGCTTCACCGAGCACAGCTACCGCCATTTAAATCTTGTCAGCAGCATTGCCCGCGATATTCTGGAAAAATTGGGATATTCACCCAGAGAGGCCGATCTGGCGGCCATTGCCGGTTACCTGCATGATATCGGCAATGTGGTCAGCAGAAACGACCACGGCATTTCAGGCGCCGTCATTGTCTATCCCCTGCTGATGGGAATGGGCATGGATCCGGACGAAATGGCCATTGTGCTGTCATCCATAGCCAACCATGAGGAGCAATACGGGCAGCCGGTGAACGTTGTGGCCGCCGCCCTGATTCTGGCGGACAAGTCCGATGTTCACCGCTCAAGGGTGCGCAATACCGATTTTGCCACCTTTGACATACACGACCGGGTCAATTATGCCGCCGAGGAGTCCTCCGTGCTGGTGGACCCGGACAGACGGACCATTACCATGGATTTGACCATAGATATCAACATATGTCCGGTGATGGAGTATTTCGAAATATTTTTGACCAGGATGATGTTGTGCCGCCGGGCTGCGGGCTTCCTAAACTGCAATTTTGAACTGATCATAAACGGATCGAAATTACTGTAACAAACGTGTCATTAAAGGGGGAGAAACGGACATGAGGTGGAGTAAGGTTGCCATCCTGGCGGCAGTTGTGGCTGTAGTTGCCCTGGCGGTGGTAATATCGGTGGCGCCGGTGTTCCAGAACAACCAATACACAAAAAAATACCTGCCTCTGATCAAGGAAATCAACCTGGGGCTGGACCTCCAGGGCGGTGTCCACGTGGTGGTGGAGGCCAAGGATACAAACGAGGTCAAGGTCACTCCGGAGGCCATGAGGCAGCTGCGGGCCGTTATACAGAACAGGGTTGACCAGTTCGGCGTGGCCGAGCCGGTTATCCAGCAGCAGGGTGAGCGCAGGCTGATTATCGAGCTGGCCGGCATCAAGGACCCTGAAGAGGCCGTTAACACGATGGTTAAAACCGCCTTCCTGGAATTCAAGGACCCCAACGGCAAGACGGTGGTTACCGGCAAGGACCTGAAGGACGCCCAGGAGGCCAAGGATCCCACATCCGGGGCGGTGGAGGTAAACCTGACCTTCAGTGACGAGGGGGCCAAAAAGTTTGCCCAGGCCACCACGGCCAACGTGGGCAGGCCCATTGCCATCATCCTTGACGGAAACACCCTGCAGACTCCCACGGTGCAGGAACCCATAACCAACGGCAAGGCCCGTATCACCGGCTATCAGTCCCTGGAGGAGGCCCACCGGATCGCCATCCTGCTGCGCTCCGGCGCCCTGCCCGTGAAGGTGGACGTGGTGGAAAAAAGGTCGGTGGGCCCGGCCCTGGGCGCCGACTCCCTGGCCAAGTCCAAGCACGCCGGGGTGGTGGGCGTGACGGCCATACTGGTGTTTATGCTTATATACTACAGGCTGCCCGGGCTGGTGGCCAACTTTGCGCTGATTATATATACCCTTATTGTATTGGCGGTGTATGTGGGCATGCACGTGACCATGACGCTGCCCGGCATCGCCGGCTTCCTGTTGTCGCTGGGCATAGCGGTGGACGCCAACGTGATTATCTTTGAGCGCATCAAGGAGGAGATGCGGTCCGGCAAAAGCCTGCGGTCGGCCATAGACGCCGGGTTCAAGCGGGGTTTTGTGGCCGTCTTCGACGCCAACGCCACCACCGTGCTGGCAGCCCTGGTGCTGATGTTCCTGGGGACCGGGCCCATCAAGGGATTTGCCGTCACCCTGATCATCGGTATCCTGGCCAGCATGTTTACCGCCATCTCCATGACCCGCTGGCTGCTGCACCTGGTGGCGGCTACCAATATGGTCAAGAATCCCAAATACTTCGGGGCATAGGGGGGAATAAGGATGTTTCACTTTGTTAAACACAGAAAAATATTTTACGCGCTGTCCATTCTGGTGATACTCCCGGGCCTTATTTCCCTTTTTGTCCAGGGACTGAACCTGGGTATCGACTTCACCAGCGGCAGCATCCTGGAGGTCCGTTTCGACCAGGCCGTGCCGGTGGAAAAGGTGCGGGAAATTGTTAAAAACCAGGGCCTGGATGCCGGCCGCATCCAGCAGAGCGGCGACCGCGATTTCCTTATCCGCACCAGTAAGATTACCCAGGAAGAAAGCAGGAAACTGATGGATGCGTTCAACGGCAGCATCGGCAAGGCCGATCTTTTGAGGAACGAGTACGTGGACCCGATTATCAGCACCGAATTGTTCTGGAAGGCCCTGGGGGCCCTGGCCATTGCCTCGGTGTTGATGGTTATCTACATTACCATCAGATTTGAGTTCAAGCAGGGTATCGCCGCCATCATCGCGTTGTTGCACGATACCCTGATCGTTATCGGCGTATTCTCGCTGTTCCGCATAGAGGTGGACAGCGCCTTTATAGCAGCCATACTGACCATCATCGGTTATTCTATCAACGACACCATCGTTATCTTCGACCGCATCAGGGAAAACCTGCGCATGAGGAAAAAGGGCCAGTCCATTGAGGACCTGGTCAACCTCAGCATCTGGCAGACCCTGGCCCGGTCGATAAACACGGTGCTGACGGTGATGTTTGTGCTGCTGGCCCTCTTCTTCCTGGGCGGGGCCACGATCAAAACCTTTGTCCTCGCCATGCTGATCGGGGTGGCCAGCGGGGCCTACTCCTCCATATTCAATGCCAGCCCCATCTGGGTTGACCTTAAGCTTATGGAGAAAAGGGAAAAAAGGCAGGCCGCCAGGGCGTAACAGCTTATAAGCCTTGCCCGACAGTCAGAATCCAGAATCCAGAATTCAGAATCCAGAATAATAGACCGCCGGGAAAACCGGTGGTTTTTGTTTAAGCTTTTTCTTATCTGAAGAACGGCCGTATACTATTATTAATAGAATTCTTATGTGTACCCTGTGGTTAATAACGTTAATGTCGAGGCAGAATAACCTTCAGGAGGATATCAATTGGATAACAATGAGCGGCACCGGGAAATCGAAAGCCTCCGGCGAGTGGTGGAACGGCTGGCCACAAATATGGAAAAGATGAAGCTGGCCGAGTATGTGGACCTGCTGCACAGCCCCTGGAGGCTTCTGTGGATTAACTTTATATCGGGAATAGCCAGGGGCCTGGGCATAGCCATCGGCTTTGCCATCCTCGGGGCCATCGCGCTGATTATCCTGCAGCGGCTGGTGGACCTCAACCTGCCGGTCATCGGCGGTTTTATTGCCGACATTGTGGAAATAGTCCAGCAGCAGATTAAGGCCAGAAGTTATTAAGGCCATAAAACAAAATCCGGAGGTTAGTAATGATTACACAGGAGATGAAGCAGGAGCTCAAGCAAAGGCTGGAAAATGAAAAGCGGCGGCTAATGGAAAGAATAAGGGGAATTGACCAGGGGGGGCTGCACGAATCTCTCAGCGCCTCCACAAGTGAACTCTCACTTTATGACAACCACCCCGGGGATGTGGGCAGCGAGGTGTTTGAACGCAGCAAGGACTTCGCCCTGCGGGAAAACGCCATGCTGGTCATGAACGCCATTGACGATGCGCTGCAGAAGATGGGAAAAGGCACGTACGGCCTGTGCGACGTCTGTGGAGACGAGATTCCCCCAAAGAGGCTTGAGGCCGTCCCCTATACCACCTTGTGCCTCCGCTGCAAAAGGGGGGATGAACAGCTGCCCAGGACCGGGAACAGGCCGGTGGAGGAGGAAGTGCTGGAGGATATTTACGCCAGGCCCTTTGACGATGAAATTGAGAACGTGGAATTTGACTGGGAGGATTCCTTTCAAGAGGTGGCCCGGTGGAACGAACACGCGGTGCGTTCCCGGGCCGGGTCTTACTACGGGAGCGGGGAGCCGGTGGAGGAGGACCAGCGGGGTGCAGTGGAGGACGTCGACAGCATCTCCTATGAGGTGGGTGATGATGGCGTCTTTTATCAAAGCTTCCGCAGTGTCAATGATGATGATGCCCCGAGGGAAGTAATCGACGTGGGCGAACAGCACACCGAACAGGATGCCGGCTGAATACCAGCCGGGAAAAATTGACAATAAATTATTGATCGGGACAAATTGTACATGATATACTCAGGCAAAACATGTTGTTTGCACCGCAGTGCGAAGGCAGTTCCGGAGTATGGGCCGGATGCCCGTACTAAAAGGGGAATCTTAAGTGGAACAAAAGGTTAATGCAGCCGGTATATCCATTATTACCAGCTCCGCCCTTACGGTGGGGAAGCTCGCGGCCGGATCGGCCATGAATTCGGCCAGTTTATTGGCAGGGGGGATTCATTCCGGGCTGGACCTTATCGCTGCGGTCCTGTCATATTTTTCAGTCAACCAGGCAAAAAAACCGGCGGATGAAGACCACCGGTACGGCCACGGCAAGTATGAAAACGTGTCCGCAGTGGCCGAGGCCCTTCTGATACTGATGGCGGTTGCTGTGATACTGTATAAGTCGGTGGCCGCTATTCTTCACGGCGGCGCCGGTATCCGTTTTTTTGAACTGGGCATAGCGGTGACGGGTGTTTCCGCCCTGATGAATTTTCTGGTTTCGGGAATGCTGGCCGGCGCCTACCGCAGGACCATGTCACCGGCCTTCCGGGCCGACCGCAGGCATCTGCTGGTAAACGCCTGCGCCTCCGCAGCCGTCTGCGCCGGCATAATTGCCGTCAAATTGACCGGGCTGACCGTTATCGACCCTGTTCTCGGGGTGATGGTGGCTTTGATTTTGTTGAGAGAGGGATACAGCCACCTGAAACAATCAGCCGGCGGGATAGTGGATGTATGCCTGTCCGGGGAAGAGGAGGGCAAAATCCGGGAAGTCCTCTCCAGGCACGGGGGAAGGTACGTGCAGTACCATGCCCTGCGCACCCGCCGGTCGGGTCCGGACTGCTATGTCGACCTGCACCTGGTGGTGCCCAGGGACCAGGTAATCTCCCTGACCCACGAGATATGCGACGCCATTGAAAAGGACATCCGGGAGAGCCTGCCCGGCGTTAATGTGCTTATTCACCCCGAGCCCTGCCGGCCGGTAAGCGGCGAGTGCGGGAACTGCAGCATCGATAAAATGCTGCGGGACGATGAGCTCCGGCCGGCGGACTGCACCGCGAGGCATTCCCAAAAGGGCGGCACTGCCGGTTAAAACGCCGGAAAGAGGATATGCGCAGGCCATTGACGAATTTTCAGGGGGAGAAACCCTGATTTTTTCTTTTTGAAAGAACCCCAAAAAAATTGTCGGCGCCGCGTACTAGAAGGTAAGACCGGGGCACCGGGATCTGGGGGCGGGAGCCGAAAGGGAGTGAACGGGTGCTTCCGGTAAATATACTGGAAGAAAAACTGGCGTTGATCCGCAGCGGGGACAGCCTGGCCAGGGAAGATTTGATTTTGGCGCACCGTTCTTTTGTGGCCCGGGTAGCCCGGAAGGTGTGCGGCAGGAACCTGGACTGGGACAGGGACGATGAGCTCAGCATCGGCCTGGCGGCTTTTAATGAGGCCATCGACCGCTTTGATGAAAGCCGCGGGGTGCCTTTCCCGGCCTTTGCCAGGTTGATTATAAAAAGCAGGATCACGGACTTCCTGAGGAAGCAGAGCCGCCATGACATGCACAGCGGGGGAACGCTGGACGGCGGTGACGGCCAGAATTTTTCGGTCATTGAAGCCTCCCAGGCCTGGGGCCGGCACCTGGACCGGGAAGCGGCCAGGGAAAGGGAAGAAGAGATTACGGAATACAAAAAGATCATCGGGGAATTCGGCATAAGTTTCAGGGACCTGGTGAAATCTTCTCCCAAGCACAGAGATGCCAGGGCGAACCTGCTCAGAGTGGCCAGGGAACTGGCGGGGGACCTTGAGCTTTTCAACATTCTGATGACCACCAGGAGGCTGCCGGTGGCGGCCCTGTCCCTACGGTTGGGCGTGAGCGCTAAAACCATTGAGAGGGGCCGGAAATATATCATCGCCACCTCTCTGATCTGGCATTTTTGTGAGGATTTTATTTACCTGTGCACATTTATAAAGCCGCTGTGGAAGGAGGACGGGGTTAAATGACCGGGCGGGCTGTAGTGATGGAGGTAAAGGACGGTACCTGCACCGTGCTGACGGCCGAGGGAGAGTTTCGCAGGCTGAAGCTGCGGGGCAATTACCGGCCGGGTCAGGAAATTACCATACCGGATGCGGGGTGGAGGGTCAGCCGGGTTGTTCTGATGGCCGCCTGCCTGCTGCTGTTTTTCGTGACCACTGCCCTGTGGCGCACCCTGCTGGTGCCGGCGGTGGCCTCTTATGTAAGCCTGGACATAAACCCCTCGGTGGAGCTGGCCCTGGATGAGGAAAACGTGGTGTGCGGGGTAAAGCCCCTGGATGACGACGGGAAAGAATTGGTCTCCGGGCTGAAGTTAAGCGGAGCAACTCTGGAAAATGCGCTGGATCAAATAATAACGGCCGCTATCGGCAAAAATTACATCCAGCCGGAAGAGGAAAACATTATCCTGTTTACCGTCACCCCGGTGGGCAACCGCGACCCGTCCCCGGTGGATCTCCTGGTCAGGGAGTCCATTGATGCTCCGCTCAAACAGAAGAAAGTCAAAGCCCAGGTAGTGGTGGGGGACGCCTCACCGGAGATACGGGAGATGGCTGAAAAGGCCGGTGTTTCCACGGGTCGCTACATGCTGTTTCAGAATGCCGTGAAAAAGGGTATGAACATAGAGCCCGAAGATTTCAGGAGGAAGAGCATTTATTCAATTGAAAAGGACCATAAAATAAAAATAAAGGATGCCATTGAAGCGGAATCAGGAGAACGGAAACGTGATAAAAAGGACTGGTTCCCCGGGTCACCCGGAGGCAGGCCCCTTGATGAACATAAACCCCGGCAGGGAGATGATGAGGGGCGTGACAGGGATATCCGGGGCAGTGATCAGGTTAAGGGGAAAAATGTTCCGGGCCATGGCAAGCCGTCATGGCAGGAAGGTGACCAAAGGGACCAACGGCAGGATGACGATGACAAGGAAAAGGAATCAAAGAAAGGGGAGGCCCGGCCTGAACAGGGCCGGGCAAAGTGGAACAGCCGCGACAAAGATTAATTGGGATAAAATTTTATATTGATCGGCGGGTTGGAAAAAGATATAATCCTGACTTTAACAGCATATGAGGGCAAAAACAGGCCGTAACCCTTGTAAATAAAGGAGTTGCGGCCTATGTGTATTTTCAAAAATATGTAGGGAAACTTTATTTTTTGCTGTTGGCCAAAATATTTTTTATTTCACTGAGCCGAAGCCTTTTTCGCGTAAAATCAATACCGAGAGCATTCCCGATCGCATCCGAGATCTCGCTTCGGTAATCGAACAGGTAAATGTTATCCTGCTCGTTGGAGCAGGCAATTTTGTTTAGGCACTGAATAATTTTTTCCGCCGAATAGCGCCGATCTGTCTTCTTCTGAATAAGCCTTATGATAACCAGAGCAATGAAGCAAGTGAGAAAGTGAGCGCTAATGCGGTCTTCCCGGGAGACATATACCGGACGTGCCTCAAGGGTGCCCTTGGTGACCCTGAAGGTTTCCTCGATCTCCCACAGCCCGCGATATGTGTCAATGATCTCCCCGTCGGACATCTGCAATTCGCTGGTGACAATTGCATAATAACCATCGTACATTTCGTCTTGTGCAAGTTTATCGGCATCAAAGTATGGGCGTTTCTTCCCTTCCAGAATCTCGCCGGTCTCCTTATCGAATTCCAGATTTTTGACATACTTGGCCGCGCCGTAGGTTATAGCCTTGTTGTACTTCTTCGGATCCGCCACGAGGTCCAATGCCTTTTTCACAACCTCTTGCCGTTCCGCTCTTGCTTTGTCCGCATATTTCTTCGCCCAGAACACAACTTGCTTTTCATATACCGTCTTTTTTGCCTTCCTGCCGCTTGTCATGGTTACATTGATGTCCCGTGCGATCCGTCTACTCTTGATTTTGAATTCGGCATCCTCGCCGGCCGGTTTTCCGTCAATGTCGACATAACCCTCGTTATCCAGCACATAATTCTTGAAAGCGTCCGTACCCCCGCGGACGGAAAAGCTGAACACATATCCGTTCCTGTTCTTTCCTCCGGTCAGGTAATAGATATTGTCACCTGTGATAACGCCCATGTCGGCGACCACTACGACCCTGCCCGTATCGTAATTTTTTCTAACCTCGCCGATCACGGAGCGGAATGTTTCTTTGTCCACCGTGTTGCCGGGAAAAAGCTCATAGTGCAGTGGAATCCCGTCCGCATCCATCGCCAGGCCCATTTGAACGATCGGATTGGGCCGCTTCTCTTTGGACGGGCCATATTTGCGCAGCTCATCGGCCTCATCGATTTCGAAGTAAAAGTTCGTGACGTCATAATAGATCGTCTTTGTATTACGCCCGTATTTTTCTGTGATCTGCCCATGCAGATACCGCTGGAACTCTTTGGCGATCTTCGCATAGTGCGAAAGGGCACGGTACACATCCGCCAGCGAAAAAGCAAAGCGCTCAAAATATCGGCCCTTCTCCTCGAATGCCTTCTTCTTGGAGCCGGGCGAGAGCAGCCTGGAGACAACAAGCAGCATCATAATGGAGTTCGTGTTGAACTTGAAATCTTCATTACGTGCCCGGTTGTTGAAAAAGCGATGCAGTCCAAGCTCATGGTAAACCTTTAGGATTGCGGCATAGCCGAAGTTTTTCCTGTCTTCTGTCCCTTGAGCAAGCTGTTCATTCATGTTGATTTTCAGTGTCAGCTTCTTCTTGGCGTTTTCTTCCTCCGTCATCTTGCGGGCGACTTCTTTGAAATAAGCGATGGGATTGTCATATTCCTTTTCCAGTTCATCCAAGTAACCCAGGGACTTAATGGTGGCGGTTTTAGATATGCCCGTATTCTTGTCTCGATAATTCTTGACGATTGACAGATATGTTCTTCCTGTTTTCCTTCGCGACACTTTCAGGTTCATATGATCGCTCCCCTGTCTGACACAACCTCAATACTGACAATTTCATTATACCATAATCACGTATATTCCGCTACATAAATATGGCAAATAATTATAAAAAAAATTCCCAGGTATCCTTATGACACAAGGGATTTTGGGGTTTCTCTATTTAACTATGCTGTCAAACTAACGGGCTGTCACCACGCCGCTGCCGGCGCACCAGCGTGCTTTTCTGGCCACAACAATATTGCACAGCTGTCTCCTGGTCATTTCAGGGTGGTCCTTTTTTAGCCGGTCAACCCTTTTCCGGGCCTCCACCTCGTTGACATAATCAAAGGGGTTGAACCTCAAAAACATATCTCCCACTCCTTAAGCCTGGGGTATATCTGTATTCACTGATTCCTTTGCTTTTTCCTTTTAATTTTATTAAAATATGCCGGCCGGCAAATATGAACCTATCCTTGATTAACACCGCGCTTTTATCCTGACTTTAACAGCATATAAGGGCAAAAATAGGCCGTAAACCCTGTAAATAAAGGAATTACGGCCTATGTGTATTTTCAAAAATATGTAGGGAAACTTTATTTTTTGCTGTTGGCTAAAATATTTTTTATTTCACTGAGCCGAAGCCTTTTTCGAGTAAAATCGATACCAAGAACATTCCCGATGGCATCAGAGATCTCGCTTCGGTAATCGAACAGGTAAATGTTATCCTGCTCGTTAGAGCAGGCAATTTTGTTTAGGCACTCAATAATTTTTTCCGCCGAATAGCGCCGATCTGTCTTCTTCTGAATAAGCCTTATGATAACCAGAGCAATGAAGCAAGTGAGAAAGTGAGCGCTAATGCGGTCTTCCCGGGAGACATATACCGGACGT
>JBMOPD010000006.1:0-15470 GCA_049323615.1 Bacillota bacterium | reverse complement strand
TTCAGATTCTATTGACTTTGCCCGGTGGTGAAGAACCAGTTTTGTCTCAAACCCTATAGCTCAACCGTAAAAATTTCATTTTTTACCAGCAAAGAACAGCTTAAAAAAAGTTATGCGTCAGCTCTGTACCAGTAATATTCCTTTTGACTTGTGCCCGGATATTATGTATAATTTAAATGCTGTCAAAAAAACAGGTCCATTAATCAAGCGGGTGTAGCTCAATGGTAGAGCACCGGCCTTCCAAGCCGGGTACGTGGGTTCGATTCCCATCACCCGCTCCATTTATTTTTGGCAGTCAAGGGGAGAGTCAAGGGGACGGTTCTCTTGACTCAACATTTGGAGAGTCAAGGAGTCAAGGGGACGGTTCTCTTGACTCAACATTTTTGTTAGGATATAATTACCATAAATAAAGTAAAAGGAGATAAATTATAAATTATGCCGAGGCAGTGTAGATGTCTAAGCAGCAGCAAGGTTTATCATATTATGGTCAGAGGGAATGAAAAGAAAAGTATATTTAGGGATGACGAAGATAGACTGAAATTTATTGATATTATTCGGGATAAGAAAAAGAATAATGAATGCCTTATCTATGCGTTTTGCTTAATGGATAACCACGCCCATTTGGTAATTAAGGAGGAAACTGATAGTATATCCAGGATTATGAAGCGAATAAATACCAGTTATGCATATTACTTTAATAACAAATACGATAGGGTTGGGCATGTTTTTCAGGATAGATTCAAAAGTGAAGAAATAGAAACTGAAAAGCATCTCTTGGCAGCAATCAGATATATCCACAACAATCCGGTTAAGGCAAAAATAGCAAAAGAGCCTTCGGAATTTCCCTGGAGTAGTTATAATTCGTATATAAGTAGAGATAATTATGACAGTATTATTTCTAAAGATGAAATACTCAGTTTCTTTTCGAAAGATGTCGATACAGCTAAAAACTTATTTATTCAACACAGTATGAAAAAAGCTGAGGAAATATTTATTGACTATAATGAAGATGATGCAACTATAAACAAATATAACGCAAGTTCATTTCTAGAAGGGTTTTTAAGAGAGAAAGGTTGTCAGCACATTGGGTTGCTAAATAATAATCTAAAAAAAGAGCTAGTTCTTCAATTAAAAAAGAAATCCAACTTGTCAACGAGGCAGATTGCTGCGATACTAGGCGTTAACAGGAATTTTGTTCAGCGGGCAAAGTGAGCCAGGAGAACCGTCCCCCTGACTCCCCCGTCCCCCTGACTCCCTGACTCACAAACAGCAAGTAATTAGCAAATAATTTTGCCATATCTATTTACAGCGTAATACAAATATAGTAAAATAGGATAAGAAAACTGGGGCAAAGGAGCAATACCGCCTGCCCTACTATTTAGGAGTGGATGATATGGCTAAAATTAAAATTACCGATGAGGCCCGGGACTATATCCTGGAACAAACTGATACCATAACGGTGCAGATGAGGCTTTGCGGCGGCTGAGGGGGCGTTTCCTATGAGCCTGCCGTGTATGCAGGCGAGCCGTCAGCCACTGAAGGTTACGACAGCGTCCTGGCCAACGGAGTAAAGGTTTTTATCCCCAAGGACGCGGTAACCGCCCCGGAAGGGGTATGCATTTCCATGGCCGGCCAGGGGCCATGGCGTGGTCTGTCAATCGAGGGTCTGTTGCATTAGGGCGCTACAAATAGGTGGTTAAATTAACGAAAAGCTGCCGGGGGGCAGCTTTTTCTTTTTGACTTTTCCTTCCAGGTAAAATTTATATTTATTACGACAAATAGTACAAAAGTCACAAAATATTTTTTTGTTTTAGATCGAAATACCCATTAAATTGTTGTATTTTTTTGATATTATGTTGCAAATAAAAACTTTTTGGTGGTAATTTTATGGCCAGGGGCAAGAACAAGGAAAGCCTGGTGAATATATTTTATTTTGTTTTAATCTTACTGGGCCTGATCATTATCAACCTCTTTTTCCACGTTTTTTCCGGCCTTGTTATTTTTTTTATCATCGCCGCTTCATCTTTGTCCCTGTATTTAAACACGCTTCAGGCGAAGTTCCGGAAAAGGAATGCAGGTCAATTTTTTGCGTTTATATCAGCCATTTACAACCCTTTGATGCTCGCGGCCTTAATTATTTTGACAGATTACCGGACCATGATATGGCTTTTGCTGTTTATAGCCGTAATGCTGAGAAACCCATACCTGGGTTTTGTACCTTCAGTCATCAACGGAATCGTTTCTGTTTTGTGCTTTATTTTTCTGGGCATAAAAATTTATGGCTTACAGACATTTGAAATAGTTTTTGGTTCACTGGTTTTTTTCACTGCCTCGGTGCTGGCCTGGGTTCTTACGCTTAAACTCTGGCTTTTTGAACAGCAGTCAATGAGGGATGGGCTTACCGGCCTTCGCAACAGAAGGTCATTTAACGCAACCTTAAGGCAGGAGATAAAACAGTGCCTGCAAAATGACCGCCCAATCAGCCTGATGATGATCGATATCGACAACTTTAAAAAATACAACGATACCATGGGTCATGTTAAGGGAGACGAAATACTGAAAAAAATGGCCGGGATAATGACCATGAACGTAAGGGACCGCGACCTTATTTTCAGGTACGGGGGGGAGGAATTCTGCGTGCTCCTGCCCGGCGTTGGTATGAGCAGGGCGAAAAAGATAGCCGAGAGGGTGAGGGAGCAGGTGGAGAAGGCCTTCACCAGCCATGATTTCCCCCTGACGGTGTCAATCGGCGTATCGTCTTCGGAAGGCAATTCCCGGGATGCCAAATATTTGCTTGACTTTGCCGACAAGGCTATGTACCGGGCTAAAATATTAAAAAACAGGGTCATAGTAGCCGAATCGGAGGCAAATTGACCCTCTCCGGCCGCCGCTCCAGTCATCGGGATCCAGTCATCGGGATCCATTGACACACAATATTTTTTTTGTTATCATGTACTTTGCACTTGGGTCCCAGTAGCTCAGCCGGATAGAGCAACGGACTTCTAATCCGTAGGCCGGGGGTTCGAATCCCTCCTGGGACGCCAGAAAATCAAGGCCACAGGTTTATGCCTGGTAGCCTTGATTTTTTTAATGTAGGTTTCCGGAATTTTTATTAAGACACTTTTTTGTTAAATGTTACGGTGTATAATAACATTACTAAACATAACTCTTTTATAGAAAAACAAATTCATAACTATAGGCAGAGGCTCTTTGGGGGTGTATAATTTTGGATAAGAACGATAAAAAAATGGAGAACGCTCAAAAGGAGGGAGAAGGATGGCGGTCAGCTTAAGAGAGTACCCGGTTATAAAAGGAAAAGCTGCAGAAAGATTTCTTGATGAAAAGAAAAAAACGGAGGAACTACTAGCAAAAATAGCTGATCAATATAAACGCGATCCGGCCTCCGTAAAAGTGCTTAGGAAACATAAGGGCATCTGTATATGCAATCCGAAATAGGTCAACATTCACTTTTTATACGTCAAATTATTGAGTGCAAAAAAGATGTTTATGAGTCTTTTACCTGTAATAATGGCAGTATTGACACGCTAAAGCATGCGGAAATAGAATCTGAAATTGAAAAGGACAAAAAAGAAAAAGTCACAAACACAAACGCAACGGACTCGCCCGAAAAGTTGGAAATTTTTAAGTTTTTTCACTCCGGTTACCGGTTTTTCCTGTCTGATTTTCTCATTTCCCTGCCGGTTTTTAATAGCTTGAAGGTGCGCTCAGCGGCGTCAGCCGTTAATTCAACCGCCCTGTCCATGGCCTCCTGCAGGCTGATGGGGCCGTTAACAATGGTCACCACCGAACTGATGCCCATTTTATAAAGGCTTTCCATGCCCGGTCCGATGCTTCCCGCAATGGCTATCACCGGCAAGTTGTATCTGGCCGCCCGGGCCGCCACCCCCGCCGCCACCTTGCCGTAGGCGGACTGGCTGTCTATCCGCCCTTCCCCGGTAATGACCAGATCAACCTGCCCCATCAGGCTGTCGATATCGATGGCGTCCAGCACCAGCTGTATGCCCGGCTTTAACTCCGCCCCGGTAAAGGCAATCAGGCCGGCCCCCAGTCCCCCCGCCGCCCCGCTGCCGGGGATGCCGGCCACATCAATGCCCAGCTGTTTTTTTATCTGGCCGGCGAAGTGGCGCAGGTTGGCATCCAGTTCCTTTACCATTTCCGGCGTGGCCCCCTTTTGCGGCCCGTACACCGCCGAGGCGCCCGCGGGCCCGCACAGCGGGTTCTGCACGTCACAGGCCACCTGTATCCTCACTTTTTTAATCCGCGGGTCCAGCCCGGACATGTCTATTTTGTTCAACCTGCCCAGCTGGCCGCCGCCACGGCCCAGTTCCCTGCCACCGGCGTCAAGCAGGCGCACCCCCAGGGCCTGGGCCATGCCGGCGCCGCAGTCGTTGGTGGCGCTGCCGCCGATGCCGATTACAATCCTTGTGGCCCCGCGGTCAAGGGCCGCCCTGATCAACTCTCCGGTGCCGTAAGTGGTGGTGATCATAGGGTCGCGCCTGTCTTCCGGCACCAGGGTCAGCCCCGAGGCGGCGGCCATTTCCAGTACCGCGGCGCCCTCCGGGAGCAGCCCGAACTCAGCGTTTACGGGTGTCCCCAGAGGGCCCGTTACGGTAACGGTAATTGTTTCTCCGCCGGTGGCGGCCACCAGCGCCTGCACCGTCCCCTCACCACCGTCCGCCATGGGCACCGCCAGCACCGTTGCTTCCGGGAAAACCCGGTGAATGCCGGCCGTTATCGCTTTGGCCGCTTCCAAGCTGGAAAGGCTGCCCTTGAAGGAATCTACCGCTACCAATACTTTCATGGCTCCACCACCAAAATTACCGGCTGACTAATCATCCCGATAAAGGATTGTTAATAATTCTCCAACCATCATGCCTTCCCCTTTTCTGTTGTCCGGGGAACCGGGAGAGGAAGCGGTGTTGGTCCAGGCGGCTGAAAATAACCTTGTCTTCCGGGGAATTTTGTATTTTACTTAATATAACAGGCTGAATTAAGAGGCAGCCTTGGAAGGATTTTACCAAAGGGGTCCTGCTTTGTGACGGAGACTATATACGGGTACGTGGAAAGAATCACATACTGCAGCGAGGAAACCGGTTTTGTGGTGGCCAGGCTTCAGGAAAAGGGCAAGCAGGGGCTGACCACCATCGTCGGCAGCCTGGCCGGCGTCAGCCCCGGGGAATCTTTAAAGGCCAGCGGGAAGTGGGTCCATAACAGCAAGTTCGGGGAACAGTTCCAGGTGGAAAAATATGAAACCGTTGTCCCGGCCACAGTAAACGGTATTGAGAAATACCTGGGCTCGGGGCTGATTAAGGGCATCGGCCCCGTCATGGCCAGGCGGATCGTAAAAGTTTTCGGGCTGGACACCCTTGAAGTGATTGAAAACCGCCCCCAGGAACTGTCCAGGGTGGACGGCATCGGCGCCAAGAGGATTGCCGTTATTGCGCAGGCCTGGCAGGAACAGAAAGAGATCAAGGAGATCATGATCTTCCTCCAGGGCCACGGGGTGAGCGCCAATTATTCGGCAAAGATATTCAAGCAGTACGGCAGCGCCTCCGTTGAGATAGTGAAGGACAACCCCTACCGCCTGGCGGCCGATATTCACGGTATCGGCTTTGTCACCGCGGACAGGATTGCGCAGAACATGGGCATGGATCCCAACTCGGTAATCAGGGCCAAGGAGGGCATCATCTATGTTTTAAATGAACTGACCGGCGACGGGCATGTCTACTACCCGTACGAGCCCCTTGTGGACAGGTCCGCCGAGCTGTTAAGGGTGGACAGGGAGATTGTTATCCAGGCCGTGGCCGGTCTCTTTGAGGATAAACGCATCGTCCTGGAAGATATGAACCGGCCCGGCGAGGATTTTACGCCCAACAAGAAGGCGGTCTACCTGCCCCCCTTTTACACGGCCGAAACCGGCCTGGCCAGGAGGCTTATGTATTTAAAGGGGGAACAGTCCGCCATCCGGCCGGTGGACCCGGAAAGTGCAATACCCTGGGTTGAGAAAGAGCTGGGCCTTAAGCTGGCGGAAAAACAAAGGGAAGCGGTCGTTTCATCGGCTCGCAACAAGGTGACGGTGATCACCGGGGGGCCGGGGACCGGCAAGACCACCATCATCAAGGCAATCATCGGTATATTCCAGGCCCTGAAACTGCGGATACTTTTGGCGGCGCCCACCGGCAGGGCGGCCAAGCGCATGCAGGAAGCCACCGGGCATGAGGCCAAAACCATCCACCGGCTGCTGGAATACAGCCGCCAGAAGGGGGGCTTTAACAAAGACCGGGAAAACCCGCTGGAGGCCGATGTGGTGATTGTGGACGAAGTGTCTATGGTGGACACCATTCTTATGTACCACCTGGTTAAAGCCATTCCTGACCATGCCGCCCTGATTCTGGTGGGCGACATCAACCAGCTCCCCTCGGTGGGGCCCGGGACAGTCTTTAAGGATATTATCGAATCCGGGAAATTCGCGGTGGTGACACTGACGGAAATATTCAGGCAGGCCAGGGAGAGCAAAATCATAGTCAACGCCCACCTGATCAACGAGGGGCAATTCCCGGATATCCGCAAGCCTCCTGCCGGGGAACCGGCCGATTTCTATTTTATCGAGGAGGACGACCCGGCCAGGGCCTTAAACAAGATACTGGCGCTGTGCAGGGAACGGGTCCCGAAACATTTTGGCTATGACCCGGTGACAGATATCCAGGTTTTGACTCCCATGCACAGGGGCGACCTGGGGGTAGCCGCCCTTAATGAAAGGCTGCAGGAACTGCTTAATCCCAATGGGGTAAAGGTGGTAAGGGGGCTAAAATCCTTTAAAATAAACGATAAAGTAATGCAGATTGTAAATAATTATGATAAGGATGTTTTTAACGGTGACATCGGCCGGGTTGTGTCCATGAACCAGGAAGAGCAGGAGCTTGTTGTGGAGTTTGACGATAAAAAGATAACCTATAGCTATTCGGATTTGGATGAGCTGGTTTTGGCCTATGCCGTTTCCATTCATAAATCCCAGGGCAGCGAATACCCGGTGGTGGTAATGCCGGTGGCCACCCAGCATTACATACTCCTGCAGCGGAACCTTATTTACACGGGGATAACCAGGGGAAAAAAGCTGGTCATAATGGTGGGCAGCAAAAGGGCGCTGGCCATTGCGGTCAAAAACAACAAGCCCGAGGGCCGTTATACGCGGTTAAGGGAGAGGCTGACGTACGCCTGAGGAAGGAGGGCGGGCAGGACAAAAAATATCAACCGGGAAGTTAAAATTCATATCTGGGAGCCCTTTGTTTGGGGCTCCTTTTTGTTATGGCGCCTATAATTGGTTTAGCGCGGTCTGGCAGTGCTGAATGCAGGACTTTGGGATTCGGGATTGACTGTCCCGGAATTCAGGTTATTTTTACCTGACCTGGCGCCATATACATTTTCCAGGGGGTGTTTATTTATGGAAGCTTTAATATCCGTAGTCTGTGCCCTGGGTGGGCTGGTGTTCGGTTTAATGTTTTTATGGGATCTGTCGGTTATCTCCCGTTCCGGCGGGGCCGCCCGCAGAAGGTGGTTCAAGCTGGGGGTTAAACTGCTGGCGGCCCTTTTGCTGCTTCACTTTCACTTTGAACTGGACATACTTGACTGACTCATGTCTGTATGACCCGCTGTTAATCGGTAGCGACTGTTAAAATACAAAAGAAAAATTTAGCAGTTTTGCCTTAACCAACACCTTTTTGCTGTGTTATAGTTATAAGGACAGCAAGAAAGGTGGTTTTTTTGTGAATAGCGGGAAGACGGGGATGAGTGAAAGCGACGGCGCCGGCAAGCTTGATATTGGCAGGGCGCGCCTGGCAAAAGATGCCCTGGCCCGGCATCTGGGCATTAAACTTACAGAGATGAAGCCCGGATACGCCGCCGCCACCATGAAGGTGACGCCGGAACTGCTTAACGGCGTGGGTGTCACCCACGGCGGCGCCATTTTCAGCCTGGCCGACGTGGTTTTTGCCGCTGCCAGCAATTCCCACGGGCCGGTGGCGCTGGCACTGAACGTAAACATACAGTTTCTGAAAACCACCACGGTAGGCGCAGTCCTCACCGCCACTGCCAGGGAGGAGAACCTGACCAGGAAAACCGGCCTCTACCGCATGGAAGTGAAGGATGAAAACGGTGAGATGGTTGCCCTTGGGGAAGGCCTGGTCTACCGCCGCAGCGGGGGGCAGTAAACCCGGGTAAAAAAGACTGATGGCGGGTTGTTAAAGGACGTTTGGCGGAGGTAAAGCGATGAGTTCACGTTGCGAGGAATGCAGATTCCGCAGGAATGCGGAAAGAAACCCCAAATCATTGATCAGTATCCTCTGGCGCTGGCACACCAGGTGGTGTCCCGGGTGGAAGGCCTACCAGAGGGAGTTGTCCGGCCAGGGGAAAAAAACGAAATAGTGTTTCAGTACATGAACACGAAAAGGCTGCCGCCCGGTTACGGAATACAGTTTGACCCGGACCTGGTCCCCTTATTTCTGCATTTGTTGGAGAACAAGCTACCCTGAAAAAGCTAATTCTGCCGGATCTCTCCCGTCGGGAATACAGGAGACAGGAGACAGGAGACAGAATAAAAACAACCAATTCTTAGCCGGAGTATCCCCGGCGGGATTATGGTTTCAGTTTTTCCCTGATATATTCTTCAAGCCTTTCAACACACCGGGGCATGTTTTTTCTGCCCAGGCCAATCCGGAAGTTCCTGTTTCCAAAATCAAAATAGTTGCCCGGCAGCAGGAGTACACCCTTGGAATGAACCAGGTCGGTGCAGAAATCTTCCACGTGACCGTCCCACCTGATGGAGGGAAAAGCTATGGGTCCCGCTTTGGGCCTCTGCCAGGAAAAAAAGCCGGCATACCGGTCAAAAAAACGGTCCAGGACAGCCAGGTTATCCCTGATTATGCCCAGGTTCCGCCGGACCAGCAGGTCCCGGTGTTTTAAGGCCAGGGTGGCCAAAAATTCGCTGGGGGCGCTGTTGCAGATGGATGTATAGTCCTTGAAAGCGGCCATCTTTTTATAGATGCCGGCGTTTTTCGTAGCTATCCAGCCGATGCGCAGTCCGGCCAGGCCGTAAGTTTTTGACATCACTCCCAGGGAAACGGCGTTTTCATATATATCGCAGGCGGACTCCGGCCGGTCCGGCTCATTGTATTCCAGGAACCGGTAAACCTCGTCGGAGAACAGCAAGATGTCCCTGCTGCGGGCCAGTTCCACTATGCAGGCCAGTTTTTCCCGGGGCATCAGGTATCCGGTGGGGTTATGGGGAGAGTTTATTATGATGGCCCGGGTGTTGTCCTTGATGCTTTTGGCCAGTATTTCGGGGTCGGGCTCCCAGCCGTTCTCTTCCCGGGCTTCCCATTTGGTTATCTGGCATCCGATGGCCCGGGCCACCTCAAAGAGAGACTGGTAGCACGGGTACTGGACAATTGCATGGTCGCCCCTGTCCAGGGCGATATTCATAAAGATGAAGATGGCTTCCTCAGCCCCCGAGGTGACCAGCACATCCCCGGCCCCCATGTTCCGGTAGAGGGCCGCTATGCTTTGCCGCAGTTCCGGGCTGCCCGGGGATTCGGTGTAGGCCAGCCGCAGGTCCAAAAAAGATTCATAGGCGCCTTCTCCCCCCAGGGCAAGGATGTCTTTCACCGAGAAGGATTCACAGTCGGAACAGCAGAGGAGGTAAGGAGCATTGAATTCATGCCTGGCAAAATACCTTTCCAGTTTAAAGTCCCGTAATTTCAACTGAAAAACGTCCTTTCAGGAGCCGAATTTAATTTTTTCCACCTGCTAAAATTCGGCGGCCGTACCGGGATTCCTTTAAAGTACTTTTCTTGTCATATTTTTGATGGAAAAATAAATTTTCATGCCTGGATTGTGCCCCGCTGGGGCAGGAGGGTTTAGTGAAAACTAACAAATATTGACATTGATAGTTATCTATTTTATCATAAATTAGGTGCAGGTAAAATCACAGGTGTTGGATAGTGAAATGGTTTAATGTGATTGTTTGATTAGTGCTAAATTGATATCATTGGAGTTATGGTTAAAATGGAAAGGCATAAAATACTTATTGTTGATGATGAGAAATCAAATCTGTCGTTATTAAGATCGCAACTGAAAGAATTTGACGTAGTTGAAGCTAATGACGGCAGGGAAGCCCTGAAAAAGGTGGCTGAAGAAAAACCGGACTTAATCCTGCTGGATGTGATGATGCCCGGAGTCGACGGTTATTCTGTGCTTTCCATCATTAAGAACTCGGAAAAAACGCGGTTTATTCCGGTAATTTTGATTACCGCGCTGAGCGGCCTGGATGAAAAGATTAAGTCCCTGGAAAAAGGAGCCGACGAATTTATCACCAAACCCTTTGATCCCATGGAATTACTGGCCAGGATGAAAAACCTGCTGCGGATAAAAAAACTGCAGGACGAACTGGAAAATACACATAATGTGGTTATTTCACTGGCTATGGCTTTGGAAGCCAAGGATGACTACAGTGTCAACCATTCAAAGAGGGCTTCTTTCTACGCAGAAAAGCTTGCCCAAAAAGTATATTCAACCAAGGCCAATCATGAGCGTATAAGATTGGCCGGCCTTCTGCACGATATCGGCAAGATAGGCATAAAAGACAGTATACTGTTGAAGCCGGGCAGATTGGAGCCGGAGGAACTTAGAATTATTAAACAGCACCCCGTGGTGAGTGAAAAAATATGCTCGTCAATATCCGTATTTGAGCCAATTTTACCTTATATCAGGCATCATCACGAGCGTTATGACGGAAAGGGCTACCCTGACGGACTGGCAGAAAACAAAATACCACTGGGCGCCCGTATTTTAGCCATCGCCGACGCCTTTGACGCTTTAACCAGTGACCGTCCCTACCGCAGGGCATACAGCCAGGAACAAGCCATGGAAATTCTTCGGGAAGGCGCGGGGACGCAGTGGGATCCGGTTTTGGTTTCCCGGTTTTATGAAATAACTGAGGCTGATAAAAAACTGATTGCCGGACTTGCTTTTAGGGATTTTGAACAGCAGTATATGTTTAAGTGAAAGGAATTTTATTCTGGATTCTGAATTCTGGATTCTGACCCGGAAGCTTTTCAGGATAAGTGAACTGTCAGCCCGCCCAGCGCTTAAGCACCTTGCTCAGCTGATCCAGAATAATCGGCTTGCTGAGGTAATCGTCCATTCCTGCCGCAAGACAGTTTTCCCGTTCGCCTTCCACGGCGTGGGCGGTCAGGGCGACGATGGGGGTGTGACGGCCGCTGGCGGCCTCGGCCCTGCGGATGGCAGAGGTGGCCTCGAAACCGTCCATCTCTGGCATGTGGCAGTCCATTAAAACCAGCGCGTATGGAGTTCGTGAAACAGCTTCCACCGCCTCCCGGCCGTTGGAAACGGCATGGGCGGTATACCCCAGTTTCTTTAATAAAAGCAGGGCCAGTTTCTGATTGGCGGCGTTGTCTTCGGCCAGAAGGATCAGTTTGTCCGGGTCCGGCGCGGTTTTGGGGGTAAACGCCGAAGAAGGCCCGGCCCCGGAGGCGCCGGCCCCGGAGGCTGCCGGCTGTTCAGCAGACTGGCCCACCGCCGTGGCGATGCAGTCAAACAGCTGGGACTGCCTCACCGGCTTGGTAAGGTAGGCCGAAAAGCCCGACTTGAGCGCCTGTTCCCGCTGCCCCTCGCAGTCGAAGGCGGTGATGGCGATAAGCTTTACAGGGGCAATGGCGGGGTCCGACTTGATCGCCCCGGCCAGCGCGAAGCCGTCAATGTCGGGCATGAAGAGGTCTATGATGGCCACATCGTACGGCTCTCCGGCGGCGGCCCGGCGGCGCATCAGGTCCAGCGCCTTCTTCCCACTGCTAACACTGCCGTTCTCCATACCCCAGGCCAGTACGTAGTGGTGTATTATGCCCCGGCCGGTGCTGCTGTCGTCCAGAATTATTACCCGCAGGCCCTTCAGGTCCGCCCTGGCGGGAGTTTCTACCTCCGCGGCGCACCGCTCCAGGGGCACGGTGAACCAGAAAGTGGTTCCCTTGCCTACCATGCTCTCCAGGCCTATTTCCCCACCCATAAGTTCCACCAGGCGCTTTGAAATGGAAAGGCCCAGGCCTGTCCCGCCGTACCTGCGGGTGGTGGACCCGTCGGCCTGGGTGAAGGGCCGGAAAAGGCTCCGGCGCGCCTCTTCCGGTATGCCGATGCCGGTATCGCTGACTTCAAAACGTACATTCACATGGTTGCCGGCCTTGCCTGCCAGTAACGCCCTCAGTACCACCTCTCCCCGGTCGGTAAACTTGACGGCATTGCCGGTGAGATTAAGCAGCACCTGCCGCAGGCGCCCGGGATCCCCTTTTAAAAAGCGGGGAATTGCCGGGTCAATGAAGGTCATCAGGGAAAGGCTTTTTTCCCGGGCTTTCCAGGCTAAAAGGTCGGCCGTCCCCTCAACCAGGGGCGGCAGATTAAAGTCGATGCTTTCTATGGTTAACTTGCCGGCCTCAATCTTGGAGAAGTCCAGTATATCGTTGATAACGGTCAGCAGCGACCTGGCGGAACTGCTTACTATACCGGCCAGTTCGCGCTGCTCGCTGTTCAGCGGGGTATCCAGCAGCAGATCGCTCATCCCTATTACTGCGTTCATCGGGGTGCGGATTTCGTGGGTCATATTGGCGAGAAATTCACTTTTGGCGCGGCTGGCAGCCTCGGCTGCCTCCTTGGCCTTTTGCAGTTCCTCCTCCATCTGCTTACGGTCGGTGATATCGCGAATGAAGGCCAGTATACATTTTTTTCCTTGAAATTGCAGGCTAACCCCGGTCAACTCCGCATCCACCAGGCTTCCGTCTTTCACCCGGCAGTGAAAATCTCCGCTCACCACAGTGTTTTCACTGACAATTCTTTTTATGCTTTCCTCAATCACCGGAACCTCCCCGGGATCAAAAAAATCACGCAGGTTCACTTCCGGGAGTTCAGCCTGGCTGTAATCGGTTCTCCGGAGCAGAAATGGATTGGCCAAAATAATCCGCTGGGTGTTAACGTCAAGGATGCAAATGGCTTCCGGTGCGTTTTCGAATATGGTCCTGAACTGGATTTCGGAAGATGCGATTCGGGCCGCAAATATTTTTGAATTGGAAAGGCCCTCAAAAAAGCCAATTGTTAAAAGGCAGAGAAACAGGGTGATGGCGATTGCGGTCAAACGGTAGCCGGCAACTACTCTTTTCCATTGTCCGGCGTCAATATCCATCCCCAGCACCGCAACGGTGCGGTTGTTGTCCGGA
The DNA here is from genome assembly GCA_049323615.1 of Bacillota bacterium. Classification (GTDB taxonomy): domain Bacteria; phylum Bacillota; class Desulfotomaculia; order Desulfotomaculales; family Desulfocucumaceae; genus JBMOPD01. The sequence continues at coordinate 2,175 of JBMOPD010000006.1, read as the reverse complement.
TCCGTGACGGCAGCCAGGCCCGAGACCCAGGTGCCCCACTGATCGGTTACAGGACCTTCGGAAAAGGGCTGTTTATCTGAAAATATTTGTACCAGTTCGGGGCTTGCTTCCTCGTATACCTGCCCGGGAGGCGAGTAGTCCTTGGAATCTTCAGGCTCGGAATCCGCATGGAAAAAGACCTGGCCGTCCCGGTGGCCCATCAGGTAGACAAAACGGCAGTCCGAATTGGCCGCACGTATAGAGGCCAGCTGTCCCCGCAGGCGCAGGAAAGAGGGATTACCGTTATCGGCGGGTGAACCGGTGAGTTCCGCCATCAGTTTGGGATTAATGGCCGAAGCCGCAGTCATGGTCCGGGAGAGAAGGCTGTGGCGGAACTGGGCATCACCCCGGTTTCCGGCAGTGTCGGTGGCGAACCATCCCAGTATTAAAATGACAAGGACTGATAATAAAGACCATCTGGCGTAACTTGACCGGGTTTTGCTGTAATAAAAATCATCGTAAGCAATGAAGGATAAATTCTGGGTCCACACCGCCAGGGCGGCCGTAAGGGCAAGAAGGGTGCGAATCAGCTGGATGGGGAAGCCCGACACCCGGAAGAATGCCTGGCTGTCAAGCAGAAAGGGTGTGGTAAGAGGACATTGAGGGATGACCAGATAGGTCAGGGCATAAAGGCCCATGGCCGCGCCCGCCGCTGCCATCCAGCGGCGGACTCCCGGGTTCAGGTTCCCGGAGGCTGAAAAAAGGGCAAAGGCTGCCCACAGCCCGCCTCCGGCTCCCAGCACGTATGTGGCGGTAACGCTGAACTCAACACAGCCGGCCAGCCCCCCCAGGGCCGCCAGCGCCAGCAGGGGTAATAACATCAATCTCCCCGGCCCCTTGCCCAGTATACCCTTTGATCCCGCCCGGCCGAACTCGGCCAGGAAAATGAAAGATACAGCAAGTATACAGGTACGGACTGCAGAAAAAGAGGGGCCGTCACCAAGGCTGTGGGCCAGGAGGTTCAGCCATTCATTCACTCCGTGCGATATTCCGAACAACCCCAGCCAGATCCAGGGGAGCAGCTGTTTGCTGGTTGCTCTCTTTATGCCGATGCATATTACCCCCAGTACGAACAGGGCCAGGCCGTAAATAAAAAAGATGTAGTCCATGTGTCGTGCAAAAAGATCAGCCATGAAGAGGAATTCTCCTTTCATTCCTCCGGTTTTCCGGGTGGGACTGTTAACTGGGGCAAGCCGGAGTAAAGAACTTAACGAGCTTCCTGGCTGCAATAGTGCCCGACCTGTTCCTGGATGGAAGTGAGCTCCTTATGGGAGGCCGGCAGGAGGTCTTTAATATGGGCCAAGTCATTTGATTTTGCGGCTTTTTCCATGGCCGCTACCAATTTGTTGAGGTTATTCATCCTGAAGTTGGATGATGTACCTTTTAAAGTGTGGAATAATTTTTTTAATACGTCAAAATTGGAGTCCCTCACTGCTTTTTCGCATTCCGAGAGGATTTTAAATGCTTCACCGAAAAAAATCTTTAAAATGTCTATCAAATCCTCCGGTTCAACCATGAGTTCGGCAGCTACTTTTTTCACATCATAGGTCATAGCATGCCCTTCTTTCTAAACCTGTGGATTATAAAACATGGGGGAGCAGATAGTTTCGTAACGTCTTTAATTAACAAGTTAAAACATTTTTCGATAAAATATTGAAAAATCCTTCCAGTTGCCAAGCTGAATCAGTTTCAAAGGCCCGTCTCCAGGCTGCTTTGACGGGTGCAGAAAAAAATATTCCGGTAATCCATCCACACCACCAGAAACCTGCCGCTTTCCGGGTCATAAGATACTGATGGCGGTATAGCCGGGATGCATTGCCCGCCGGGAGATTATATTATTGTGCTTTTTCTTGCGGTGATATAAAATTATAAACAGTTATTTTATCCTTGAATTAAAGACCTTACACGGAAAAATTCTATTGAAAGTTAAGATCATTGTTTGTTAACCGGTTTTTTATTAAGGGGACTTTTTTAAAAGCAAATTATGACACAGGCGACGGGAGATGATTATAATGAAGGTCCTGGTAATGGACGGGGTGTCGGAGGAGGGGCTGGCCCCCCTGCGGCAGAACCCGGAGATAGAGGTGGTCATCGGCGGCAAGATGGCCGAGGATGAGCTGGCCGCGGTCATACCGG
>JBMOPD010000005.1:0-16587 GCA_049323615.1 Bacillota bacterium | reverse complement strand
GTTCAGCCGCAGGTCCTGTAGCCGGATTGAAACCCGGACCCCGGCCCCAGAGTTTTCTTTCCTCGGCTATCTCTAAGTATGAATAAAAAAAACTGGGAGTTCTACCTACTAAATCTTGACGCAGACCTGAAAAAATAAAAGTATTGCGGTAATAAAATGCATACTATACAATAATCACATGCAATTACAAATCAACTAACCAGAAGAGAGGAGTTAGATGAGATGAGTGAAGTCAAAATCCTGTTAACCGAGAAGGAGATGCCCACCCGCTGGTACAACATTCAGGCGGATATGCCCAAACTGCCCGATCCGCCGCTGCACCCCGCCACCAAGCAGCCCATCGGCCCGGATGACCTCAAGCCGATATTCCCCATGGGACTGATCATGCAGGAGGTCTCCCGGGAGAGGTGGATCGAGATTCCGGAAGAGGTGCAGGAAATTTTAAGGTTGTGGCGTCCCTCTCCGCTTTTCAGGGCGCGCCGCCTGGAAAAAGCGCTGGACACACCGGCCAGAATTTTTTACAAGTATGAAGGAGTCAGCCCTGCCGGCAGCCACAAGCTGAACACCGCTGTCCCGCAGGCATATTACAATAAGGCGGAGGGAGTAAAAAGGCTGGCCACCGAAACCGGAGCCGGCCAGTGGGGTATCGCCCTTTCCCAGGCCTGCAACTTCTTCGGACTGGAATGCACCGTCTACATGGTGAAGGTGAGCTACAACCAGAAGCCTTACCGGCGGTCGGTAATGGAGATATTCGGGTCCAACGTCATTCCCTCGCCCAGCGACCAGACCGAATCGGGCCGGAAAATACTCGGTGAAAGACCCGACTCGCCGGGAAGCCTGGGCATAGCCATCAGCGAGGCGGTGGAGGACGCCGCCGGCCGTGAAGACACCAACTACGCCCTGGGCAGCGTGCTGAACCACGTCTGCCTGCACCAGACGATAATCGGCCTGGAAGCGAAGGAACAGATGGCCAAGGCGGGCTATTACCCCGACGTGGTCATTGGCTGCTGCGGAGGGGGCAGCAACTTCGCCGGCATGGCCTTCCCCTTCGCCCACGACAAGCTGACCAGGGGCGCCAGGGTAAGGCTGGTGGCCGTGGAGCCCATCTCCTGCCCCACCCTGACCAGGGGGCAGTACAGCTACGATTACGGCGACGTGGCCGGTCTGGCGCCCATAGTAAAGATGTACACCCTGGGCGCAGCCTTCATGCCGCCGGGAATCCACGCCGGGGGCCTGCGCTACCACGGGGATTCACCCCTTTTAAGCGCGCTGGTCAGGGAAGGCCTGGTGGAGGCCATAGCCCTGGGCCAGACCTCGATTTTTGAGGCCGCCATACAATTTGCCAGGAGCGAGGGCGTCATACCGGCCCCCGAGTCGGCCCACGCCGTTCAGGCCGCCATCCAGGAGGCCATTGCGGCCAGGGAAGCCGGGGAGGCCAGAACAATACTCTTCAACATGAGCGGGCACGGCCTGCTGGATCTGCCCTCCTACGACCTGTTCCTGGCGGGCAAGCTGGAAGATTACCCGCTTCCCGAGGAGGACCTCAAGTCCGCCCTGGAAAAACTGCCGCAGATATAAGAAAAGTTGTCAGCCACCAGCCGTCAGGGGTCGTACTTTATGCAAACGGGTTAAGAAATTCTTTATGTCACGGGGAGGAATATGCGGGTATTAAGCGAATAAAATTACTTAACTGAAAAAAGTTGGCCATGCTGGGGGAGCTCCAAAACGCGGGGCTGAGAGGGAAACGCGGCAAGTTTCCGACCCTTCGCACCTGATCTGGTTAATACCAGCGGAGGAAAGCAGATAGAAAATCGGTTTTTATCCCTTTCACTCCCGGAAAGGGATTTTTGTTTGGAGAGAAAAGGAGTGAAGTCATATGAACAAAAGGCAAACCCAGATGCAGCGGGCCCTATGCGGTGAAGTTACACCGGAGATGGCCGGCGCCGCGCGGACGGAAGGATTGAGCCCGGAGGAAATAATGGCCGAAATCGCCGCCGGGAGGGCAGTCATTCCGGCCAACAATTTGCGCCCCCGGGAAAATTACTGCGGCATCGGCCGGGGCTTAAAGACCAAGGTGAATGCCAACATCGGCACCTCCAGGGGGGCGTCCGGTATTGCCGCAGAGAAAAGAAAAATGGCCATCTGTGTGGAATACGGCGCCGATGCCGTGATGGACCTGAGCACCGGCCCGGGAATAGACGGGGTGCGCCGGGCGCTGCTGAACGGCTGCCCGCTGGCCTTCGGCACCGTGCCCATCTACCAGGCTGCGGTGGAGGCCCAGGAAACCCGCGGCGCCATCGTAGCCATGACAGAGGAAGAAATCCTGCAAACAGTCCGGAAACAGGCTGAAGACGGCGTTGATTTCATGACCGTGCACTGCGGCCTGACCCTTGAATCGCTGGATCGGCTGCGCAGGCACCCCCGCATAGCCGATATAGTTTCCCGGGGGGGCTCGTTCCTGACCGGGTGGATGCTGCACAACCAGAGAGAGAATCCCTTTTACAGCCGTTTTGACGATATACTGGAAATAGCCCGCCGGTATGACGTCACCCTCAGCCTGGGGGACGCGCTGCGGCCGGGATGTATCGCGGACGCCACCGACCGGGGGCAGATCCAGGAACTGGTGGTGCTGGGGGAACTGGTCCGCCGCTGCCGGGAAGCCGGTGTCCAGGTGATCGTGGAGGGGCCGGGGCATGTGCCCATGGACCAGGTGGAAATGAACATCAGGCTGCAAAAGCGGCTGTGTGACGGCGCCCCTTTTTATGTTCTGGGGCCGCTGGTCACCGACGTGGCGCCCGGCTACGACCACATCACCGCGGCCATCGGCGGCGCCATTGCCGCGGCCGCCGGGGCCGACTTCCTGTGCTACGTGACCCCGTCGGAACACCTCGGCCTGCCGGACGAGGAAGCCGTCCGGCAGGGAATCATGGCCGCCCGCATCGCCGGGCACGCCGCCGACATGGCCAAGGGGGTAAAGGGGGCCGCCGGGTGGGACCGGGCCATGGCCCGGGCGCGGAAGGCCCTGGACTGGGAGGAGCAGCGGCGGCTGTCCATGGACCCGCGGGCCTTTGACCGGCATGCCCATACCCGCGACGGGACCGGCTGTTCCATGTGCGGCCCGTACTGCGCCATGAAGATAGTGAGCGAATACCTGGGGCGCCCGGCCGGGAACTGCTGAGGCCGGAAGATTCCCACACCGCAAAGTGCGGTACAACTGACAGTGAAAATATGTGGCCGGGGGTGCGGTTTTCAGTCCGGGCTCCCCAATCCTACGGTTGAACCAGCTGTTATTCTGTCCCGGAAGCTTTTTAAGGATAAGCTCATGGCAGGAGGTAATATCATTGGAAAAGACAGTTGTCCGCTGCCTGACCGAAAAAGTGGCGGCGCTGCGGGAGCGGCGCCCGCTAATCCACCATTTAACCAATTACGTGGTCATGAACGACTGCGCCAACATGGTGCTGGCCGCCGGGGGGTCCCCGGTAATGGCCCACGCGCCGGAGGAGGTGGCCGAACTGGCGGCTGTCTCGGGGGCCCTGGTTTTAAACATCGGCACCCTTACAACCGATTGGATCGAAGCCATGATCACCGCCGGCAGGGCCGCCAACGAGGCCGGCGCGCCGGTGGTCCTGGACCCGGTGGGGGCCGGCGCCACCCGCCTGCGCACCGATTCCTGCCTGCGTATATTGCAGGAAGTCAAAGTGTCCGTGGTGCGGGCCAACGCCTCGGAGGCCGCGGTGCTGGCCGGCCAGGACGCCCGGGTGAAAGGCGTCGATGCGGTGAGCGGCGACGGGTTTGCAGCCGCCCGGGCCCTGGCCCGCCGGTTCAACCTGGTGGCCGCCGTCACCGGCGTGCTGGACTATGTTTCCGACGGCCGGCGGACGTACCGGATTGCCAACGGGGACGCCTGGCTGAGCCGGATAACCGGTACCGGCTGCATGGCTTCTTCGGTGGTAGCCTGCTTCTGCGCCGTGGAGGAAGACTACTTGACCGCAGCGGCATCGGCCCTGGCCTTCTATGGGGCGGCCGGCGAAATTGCCGCCGGAAAGGCCCCCCCGGATCCTGGCGCGCCGGCGCCGGCGCCGCCCACGGGGCCCATGGCCTTTAAGAACGCCCTGTTCGATGCCGTCTACAGCCTGCCCGGTGAGAAGGCCGCCCGGCTGGCCAGGGTGGAAGCGGTTCCCGACGGCGGTGCGGAATAATTGGGGGGCGCCGGGAGGAAAATGAAAATTACCGGGATGGTGGAACCATGAATTTTGACCGGAAAGCATACTGGAAGGCCGGGCTGCCCTGGACGTACCTGGTCACCGACCGGGGCATGTGCGCCGGCCGGTCACTGTTATCCATTGTTGAAGCGGCCCTGCGGGGAGGCGTCAATGTGGTTCAGTACCGGGAAAAAAAGTCCGGAACCCGGCTGATGATTGAGGAGGCGGCGGCCGTCAACGCGCTGTGCCGAAAGTACGGCGCCCTGTTTGTGGTCAACGACCGGGTGGACGTGGCGCTGGCCGTCGGCGCGCCCGGGGTGCACCTGGGCCGGGAGGACATGCCCCCGGACGCGGCCCGGAAAATCCTGGGCCCCGGTACAGTCATCGGAGTTTCAGCCTCCAGCGTTCCGGAGGCGGTGGAAGCCGGGGCCCAGGGGGCCGACTACATCGGGGCCAGTGCGGTTTTTTCCACGCCCACCAAGGCCGAGGCGCCGGCCTTGGGTCTGGATGGACTGGCCGGGATCTGCCGGGCGGTATCGGTGCCGGTTATCGGTATTGGCGGACTGCATCAGGGCAATGCAACCGCCGTGATAGCCGCCGGCGCCCGGGGAGTGGCCGTGGTTTCGGCCATTATGGCCGCCGCAGATCCGGAAAAAGCGGCCCGGGACCTGGCCCGGAAAGTGGACGGCATTTACCGCTAGAGGAGGAGATTGTCTTGAAGACAACACCGCTGGGGGATGTGGGGGAATTCGGCCTTATTGACCGCCTGGTCCGGGCCTGGGAAGGGGCCCGGGGGCGTGGCGGACCGCTATTGACTGCCTCCGGGCCGGACGGCGGACGTCCGGACTGGGGCAACCTGGTGAAGTCCTGCCTGCGGCTGGGCATTGGCGACGACGCGGCCGCCATCGACCTCCCGGCCGGGAAAACCCTGCTTACTACGGCGGACATGCTGGTGGAAGGGGTTCATTTCCTGTGGGATTTCTCCCGCGCCCGGGTTTTGGGGCGAAAGGCGCTGGCCGCCAATATCAGCGATATTGCGGCCATGGGCGGTGTGCCGGGCTGGGTCTTTCTGTCCATCGGGGCGCCGCCCCGGGCGGCGGTGGAAGAGGCTGAAGAACTGTATGCCGGGATGGGGGAGATGGCCGCCCGGTTTGGCGTGGTGCTGGCCGGCGGGGACACGGTGCGATCCGAAAAATGGGTGATCAGCGTGGCCCTGCTGGGCATTACCTCCCGTTCACCGATTAGCCGCGGCGGGGGCCGGGCCGGTGATTTAATCATGGTCACCGGAACGGTGGGCGATTCGGCCGCCGGGCTGCAAGCGCTGCTTAATCCCGGCGCCGGCCGGGCCGCCGGGCTGCATGAGGAAACCGAATACCTCCTGTCCCGCCACCTCGACCCGGTGCCGCGGGTGGAAGAAGCCCGGGCCCTGGCCGGTCACGGAGGCGTCACCGCCATGATCGACGTCAGCGACGGGGTGGCCAGCGAGGTCCACCATATCTGCCGGAACTCCGGTTGCGGAGCCTGGCTGGACCTGGCCTCTCTGCCGGTGAGCCGCCAGGCGAAGAAACTGGCCCCGGTAATCGGACAGGAGGCCACCCACTGGGCCCTTTACGGAGGTGAGGATTACGAACTGCTTTTCACAGCCTCTCCAGACACAGCTCCCTCTCTTATCAAACACATTCAAGAGGTGACGGGCACCCCGGTTACGGTCATCGGCGTACTGACCGGCGCCGAAGGGGGAGTACTGGCCGTTGAACCTGATGAACTGGGCGGAAGAACCATACCCCTTCCCCAGAAAGGGTATAATCACTTTACATAATTTAATGGCGCTGGCAATTTAACACCTGCCAGCACGGAAACGGGGATGAAATTTGTGGATGGAATACCCAGGGTCCTGGCCATAGGGGGTTCGGACCCCGGCGGCGGCGCCGGCATCCAGGCCGATTTAAAGGTAATGGCGCAGATTGGCGTCTACGGGGCGGCGGCGGTTACCGCCCTGACCCGGCAGACCACCAGGGAGGTAATCGAAGTTTTTCCCCTCCCCCCGAACTGGGTCCTGGCCCAGGTTGAAGACGTCCTGTGGGACCTCCGGCCCGCCGTGGTTAAGACCGGAATGCTGCAGAGCGCCGGCATCATCAGGGGCCTGGCCCGCCTGTGGGGCAGGTATGTCGAGGTATACCGCCGTGAAAATACCGATGTATCACAAGCGGTCCGGTTTCCCGCCCTGGTGGTGGACCCGGTTCTCCACTCCGGGACGGGGGTGAGCCTCCTGACCTCCGGCGGGATGGAAGCTTTTTTTAAGGAGCTTTTACCCCTGGCCGCCGTGGTCACCCCCAATGTACCCGAAGCCGAGGCCCTGACCGGGATAAAAATTCCGGATGCCGCAGGCATGAAGCGGGCGGCGGCAGCCATCCTGGCATCGGGGGTGCAGTGGGTCCTGCTTAAAGGCGGGCACCTTCCCGGCCAGGGTGAAATTGCCGACCTTTTATGCAGCCGCGAAAAAAGCCTGTGGCTGAAGGCCCGGCGCGTTCCGGAAGCAGATCTGCACGGAACCGGGTGCACCCTGGCTTCCGCCCTGGCCTCCTTTCTGGCCAGGGGCATGCCGCCGGCAGAGGCGGCCAAGCGGTCCACCCGGTGGGTGCGCAGGGGCATCGCCCGCCCCCTGACGGTGGGCCATGGAAAGGGGGTTGTCTGCCAGCAAAGGCCCCTAAACTGCTTACAGGGATTCGTCAAATAACGTCTGAAGGGGAACACATCAATTAGAAAACTGCTTTTTTAGAGTCAAAAGTAGCTGAAAGCGATCAAATTCTGGGGTTAATAAAACAGATCACCGATCAATTAAACCTGGTAGGTTTGAACGCATCAATTGAAACCGCCCATGCCGGGGTATACGGGCGCGGGTTTGGAATCGTCGCCGAAGAGATTCATAAACTGACCGAAATGTAGCAACATGATACACATAAAAAGCGGCAATAATTTTTTAAACCACAGAGGACAGAGAACACAGAGAATCACCGGAAAAAAACTCTCTGTCAAAAAAAAAATTACGGCACCACTAAACAGTGAAAATACCGGCTTATTGGTTGTTTTTATTCTGGATTCTGTATTCTGACCCTGAAGCTTTTCAGAATAAGCAAAATAATAGGCATAAAAATTGCAAAATACAGGCCCCATTGTTATATTTTAACCTGGAGGCGAAAAATGGAAACAGCAAGGAAGGGGGCTGGACTTTTTCAGTCCATTCTCGACGCCGCGCCTTTTTACAAAATGCTTTTGGGGCCTGAAGCGGCCATGGCGGTTACCGACCTGGACAGCTACATATTTTATGCCGACGGCGACAACCTGGTCATCGGACCAAAGCCGGGAGATAAAATCAAGCCCGGCGGCCTGGCCCATACTGCCTTGACGCAGAGAAAGAGAATAGTTGTTAAGGTAGGGGAGGAAGTCTTCGGCATCCCTTACCTGGGCATGGCTGTTCCGATAGAGGATCATGATGGTGTTTTGTTGGGTTCAATGACTTACGCCGTACCAATAACCAACCAGGAAAACATCAAGAAAATGGCCGCCAACCTGGAGGAGGCGGTCACTCCCCTGTACAGTTCGGCCACCGGTTTGGCCGGGGCGTCCCAGCAACTGGCCGCCACTTCCCAGCAACTGGCCGTTAACGGGGAAAGTATCAGGCTGGAACTGGAAGGCATGGACACCGTTTTGGAACTGATTAATGAAGTGTCGGGCCAGATCCACCTGCTGGGCCTGAATGCGGCCATTGAAGCGGCCAGGGCCGGCGAACACGGGCGGGGATTCCAGGTGGTGGCCGAAGAGGTAAGAAAACTGGCCACCAAGACAAAGACTTCATTAAAGGACATTGAGCAAAAAATAGATAAGATAAAAAAATCGACAGGGGAATTTTTAATCCAGGTGGATCAGGTTAAGGATGTGTCCATGGAGCAGACCACCGCTGCCGAAGGAATTTCCGGGATCATTAAAAAAATAGAGGAAATGGTGGCCGGTCTCAACAAACTGTCTGAAGAACTCCTTAAATAACGGTCATTTATAAAATTAAACCGGGGTGAAGGTCGGGGGCGTGCGTCACCCTTTTTTTGTTTCCAGACCTCCCGGCCGCAAAAATTTAATCTAGCCACAGAGACAATTATCTGAATAAACGTAATAAAGGGTAAATTAAAAATATGCTATAATAATTAATATTTACTAGATTAGATATAATATTTCTCTTTATACTGCAAAACGGAGGAATAAGCGTGGGAGAAAATCTGTCTCAAGAGCAATTAAAGGATACCTGGAAAAAAGTGGCCAATGGCAATATTGAGGAAATTGAGTCGCTGAGACCCGTTATCCGGGAATCCTGGAAGAGGTGCCTGCAGAATAAAGTAAATCCATTTTTAAGGAAAATTCCGGTGGTATTGAGTGATGATGAATTGCTGGCCAGAGAAATGGCGCAAAAAGAATTGATTGATATCAGCCTGCCGGTGATGGACAGCCTTTACAGGTTTGTTGAAAAATCAGGCTTTATTGTGGTCCTGGCCGACAGCAGCGGAACGCTGCTAAAAGTTATCGGCGATCCCTGGGTTAAAGAGTCCGTGGAAAAGGGGAATTTTATCCCGGGGGCCGACTGGAGCGAGGAAACCGCCGGCACAAACGCCATCGGCACTGTTTTAAAGACCGGCGAGCCCATACAAATCTTTGGCAGCGAGCATTTTTGCCTGGTTTCCCAGCAGTGGACATGCTCTTCGGCCCCTATCCGGGACCCGGCGGGCAATATAATCGGTGTCCTGGACATGACGGGAACCTTTGAAAAGGTTCACTCGCACACCCTGGGCATGGTGGCGGCCGCGGTGTACGCCATTGAAAACCAGATCCTGGCCAGGAGGGCCCGGGAAAGCGCGGAGGTGGCCAATAATTATAAAAACACCATCATTGAATCCATCAGCGAGGGCCTGCTGGCCGTCGACCCGAAAGGCCTGGTTTCGCACGTAAACAAGGCCGCCGCCGGTATCTTTTCCAGGCCGCCGGAGGAAATCGTCAATAGGCCCATTGATCTGTTTTTGGGTGAAAAAAATAAGGCCGTCCTTAAAATAATCACCGGCCAGAGGTATGTTACCGACCAGGAGGTAAATATATTTAACGGCGCCGGAAAAACAACCTGCCTGCTCACTTCCCGGCCCATATGCACAAACAACAAAAACGAGGGGACAGTTGTTTTATTCAATGAGATCGCCAGGGCCCGCAAGCTTGTCCAGCACATGTCGGGGTCCGAGGCCAAGTTTACCTTCGCCGACATAGTCGGCCGGAACGAAAAGTTTCTGAATACCGTAAGACTGGCCAAGGCCATATCCGGCAGTACCTCCAACGTATTGCTGCTGGGAGAAAGCGGCACCGGCAAGGACATGTTTGCCCAGGCCATTCACAACGGGAGTATGCGGGGGAACGGCCCCTTTGTGGCCATAAACTGCGGGGCCATTCCCCGGGAACTGATTACCAGCGAGCTTTTCGGTTACTCGGAGGGCGCCTTTACGGGCGCCAGGCGGGGGGGCAAGCCCGGAAAATTTGAACTGGCCAACGGAGGAACCATTTTCCTTGATGAAATCGGTGAAATGCCGCTGCAGCTGCAAATTATACTGCTGCGGGTGCTTGAACAGAAGACCATCACCAGGATAGGCGGCAATGACCTCATTCCGGTGGATGTGCGTATAATCGCGGCAACCAACAAGGACCTGCAGGTCGAAGTGACCAAGGGCAATTTCCGGCAGGACCTGTATTACCGCCTCAACGTGGTCAGGATTGATATGGTGCCCCTGCGGGAAAGAAAAGAGGACATCACTTTATTGATAGAACATTTTTTTGAACAGCTGCGTTTAAAATTGAATAAAGAGCGGCTGGTAAACATAGACCGGGAAGTCATTGAAACCTTAAAAAATTACCCCTGGCCGGGCAATGTCCGGGAATTGCAAAACGTCCTGGAAAGGGCGGTAAATATAAGCCAGGGGCCCACCCTTGCGCTGGCTGACCTGCCTTCCGACCTCAAGCTGGCCGAATCAAAAGGATCCTTTTTGTCAATGGAGCTTTACGAGCAGGAAATGATCAAAAACATACTGGCCCTGCATAACGGCAATATCTCCCGGGCCGCCGGCGAGCTGGGAATCGCGCGCAGCACCCTCTACCGAAAAATATACAAATATAACATAAATATAAACTGATAGAAGGGATTGGGGATTAAAGTTTTCTGTTATCCTTTTACGACAAAATATTGTAGCTAAACGAGACAGTTTCCAGCCGGTACTGCAATTTTAAGAACTGTTGCAACAGTGTAGCGCAGGACAACAGTGTAGCAATATGTTACATTTATATAACGGGGCGGCCATGGGTATTTATGGAAAATCCCCGCCAAAACCCCTTTTGGGAGGGGTTTTTATTTTTTGCCCGGGAAAGGCATAAATGTTGCTAATCAGATCAGATACAATCAATCTTTGCCTACCCGCGGAAGTGGATAAGTGATTTTTGGCGGGACCCGGAGATCCGGAAAAAAGTTAAGGGTTGGGAGGATCCCCGGAACAAAAAAATTATAAAGGAGGAAAAGGGAAATGAAAAACGCAGAAGCATATGTGGAAAGTTTGCGGTCACTGAACTTAAAGGTCTATGCGCTGGGCGAGCAAGTCCAGAACCTGGTGGACAATCCGCTTTTCAGGCCCCACATCAACTCGGCCTCGATGACCTACCAGCTGGCCCACGACCCTGCCTTTGAGGACCTGATGACCGTTGACTCGCATATTTCCGGCAAAAAAATAAACCGCTTCACCCACATTCACCACAGCACCGCAGACCTGGTTAAAAAAGTGAAAATGCTCAGAATGATCGCCCAGCGGACCGGCACGTGTTTCCAGCGCTGTGTGGGTTTTGACGCCATGAACGCCCTTTATTCGGTGACCTACGAAATGGACCAGGAGTTAAAAACCGAGTATCACCAGCGTTTCAAGCAGTACCTTCTCTACATCCAGGAAAACGACCTGATGGTGGCCGGCTCCATGACCGATCCCAAGGGGGACCGGGGCTTGCGGCCGAGCCAGCAGGCCGATCCCGACCTTTACACCCGGATAGTGAGCAAGAATGAGAAGGGGATTGTTATTCGCGGCGCCAAGGCCCACCAGACGGGAATAGTCAATTCCCATGAAATGCTGATTATGCCCACCATAGCCCTGACGGAGGAAGACAAGGCCTATGCCGTGGCCTGCGCGGTGCCTACCGACGCCCCCGGGGTGTGGCACATCTTCGGCCGGCAGTCCAATGACGAAAGAAAGTTCGGGGTTATCGACCAGGGCAACCAGCGTTTCGGTGCGGTGGGCGGCGAGGCCCTGACCATCCTGGAGAATGTTTTTGTCCCCTGGGACAGGGTGTTTATGTGCGAGGAACACAGCTACGCCGGCGCCCTGGTGGAAAGGTTCGCCTGCTACCACCGCCAGAATTACGGGGGCTGCAAGGCCGGGGTAAGCGACGTGATCATCGGCGCCACCACCGCCATAGCGGAATACAACGGGGCGGCCAAGGCGTCACATATCAGGGATAAAATCGTGGAGATGGTGCACCTCACCGAGACCCTGTACTGCTGCTCCATCGCCTGTTCCGGCGAGGGCCACCGGACCCCCTGCGGGTCCTATTACGTCAACCCCCTGCTGGCCAACGTCACCAAGCAGAACATCACCAGGTTCATCTATGAGATTGCCCGCCTCAGCCACGACATCGCCGGCGGCTTTATAGCCACCCTGCCCTCGGAAAAGGACCTGCTGCACCCCCAGATAGGCAAATACGTGGACAAGTTTTTCCGCGGCGTGGCCGCCATCAAAACCGAGGACAGGATCAGGATGGCCCGGCTGATCGAAAACATGACCGGGGGCACCGCCCTGGCCGAAAGCATGCACGGCGCCGGATCGCCCCAGGCCCAGCGGGTGGTTATGCTGCGCCAAGCCAACCTGGAACATAAAAAATCCCTGGCTAAAAACCTTGCCGGCATAAAGTAGCCGGGGCGCAGAACCATGGAAAGCATGCTTGTCGGCGTCAAATTCTGCGGCAACTGCAACCCGTCCATAGACTCGCCGGTGCTGCTGTCCCAACTGGAAGCAAAGTTTGCCGGAGTGAAGTTTGTGGGCTGGAGTGAGCCGGGCATCCGGGCGCTGCTGATGCTGAACGGGTGCCCGACCGCCTGCGCCACCGTCCCGGAATTCACCGGCCCGGTGATTACGGTGGCCGGCAATACCATTGAACGGTTTGAAGTTGACCCGGAGGCGCTGGCTGAAGTGGTTGCCGCCAAAATTCTCGAGCTAAAAATCTTTTCTTTAACGGAGGAAGGCAATGCTGTTCAGTGAGCAGGCGTTAAAGGACAAGGTTGCCATTATCACCGGCGCCACCAGGGGGCTGGGCCGCAGCATCGCCAAGGCCTATGCCCGGGCCGGGGGCAGCGTGGTCATTACCAGCCGGAGCCAGGCCGACTGCGACCGGGTGGCGGAGCATTTAACCGGGCTGGGAGGGGACGTCCTGCCCGTTTCCGCCGATGTGAGCGACACCGGTTCAATAAACAAACTGGTTGACCAGGTCATGTCGCACTTCGGCAAGATTGACATACTGGTCAACAACGCGGGCACGACGGTGACCAAGAAATCCGAAGAACTGGCGGAAAGCGACTGGGACAGGGTGATCAATACCAATTTAAAGGGGGTGTTTCTCTGCACCCGGGCCGTGGCCGTGAAAATGATACCCAGAAAGAGGGGCAAAATCATCAACATTGCCTCGGTGCTGGGCCTCACGGGCGAGCGGCAGGTATTGCCGTACTGTGCGGCAAAGGGCGGGGTTGTGCAGATGACCAGGGCCCTGGCCCTGGAATGGTCAAAATACAATATCCAGGTCAATTCCATCTGTCCCGGCTATATACGCACTTCAATGAACGAAGCCGAACTGTCCAACGAAAAAATATACAACCACGTGATCGGCAAAATCCCGATGCGCCGGCTGGGCCGGCCCGAAGACGTAACCGGCGTGGCCCTGCTGCTGGCCTCGGAGGCCTCGGATTACATTACCGGCCAGATGCTGGTGGTGGACGGCGGATGGACGGCCGGATAAGAAAATACTGTGGAAAGGAAGGTGGTTATCGTTTATGGATGTCTTCTACCAGAAAGAAATTGAAACCATGCCCGGGAAAAAGCTGGCGGAACTGCAGCTGGAGCGGTTAAAATGGCAGATTAACCGCTGCTACCAGGACTCGCCCTTTTACCGGGAGAAGTGGCAAAAAGCAGGTTTCCAGCCCGGGCACCTGAAAACCCTGGCCGACATCAGGAATGTGCCGGTGGTGACCAAGAATGAACTGCGGGACGAGCAGGCCCAATACCCGCCCTTCGGGAGGTTCGTCGTGGCCGCCAAGGAAAAGTGGCGGGAACTGCACCCCTCCTCGGGCACAACGGGCAACCCGGTAAACACCATCTGGAGCGATCAGGATGTGGCCAATATCACCGATGTGACCGCCAGGATGATGTGGGGGTTCGGCGTCAGGCCGGGACACATCATCCAGAACGGATTCAGCTACGGGCTGTGGGTGGCCGGCATGTCGAGCCATTACGCCGCCGCCAAAATGGGTTGCTTCGTCATACCCATCGGGGCCCAGATGACCAACAAGCAGGTTCAATACCTTAAAAATCCGGGCGCAGACGTTATTTTCTGCACCCCCTCCTTTGCCCTCCATATCGCCGAAAAACTGGCCGAAGAGGGGGTAGCGCCGGGCGATATCCCCGTGCGGATAGGCTCATTCGGAGGGGAGGGCGGCACCCAGAACGCGTCCACCCGCTCCCGGCTTGAATCCGGTTTGGGCATAGACGCCTATGACTTTTTCGGACTGGCGGAAATAGGCCCCACCTTCGCCGCCGAGTGCACCGAGAAGGCCGGGCTGCACTGGGCCGAGGACTTCCACCTGATCGAGATCATCAACCCGGACACCATGGAGCCGTGCGCCGAAGGAGAAATCGGGGTGGTGGTGATCACCCACCTGGCCAGGGAAGCCACGCCCATGGTGCGCTACTGGACCAACGACATGGCCAGGCTGATTACCGAACCATGCGCCTGCGGCCGGACCCACGCCAGGTCCCCGGGAGGGATCCTGGGCCGGGCCGACGACCTGGTGGTGTACAAGGGAGCCAAATTCTACCCGGCCCAGGTGGAAAAGGTGATCCGCAGCTACGACTGCCTGGGGGATGAATACAGGGTGGAACTGACTCACAACGGGGAAAAAGGCGTGGACGTGTGCACCGTGGTGGTGGAAAAGACCAGGGAAGTAAATTTGGAAGACCTGACTTATAAGCTTAAAAAATCCCTGAAGGAAGAACTTATGGTTACCCCCGAAGTTTCCGTTCAGCCCTTTGGCTTTATTGAGCGGACCGCTTTCAAAGCCAAAAGGCTGCTGGATTTGCGCAAGAAATAATTATTCAAAGTTATATTGTGTCTGCAGTTAAAGCAGGCACTGTTATAAAGCCGGATCTTTCAGAAAAGTTTAAAGTGAATTAATTAACATAACAATAAAACTTCAAGGAGGTATTACCGCGTGAAAAAATATCGTTGGCTGGTTCTGGTGGTGTTGTGGCTATTGTATATCATTAATTACTTCGACCGGACAAGCGTGCTGACTTTTCTGCCGCTGATCCGGGAAGACCTGAAGTTAACCCACCAGCAGATCGGAACGGCGGCGTCGATATTCTTCTTCGCTTACGCCCTGGCCCAGATTCTGGCCGGATTCCTGGCGGACAAGTACGGGCCCAAGAAGGTCATGGGGGCGGCCATCGGCGTATTCACACTGGTCACCTTTGTCACCGGCCTGGTTAAAAACTACACCCAGTTCTTCCTGGTCAGGCTGGGCCTGGGCATAGGCGAGGGCCACCACTTCGCCCCGGCCAACAAAACCATTGCCAACTGGTTTCCGGTGCAGGAAAAAGGGAGGGCCACGGGATTCTTCTCCACCACCTGGGCCGTTGCCCCGGCCATCATACCCATTGTGGTCACCACCCTGGCCGCCGCTTTGGGCGGCTGGAGGCCGGTATTCTTCCTGCTGGCCATACCGGGGGTAATCGGCATCTTCATCCTGCAGTACTTTATTGAGGACACACCGGAAAAATCGCTGGCCAAGGGCAGGATAACCCAGGAGGAGTATGACGCCATCAAGGCTGGACTGGTCGAGGTAAAGGGCGCTT
This sequence comes from Bacillota bacterium, assembly GCA_049323615.1. Taxonomy (GTDB): domain Bacteria; phylum Bacillota; class Desulfotomaculia; order Desulfotomaculales; family Desulfocucumaceae; genus JBMOPD01. The sequence continues at coordinate 1,148 of JBMOPD010000005.1, read as the reverse complement.
CCGAATCGAAAAAAATGTCCCTGGGCACAACCCTGTCCATTTTGCTGACCGACTTCAGCTTCTGGATTTATTCCATTGCTTTGTTCTGCATCCTGGGGATCTACTGGGGAAGCACCAGCTGGCTGTCGTCCTTCCTGTACGAGCAGTATAAATTCAGCATTAAATCCATGGGTATACTGGCCTCCCTTCCTTATATTGCGGCCTTCTTTGCCATGATCACCGGGGGCTGGGCCATGGATAAGATTTTTAGAGGCAGGGTCAAGCCGGTGCTGGCCATTTCATTCCTGCTCAGCATCCCCGTGCTGCTAATGATTGCCAAGGTGCCCAAGGGGGAAAACGGGCTGCTGGTCCTGATGCTGGTTCTGGTGGGGTTCTTTGTCAACCTTTCCTTCGGGGTGGTTTACGGCTATCCCCAGATCAGGTATCCCAAGGAGGTAGTGGGCTCGGCAGTGGGCTTTTCCAACGGCTTCGGCCAGTTCGGATCCTTTATCGCCCCGCTGGTGGCCGGCTTCCTGGTGGTCAAAACCGCTGAAGGGATATTCTATACCAAGGTATTCGCTTTCTTTTCCATACTGGCGGCAATCGGCTTCGTATTCACCCTGTTCTTGAGTGAGAAGACCTACGATTACTCGAATAAAATAAAGGATGCCGGGTATGATCAGGAGGCTGTAAAAATTTAATCACCCGGCCGGCAAAAATAAGTACTTCCTCCGGATTGCACTAATAAAGTCCAACGCCGCTATGCGTTGGACTTTATTTCAAGGTAACGCCAGAACCCGTCAGGCTATTTTTTGTCGGCGCCGTAGTAGCCGCCGCCATATCCTCCCCCGAAGCCGGTACCAAATACAAGCAGGATCAGGATCAGGAAGAGAATGAAACTGCCGTCAAAATAAGTGCCGCCGTATCCGTATCCCATTTTAATCCTCCTTTGCTTTTTTTTACAAGTTATTCAAGACAGGGCTGATGTGTTACAGCTTCTATTATTTTTTATGCCCGGTGAAAGTTAAAAACGTCCCGGTAACAGAACTGACGCATAACATAAAATTCCTTTGATGAGCTTGAGGGTAAGAAGAAACCCGAAAAAACTTTTTCGCAATCCCCTGCTGGACAAACTAAAAGCGCTATGAGATAATAGTGTGGGAACCTGT
>JBMOPD010000004.1:0-16831 GCA_049323615.1 Bacillota bacterium | reverse complement strand
GAAGCGGGGGTTCCGGAGGTTGTTATCCGGCTCTTGGCGACGGAGCGTACGGAATGCCGGCCCGGCCGCAGGACGCGGCCGGGAGCCTGAATCGACGCATGGATGCGGCGTTGAAGGCGGTCGGCATGACTGTAAGCGACGAGCATAGAGCCGGTTCAACCGCAGGAGTGGGAGCCCGGCTGGAAACCGCACCCCCGGCCACGTATTTTCATTTTTTTGTGGTGGCGCATTGCGGCATGAGGGTCTGGATTCTGGCTTCCGGATTCCGACAGAATGAGGTCTTTTCAGGTTATAAATAATAAGGGAGGGAAATATATGTCCACCACCATCATCGATATAGTCGCCCGGGAAATACTGGACTCCAGGGGAAATCCCACCGTCGAGGTGGATGTGGTGCTGGAAGACGGCACACTGGGCCGGGCCGCCGTGCCTTCGGGAGCTTCCACCGGAGCTTACGAGGCGGTGGAACTGAGGGACGGTGATTCCGCCCGCTATCTCGGCAAGGGTGTGCTCAGGGCGGTGGAAAATGTCAACAATATCATTGCTCCGGAACTGCTGGACTTTGACGCCACCGAGCAGGTGATCCTGGACAAGGCGCTGATTGAGCTGGACGGCACCCCCAACAAGGGCAAGCTGGGGGCCAACGCCGTGCTGGGCGTCTCCCTGGCCTGCGCCAAGGCCGCCGCTGCGGCGCTGGGGCTGCCTCTCTACCAGTACCTGGGCGGGGTTAACGGCAAGCTGCTGCCCACCCCGATGATGAACATACTCAACGGGGGAAAACATGCCGACAACAATGTTGATATTCAGGAGTTCATGGTTATGCCGGTGGGGGCCTCCAGCTTCGCCGAGGCCATGCGCATGGGGTCGGAGGTTTTTCACCATCTCAAAAAGGTGCTCAAGGCCAGGGGGCTGAATACAGCGGTGGGTGACGAGGGAGGTTTTGCGCCCAATCTGGGTTCAAATGAAGAGGCCCTGGCGGTCATTGTGGAGGCCGTCAGGCAGGCCGGCTACAGGCCCGGTGAAGACGTGGCCCTGGCCGTGGACTGCGCCGCCACCGAGTTCTTCAAGGACGGGTCCTACATCTTTGAAGGAACCCCGCGCACTGCGGATCAAATGATCAGTTACTACGCCGGGCTGCTGGATAAATATCCCATCATATCCATTGAGGACGGGCTGGCCGAGGATGACTGGGACGGCTGGAAGGAGTTTACCGGCAGGCTGGGCAGGAAGGTCCAGATAGTCGGGGACGACCTGTTTGTAACCAACACCGAAAGGCTGGCCAGAGGCATCAGGGAGGGCGTGGCCAACTCCATACTGATCAAGGTGAACCAGATCGGCACCCTCACCGAGACCCTGGACGCCATTGAAATGGCCAAGCGGGCCGGATATACCGCGGTGGTCAGCCACCGTTCGGGAGAAACCGAGGATGTCACCATCGCCGACCTGGTGGTGGCCACCAACGCCGGCCAGATTAAAACCGGCGCCCCTTCCAGGACCGACCGGGTGGCCAAGTACAACCAGCTGGTCCGGATTGAGGAGGAGCTGGCAGAGGCCGCCATGTACAAGGGCAGGGGCTCACTTTATTGCCTGCACGGGCTGTGATAAACTTCGCCCGGCTTTAAAGTATAAGTTCGAGGTTAGAAGTCCGAACATCGAATTTCTAACCTCGAAAGCACGGTTGTCCCAAAATTATAGCCGGTTTGATTGTCAATTTTTGTGCACCATGATATAATTACTTTTATATTATACGGAATGATAGAGGGGGTGAAGGTGTGCTGAAAGGCCTGGTGACCGCCCTGCACGTAATCGCATGCCTTGCAGTGATCGCTGCTGTACTGTTGCAGTCGGGAAAGAGTGCCGGCCTGTCCGGGTCCATTGCCGGCGGCGCCGAGACTTTCTTCGGCAAGAAAAAAGGATTGGACGAGTTGCTGGGCAAGGTTACCATCGGGGTGGGTGTCCTTTTCGCGGTGACGTCTCTGGTTTTGGGTTTGCAGGTGTTCTGGAAATAATTTTTTAGTTACTTGCCTGGTTTTAACGCTTTTGCCCGATTTCAACACTGGATTAAGAAAAATGTTTATGGGGAAGAGGAGGGTTTTAAAAAGTGCAAGAGTCAATGCAATTGGCTTGGATAGGAGCGGCTGCCGGTGCTGCGGCGCTTCTTTTTGCGCTGTTTACCATGGCCAGCGTCCTCAAGGAGTCCATGGGCACCCCCAGGATGAAAGAAATTTCCGAGGCCGTTCAGGAAGGCGCCATGGCTTATCTGAACAGGCAGTACAAGACTCTGATTCCTTTCGCGCTTATAATCTTTGTTTTATTAATCTTTGTCGAAATATCACTGGCAGTTTCATTTTTGGTGGGCGCCGTATGCTCGGCCATCGCCGGCTACATAGGAATGAACAGCACCACCAAATCCAACGCCAGAACGGCTGAAGCCGCCCGCAGTTCCGGGCTGAGCAAGGCCTTGAATATTTCCTTCCGGGCCGGCGCCGTCATGGGCCTCTCCGTTGCAGGCCTGGGACTTCTGGGTGTCTCGGCCTTATTTATTATCTTCAAGAGTGCTACCATTATCAACAGCTTCGCCTTCGGCGCCAGCGCCATCGCGTTCTTCGCCCGGGTTGGCGGCGGTATCTACACCAAGGCCGCGGACGTGGGCGCCGACCTGGTGGGTAAGGTTGAAGCCGGCATCCCCGAGGACGACCCGCGCAACCCGGCCACCATCGCCGACAACGTGGGCGACAATGTGGGTGACACCGCCGGTATGGGCGCCGACCTGTTCGAGTCCTACGCCGCCACCACCATCGCGGCCATGATCCTGGGCAATAGCCTGTTCGGCCTCAAAGGGGCGCTGTTCCCCATGCTGGTGGGCGCCATCGGCATCGTGGCCTCCATCATCGGCACATTCTTCGTGCGCACCAGCGAGGACGGCAGTCCCCAGGCGGCCCTCAACGTGGGCCTGTGGTCCACCAACATCATGACCGCCATCGGTGTGTACTTCCTTTCCAGCTGGACCTTCCCGGGCCGGCTGGGCCTTGGTGTCACCCTGGCCATCGTCGCCGGCCTGGTCGTCAACGTGGCCATAGGCGCGCTCACCGAATACTATACCTCCAACGCCAAAAAGCCCTGCTTAAGAATAGCCGAGGCCTCCAAGACCGGCCCGGCCACCAACGTCATCCACGGCCTGGCCGTCGGCCTGGAGAGCGTGTTCATCCCCATGCTGGTCTTTGCACTGGCCATCTTCTTCGCCTTCTGGGCGGCCAGCTGGGAAGGGGCCCAGTACGCCATCTTCGGTATCGCCATGGCGGCCATGGGCATGCTTTCCACCGCCGGTATAGTGGTGGCCATGGACTCCTTCGGCCCGGTGGCCGACAACGCCGGCGGCATCGCCGAAATGGCCGAGCTGCCCCACGAAGTGCGTGAGAAGACGGACAAGCTGGATGCCGTGGGCAACACCACCGCCGCCATCGCCAAGGGCTTTGCCATCGGTTCGGCGGCCCTGACCGCCCTGGCCCTGTTCCAGGCCTTCATCGACGAGGTCACCAGGAGCACGGCCCTGCAGCAGGCCGGCGTTCTGACCAAGGTTACCGAGCACGGCAAGGAAGCGTGGACCCTGGTGGTCAACCTCAACGACCCGATGGTTATCGTGGGTATCTTCATCGGCGCCGCGGTGCCCTTCCTGGTAGCCGCCCTCACCATGCGCGCCGTGGGTGAGGCGGCGTACGGGATGGTGAACGAGGTGCGCCGCCAGTTCCGCGAAATCGCCGGCATCATGGAGGGGACCGGAAAACCCGACTACGCCCGCTGCGTCAGCATCGCCACCGGCGCGGCCATCGGCAAGATGATTGCCCCCGGCCTGCTGGCCGTGGGTGTGCCCCTGATCGTGGGCTTCGGCCTGGGCGCCAAGGCCCTGGCCGGATTCCTGACCGGCATGACCGCCACCGGTGTCCTGCTGGCCCTCTTCCTGGCCAACGCCGGCGGTGCCTGGGACAACGCCAAGAAGTGGATTGAAGCCGGAAACCTGGGCGGCAAGAAGATCGACGGCCAGCCCAACCCGATTCACCAGGCCGCCGTTATCGGCGACACCGTGGGCGACCCCTGCAAGGACACCTCCGGTCCGGCCATGAACCCGCTGATCAAGGTTGCCGGTACCATCTCCCTGATTATCGGGCCGCTTCTCTTCAAGTAAAGGCTTAATTGAGACAACAAAAAAACGGGCGCCGGGTCAAAACCCCGGCGCTTTTTTCCTGCCTCCCGGACGGAAAAGGCCGCAGGCCAGGGTGCCGGCCTCGTAGAGGTCCTCCGGAAGGTCGGTATACCCCTTCAGGGTCCTGGACCGGCCCAGCCAGTTAAAATCGCTGTCCTTCACGGTCATGCCGGTCTTGACGCCCCGGGCCTTGGCCTCGTAGGAGGCCGCCAGCCCAATGCCGTGCCTTTTTTCCCGGCTTTCGCCCACGATTACGGGCCGGTTTCTTAAAGCGGGATCCAGCGCCTGGTCCACGCTGGCGAAAAAGGAGTTCATATCGGCCAGCAGTATCGTTCTTTCCATAAATTATCACCCGGAACAAATGTTTGTGTCAGTATTATAAACCGTACAAACGTTCCAGGCAAGGCGGTTTTGGGTGGTAATTTGTGTTAAGGCCCTCTAGTTCGCCGCCAGATAGTAGACCAGCGTTCCCGCAGCGGCGGCAAAAGCCACGGCGGCCGCAAAAAATGCCCTGGTCAGCAGAACAATGGTCCTTTCGGCGGCGGCAACCCTTTGTTCAAGCGTGTCCATGCGCCGGCCGGCCGGGTCAACCTGATCCTGGGCGGGGTCGAGGCCAGAAGTCATTTGTCCGCTATAAAATAAGAATCTTTATTGACATTTGAAAAGAGTAAATATATTATTAATTAATAAATAATGGTATATGTACCGCTAGGTGGTACATATGGAGGAGCACTGATGAAAAACCCTAAGGACGAAGTAAGAGCTATAAAAAGGGCTTTTGAAATTCTGGAAATTCTCCGTATTGAAAAAGAGCCTAAAAGCCTTGCATATTTGCATCAAACCCTAGGCCTTTCCAAAACCACCATTGCACGGATACTGAATACCCTTGAGTCGGGGGGATATGTGGAGAGGGACAGCAGTTTGCAAAAATATACTCTGGGGATAAAATTCTTTTATTACGGCAATGCAGTTTATGAAAGGTTAACGATAAAGCAGGTGACGGCGCCTGTTTTGAAAAGGATCCGGGACGCCTGCCTGGAAACGGTATACATTTATATCCTGCATAATAACCGCAGGCTTTGCGTGGACTACCTGCCGGGTAAGAATTCCGTACGGGTTATGACTTATTTGGGGGAAGAGTCACCCCTGTACGTCGGCGCCTCGGGAAAGGTCATACTTGCTCATTTCTCCAATGAGGAGCTGGAACAGTATTTTAAGGAAACGGAATTGATACCCTTTACTCCCAACTCAATTGTTAACCGGGACCTGCTGGAACAGGACCTTAAATTGATTCGCCAGCGCGGATATGCCGTAAGCCTGGGTGAAAAAACTTCCGGAGTATTATCAGTCAGCGCTCCCCTGATGGATGAAAAAGGCAGGGTAAGGGCGTCAATTTCAATTGCAGCGCCCCTTGACCGCCAGTCGGAAGTGGAAAAGTATATAAAATTAGTTGCAGAGGGTGCCAATGAAATAAACAGTTATAAATTAACCTTGGACTTATAAGGGACTAAGAAGAACAGTTCTGTTTGGGTTAATTTTGTTATAATAACGGAACGCATACCGACAGGCGGTACACATTGATTCCTTACCTGTAAAATCTTGTTTTACTACCTACAAAACATATGTTCTGGCTATGCACTTGTTTCAGGAACCACATAGTGAGTTCCAGAAATACAAGCATGGAGCCCTGGAAAGCTTGGCCGGGTAAGAAGATCCGGCTGCCGGCCCCAATCATCCCGGGAGGGTTGTTCGTGAAGAAGATTGTAAGGGTAAACATGTCGGACCTGAGCATCAGAGAAGAAGAAATGAGTAAATCAGACTTCTGGCTGGGCGGGCGCGGGCTGACGACCCGGATTGTCGTCCGGGAGGTTGAACCCGGCGCCCACCCGCTGGGGCCCAACAATAAAATTGTCTTTGCCCCGGGCAGTCTGGGGGGCACAGGAATACCCTGTTCCGGCAGGCTGTCCGTGGGCGCCAAGAGCCCCCTCACTGGCGGCATCAAGGAAAGCAATGCCGGGGGCATGGCCGCCCAGAGGCTATCCGCCCTCGGGATAGCCGCCTTGGTGTTGGAGGGAAAACCGGCGGACGGAGGGCCGTATGTCCTCTGGGTGGGCAAAAGCGAGGCCAGGCTGCTGCCGGCCCATAACCTGAAGGGTCTGGGCAATTACGAGCTGGTGGAACAGCTTCTGGATTCCTCCAAGGGGGCCGCCACCATATCCATTGGGCCCGCAGGCGAAAATTGCCTGTCTGCGGCGGGCGTTGCCGTGACCAACATCGAAGGGTACCCTTCCCGTTTCGCGGCTCGTGGCGGGCTGGGAGCGGTTATGGGTTCCAAGGGTATGAAGGCTATTCTCATTGAAAAGAGTGAGAGCGTCCTGCCAGGTCCGGCAGACAGGGAAACCTTCAAAAAAATATATACACAGTTCGCCCGGGAAGTCAGCAACCTGAGAAAGGACCTTGCCATCTACGGCACCGCCAACCTGGTAAGCCTGGCGAACGAAATGGGCGGGCTTCCCACCAGGAATTACAGCACGGGTAAATTTGAAGACGTCGATAAAATCCATGCCGGTAGCCTGGTTGAAATTATCAACCAGCGGGGCGGGAAAATGGGCCACCCTTGCCATCCCGGCTGTGTCATCCGCTGCTCCAACATATACAACGACAGCAACGGCGATTATTTGACCTCATCCCTGGAGTATGAAACTATTGCCCTTTTGGGTTCCAACTGCGGCATCAGCGACTTGGATGCCATCGCCACCATGGATAGACTCTGCGACGATTACGGCCTCGACACCATAGAAATGGGCGCCACTTTGGCCGTGGCCATGGAGGCCGGCATCCTTGAATTCGGCGATGTGCAGGGGGCCATTGGCCTGCTTCACCAAGTGGGCAAAGGATCCACGGTGATGGGCAGGCTTCTGGGCCAGGGCGTACAGGTGGCCGGCAGGGTGCTAGGGGTGAACAGGGTGCCGGCAGTCAAGGGGCAGAGCATGGCCGCCTACGACCCCAGGGTATTTAAGGGCACCGGTATTACCTATGCCACTTCGCCCATGGGGGCAGACCACACCGCGGGCAATCTCCTGCCGGGGAAAACCGGGTATAGCTGGTCTACCAGAAAAGGGGTGGCCAGGTGCTCCCAGGTGGAGGGTCAGTGGCTGCTTTCGGAGGAGACTCAGGTGATCACTGCCGTGTGCGACATCACCGGCTTGTGCTTCTTTATCGGCACCACCAGGGAGAATATGGATTACGTGGCCCGGCTGTTCAATGCGTACTACGGCATTGAGGTGGATCGCTACGACGTGCTGCAGTGGGGAAGGCAGGTCATCATGGAGGAAAAGGATTTTAATCGCAGGGCCGGATTTGCCGGCATTCACGATCGACTGCCGGAATTTTTCTACACCGAGCCTCTCCCGCCGACGGATGAGGTTTTTGATATTCCGGACAGCGAGATTAAAAAAGTTTTAAGGTGAGAAAGAGCTGAACGGAGTGGTTGATGATGTGTTCTTCTCAAACAAAATCAGAGGATACAGATTTATCTTAATTTTAATAACTGTCAGGGTTTCAATATTATGAGGCTTGCTGCTCTTGCAATCTATGGAATGGTTTTGGGGGAAGTAAGGCTGACTAACTGAAAACGGCCAGCAAGGGGCAGTACTTAGGAAAGAAGGTGTCAAAATGACGGGGTTTAAGGTATTGCTGACAGAAAGTATTTCTCCAGTGGGCATCAATATCCTGCGGGAAAAGGTGGAGGTGGTGATTGCTCCCGATCCTTCGGAAGATACGGTCGTTTCGATGATCAGGGACGCCGATGCCTTATTGATCAGGAGCACTAAGGCAACGGCCCGGATGATGGAGGCCGGAGCAAAGCTCAAGGTTATCGGCCGGCACGGCATCGGGCTGGACAATATCGACCTGCCGTCAGCCAACGGCCTGGGAATAGCGGTGGTGCACACCCCGGAGGCCAATACCAATGCCGTGGCCGAACACGCCCTCTGGGCCATGATGCACTGCGCCCGTAATTTCAACAAGGCGGAAAGGGATTTCAGACAGGGCAAGTTTTCCAGCGGAGGGTCACTGCCGGGCCTGGTCCAGAAGATGGGGTACACCACCAAAGAACTTTACGGCAAGGTATTGGGTCTGGTGGGAATGGGGAGAATAGCCCGCCGGCTGGCCGGCATTGCCGTAAACTGCCTGAATATGCGGGTACAGTCCTATGATCCTATGGTGCCCGAGGAAATCTTTGTCTCGGTCGGGGTTAAGCGCTGCGGCAAGCTGGACGAAGTGCTGTCGGGTGCTGATTTTGTTTCCCTGCATGTGCCGTACTCCAAGGAGACCCATCATCTGATCGGGGAAAGGGAGTTGTCCCTGATCAAGCCCACTGCCTATTTGATCAATACTTCCAGGGGCGGCGTGGTGGATGAGCAGGCGCTCTACCGGGCTTTAAAGGAAGGCAGGCTGGCAGGTGCGGCCCTGGATGTGTATGAGGAGGAGCCGCCAAAAATGAATATACCCTTGTTTGAGCTGGACAACGTTTTACTGACCCCCCACATGGCGGCTATGACCGATTTGGCGCTGGAAACCATGGCCGTGGACGTGGCCGTGGGGATACTGGACGCACTTCAAAAAAGAAGGCCGCAATATCTGGCCAATCCCGAGATGTGGGGAAGCGCCCAGTGGACTGGAAGGCAGGGTTGAGGCATGCGAAAGATCGTGAAAAAGTTTAAGCATTGGCCAACATTTCCAAAATGTTAGAAAAATTTAAAAGAAAGCGCCATAGCTAAATTTTGGGGGAATTGATACAGTATTCCTCTATAATACCTACCTAAAGGGAGGGAGAAACTGCGTGTTAGCACAAGAAAGCAGGACACTAGTTAAAGAATGGAATGAAAATAGCAGCTTTTGCGTGGGTACTTTCCCCAGAAAATACATTCAAGGTCCGGGGGTTCTAAGAAAAATTGACTTATGGACATCTACTTTTGGGGAAAAAGCGATGCTGGTTGGTGGATCAAGGGCTCTTTCCGTAGTGGAAAATACTATTACGGGACAGCTTTCCAGCAAGGGAGTAAAAGTTGTAACAGAACCGTTTGGAGGAGATAGTACCGAAGAAGAAATTGAACGCATTTGCTGTTTAGTAGAAAGTCAGGGTGCTGACTTTCTGATAGGGGCAGGGGGAGGTAAGGCAATCGACACTGTAAAAGCAGTCAGCTTTAAGCTGAATAGACCTGTATCAATAATTCCCACGGTGGCTTCTACGGATGCTCCAACCAGCACAGTAGTGGTTATATATGGTGAAAAGGGCGAGTTTTTAGGGTATATTAAATTGCCTTTTAACCCTGATGTTGTTGTCGTGGATACTTCCGTAATTGTGCAGGCGCCTTTTCGTTATCTTGCTGCGGGAATTGGTGGAGCAATTGGTGTGTGTTATGAAGCACCCGTGGCTGCAGGAAGCAAGGCGGTTTCGACGGCTGGGGGGTGCCCGCTGAAAAGTGCGGTTTTGCTGGCAGATGGTATAAAAGAAGTTCTTTTGAAGCATGCACTTGCTGCAAAATGGTCTGTTGAAAGGGGTGTAGTTACGGGGGCTCTGGAAGCCGTAGTCGAGGCCGTTTTACTAATGAGTGGGATCGGCTTTGAAAGCGGAGGTTTAGCGGCTGCACATGCCGTGTATCACGGGTATCGTAGCCTTAAAAAAACAAATCCAAAGCTTCACGGTGAGTTGGTTGCGTTTGGCACAATAGTACAAATGATTTTATTAGACCATCCATGGCATGAGATTGAAGAAATTTTAAGTTTATTTCATTCCATTGGTTTGCCATTAACATTCGAAGATATAGGAATTTCAGGGGAAGAAGTTGATAGTATTGCTGATGTGGCATGTAAAGAGGGTACTGTAAAAAACGTAGGCTTTATAGTTTCCGGTGACGAATTTGCTGGTGCCATGCAGCTGGCAGACAGGATCGGGCAAAAAATACGGGATTGCAAAAGTTAAGGGAGTAAACCGGCTAACAGATGTCGTATCCTGTTTTCGAACTTCTATCATATATGAAGGGGGGTTATAATGCAATTTGGCTGTTTGACAGAGAGAGTTTAAATTAATAAACAAAAGGAGGATTAAACATGTCTTTGACTACGAATGAATTACAAAAAACAGAACCTGCTATACCATCTACGTTTAAGGATTACTTAAAAGCAATGGGACCAGGGATTATTTACATTATGGGCTTATTTGCCGTCGGTGATATGACGGTGGCAGCCAGTGCGGGCAGTACCTTCCGTTATACCGCTTTATGGGGTTTCACGTTGGGATCGATTATGCTTATAGCGCTTTGCGCACATTTAGCAAGATACAGTATGGCTACCGGAGAAGGTGTCTTTGCTTCCTATAGAAGAATTAGTCTTCCATTAACCTATGCGTCTACAGTGGCCCTTATATTTATGCCCCTTAACTGGCACGGATATATGTGGATAGCAGTGGGGCAAGCATCTCAATCAATTTTCAAATTGGGCGGAGTTAGTTTATCAGTACAATTATTAATCTTTCTCTTTTGGGCATTGGGTTTATACCCAATTTGGATGAGGCGGTACGATCTTCTGGAGAAAATATCTAAAGTGTTACTGGTCATACTTTTTGTTGTTGTATTATTTGTATTCAGTTACACCAGGCCGAATATCCTGGAAATATTAAGCGGAGCGTTTGTGCCCCGTCTTAGTAAGGAGCTTATACCAATTATCCTGGCGACGTTTGGTGCAACTGCCGCCGCCATTGTTTGCTGGAACTATAGTTATTTTACGATGGAAAAAGGGTGGAATTCACCAAAGTTTGAACGGGTGATGAAGTTTGATCTTATCCTTTCTGTAGTTTTTATGTGGATCATAGACGTACTTTTGGTGGCAACATCGGCAGAGGTTCTGCAAGTGTCCGGTATTGCGGCTAAAACAACGCAGGATATGGCGGCTTCACTTGGGAAGGTAATAGGCACAGGAGGTTATTTAGCATACTATTTGGGTATGATCGCTGCAGCCTATAGTTCAATCATAGCTTATTCATACGTTATGTCGCATATGGCGATTGATTCGCTGGGCATTCCGAAAGATTCAGAGAGAGGTAAGAAACTTTACAAAGGAATTTCGATTTCTTTGTATACATTGCCGATTGCGTGGTCTTTTGTGCCTCAAGCATTGGGAATAGTGGCATTCACGGTTGCCGTGCAAATTATATCCAACCTTTTTGTTTTAATACCCCTGGCTATGCTTCTCATTATGGGTAATGTAGAGAAGTACGCACCCAAAAAAGAAGCTTTCTCTTTCTATAGATTGCGCTTGTGGGAGAACATAGCGCTCGTTATGTTCTTTTGCTTAATTGTATTTCTTTTGGTGCGCTATATGATGCTTAACGTACTTTAGTAATTAACAAACTGGCAGGGGGAGTGTGAGGTTTGCACTCAAACTCTTCCCTGCCAAAAATTGCATAAGAGGGATATTGCCAGTTATTTCTTATCTCGCACTTTTGGGGCTAACTGGTGTTTTCCTTTATTTTATATTAATTTTTTCATAAGGGGGTTACGAAATGATGCAGGGATGGGATATTGATAGCTTGCGTCAGAAGGTCCTAAGTAACCTGAGTAAACCAAAGCTTATGGCAGAAAGAGCAAAAATACTTACGAAAAGCTATGAGAGTACGAAGGGACTCCCACAGGTATTGAGGAGGGCTTTGGGCCTTAAAGCGTTATTGGAGAACATGACTATTTATATCCAACCTTACGAGCTCATAGTCGGTAATTTGGGGCCGGAACCGTTTTCTGCACCGGTATATCCGGAATGTTCGTGGAAGTGGGTAGTGGAACAATTAGAAGACTTTGGATCCCGTGGTGGCGATAGATTTGAAGTTTCTGAGGAAACCAAAAAAGATCTGAGGGAAACATTGCCTAAATGGGATGGTTTATGTGTAGAGGACGTGGCCTTGGCTCTTATGCCGGAATCAGTCAAAAAAGCCCGTGAAGCAAAGCTTATCGGGTTCGAAAACATGCTTACCGGCGGAATAGGGCATTATTTGCCGGGGTATGATAAAGTGTTAACGGAAGGTTTTGCAGGATTTAAGAAGAGAATCCAAGCAAAGCTTAAAACACTTGATATTGCTGATCCTGAAGGGCTTAATGCGAGGGTGTTTTACGAGGCAGCCCTGGTATGCTGTGAGGCAGCGTGTAATTTTGCACGTAGATATGCAGCTTTGGCTGAGGAAATGGCATCAGGGGTATCGGATGATACCAGGCGCGAGCAGCTCTTAAACATAGCACGTATATGCAGGCGCGTTCCTGAATATCCTGCGGAAACCTTTTATGAGGCATTACAGTCGCTTTGGATTGCTCACATAATCTGCTACATCAACCAGAATGGGCTTGCTGTAACCCTTGGGAGGACTGATCAATATCTGTATCCGTACTACCAGCGGGATGTCAAGGCCGGTATTTTAAACCGCGAAAAAGCTTTGGAGCTGCTGGTCTCTTTCTGGATAAAATGCAACGAAATAGTGAAGCTATACAACAACCTGGCCGCTACCTATTATGCGGGCTTTCCTGTAACCCAGGCACCCCAGGTAGGCGGGTATACCGACGATGGCAGGGATGGTACAAATGAGCTATCAGAGCTTATCTTGGAGGCGGAAGAAAGGGTGCGCCTGCCACAGCCCGATGTTGCAGTGCTTTACACGCCTCAAATGGACCAGAAGTTTATAGAACGTGCTTGTCGTGTAGTACCTAAAAGTATGAAGCCCAAGTTTTTTAATACCGATATTGGCATCCAAAGCTTGCTGTCGCTAGGGGTAAATTTGGATGATGTACGGGATTTCGCTTTCGTGGGCTGCGTTGAGCAATCTGTCCCGGGAAAGACATGGGGATGGCATAATGCAGGTTTGGTCAACCTTGCAAAATGTCTGGAACTTGCTTTGAATGATGGTATAGACAACTCTTCCGGCCAGCGGATTGGCCCCTCTACGGGTAAAATATCTGTTCTTCAGTCTATGGAAGATGTTTGGAATGCTTTCAAGATACAGACCGGCAATGCGGTTAAGCTCCTTGTGGCAGCATTGCATGCAGTGGAAGAGGCTCATCGTACACTTGTCCCCCTCCCTTACGAATCTCTCCTCATTGATGACTGTGTTGAGATGGGCAGGGAGCTGAATAGTGGAGGAGCGCGTTACAACTTTACTGGTATACAGGGGATTGGACTGGCAACTGTGGCGGATTCTTTGTGTGCGATTAAGAATCTGGTTCTTGAAGAACAGAAGATAACTTTGTCAGAATTGGTTAATGCAGCAAAGAAAGACTTTAACGATGAAGAAGAACTTCGCCAGACACTCCTTCGGATGGCGCCTAAATTCGGAAATGACGATGACGATGTAGATATGATAGCCCGGAAAGTTGCGATAATTTACTGCACTGAGGTTGAGCAATATCGCAACCAAAGAGGGGGCAAGTTCATTCCGGGGATGTTTTCTATTTCTGCTCATGTTCCTTTTGGTAAAGGTACTATGTCCACTGATGGCAGGCTTAAGTCTGAACCTCTTTCAGATGCCTGTTCTCCTGCCCAGGGGCGGGTCTCAGTAGGCCCGACGGGAGTGGCCCGGTCGGTGGCTAAACTTGATCATGTTCGCGTAACAAATGGAACCCTGCTTAACGTAAAGTACCTGGCATCACAGCTTGCAAAGGATGAAAATGTTGCCAGGCTTGCGGCATTTTTGCGCGCTTTCATGCAGATGGGCGGTTATCATGTACAAATCAATGTTGTTGACCCGGCGATGCTGCGGGATGCGCAAAAACATCCGGAACGATATCCACATCTGCTGGTAAGGGTTGCGGCTTATGTTGCCCTGTTCACTCAGCTAAGTAAAGACATCCAAGATGAGATAATTGCTAGGAGTGAGTTGCTGCTATGACTCCCCGCGCGATTATCAGAGATATTCAGCGTTATAGCATTCACGACGGCCCGGGGATTCGGACAACGGTCTTCTTTAAGGGCTGCCCCTTAAAATGTGCCTGGTGTGCGAATCCGGATACACAGCAATCAGGAATTGAAATTGCTGTTGCCCCTGAGCTGTGTATCCACGGGTGCAGTCGCTGTCTTGGTGTTTGTGCGTCCAGTGCTTTGGCAAAGAGTGAGGAGGGGCGCATTTCCGTACACTGGCCCACCTGTAACAGGTGTGCCGACTGTGCGGGTGTGTGCCCCTCAGGGGCTATTCTTCATATTGGGCGTGAGGTAACAGTAGATGAAGTTGTGTCGTTAGTTAGGCGGGATAAGCCTTTTTATGACTGCTCCGGGGGAGGGGTTACACTCTCAGGGGGAGAACCACTTGCGCAACCATCTTTTCTGCTGGCTTTGCTTGAGGCTTTGCGTGCTGAGAGGATCCACGCGGTATTGGATACTTGTGGCCTTGCAGCACCGGAGTTATTTGAAAAAGTATTGGCGGATCTTGTATTTTTCGATTTGAAAATAGTAGACCCTGATCAGCATTTCAAATGGACAGGATCACGCAACGACTTAATCCTGGATAACTTCCGCAGGCTAGTAGCAATGGGTGTGCCTCTGCAGGTAAGGTTTCCTTTAGTACCGGGTATTACTGACACTGAGCGCAATCTTGAGCAAATAGCCATGCTGGTGAATCAGGCAAGTCTTCTTAAATCTATTGATGTGCTTCCATACCACCGCATGGGGGTACGCAAGTATTCCTTGCTGGGTAAACACTACATGCTTGAGGGGTTTGGTGTCCGGCCGCCGACAAATGATCAGGTAACAAAAGTGGTTGAGTACTTTTCCCGGCACGGTATAAAGGCAGAAGTAGTGGTTTGAGCGAAGGCTTGTTTTCTCCGGAAAGGCCTTCTTCGTGTAGGTGCCAGGAAAGGCTTATGTCGGATTAAGGAGGCATAATAGTAAATTGGCGCGATATGCGGTATTTAACGGCAAAGAAATGGCGGAATTTGATATGAATGAAAGCACACAGGCAGAGGTGATACAGAGTCGCCCGCTGCCCATTGTTCGGGATGTTGATAAGGCTATAAAGGAGGCAGTCGAAGACCCTATCGGGTGCCGGCGCCTTTCGCAGATGGTGCGACCGGGGCAAAAAGTAGCTATTATTGTGACGGATATTACCCGGAAGCTACCTGAAGACAAAATCTTGCCCATTTTGTTAGCTGAACTGTTAGCCGGCGGTATAAAGACATGCGATATTACGGTAGTAGTAGCCACCGGTACCCATAGACCCAATACTGATGAGGAACTGGTGGAAATGTTTGGTGCTAACATGGTGAAATCCCTAAAGTTTGTAAACCACGATGCCTGGGACAAAGATAATAACGTTTATATGGGCTTGACCAGGCGGAAAATACCTATGGTTGTTAATAAATATGTCGCACAAGCAGATATCAAGATTTCCACTGGAGTGATCGAACCCCATCTCTTTGCTGGATACAGCGGAGGGGTTAAAAGCGTAGCTGTTGGAGTTGCGGGGGTAGAATCCATTGCTGCCACCCATAACTACAGTATGCTTTCCGAGACCAGGTTAGGGGTTGTGGAGGGTAATGCGTTTCGCGATTTCCTGACTGAAGCTGCTAATGTTGTGGGTCTGGATTTTATAGTAAACGTCATCCAGGGGGCTAATAAAGAACTGGTACGCGTTGTGGCTGGACACCCGGTGAAAGCTTTTTTGGAAGGGGTCAAGACGGCAAGGGAATTGTACGAAGTTGAAGTTGACTATGAGGCAGACATTGTGGTAACTGGGGTGGGTTACCCTAAGAATCGGGATTTATACCAGGCTACGCGTGCTGCCAATACTTCAGTATTCGGGCCGCAACCAGTAGTAAAAAAAGGTGGCGTGATTATAATACCGGCAAGTTGCGATGACGGCTTTGGCTACAAGGGCTATGTAGACTGGATGGTACGTTCCGGGGGGCCGGACGATATCATTGAGTATGCCAGAACCCAGGGATTTGCACCTGGTGAGCAAAAAGCCCTGTTATTGGCGTGGATGTTGAAGCACTGCCGGGTGGTGATTACAGATTGCAAAATACCGATGGAGGACCTGCGCCGCCTACACTTGGAGGCGGTATCCAGCCTTCAAGAGGCAATTGCCGAAGAACTCCGCCGCCGTCCAGATGCTCAAGTGATTGTCATGCCTGATGGAATGCTTTCCTTACCCATCCTAAAAACTGATTATTTGTGTGAAAAGTATTGATGTGGGAGGAAAGCATGCAAAAGAACATGTTCATGGGGGTGTATAAATCCTGAGATGGTCATACATTTGATTTTGGTTATGACTACACGGAGTGCGGAATCTGCAAGTTCTTCAGCGCTCAAGGCGCAGCTGAACTAATCCCGTATATTTGCAAGACAGATTTTATTATCAGCAGGACTGAAGGTGCTGGATTGATTAGAACAATGACCTTGGCTGAAGGCTACGATAAGTGTGACTTCCACTATAAATTAGGCAGGGAAGTTAATTATAATACAATCTTTCCGATAAAGTGAGGTGGATCAACTTGCAACGGGAAGCAAGACTGATACAGGGCAACCAGGCCATGGCCGAGGGGGCCATCTACGCCGGGGCCAGGTTTTACGCCGGTTACCCGATAACCCCTTCCTCGG
>JBMOPD010000003.1:0-1074 GCA_049323615.1 Bacillota bacterium | reverse complement strand
TCTTTACGGGAAACTCCAGTCCGTCAATAAAAGTCCGGAAGTCATGAAGGGCTGTATCGTCCCCGAAGCCTTCACGGCCGGCAGGCGGCTCTTTTTCCGGAAAGCCCATCAGCACCCTGGCGGCGGTTCCCGTATTCTTAAAGGTGAACCTGCAGTCCACCCGGGAGCGGGCTGCGCTTACTGTGACCGTGACCTCTTCGGACACCATTTCCACCTGGCTGTCGTTAACCGGCCATACCGTTTCCCCCTTCCGCCCCAGGCTGGCGTCGTCCGCCCGGGCAGAGGACGGATGTGAGATCAGGATGAGCGACGCCATAAGCAATACAGCGGGTAAAAATATGTTGTTTAAAAAACCCCGGCTGGAGGTGGTAACGTTGCACATAGCCCAAATCCCCTTGTTTATTCTTAACCCGGTTTTCATTTTTTGATATCACCCCGGATAATTATGTTCCGTTTCAGGGAAAATCGCATTATACTCGACTCCCAAACTACTCCCCGTCTGTATATGCTTTAAAACCCTTCCACTGATGTACTCCATACAAATGGGACGATGTCAGGCGGGGTAAAGTTCCCTTCTTTCCAAAATCGTCAGGTATCCGGCATCTCCCCGTAACAGCCATGCTCCAGAAATAGTTTCTTCCAGTTGCGCTTCGCGGTTTTGGCTAAAACTTACCTTCTCCCGGCTGTTTAGAAAACCTTTGATGCGGAAATCATATAAAAAATTTTGCTTGCAGCTACGAACGCCCCTCGGCATTTCCGGTCTTGTATGGACGGAGAGCTGAATCCCATTGCCATAAGATGAGCGGTTCCCAAAAGGGAAAGGACCGAACACTATGGAAATCAGAGAAAATGTCATTATTCCCCTGGGGTATGGAAAATTCGTACGTTCCGACAAGATTATCGCGATGGAACCCATCGAGGAAGACAGGGGGCCGGGGCGGAGAACGCGCGTTTATGTGGAACAAATGAATAATCCCCTGATTGCCTCCCGGACTGAAACTTCGGTTTTAGCCAATATGGTAGAAACCCCCAAGGAAATAATGGAGGCCAACGCGTCGCTGGAGCTTTTGCGGG
>JBMOPD010000002.1:0-1082 GCA_049323615.1 Bacillota bacterium | reverse complement strand
TCAGTACATAAATCCTTGCACACCACATTTTCTGACAGGCTGATCCTACCCTGCGCCCATCGTTTCTTCAGACGCCTTAAAAAAATAGACCGCATAGCCTATCTGTTTTTTCCATTCCTGCCTACTATTGTAACGTATAACACTTAAAAACCGCTTTGTCCACGAAAACCACCCGCTTAAAGCGATTTCTCCCGCAAATTATTAGTCTGTGATTACTTAGATACCGTTCACTATGTTTAACTGTTATTAGAGCAGGTCCTTGGACCTTTCGTCCCCAAGCCGTTGCCCCGGAGTTTCTTAACCCATACAATAAAAGCAAATAAGACACCCGCAGTGTTACTGGCGGCAAGAGGTGGAATTAACCACCGGGGAACACTGTGGAGAAACGCCGACCGCCTGGGCAGGGATATTTCACCTGTTCCAGGCGTTGTTTTATATACAGGATCTCGCCGGCAGGAGGGATTAACGTTGACTGTTCACCGCGTCCGAACTATATGCCCCTACTGCGGAGTAGGTTGCGGACTATACTTCCTGGTTGATCAAGGGCGTATTGTCGGAGTGGAGCCTGATCCGGAACACCCGGTAAGTCAAGGCGAACTCTGCCTTAAAGGCTACTATGGCTATAACCATGTCAGCGACCCGCGCCGGCTGCAAACCCCCCTTATCCGGAAAGACGGGACGCTGGTCCCTACGACGTGGGGCGAGGCTTTGGATTTTATCGCGGACCATTTGAACAGGGTGCGCCAGCAAGATCCGGATGCCTTTGCCCTTATCGCTTCAGCTAAGGGCACTAATGAAGATAACTTCGCAGCACAGAAATTTGCCAGGGTAGTCATGGGTACCAACAATGTTGACTGTTGCGCCCGCCTTTGACACGCCCCAACCGTCGCCGGTCTGGCGACCGCGATGGGAAGCGCAGCAGCAACAAACACAATTCCAGAGATTGGTACAACCGCTGAGACCATTTTTATTATTGGTTCAAATACTTCCAAGTGTCACCCGTTAGTAGCCTTACACGTTATCAAGGCCCGAAAGCGGGGGGCAAAGCTGATTGTGGCCGATCCAAGGCATACCGAGATGGC
>JBMOPD010000001.1:0-105159 GCA_049323615.1 Bacillota bacterium | reverse complement strand
GAATTTTAAGTCTTTGCCAAATGTATGTACTACTATTATTATCCCTGGGGTCAGCTTTAACTTCTTTTTCCTATCTGCTATTATGCTTTTTAAAACTTCTGCCGCACTTTCTATCAGTATATTTAAAGCATCCCGGTGCCAATAAAAATATGGCCGCAGTTCTTCGGCTATGGTTAATACCACATGCCTATGAGGAACATCGACCATCTCATTGGTTATTTTCTCTACCCATTTATCTGTGTACACTTTTCCGCAGGAGGGGCAAAATCGGCTTTTACATGTAAAGGGAACTATTTTTCTTTCAGATCCGTTGCATTCTAAACACCAATACTCTGCATATCCGTTTTTAGGGTCTCCACAGCCGAGAACTTTTGAAACCGCTTCCCTTTCTGTTTCTCGAATTATTCTCCTATAAGCGGCTTCGTATCTTTTCCATCCAGTTTTCAATATTTCTTTAACTGTAGATGAAAAACTCATATCATAATTATATTCGGTTTATTCATTAACTTCTTTACTCTTTAAACGCTTTAGCACTTTAAAGCATCATATACTTTCCTAAACGGTAAAAAAGCGGATCGCCTTGGGGCGGTCCGCTTTATCACTTTAATATGTCATATACTTCCCCGGCCACGCGCCGCTGCTTTAATAGAATCCGGCCCGGCCTTATTTTCTCTCCAGGACTATGGCTCCGCCCAGCCCTCCGCCCACGCACATGGTGGCCAGCCCCAGTGTTTTATCATATTTCTCCATCAGGTGCAGCAGGGTGATCACAATCTTGATTCCGGTACACCCGACGGGGTGGCCCAGGGCGATGGCGCCCCCGTTCAGGTTCACCTTTTCCCGGTCCAGGTCCAACAGCCTTATACAGGCCAGGGCCTGCACCGCAAAGGCCTCGTTCAGTTCGATTATATCGATATCCTTTAATGTCACTCCGGCCTTTTCCAGGGCCTTCGGCACCGCGTAAACCGGCCCCAGCCCCATCCTGTGCGGCTCCAGTCCGGCCCAGCCCTGCGACCTTATATAGGCCCGGGGCTTGAAACCCAACTCCCCGGCTTTTTCGGCGCTCATCACCAAAACCGCCGCGGCGCCGTCGTTCAAACCGCATGCGTTTCCGGCGGTCACCGTTCCCCCGTCTTTTTTGAAAACGGGAGGATATTTGGCCAGCTGTTCCATGGTCAGGTGGGGGTTGGGGCCTTCGTCCCGGCAGATCATTTCTTCCCCGGCCTTACCGCGCGATTTTTTCTTAACCGGCACGGGAACCGTCTCGCGGTCGAAATTCCCGCCGTTTATTGCACTGACCGCCTTTTTATGGCTGTCCAGGGCAAACTGATCCTGATCCCCGCGTGAAATACCGAATTCCTCGGCCAGGTTTTCAGCCGTCCTCCCCATGATCTGGTTGCATATGGGGTCGGTCAGGCTCTCCCAGAGCATGTCGGTAAGCTGGCCGTGATTGAGCCGGTAGCCGAAGCGGGCGCCCTTCAACAGGTACGGAATATTGCTCATGCTTTCAACGCCGCCCACCAGGACGATGCCGGCCTCGCCGGCGCGAATGGCGGCCAACGCGTTGCCCAGGGCCTTCAGGCCCGAGGCGCAGTTCACATCGACAGTGGACCCGGGGATTTTAATCGGCAGCCCGGCCATCAAAGCCGAAACCCTTCCTATATTCGGTGCGTCGCTGGGGTGAAAAGAGCAGCCCACTATCGTTTCGTCAATAAGATTGACAGCGATGCCGGTCCGCCTGATCACTTCCTTAAAAACAATGGCCTGCAGGTCCTGGGCGGCAATGTCTTTAAAAACCCCCCCGAATACCCCGGTCGGTGTTCTGGCGCCTTCCACTATGACAACATCTTTCATGGTTTCATTCCCCCGGACATTAGAAAATTTCATCGGCCATTTTTCGCAGCTCGGTTTTCATTATCTTGCCGCTGGCGGTTTTAGGCAGGCTGTCAATTACTTTAAGATAACGCGGCACCTTGTATTTGGCCATCCTCCCGGAGCAAAATTCCCTCAAGCCGTTGACATCGATTTCCTGCCCGTCTTTTACCGTCATGAACAAAGCCACCTCTTCCCCCATCACCGGGTCGGGGACCCCCACCACCGCGCACTCCAGCACACCGGGGTATTTATATACTTCTTCTTCTATTTCCCGCGGATATATGTTTTGGCCGCCCCGGATAACCATGTCTTTCTTCCGGTCCACGATATAGATATACCCCTCTTCATCCTTGTAGGCCAGGTCCCCGGTGTAAAACCAGCCCCCCTTCAGGACCTCGCCGGTTTCGGCTTTCTTGTTCCAGTAGCCCTGGAAAACGTTGGGGCCGCTGACCACAATCTCACCGACCTTACCCGGCGGCAGTTCATTTCCTCCGGAATCAAATATTCTGGCATCCACTCCGTGTATCGGCAGGCCGATGGAACCCGGCTTTCTCTTGCCGTGAAGGGGGTTAAAAGTGACCACGGGCGCTGTTTCAGACAGGCCGTACCCCTCCAGGGGCTCTATGCCGAACTGCTCTTTAAAGCGGTAATACACCTCCACCGGCATGGAGGCGGCGCCGGTCAGTAAGATGCGCATGGAAGACAGATCAAATTTCTTCGCTTCGGAGGTGTTCAGGATCATTGTATGCATTGTGGGCGGGCCGAAAAAGTACGTTATCCTGTATTCTTCCAGAGCCTTCAATGTATCCAGGGCCGACACCCACCTGGGTAAAAGGTAGTTGGTCCCCCCGGCGTAAAAGGTGGTGGCCATGCAGTTGGTCTGGGCGGCGATGTGGAAGAGCGGGGCGACGATGAGGGTTTTTTCAGAACCGGTTATTTCCAGTTCCTTGATGATGGCCCCGGTGTTGCTGTGGATGTTCCGGTGGGACAGCATGGCCCCCTTGGGCACGCCGGTGGTGCCCGAGGTGTATATGATTTCGGCCGTGTCGGTGTATTCGTAGTCAACCGATACAGGATCGGCGGGCTGTACAGCCATTAATTCCACCAGGGAAAGGGTCCCTTCGGCGGGTTTTTCCGATACCAGGATTACCTTCGGACTGTCGCTGTCATTTCGGAGCGGTATGTCGGCAATCTCGCCCATGAATTCCGGCGCCGTGATCAGCGCCTTGGGCCGGGCATCGCTTAAAATATAGTCAATTTCCCTTCTTTTATAGACGGGGTTGATCGGAACCAGAACGGCGCCGGCCCGAAAGACCGCATAATAGCTGATCACAAACTCCGGAACATTTAAAAGCTGCACCGCCACCCTGTCACCCTTTTGGACCCCGAGATTGATCAGCGCGCGGGCCATTTGGTTTACTTTTCCGTCAAGCCCGGCATAAGTCAGCTGGCCGTCCTGCCAGACCACCGCCGGCTTGTCCGGCATAAGCCCGGCGACTTCTGTAAGCCTCTTCTGGTTGTCCATGTTATCCCTCCTCAATGAATTTTTGACTTAACCACCGATATATGCCTTTTTGACCTCTTCGTCCCCGGCCAGCACATCACTCCTGCCGTGCATAATCGGCGCCCCCCAGATAAGCCTCGATTACCTCCCGGTTGTTTCTGATTTCCCCGGGGGTGCCCTCGGCAATCTTACTGCCGTGATTCAGCACCATAATGCGGTCGGCCAGGTTCATCACCATCTGCATCTTGTGTTCGATCAGGCACACCGTTACCCCGGCCGCCTGAATCTTTTTAATCAGATCCGACAAACCTCTGGTTTCATCATGGTTGACCCCGGCCGCGGGTTCATCCAGCAGCAAAAGGCGGGGTTCGGAAATGAGGCCCAGCCCGATGGCCAGCCGTTTTCCCGCCTCCTGGGGGATATTGGCCACCGGCTCATGGGCCACAGGGGCCAGCCCGATAAAATCCAGCACCGACCAGGCCTTTTCCACCGACTCCCTTTCTTCGCGGCGGCTCCGGGGAGTCCGCAAAATGGCATCCCACAGGCCCATTTTGGTTTTTAACCGGTACCCCGTGATCAGGTTATCCAGCACTGTGCCGTTGGTAAATAAATGCGTGTGCTGGAATGTCCGGGCAATGCCCAGGCGGGCGAAGGCGTGGGTTGGAATCCTTGTTATGTCACGGTTTTGAAACCGGATGACACCGCGCGACGGAGGATAAAAGCCTGAAATCACATTGAAGAAAGTCGACTTGCCCGCCCCGTTCGGGCCGATAATGGATACAATTTCCCCCTCGTAAACTTGAAAATCAACGTTGTTAAGGGCCGTCAGCCCCCCGAAATTCCTGGTCAGGGATTCTGTCTGCAAAAGTACGGCGTTTTTCGCATTGACGGGCATTATGGGGAAACACCTTCTTTACCGGGTGATATAAATTTTTTGCGCTTTTGTGCCGCCAGCATCCGGATAAATCCGACTATTCCCCAGGGGAAAAACTTGACGATCAATACCAGAAGCGCCCCGAACAGCACCAGCCGGTACTCTTTCAGAAACTGGAGGCTTTCGGTCAGGCCGGAGACAAGCAGAGTGCCGACCACGGGCCCGGCGATTGTGGCCTGCCCTCCCACCAGGAGATACAGAAGGAATTCAAAGGTGAGAATGGGGCTGCTGATATCGGGACCGATAAACCGTATGAACCCGGCGTACAAGGCCCCGGCCATCCCTGTGAAGAATGCCGAAACTGCGAAAGCCAGGAGCTTGTTGTAGAGCACATTGATCCCCAGCGTGGCCGCCAGTTCCTCACTGTTCTTTATGGATAAAAATGTGCGCCCGACCAGGGAATTGACTATCCTGTGCATGACAAACATGGTGACCAGCAGAAAGGCTAATATCAGGTAGTATTGCCTGTCGATGGTGTCAAAGGACAGGGGGCCCAGCGGGCTGGGCTTTGGGATCCCTATCAATCCGCCTACTCCCCCGGTCAGGCCCTCCCATTTTTCGATCACCAGGTTGATGATGACACCGATGCAGAGGGTCAGGATGACAAAATAGTGGCCTCTGGTTCTGAATGAAACCAGTCCGATCAGAAGGGCCAACAAGGCGGCTGCCAGTGCAGTCAGAGGCAGGGCCAGCCAGAAAGACATTTTAAGCTTCAAGGTGAGCAGCCCCG
The DNA here is from genome assembly GCA_049323615.1 of Bacillota bacterium. Classification (GTDB taxonomy): domain Bacteria; phylum Bacillota; class Desulfotomaculia; order Desulfotomaculales; family Desulfocucumaceae; genus JBMOPD01. The sequence goes on along the minus strand of JBMOPD010000001.1, from coordinate 100,116 downwards.
ACATATAGGCGCCGGTTCCGAAAAAGCCCGCCTGAACCAGGGAAAGCTGCCCCGTGTACCCCTCGATGAGGTTGAGCCCGTAGACAGCGATGGCAAAAATAAAGCTCATGGAAATAACCTGAATATAATACGGGCTGGGGCTGATGTGTGGAACAGCCAGGGCAGCCGCCAACAAAACCGGGTAGCCCGCCTTGGCTGGTGTAATTTTTTTAATCAGCAGCATCCCCCACTCACCTCTTTCCCTCTGCAAACAGGCCGGTGGGTTTGACTGCCAGGATCATTATCAATACCAGGAAAGCGACGATATCCTTGTAGTCCGTAGAGACGTAGGTGGCGCCCATACTCTCCGCGATGCCTAAAATATACCCGCCCAGTATAGCCCCCGGGATGCTTCCCATGCCACCGATTACAATAATGACAAAGGCCTTCATGATGATTAAAGCGCCCATGGAAGGAAAGACCAGGAAGATGGGCCCCGCCAGGGCAGCCGCCACGGCGGCCAGGAAAGAGGCGATGCCGAAGGTGAGCATGGCCACAACGTTCACGTCGATTCCCACCTGGGCCGCCCCTTCCCGGTTCTGGGCGGTGGCCTCGATGGAGGAGCCGATGATAGTTTTTTTCAAGAACAGATTTAAGGCCAACATCAGCAAAACCGCCGCCACGATAACGATAATCCGCTGCTCGGTAACCCTCACTCCTCCGATCATAACCACCTGGTCGTAGATGGCGGGCATGCTGCGGAAATCTGAACCCCAAAGGACCCTGGCCAGCGCCTCCAGGAACATCATTGCTCCGACGGCAGCGATGAATTTATTGCTGCCGGGGGCGTGGCGCAGGGGATGAAAGACGATGCGCTCCATCAGCACGCCGATAATGCCCAGGACAATCCCCGCCAGGATGGATGCCAGCCAGTAGTTCAACCCGTACAAAGTCATTGAAAACAAGGTCACGTAAGCCCCGATCATGTACAGATGCCCGTGGGCGAAGTTGGGAACCTCCATGATCCCGTAAATGAGGGTCAGCCCCAGGGCCACGAGGCAGTAAATGCTGCCCAGCGTTAAGCCGTTGACCAGCTGCTGAATAAACAGGTCCATGACATTCCTCCGTCATTACAATTGAAAAAAGAAGCCCTTCACCCACTCCTACTTCTTCACCGAAATGGGCACGGGAGGGCCGTATTTGCCGTCGGTGACCATAACACCGGCTTCTTCCACCTGCAGGGAGCCATTGCTGTTAATGCCGGTCAGCTCATAGGGAAATCCCTCTTCCTTGATCGGGAAGATCTGTTTCATGCCTTCAAAGATTTTGGCGGCGTCTTCCACCGTCCCGGCTTTTTCCATGCCCCTGGCCACTATCTTCATGGCCATGTAATTCCCGGCATGGTGGAAGGTGGGTAACTTGCCGCCGTACCTGGCCTTGTAGTTCTCCACAAATTTGCCCACCCCCGGCCCGGGCATCTGGTACAGCGGCATCATGCCGATGCACCCGGTGAGGTCGGACAAGGGAACAACCTTTTCCATTTCCTCCAGGCGGGCCTGGTCCATTAAAACGAACCCGCCTTTGAAGCCCAGCTGCCTGGCCTGCTTGATGATCATGGCGGTGGGCTTGGAGGGGCCTCCCACAAAGAGCACGTCCGGCTTGGTGGCCAGGGCTTTGCTGACATATGTATAAAAATCGGTCTCCTTGTTATAGTCCACGGCAAAATTTCCGGTCACCTGGCCGCCCAGCTTCTCCCAAGCCGAAACAAAGGTGGTGGTCCAGTCTTTGGCGTACTTGTGGGTAGCCGGAATCAGGGCCACCTTCTTTCCGTACTTTTCCATGGCCACCCTGGAAAAGGGCTCAGGCTGGCCGCTGAAGGGGGGAGCGGCAACAAAGGTCAGCTTGTTGCCGCGCTCGGCAATTTGGGGATCGGCGGAGTGGGCGACGATCAGAAACTTCTCTTCCAGGTTGAATTCCTGCAGGGCGTAAACGCCGCCGGCGTGAGGCGTGAAGATCACCGGAACCTTGTTTTCCGACCTCAGCCTCCGGGCGTTGGTTGCGGTCATATTCGGCATGTACTGGTCGTCAAGGGTAATCAGATTGATGGTGTACTTTTGGCCGGATACGGTAATGCCGCCCTTGCCGTTGATTTCTTCCACGGCCATCTTCAATCCCTCCACCGTGTCCTGGCCGTAAATGGCCGCACCGCCGCTAAGCGGCCCGGACCAGCCGACATTGACAACCTTTGCCTGTCCACCGGATGTTCCCTGGGTAGTTGTGGCCGCAGGCTTATCCGACCCGCAGCCCGCAGCCCCAAAAGACAGGGAAAACAGCAAAACCACAGCCATAACCAAATAACTCTTTCTCTTACCAACCATGAATACAGCCTCCTTTTCTTAATACTTAAAAATTACTTTTTAATTTATAATTTTTGATGATTTAAATTATTATGCTGTATTACCGGTTTATAACCAAACCAAATAAAATAACACCCCGGCAGGGTGTTAAAGGCAGTTTTATCAATATCCCACATAGTTTCTTCCGCCGGCAACCCGGCGAAAGAGTCCGTGCAATATTTAACCTTGTTACCTCGCTACCATGCTGCCGTACTACAGTTCTATTATAAGTTAGCTGATTGCATTTTACAATACAAACATATAATCCAATAATTTTTGCTGATCATACATCAGCGGTATCATACATGATAAAATGAGCAAAACGGGAGGGAAAAGCCATGGTGGAAAAGCTGATGGAACGGGGTGATACCGGTGCCCGGAGTCAGTAAATACGCGGAACTTACCTTATCCGAACTGCAGCAGATCGACCCCCGGAAAACCATTTGTCTGATCGCTGTCAGCCCGTTAGAAGTTCACGGTCCCCATCTGCCACTGGGCACCGATGTCTTCGTCGGTGAAAAACTGCAAAGAGAGTATTGCAAGGCATTGGCCGAACGCTACCCGGATTTTCACCTTTTAATACTGCCGACAATTTATGCGGGGTGTGATCCGTTACCGTTAAAAGGTTCTATTTCCGTAAGGGCAAAAACGCTGGAAAGACTGCTGGAGGATTTCGTTCGCAGCCTGGCCGGACAGGGCTTCCGCTATTTGATTGTCTGTGACAACCACGGCGGGCCCAGTCATCAGTTGGCCATGGAAATCGCGGCCCGGAAAGCATGGCGCCGCTTCCGCTTTGCGTTAATCAATCCCTTTAATGTTATTTTTAAAAAGATGGTTCAGCATGACAGGTCCTTTCTGGAATTAATAAACTTGCCCCCCGGCCGGTGTGGCGATGATCCCGACGCCCATGCCGGGACAAATGAAACTTCCCTGATGCTGGCCACCAATGCAAACCTGATTAAATGCTACAAGGACGTCCCCGCCAGCCTGCCGCCGGAAAAGACCGGGGTAACGGCCGCTATGGCACGGATAGCCGGTATATTGAACAAATGTGGTTTTACACAGCTTAAGGCCGATCTTGAACATTTAGCCAGCCTCCTGGCCTGGATAAACGCCCCCGGCATGCAGCCTTACCTGGGGTCCCCCGGGCTGGCCACCCCTGAAGCGGGTGAAAGGATGATAAAGGGCCACGTATCAGTGGCCATGGAGCTGGTGGCCGAGGCGTTGGCGGGCAAAAAACCTTTTACCGGGCCGATGCTGTGGTGGATGAGGTTTTTCAGAAGGTGACTACAAAACTTCTGCTATCGCCCTGGCAAAGACCTCATACTGCTATTGGATTAACCTGTTCTTCACCATCACCAGGGGAAACCGTATGGTCAGAATGACAAAAACCGCCAGCCAGGCCAAATTGCCCAGTATGGACCAGCTCACCTGGCCCAGCACCAGGGGCCGGATCACTTCCACGGCATGGTACAGGGGGGTGATCCAGGGGAGGAACCTTATCCCCGGCGGCAGGTTTTCCACCGGAAAGAAAACGCCGGCGAACAAAAACATCGGTGAGATGAACAGGGTAAAAAAGTAGCCGAAAGAGTCATAGTTGGGAGCGATACTGGTCCAGATCAAAGACAGGACGGAAAAGCCCATCACCATCAAGGCCAGCGGCACCGGAACCAAAAGCACCCAAGGGGACTTGACCACGCCGAACATGGCCACAACGGCCAAAAATACCATCCCGTAGAGAACTCCTTTAAAGGTCCCGTACAGGATCTCACCCATCACCACGTCGTCCATGCCCACCGGGGTGGCCACCATGCCGTGGAAGGTCTTCTGGAAGGCCATCCGGGTAAAGCTGCCGTAGGTCATCTCATAAGTGGTGGAAAACATTGCCGAAGAGGCCACCAGGGCGGGGGCCAGGAAGTCGATATAAGACAGCCCGTTTATCCGGGTGACGTATACCCCCAGCCCGAAACCCAGAGCCCAGAGGTAAAGCACCGGTTCCACAAAGTTAAACATCAGGTTGGCCTTCCAGGTCTTCCCGAAGACCTTGAGGTTGCGGTGGAAAACCTTCACCACCAGGGGCCAGGACAGGTCCGGCACAGTGGTTATTCCCTTTAGCAAATTGCCTTTCCCCGCCATTACCGCCACCCTTCCCCCATTTCTTCCCCCTGATCTCCCTCAAGGGTCTCGCCCGTAAGTTTGAGAAAAACGTCTTCCAGGTTGGTGGGCCTGAGCCTGCGGTAATTAAGGGATACGCCGAGGTCGGCCGCCCTGGCGGAAACCCTCTGGGCCAGTTCCCGGCCGCGGTCGGTAAAGAGCACCAGGTCGTCTCCCAGAACCTGCCGGGCCTTGACCAGTTCTTCGCTTCCTCCGGCCAGAATGTCGCCCTCCGGGGAGCCGACCCCCAGTTCCAGGGCCTCCTTACCGACATGACGGGCAATCAGCTCCCCGGGTGTACCCTGCTCCAGGATCTCACCTTTGTGGATTATAACCAGCCGGTCACAGAGCTGGCTGGCCTCTTCCAGGTAATGGGTGGTCAGCAGCATGGTGGTCCCCGACTCCTTCAACTTCCTGAGGCGCTGCCACACCAGGTGGCGGGCGTAAGGATCCAGGCCCGTGGTGGGTTCGTCCAGTATTAAAAGTTCCGGACTGTTAATCAAGGCCCTGCCTATGGTCAGACGCCGCTTTAAGCCCCCCGAAAGGTGCCCCACCGCTTCGCCGGACTTGTCCGCCAGATCCATAAATTCCAGGATCCCGCCGGCCCGCCTGTGGGCCAGATCCTTCTTCATCCTGAAGTAGCCGGCATAGACCAGAAGATTTTCCCTCACCGACAGTTCCGGGTCCAGGTTGTCCTCCTGGGGAACCACTCCTATCCTGGCCTTGACACTTCTTGCGCTGGCCATGATGTCCTCCCCGAACACCTCCAACTTGCCCGAAGTTACCGGAGAGAAGCCGTAAATCATTTTAACTATGGATGTTTTGCCAGCCCCGTTGGGCCCCAGCAGCCCAAAGCACTCTCCCCTGGAGACCGCCAGGTTTATTCCCTTTACCGCTTCAAAATCACCGAACCTTTTTACCAGGTCCCTGGCTAAAACAACGTCATCTCCCGATTGATTGATCATTGTTCCCTCACTGTTAATTTTCCAGTATCTTTATTATTATAGCTAATTTTTTGATCTAAAAAATATAAAAACTTTACAATACCACAGAGCCTTTGACAACCGGTAAATTTAACCATATCATTCTGGTTAAAAGGAAAACGGGGCCGGCTTGGAGAAAACTCGGCCAGAGGTGCTGTAATGGAAAAGCTGCTGGAAAGAATCAAGGCCCACCCCTCCTACCGGGATCAAATAACGCACATGGAAAACCTGCCTCCCCAACAACCCCGGTACGGCCAACTTCATTCGCCCCTGCACCCGCTTATCGGCGCCGGCTTAAGCCGCCGGGGAATTGAAAGGCTATACACGCACCAGGTGGAGGCCATTGAAAAGGTGCGGGGCGGGAAAAATATAGTGGTGGTTACCCCCACCGCGTCGGGAAAGAGTATGTGCTACAACCTTCCGGTGCTGGATGCACTTTTGCTCCGCCCCCGGTGGACCGCCCTCTACCTTTTCCCGACCAAGTCCCTGGGCCGGGACCAGCTTGACAAGTTGCTGGACTTCGGGATCCCGCTCAACACCGGGGTGTACGACGGCGACACCCCGGACGGGGAAAAGGCAGCCCTGCGGGAAAACGCCAATATCATTATAACCAACCCGGACATGCTGCACCGCGGCATAATGCCCAACCATCTGAAATGGCACCGCTTCATTTCAAATTTAAAATTTGTGGTGATCGACGAGCTGCATAATTACAGAGGAGTATTCGGCACCCACGTGGCCCACGTCATCCGGCGGCTGAGGAGGCTGTGCCGGCATTACGGGTCGGAGCCGGTTTTCATACTCTGCTCGGCCACCATTGCCAACCCCCGGGAGCACGCTTCCCTGCTGGTGGGGCAGCCGGTAGACCTGGTCGCCGACAACGGGGCGCCCCGGGGAAGAATGAAATTCATATTATGGCGGCCGCCCACCCACACCCCCTATGTCCACGAGGTGTCCTGGCTGCTGGCCCTTTGCCTGGAGAGCCGCTACAGGACCATCGCCTTCTCCAGGGCCCGCCAGGTCACCGAGCGGATCCTGCGCTTTACCCGGCAGAATATGAAGGAAGAAAAAAACGCAGGCAAAGTCATGGCCTACCGGGGCGGCTACCTGGCCGGTGAACGGCGTAAAATTGAAGACGCCCTTTTCGGCGGCTCCTTGATGGGAGTCATCTCCACCAACGCCCTGGAGCTGGGGATCGATGTGGGAGACCTTGAAGTCTGCATCATCGGTGGTTTTCCGGGCACCATCGCCTCCACCTGGCAGCAGGCCGGGCGGGTGGGGCGCAGCAGCGGGGAGTCGCTGGTGATCTTTGTGGCCGTAGAAAACCCCATGGACCAGTACTTTTTGCGCAACACCGGCGCGCTGTTTGCCCGCCCCGGCGAGCAGGCCCTGATCGACCCGGGCAACCCGTACATATTGCTTGGTCATGCCCTCTGTGCGGCCCATGAACTGCCTGTCACCCCCGGGGACTACCCGCTGTGGAGCCAAAACTTTACAGACCTGCTCCGCCTGCTGGAAGAAGACCGGGAACTGATCTATTCCGATGGAAAATACTACTTTAACGGCCAGACCTACCCCGCGGAACGGGTAAATGTAAGGTCCAGCTCTTCATCCCTGATCCACCTGCGGGACGCGGGGCGGGGAAACCGCCTGGTCGAGGTGCTTGACCAAAGCGCCGCCATGTCCGAAGTGTACCCGGGGGCGGTTTACACCCACCAGGGAGAGACCTATATCGTGAAAAGCCTCGACCTGGAAACCTCCACCGCCCTGATGGACCAGTGCGACGTCGACTATTACACCATGTGCGGGCGGGACAAGACCACCGAAATACTGTCGGTGGACAGGAGCCGGGAGATGAACGGCCACCGGCTGTACACCGGGCAGCTGAAGGTGACCACCAGGGTAACCGGCTACATGAAAAAGCACGAGAAGACCGGCCAGGTCGTCGGCGGCGGCCAGCTTGAGCTTCCGGAGCAGGTCATGGAAACAACGGGTTTCTGGGTGGTTGTGGACGACGGGGCGGCCGGGCGGGTAAAGGATTATAACCTGGACCTGATGGGCGGGCTGCATGCCGTTGAGCACGCCGCCATCGGGCTTTTGCCGCTGTTTGCCATGTGCGACCGCAACGACCTGGGGGGGCTGTCCACCGTCTGCCACCCCCAGACCGGGGGGCCGACGGTGTTCATCCACGACGCCTGTCACGGCGGGGTGGGGTTCAGTGAAAAGGGGTACGAGGAGGCGGCCGGGCTGTTTGGGGCCACCCTTGAAACCATACTCTCCTGCCACTGCATGGTGGGGTGCCCGGCCTGCATCTACTCCCCCAAGTGCTCAAACTTCAACCGCCCCCTGGACAAAGGGGCGGCGGTACTTCTCCTGCACTTGCTGCTGGGCAGGCCGTATACCCCGCCAGAACCGGTTAATACCGAAAAAATACCGCGGCAGAGTCTTAAAAGGGCCCTGTCGGCCCTTCGCCGGGGGTGAAAACATGAGCCTGTTCCAGCGGCTCAACGACATCAAAAAACGGCCGGCGCCCCAATCACCGGAGACTGGAGCCCGATCCGTTTTATTGCCCGGCGGACGGGAGATTTCCACCGGGTTCGGAAAATGCTTTTTACTGGAAGACTGCCGGGAAGGCGCCTTTCCGTTTCCCGGGGGCGACACTTCTTCCCTTCTGGCCAACCTCAAACTGATCCGGGGAGTGGGGCCGGTTTACGAGGAAAAGCTCCGGGATCAGGGGCTGGCCAGAATTTGCGACCTGGTTGACCACCCGCGCTGGGGTATGTGCGCCCGCCAGGTCATGGACCTGATCGAGAAGCGCCGGATCAGGGAACTCCAGCTGCTGGGGGCAAGGGACCGGGAGTGGCTGCCGTATTTTACCCCGGAGGACGTGGTATTCCTTGACATAGAGACCACCGGCCTGTGGGCCAGCCAGCCCCTGTTCCTGATCGGGCTTCTTTATTACAGGGGCGGTAAACTCTTCACCAGCCAGTTTTTTGCCCGGCACTACCGGGAGGAAAAGGCCGTGCTGGCAGCTGCCGACGAGGCCCTTAAAAAATTCAAGATTATTGTCTCATATAACGGAAAGCGCTTCGACGTCCCGTACATCTGCGGCCGCAGCGTGGAGCACCGCCTTTTTTACAGCTATCCCCACCACCAGGTGGACATGCTTTACCATGCCAGGAGGCGCTTTTCCGGCATGCTGCCCGACTGCCGCCTGGTGACGCTGGAGGAGCACATCCTTAATTTCCGGCGGGAGGGTGATATTCCCGGCCACCTGATACCCGAAACGTACCACCGCTTTGTGCAGAGGCAGGATGCCGGCATGATCGGGCCGGTTATCGAGCACAACCGGCTGGACCTGCTGGCCATGGCCCGGCTTTTCAGCATTGTCGGGGATGACAGCCCGGGTGAAGCCGATAATTGCCGGGCGTTCACTTTATGAAAGGCCGGGCAGCCCGGCGCACCGGCTCCCGGTAGTCGTAATACATCTCGTACACCGGGGGGCTGCCCTTTTCCCTGGCAGTGACCACAAGCCGGCCGTTTCTGAAAGTATATTCCCTGACCCGGCCCCGCACATCGGGGTCATCGGAAACCTCCTCGGCCACTATGTCCATCGCCCCCTGCAGGTCCTCCTCCGGCGTGGCCACCCCTTTTTCCGGGTCCAGGTATTTACCCGCCTCCGCCAGGGGATCACCGGACCGCGGGCAGGAAAGCAAATACCTCGCCAGGGGCTCCAGCCCCTTTTCCCGGGCCACCGAGGCCCGGGTTTACTTTTTCTGGCGGTAAGGCCGGTAGAGGTCCTCCACCTCGGTTACCCTGGCGGCCGCCAGAATCCTCTGCTTTAATTCATCAGTCAGTTTTCCCTGTTCGCCGATCAGATTGTTACCCTCCGGTATACTGCATCAGCATGTTACACTGTTTATTTTACCTCCAGAAATTCCTGCAACATCTCAAACACTTCGTCCGGCGCCTGGCCCACGAAGCCGTGGCCGCACCCCTTCACGGTGATCATCCTGGCCCCCGGAATGTTACGGGCCAATATTTCTGAATTCTCCGGAGGAATAAGCACATCCCGGTCGCCGGTTATAACGAGGGTGGGAGCAGTTATCCGGGCCAGGCGGTCATAACTGTTAAAGGCGGCAATGGCGCCCAATTGGCGCTTGTGGGCCTCCGGAGCAATGGGGGCAACCGTGTATCGCCTCACAAATTCCCCTATTTTATCCATGTTTTGGGCTATATAATCCTCCGGAAAAAGTATTTTCAATATTTCCGCCGGCGGGGCGGCGCTCTGGTTCAACAGGAGGGCAATCACCTCCGCCGGTGCCGGAACCGAATGTCCGGGCCCGCAGTTGGTACAACCCAAAACCAGTTTCTCAACGCGCCCGGGATAAGACAGGGCCATTTCCTGGGCAATCATGCCGCCCATTGATACCCCAAACACATGGGCCCGCTTGATGCCCAGAAGGGACATCAGATCCACCGTGTCCCGGGCAAACATGGAGATGCTGTAATCAACCGCCGGCGCATCACTCCTGCCGGCCCCGCGGTTGTCAAAAACCAGGAGCATGTAGCGTTGGGCCAGTCTGTCCAGCAATTCCGGGGGCCACCAGTCGATGTTCCCCCCAAGGCCCATGATCATTACCAGCGGAAACCCGTCGCCTCTTGATTCGTAATAGATACCTGTGCCGTTTACACGAACTTTTGGCATTTACCATCCACCCTTTTGTATTTTTTCCCATATTTATTAATACATTCCGGCCACCCGGATATCCTCCTGCCGCCCCTGAAAAATAAACCCCGGGCGCTTTATTCCCGGGGCTACTGTTATCACTTCTTCGGCCACATTCCATATTTTATTGTCTAGATAAGTGTAAGTCGATTATTGTTGGTATAACTTTCCTTGGCCAGTCCTTCTCCTACAGTCTTTTCTACACTTTGTATTTTATAGTGGCCTATTCCCCTCTGGTTCTCATATATCACTAATTCCCCTTGTCTTTCAATGGTATATTAACGGTTGTAGATACACCGCTTTTCTCATTTTCCAGGGTGATTTGGCCCTGGTACATCTTGAGTATTCGCTGCACAATGGTTAACCCCAAGCCAAACTTACCTTCCCGACCCTTCTGGAATGGCATGAATATCTTATTCATAATTTGAGGCTCTACCTGGGAGCCGTCATTCCAGAATTTAAGACAAACTTCATTTTTCTCGCTGTTTATATGAACACTGATCTTAAGAATCGACGCAGCATACCGCAGGTGATTATCTAGTATGTTTTCAACCATAGCCCGCAGAGTTTCTTCGTCTCCCTTTATGGTTACCGGCTGCAGGTCTAATTGCCAGGTTGCTTCTGGGCGCTGAAAGTATAGGCGCTGTGCAATTTTCTCAATTAACTTATCAAGACGAACACTCTCATGAACAGTATTTTGGGTTGCCAGGTAATCCAGTCGTGTTAGATAAAGCAATTGTTTAATCAGCTTTTCAAGGCGTTCCCCTTCTTCGTCGATTACTTGTATGCTGCCGGCCAAATTACCTTTGGGGTAAATCCCGTCTTGAATAGCCTGCGCATAGCTTCGAATAACCATGACCGGTGTTTTTAACTCATGAGAGACATTCTGCAGCATTGATTGCTGCATTTCATCCTGCTGAATCAGCTGTCGGCGCATGGTATCAATAGATTTGGCTAGTTTCCCCAACTCATCATTTTGTTTTATATTTAGCGGTTCATGCCAGTTGCGGTTGGCAATACGCTTTACATGCTTTTCAATAAGACTAAGGGGCCGGGTCAGGTTGCGTACAATTAAGAGAGAAGTAAGCCAGCTTACGACTAGAGCAAGGCCCACGTATAACATGATGTTAAACAGTAAAGTTCTTACATATAAATCTTCTTCAGGCTTTCTTAAAAACATAATCTGATACAAGGGATGTCCATAAGCCATGTTTTTATCAATTACATAGCGAATTTGAATCTGACCGTTTGTACTTTCATATAGTTGTTTTTGTGATTGTTGAGTTTCAGCATTATCTTTTATTTCCTTTAATAAAGATTCGGAGAAAGCTTGCCGGGCTTCTGATGGAAGGGTTGTTCCATCCTCAAGCATAATAAAGCTGCGAATATGAAAACCACGGGGCTCAGGAGGTTCTTGAAATTGATTTTTTTGTTGCGGAGCGGGGGACCCTATCAGATTATCTGTAAGGAAATTGCGGATTAAGAGTGGCGTAATAAGTGCTACAACAAGATATAACAACAAGCTCACCAGGGAAAGGGCCATCCATAATTTTACTGTCAGTGAGAGATTTTTCATTTTGCCGTCATCCTGTATCCATACCCGTAAATAGTTTCAATGCGCAGGTCAGGCAACTTTTTTCTTAAACGCCGCACCAGGTCGTCCACGGACCGGTCGGTGCCAACATAGTCCTCTCCCCATATGCAGTCGATGATTTTCTGCCGGGATAGTGCCTGCCCCTTGTGTTTTGAAAATAACAGAGCTAAATCATATTCCTTTGAAGTTAACTCTATAATTTCATGGCCCTTATGAATTTCACGTTTATCTTCGTCTATAATGTAAGGCGTTAGGTGAATTATAGTGTTTTGCGGTCCATTTGACTTGTTGTATACTCGCTCAAGAACTCGCTGCGTACGAATAACCAGTTCCCTGGGTAAGAACGGTTTTGCAAGGTAGTCATCACTTCCCATTTCGAGACCCATGATTCGGTCAATATCAGCATCCCGGGCAGATATAAAAATAACCGGGACGTCCGGGGACTCTTCTTTAATACGGCGCAGTAATTGGTAACCATCAATTCCGGGAAGCATAATATCTAAAATCCAGAGGTGCGGTTGCTCTGCAATGGCTTGAATAGCTGACTCCCCATCAGTAAAAGAGCGAACTTCCCAATTTTCTTTTTGCAAATAGGAACATAATATTTGATTGAGGTTTAACTCATCTTCAACCAGGAATATACGAAACAAGTCCATACCTCCTTACCCACTTTATTATAGCAAAAAAACAGACTCCCTTAAAAAGAGAGTCTGGATTTTTCTACTTGTTAGATTCTGCCAACTTATTAGCCCGGATCTGGTTTTTCTCCTTAAGTTGTTGTAACATCTGCGGCAGCAGTTCCTTTATTTTAGTTTCATCGTTGGCTCTCACTGCTTCTCTAAACTGAACCATCAGGTTATCTTTATCAAAATCTTCTCTGCCTTTTAGGCCCAGTTTGTCCATTTCTTCTCTGGCCTCTTCAGGAGTCAGTTTGCCACTTTTCACATCCTCACGTATTGCTTTTACTTTTTCTTTAGCCTCATCTGACAATTGAGGTCTTTGCTTATCGACTGGCGGACGCTTTTTCATTAAATCATTCTTCAATTGTTCTTGCTCAGCAAGGGTATTTTTCCATTCTTCCAGACTTTCCGGTGTATACTTCCCAGCCAACTCCAGGATTTTGCCGTCTGCCTCTTGACGCCTTTCTCCATCTAGAAACCGGTGGTGGGCAAACCCTTTTTTAGCGTTAACATCTCCCTTAGTGGTTATTGCGTCAGAGGCAAAAGCAGTAGTGGGCACAAGCACTGACAATGCCAAGACAGTAGATACAGCTTTGGTCTTCCAGTTTTTCACTCACTAATTCCTCCCTTATGATTTTTGAAAACGTGGCCACGCTTAAAGTATATAGGCTAAATGCGGAACAATTATCAAGGAGTTGTGGAAAATTGTGAAATTAAATTTGTCTTTTACGACCAGTTGTAACATGCATAAAGTAAAAATTTCTACAGAAAACTCTTGTTTTATTAAATTAATATACCATCCTCCGCTAACTTTAAAGAGCGTTGTGCCAGGTAAAGGGCATACCCACTGGAGGCCTCTTTATTTTTCATATTTAGGTAGTTCAATTCACTCTCTAAGAGAGCTAGTTTGGAAATAAGTCCCGTTTCATATCGTTTCTTATCCCACTCATAAGATTTTTGTGCATTTTTAAGATTAATTAAGGCTAATTGATGGCCTTCTTGCTTTGATTTCACATCTGTTATCAGGTTGATTATAGCTTCACTTAAGTTAATTATTTCATCTTCCAACTGCAATTCTTTCTCCTTAATGCCGCTTTTTAGCAATTGGGATTGGTAATAATCATCCTCATCATCTAGTTCGTCTTCGCTCTCTTTAATGTCTCTTTTTATCTGTAAAAGGGCATCATATGTTTGCATCGCATCAGACAGCAATTGATTATATTCGGGAATTTCCACTGTTCCCGGGACTTCAAAGGGGACCAAATTTAATTCATCATCATAACCTTTCCCCATCATGTCGTTGAGCTGCCACTTTTTTGTCTTGATATTATTAGTTAGTTCAGTAATTGCATTGTTTTGATTGATGATATCCGCTTCTAGTTGACTCACCTTTAATTGAGTGCTTTTTCCCAGTTGTAATTTTTTTCTTTCCATATCAAGTAAATATTTTTTTAATTCGCATTCTTTTTTTAGAGTAAATAAAGACTCTTCCTGGTTTAGGATAGTCGTATAGAGTTCTTCAACAACATACTCTAGCTGCTTTCTATAATTTTGTTCCTCCTTAATGGAATCATTATAATTATTTTCAGCATCCTCCACACCATCTGATGACGAGTCTATTTTTTCGTTTTGCACGATCATTTCTTGCTCAAGATTACTTATTTCGGCTTCCAGTTCGTTTATTCTGTCAGCAACCGCAGGGTCTCCCTGGTTTTCTTGGAGAGAGGTATACTCTTGCCATAATTTGTCATACTTTGAGTACATACTGTTTAGTGAATGAAAAATTTCATCTCGCTGATCTTCAGCCTGATACAGCTGATATTCTGCCTTGTCTACACTGATTTTGTATTTTTTTAAATTCCTGCTGTTAGCATTGACCAGTGACTTGGCTTTTTCTAATGTAATCGTGTTCTCTGTGGAAACCTCTTCTTCAGCTGCATAGCCGGTTGAAATACACCCCAGCACAAATAGCATCATCAGGATTGCCACTAGTTTTTTTCTCATGTGAATCTCCTTTACTATTCATATCTTAAGGCTTCCAAGGGACTTAAATCAGCAGCTTTCCAGGCTGGATAGATTCCAAAAAACACACCTGTAAATACAGAGAATGTTAAACCTAATAAGACTCCACTCACTGAAGGGAGAGCCGGAAGCTCAAAATATTGTAATACAGGCAGCGCAAGGAATCCGGATATGACACCAATGACTCCGCCTGACAAACTGATAATCACCGCCTCTATCAAAAACTGGCTCAATATTTCCTTCTTCTTGGCGCCGATGGCTTTTAACGTCCCAATCTCCCTTGTCCTTTCTTTGACGGTTACAAACATCACATTCATGATCCCGATACCGCTGACGATTAGGACAACGGCGGCCACGGCCAACAAAAGCAGTGACATTGTTCTGGCAGACTCCTGTGCAGCGGCCAGCCTGCTTCCCGCATCCATGATGCGAAACTGCTCCGCTCCTCCCGCACGGTGGTTTTCATTTAAAATATTGGTAATATCCTCAATCGCTGATTGCACTGTCTCTAAGCCTGTCGCCTGCACAGTAATGGTGGGGTTGGCTCTGGTGCCCAATAAAAATCTTTCTCCCACCGAATAGGGAACAAAGGCGGCGTCGTCATAACTCATTCCCGAACCGGAATCTCCTACTCTGTTGTAGATGCCTACGACCTCAAACTTCCTGCTATTGATACTGATACTCCGGCCGATTATTTCGGAAGGGTTTCCGTTTGTAAGTGTATTGGCCAGTTCCGCGCCAATGACCGTACATCTATTTTTTTTCACTTCATCTTCTTCTTCAAGGGCTCTGCCCTGCTGGACGGTCAGGTTATTGCTTTCCTGGAATCCCGGCTGGACTGCCATAAAACCGCCACTGGTTGAAAAATTATCATAGTTAATATCTCCGTTGCCACGCAAAACAGGAAATGCCTGGGCAATGTTTTCACTTTCCAGAAACAACTGTGCATCTTTTTTTGTCAATGGGTCCACGACCTTGCCCCTTTGGGCGGGCATCACCATAATGGTTCCCACATTCAACTTGGAGTACTGCTCGTTAACCTTGGCTTCTCCACCTCCGCCAATGGCCACGACCATAAATATGGTGGCAGTGCCAACAATCACTCCCAGTGTCGTTAGAAAAGACCGTACCTTGTTTTGGGTAATATTGATGAAAACCAGTTTAAGCAGCTGTTTAAGCTTCAAAAAATCACCTGCCTTTTTGGTATACGACCTTCTCATTTACCCTAAGACCTTCCAGCACTTCTACACTGGTGCCATCGGTAAATCCGGTTTTTATTTCCCTTTCAACTCTTTGACCCTTTTCATCCACCACGGTTACCACTTGTTTGCCGTTCACAATTCTTACCGCATTATAGGGCACGATTAAACAATCTTTCACTTCTTTAATAACAAAGGCAACTGCACAAGTCATTCCATCCCTCAATTCAGGTCCGGGGTCTTTGATACTGATTTCTACAGAATAATTAACCAGGCCGCTAGAATCTTCAGCGGGCAAAGCATTAATTTTACTCACTTCGCCTGTGAATTTTTTGTCAGGTATCGCTTCTACCGTCACATATACTTTTTGCCCGACCTTGATTTGACCAATATCATACTCAATAACTTTTGTTACGGCATTAATTGCATTGTTTTCATGGATTGTTGCGAAGTCCTGCTCATCTGTAACACTTTCCCCGACTTTATTAGCAAGGTCTAAAACGCAACCGGAAACAGGTGCATATAAAACTGTGTCTTCTAAATTTTCCTTCGCCATTTTTACTTCCAGTTCATCCTGATTTAGCCCCTGGGCCTTTTGCAACTCGTATTTATTCTGCAGGTTTTCGTATTCTTTCTCTTTGTTAGCCAGTTCCATTTTTTTCATTTTTAACTCACTGGCAGAATAAGCATCTGGAATTGCTTCCATTTCCCTATACTCGTCCCTAAGTTTTTCCAACTCAGCCTCAGTCGTTTTTAACTTTAATTCATCGTCTAAAAGACTGGTTACTTTTTGTTCCCGGGATTCTTGAAGTCTTGCCAAAGCCAACTGGTACTGGTCCTGATAATCCCGGTTATCCAACCTGGCGATTACATCCCCTTTTTTCACCTCATCGCCTTCTGCAACCAGAATTTCTGCAATCTTACCTTTCACGCCAAATCTTAAATTTACCTTAGAAAAGTCAAGGGTTCCATCGGAATCCAGGCCAACAACTATATCATCTCTTTTTACATTGACCTCTTGGAATTGAACTTGAGAATTTTTATCTTCACCCTGTTTATGTAACCAGAACCCTGTTCCACCTGTCAAAATGATTGCCAGCACCAAAGCAGTCCATAAGAATTTTTTGTTTTTTAGAGTCTTTATTTCTTTTAATTTCCAGCCTCTAATGATTTTCATATAGCTTTCCATCCCGTATATAAACTAATTTATTGACTCGCTCGGCCACCTCAACGTCGTGGGTAATGATAACAATTGTATTCCCTTGTTTATTAAGCTCTTTAAAAATCTCCATCGCATCCTCGCTGGACTTGCTGTCCAAGTTTCCGGTAGGTTCATCCGCCAATAACAACTGGGGATTACCGACAATCGCCCTTGCTATGGCTACCCGTTGCTGCTGCCCGCCTGAGAGTTCATTGGGACGGTGACAAAGCCTCTCCCCCAACCCTAAAACCGTCAATTTTTCCCTGGCTGTTTCCATCGCTTCTTCCTCATTAACCCCACGATAGAGCAAAGGAAGCATGACATTTTGAAGAGCCGACAACCTGGGCAGCAGGTTGAACTTTTGAAAAACAAAACCTATTTTCTTGTTGCGAATCTCAGACAATTCGTCTTCCGAAGCTTTTAAGACGTCTAAACCATCTAAAAAATATTGTCCGGAAGTAGGGGTATCCAGGCACCCCAGTATATTCATCAGCGTTGATTTACCTGAACCGGAAGGTCCTAAAACGGCCATAAAATCACCATTAAATACTTTTATGCTTACGTCATCCAGGACCTTGAGCTCTTCAAACCCATTCTGGAATATTTTAACAATGTTATAAGCATCTATAATACATTTTGAGCGACCGTTCATGTTACCGGTTACCACCCATCCCTGGTGGGGCACCCATCCCTGGTGGCATGCCGCCTCCGGCCCCGGCACCGGTTCCGGCTCCCTGCCTGTTATTTCCTGCACCTTGCCCGGTACCCCTTTGGACATTCCCACCTGCTACCTGAACAAATGAAACTGTACCGTCTTTTTTCCAAACCCGTAGAATGGTATCCTTTTTTATCTCTGTAAGCCCAACCTGGCCCGCTTCATTAGTCCCCCTTTGCATGGTTACGATGGGGGTTCCTACCGGTATAAGAAAGGTTTCCGTTTCCTCGGTGAATTTCATTCCCATGCCTCTGTTTTCAGGTCTCACACCTTGATTGTTTTGGCTTTGGTTTGCAGGTTGTTCTGTTGGCGTTCCCTGACTTTGAGGAATTTCCCCTTTAAATACAGTTACTTCATTGCCAACAATCTCCTTCACCTTTCCAATCAAAGCAGGTCCTTCCTCCGGAAGAGCAATCTTTTGCCCTTCTGTAGCAGTTGCATTGCTCTGCTTTTGATTCTTCTGAGGAGTCTCCGTGCCACCGCTGCAGCCAGCAGCTGTTGCAGCTATCAAAGCAATCATCAGCGCAAGTACAAATTTACTCGTTTTCATTATCCCGCCTCGTTTAGTTATGTATTTGCCCTTTACCAAGTGTACAAAACAAATGTGGTAAAATTATCAATAAAACATGGAAAATTGTGAAAAAAATTATGCAGAATTGCTTAAAATGATAACAGCTACATTACTAATTACAGAAAGTGGAGAAAAAGAAAAGGTATCCTCCCGAAGAAGATACCCTACCTTTTGGGGTTTTCAACCATGATTGTTTTTATCTGGCTATCCGTAATGCCGGCGTTTTTCAGGGCAGGAATTATGTTTTTGAATATATTGGTCAGATTCCAGTTGGCCACCAGAGGAATAAACGGATCTGAAAGCGGCAATTCACGTCCCAGCCAAAAGCAAATGAAATCATGGGAGAGCATTATCCTTGCCGGTGGCCACCTTGATAACGCCTGCCTTTACGCCGGTGTTGCCTATTCCCCGTGTGATATCCTTCATGAAAGTTTCATACACTTCGTTTGTTATCGCCGGGGATCCTCCGGTGATCGTCCTGCGGAATTTAAAGTAGGCCGGGGCGCCCTCTTCCTTGGTATAAAGCACGGTGGAACAAATTATGTTTATTCCGGTTTTGTCCGCCACAATTTTTGTATAGTTCCGGGTCCCTCTGACCATCATTGGGTGTTGCATCCACCACGGTTTTCAGACCATATGTCATCGCCTCGCCAACCATGGCACAGCAAACTTCGGCAGCTTTTCCCCGGTCATAGGGCGGGGCGGCCGAGTCATACTGCCAGCCTGGATAACCGAAAATCAGGTGTTCATGCATGAGAGTTACTCCGAGGTTTTCCGGGGAAATGGGCCCCAGCACCGAATTAACCACCCTGGCCATACGTATTCCTCCTGATTTCAAGGATTTCCGGGAGGCACTATATCCGACAAGGACTTTTCGTATGCTAATGCCTCGAATTCAAGGGATTAGCGTTATTTCTGCCTGGGCGCCATGCCGGCTATAGCCCTGACGATGTCCTTTTTGGACTCTATATCGTACTGGCTTGTGATGGCGATTTGCTCCATAATCGGGGACCCGCCGCCGTGGTATGCGCCGTACAGCATGGAGCCGGCGGAGCCGGAGAGGCCGAAGTCGATGAAGGTCAGCCAGAACTTGATTTGTTCCTCGATGGGGATCTTGGGGTTCCGGTTGAGGTACTTCTCCAGCAGAGCTTTAGTTTCAGGATTGGTCAGGTCTTTTTCGTAAGGGAAGGTCGCGGGCAGGCCGCCTGCGATGTTGCACAGTATCTCCTGCTCGTGGAACACGGCCTCACCGGACAGGCACCTTCCGACGTTGCAATAGATGGAGTTTGGTATACAGCTGCCGGGGCCGTACGGTACAAAGCCCAATCCCGGCATGTAAACTTCGGATTTGCCGAGGTCGGATGCCGTGTAGCCGGCTGCGTATCCGAGTTCACCGGTCATAATCAGTTTGGAAAGCATTTCGCGCACGTGCGGGGTCTTTTCAATGCCGTTTATTTCGGCAGCCAGGGCAGCCAGGCCGATAACATAGTCCAGCATGGCAGGCTTGCAGCCGGAGTAGGAATGGCGGTGGAACAGTGCGAACAGCAGGGCTGCTATGCCGCCGTGCAGGGTTTCCCCGCACAGGAACACGCGGTCCCAGGGAACGAAGCAGTCGTCAAAGATGACATAAGAGTCAGTATAGCCGTATTCGATTCCCCTTTTATAGTGGTCGCGCTTGCGGGCGTTGTGGAAATGGACAACCTGCTTTACGCCTTCATAGTCCGAAGGAACCGCGAAGCAGACTGCATAAGCTTCCTCTCCCTTTTTAAGGGCCCGGGTGGGCACTACCAGTATCTCGTCGGAAATGGAGGCTTCAGAGATGTGGACCTTGGATCCCCGGACGATGATGCCGTCGCTGCGCTCTTCCACCACATGCACGTACATGTCGGGGTCAGTCTGCTCAGACGGCCGCTTCAGGCGCTCGCCCTTGACGTCGGTCTGTGCGCAGCTGGCTACCAGGTCTTCGGTCTGGAAGCGCTCCAGCCACTTCAGCCAGTTGTCATAGTATGCAGTTTTGGCCTGGGGGGACTTCTGTGCTTCGAAGGAAACAGCATTGAGGGCGTTGGCAGCGTCAATGCCCATGCACCGCTGGATGCACTGCCCGACCTTGTTGCACAGGTACCGTGTCATGTCTTGCTTCTTATGCAGGTCTTCCGGGTTCTGGTGGATGTGGTTGAAGCGGTTGATGGTTTCCCCTGTGATGTGGGACTTGGCAGTGCAAAGGTCCCTGCTGGCAGGATCCCAGGCCGCGTCAAAGGTCAAGCCCATGACGTTGATGGCGCCTTCCTGGCGCTCGTCCAGCCTGTCGATCTTCTCGCCGTTGGAATACAGGTTGCGGTTCATCTTACCTAACCTCTCGATGTACTGGGCCCTTGTTCTCATATTAAACCTCCTTTTAGTTTAACAACACTTAATATCATTGCCGGATTTCCACAGCTAAGTTGGAACGACGGCAACTCCCAAGGTGATCACCGTGATCTTTCTGTCTATCTGGTAGCTCCATGCAATGATAGTACCAACCATGAATGACAGGACCGGCGCGTAATGCATCTTTTGTCGCGGCACCTCTGTGCTTACCCGGGAAAGTTGGCAAAATAGGCTGTCAGGGCACTGGCCGTGGATGTTATTTATTCGGACACAGGGACTGTATGGAGGCAAGCTAGATGATTAGTAACCGTTGGACCAGAAAGGACTTACTTTTTTCCTGATGTGTATGTAAAGTATTTGAACTGTTAAGTTGTAAAATAGAACATTTTCTCAGCATTATGGAATAAACACTGCCACCTCCAGTCCAGAACAGGCCATCGCCGGCTATAATCACCGGCCTTTCAGCGTTCATCAGCATGTCGGCCGCTTGTCTTACCAGTTTAGGATCGCCGTAAGGCTCCGCCTTTGTATAGTAATTTTCTGGAAAAAAGACTTTTTCCCCGTCCACCTCCTGGTCCAGGACATCCACGGCACACTCCAGGTAAACCGGCGACGGCACCGGGCTTTTGGCCTTGCGGAAAGCCATGGCGACGTACTCCGGCAACCTTTCCGCCTGGTAAACCGCCCTGGCCCATTTGGTCAGGGGAGCCATAAACGCCAGCTGGTCCAGGTCCTGTAGAGGGCCGGTGTCATTCCGGTACAGCGGGGAACGGCCCCCGAACACTATCATGGGGCAGTCGGCCATCATAGCCTCGGCCACCCCGGTTACCGTGTCCGTTACCCCGGGACCGGCCGTAACCAGGCAAAACCCCGGCTCGCCGGTGATGCGCGCCCAACCGGCGGCGGCGTGGGCTGCCGCCTGCTCGTGCCTCACGTCGACAAGGTTTATGCCGTAATCCGGGCAGGCATTGTAAATAGAAGCGATATGCCCTCCGCTCAAGGTAAAAACATGCTTTACTCCCTCTTTTTTCAGTCTCTTGGCTTAGGGATTTGTCCAGGGGTATAAATTGTAAAATTAAATTGCAGGAAAAAGACTTTGTACATAGAAAATTTGCCTCTAAGATCATGTTATAATGGACAAAAATCTGGAGGAGTGATGAATTGAAATATATTACACCGACATTAATCTTCGCTATTAGTGGTTTCTTGGGACTGTTTGGAATTTTACTGTTTTTGGAATCTAGAAAAGCGATAATGGATAAAAAAGACAAAAAAGCCAATATTTTTGGTTCTATTTTTCTACTCATTTTTGCACTTATAGTTTTATCGTGGGGAGTTTCAGTATGGCATTCATCGAAAACAACCAGAAATACTATTGAAGAAGATATTGGACAACAGGCTCAAAAGGACTTAACAAAAGAGGCTGCACCCCCGGTAACAGCACAGGAACAACCACAGCAAGACAAAGAACTAAAACAAGCACAAAAGAATACGAAAAAACAAGAAGCAGAAAAGGCAGTTAAATCTTTCGACCAGGTACAGAAAACTTTTCATAATGTTTTAACCTCATATCAATCCGAAATAAAAGATATTAGCAACGGAACTATTGATACTTTCGTCTATATTAATCTGGACAGACTAAGTCAACAAGCTTTAGATTTGTTCAGGAATGCTAAGAATATGGATATAGCAATGCAATATAATAATGAAAAGCAAATCATGGTGATTGCGGTTTTATATTTACAAGGCTCTATCGATGACTTAAAAAGTTATGTGGATGATAAAAAAATTAGTAAGTACACAGAAGCTCAGGATTTCTTGCAAAAGGCCATTGAGGCCAATAAACTTGTCACTCTTGGTGTTGCAAAACAAGCATTAATTGATGGGTATAACTCATCACAGTGAAAAGAATAACAATACTTTGATGACGGGAGGAAGCCAGGAAGGTTCTTGGCGCCATGATTAAAAACTTGATCCCGCACGCAAACCACAAGAACCCAAGCCTTCAAGCTTGGGTTCTTGTTACAGGTGCGGCCAGGCTGCCTTATTTCTTGGTGATCTATGCATACAATATGTAATATAGCAGTAATTAAATTGACAGTTACAAGATAATATTATATAATAAAAAATAGTAGAAAATTTATCCTGCTTTATGGAGGTCCGTGCAGTATGGCTGCCCAGGTTGCTTCCAGCAAGGGAGTGTACCAGATAAGCATAGCGGCTCACCTGGCCGGCGTTAACATAAGAACATTAAGACAATGGGAGGAGGCCGGCCTGATTAAGCCCGGGCGAACTCAGGGCAATACCCGCCTCTATTCTTCCGACAATATAGACTTGATAAAAAGAATTAAGTTTCTGGTCGAGGAAAAGGACGTCAACTTGCCGGGAGCCAAATTGATACTGCAACTAGAGGACAAGTACGGCAGGGATATTACCGCCGGCGTTGAATAAATACCTGCTCCGCCGGGTGGGAAATGTCTGAACAAAGGAATAGTAAATTGGTGCATTTTAGTTTAAATAAGTCTCCCTGTCTAATTTTCTTCGTGAAACTATGTATGGCTGCTTGTTTTAAACTTAAATGCATAAACCTTAAGCAAGGGAGACAACTGTCTCCCTTGTTTTATGGGCCGCCTGCACCCTTGAGGATGCCAATATAAGGTAACAGTGGTACGTAATGGGAGGGGTTTATTTGGTGAACATCGCTCATCTGCACTGGGCCTTTCCGCCGATCATCGGCGGAGTGGAAAGCCACCTGGCCATGCTGGGGCCGGAGCTGGTTAAGAACAACTGCCGGGTCAGTTTATTGACCGGTTCGGTTCAGGGCGTAAAAGAAGAAGACTGGTATGAAGGGATGTACATTAAGAGAACTCCCTTCATGGATTTAAACAGCCTGTCGCCGGAAAGGATCAGCGGGCAGGCCCGGGAGACGAGGGAGGAAATAGAACGCTTTATCGATCAGGTGCGGCCCGATGTGATCCATGCCCACAACATGCACTACTTCAGCCCGGTACACGCGGACATTTTATCCGGGATTAAAAAGGCCCGGGGCATACCTCTGGTTTTGACGGCTCACAACGTGTGGGCCGATGATGATGAAACATGGCAGGAGATGAACAGGAAAGCCCATAACTGGGACGCCATTATATCTGTCAGTGATTACATAAAACATGAGCTGGCCCGGGTGGGTTACGATGAAAAAAGAATTGTCACCGTCCATCACGGAATTGATTTAAAGAAGTTTACCCCGGTGAAGGACCGCGACCGCGAAGAAATCAATCTGAGGTATCCGCAGTTTGAAGGGCGGCGGGTGATTTTTCAACCTGCCCGGATGAGCCTGGATAAAGGCTGCCATATAAGCGTTATGGCCCTGGATATGATAAGAAAAGAATTTCCCGACGCCCTGCTTGTGCTGGCGGGGACCGGGAAGACCGTGGACTGGGGATCGCACCAGCAAAGGCACGTGCAAAAAATACTGGGCCTGGTTCAGGAACTGGGTCTTGCCGGCAACGTTTTTGTCAGGTTCTTCGCCTGGGAGGATATGCCGCTGGTATACAAAGCCGCCGAATTTTGCATCTACCCGTCTTGCTTTCAGGAACCCTTCGGCCTGGTAATGCTGGAAAGCATGGCCACCGAAAAGCCCATTGTGGTGAGCCGGGCGGGCGGAATGCCGGAAATTGTTAAGCAAGGTGTGAACGGCTTCGTGGTGGAAATGGCCAGTGAAACCGACCTGGCGGAAAAGTGCTGCCGGTTATTGAGGAATCCCGAACTGTGCCGGCAGATGGGCAGGCGGGGGAGACTCATGGTGGAGAAGTACTGGACCAAGGAGGTCATGGCCAGGGCCACTTTGAAGGTTTACAAAGATATTATATCCAAAACGGATCGGGCGGCAGGCCGCGGGAAAGCCGCATCCGCGTAAAGGTGTCAGAATATGCATGAATCCAGGACAGCACCGCAAGACGAGTTCAGGATTGCTCCGGAAGATAGCCGGGGCAGCGTGGAAATATTGAAAGAAGGCCGGATGTTTATGAACTCCTTTACTTCAAGGTGACCCCGTTAATTGACGGTGAAGAGGCCAAAATCATCCTGCCCCGGGAAGACCTGGGCTTTGCCAGGGCTGCCCAGTGCCTGGCCGACGCCTACCAGGGGTGGAAGGATCAGTGTATTAAGATTTCTTCGAATAATGAGAGGTTTGACTACATGATCCGGTCGGTGGATTCAACGCCCTGGTTTATCATTTCGCTGGCCGATTACATCAGGTGGACCGGGGACAGGGAGTTTTGCCTTTTTACCGGAATTTTACCCGGGGAACAGGCCCGGCAGGTGATTAAGCGGCTGTTGCTTCCCGACTTTTTTTCAGGCTGGGGGATATGTACAATGAGCAACAGGGAAGTTGCTTACAATCCGATGAGCTATCATAACGGGTCGGTGTGGCCGCACGACAACGCCATTATCGGCTTCGGGATGAAGCTGGCGGGAGCGGTGGCCCCGCTTCAGCAGTTGGTGGAAACCCTCTTCGAGGCGGCGGAATATTTCGACCACATGCGGCTGCCGGAACTATTCTGCGGGTTTACCAGGCGTGGAAACGCCGGGCCGGTCAAGTATCCCATCGCCTGCGATCCCCAGGCCTGGTCCATCAGCAGTATGTTTCTGATGCTCCGGGCACTGCTGGGCATAGAGTGCCGGGGTACCCATATATACGTGCAAAACCCGCAGCTGCCGGGGTTTTTGCAGACGCTGCGCCTGGAAAACATCCGGGCCGGCAACGGCGCCGCGGCCCTGGAGTTTACCAGGAGGCATGATAAAACATACTGCGGCGTGATTGGGACAAAGGGGGACGTGATGGTAATTTTCAAGTAGGAGGTGAAAGCCATGGGTTCGATTAAACCTCTTGCTGTAAAACCAAGCGGGCGCCTGGTGGTAGTGTCCAACCGGGGGGCCTGGACGTTCAGGGAGACTTCCAGCGGCCTTGAGGGCATGCAGTCCGTCAGCGGCCTGGTCTCGGCCATAGATCCCGTTATCGCCCGGGAAGGCGGCGCCTGGATTGCCTGGGGCGGCAGATGTGGAAAAGAAGACGAAGTAATAGGCGTATCCAGGCCCATGCCGGAAGCCGGTCCGAGATATGTTTTTCATGAGGTGATGCTGGAGCCCCGGGAAGTCAGCCTCTATTATGACGGGTTTGCCAACAGTTGTTTGTGGCCTTTATGTCACAGTTTCGTTGAGAAATCCGTTTTTAACGAGGATCACTGGCAGGCCTATTGCAAGGTAAATGAAAAGTATGCCGAGGTTGTCTTGAAGACCACTTTGCCCCAGGATTTGATCTGGGCCCACGATTACCACCTGGCTTTACTGCCGGGCCGGATCCGCAGGTACCGGCCCCACGCCAGGATATCCCTCTTCTGGCATATTCCTTTCCCGCCGGCAGAAATATTTGCCGCGATGCCGTGGGCCAAGGAATACATCTGCAGCATGCTGGATGCCGAGTTGATCGGATTCCATACCAGGAACTACGCGCACAATTTCCTACAGGCGGCCGGGGAAATCGCCGGGGCGGAAGTTGATTATTTAACCGGGACCATTTACCGGGGGGGCAGAAAAACAAAGGCGGTTTCGGTGCCCATCGGCATAAACTGGCGTGATTTTGACCTCCTGGCAAGTTCTGACGAAGTAGTCCGGAAAGCTTCACAAATCAGGCGGGCCGCCGGAGGAGAGTGCCTGCTGGTGGGAGTGGACCGCCTGGATTACACCAAAGGCATTCCGGAGCGGTTGAAGGCTGTTGCCTGGCTGCTGGAAAATTACCCTCAATACAGGGAAAAAATAACCTTTATTCAAATCGCGGTGCCCAGCAGGACCCATACCCGCGCCTACCGGGAGCTCAGGCGGCAGATTGAAGAAACCGTGGGCTGGATTAACGGGTCTTTTACAGAAAATTACCACGTTCCGGTCAAATACATCTTTAAGCCCCTGAGCAAGCCGGATTTGGTGGCCCATTACCTGGCGGCCGACATGGCCCTGGTTACCCCGGTAAAGGACGGGTTGAACCTGGTGGCCAAAGAATACGTGGCGACCAACGCCAACGATGTCGGCGTGCTGCTGCTCAGTCCCTTCGCCGGTGCGGCGATCCAGCTGAAGGAAGCCTTAATCACCAATCCTTACAACCCCCGGGAAACAGCGGCCAAGATCGTGCTGGGGCTGGAGATGCCGGCGGCTGAGAAAAAAAGAAGGCTGGCGGCCCTGAACAGGGTTGTCAGGGAACAGGACATATACTGGTGGTGGCGGCAGTTGAGGCAAAACTGGCTGGGAGATGCTGCCCGGGGCAGGGATATGGTATCTCCTGATCTTATGGCGGAGGTGTTATTTCATGAGCCGGTTATTGGCCTGGCGGGAAAGGATGCCGGAGTATTTGGCGGCGCAAGTTTCAGGCCGCCCGAGACTGCTGCTCATGACTGATTATGACGGGACACTGGTGCCCATCAGGAAAAGGCCGGAATTTGCCTTGCCCGGCCCCGGTCTTTTGAAGGTGTTGAGGAGCCTGGCAAAAAAAAGCCGGGTGGTGCTGGCTGTAATAAGCGGGCGGGATACGGATGAACTTAAAAGAATGATTCCCGTTGAGGGGATATATCTTGCCGGCTGCCACGGCGCCGAAATCCTGTACCCCGGCGGAGAAAAATACACGGTCGTTGATGAAAAAAAGCTCGCCCCGGTGCTGGAGGCGGTTGCCGGCCAGGCCCGGAACTGCATTTCCGGCCGTGAGGGTTTCCTGGTGGAAAGAAAAAGAACGGCCGTTGCTTTGCATTACCGCCTGGCCGACCAGGTTGCGGCGTTAAAGGCAGTGAGTGATTTTACAACGGCGGTATGGCCGTTGGTTATAAAACGCGGCTTGGAAATTATGGCTGGCAAGAAAGTTATTGAAGTCCGCCCCAGGGGGGTAAACAAAGGAGAAGCGGTTAGGCGCCTGATGAATCTCCACCCCGGCTTCCACCCCCTGTATTTTGGAGACGACACCACTGACGAAGACGCCTTCAGGGCGGTGCAGGAAAGCGGCCTGACAGTTCTGGTCTCGGAACACAAAACAATTACTGCGGCGTCCCACTGGTTAAGGGGGCCGCATAATGTCCTGAGGTTCATGCAAATCATTTCAGCAAGGTGTTAGCAGTATTTCCCTGAATGAATGAGTCCTTGCGTAATTTTATTCCGGGCAAATACTATCCAAGGCCATCGCGGAGCGATTTCGTTCTTCTTGAAGGGGTAAGCACCAGGGAGTCTGGTGTCGGAAGTATAATCTTTAACTTGGCGTTGCCAAGTTTTAACATTATGCTAAGTTATATCAGTTGAAACCAACAACGATTCCACAATATATTTAACAAAAAAATCTTGATTCATATTGTTAATATGTTTACAATTATTAAAGGGGGGAGTATTATCAGCCGGCCCGAAGATACCAAGGACCGCTATCTCTCGATCCGTACCGTAATTGAACTGGCAGAGACCTTTGAGGTCCTGGATGACGTTTTTTCCACGCACTTTGCCCGCTACGGCCTGTCCAGGGCCAAATTCAGCGCCCTGGTTCAGCTGCACATGGCGGGGGACCGGGGACTGACCCAGTCGGAACTGGGTAAAAAGATGCTGGTTTCCAGGGCCAACATCACCGGCCTCATCGAGCGGCTGGAGAAGGAGGGGCTGGTGTTACGACAGGAAGACCCCTCCGACAAAAGGGCCTTCCGGGTCTGCCTGACCGACCGGGCCGCCGCACTGATGGAAGCATTCCTCCCCGTGCACAATGATTACATGCACCGGGCCATGTCCGCCCTGGACAGCGCTGAAAAGGAAGCTCTTATCAGCCTACTGGAAAAGCTTAAGAAGGGGCTGGAGTCGTTATAATGCTTGTCCTGAAAGAACTTATCCGTGGGAATCCAGAATTAAGAAGCCAGAATCCGGAATTTGACATAATGAATACTCAGGAGGTGCATGAAATGATCTGCGACCGCTGCAAGGAAACCATACCGGAGGGTGACGACGTATTCGACTATTACGGCAAGAAACTGTGCGAGGACTGCTACATCGGGGCCGTCCAGCCGCCCCGGCCCTGCGACCCCACCGCCGTGGACAGTGCCCGCTCAACCAGGGCCATGATGGGCCATTCCGGCACCGACGGGCTGACGCCCCTGCAGAAGAGGATTTATGACCTGATCAGGGAAAAGGGGAAAATCACCCGGGAAGAGCTGATGAAGAGCTTTGACCTGCCCCAGTGGGAAATGGAAAAACAGTTTGCCGTGCTACGCCACTGCGAGCTGATCCGAGCCTTCAAGGAAGGCCCGCACGTCTACATCACCACCATGGAGAACTGATTTCTCCCCGAAAGAAAAAGCTGCCGGGAATTGACAGGCAGCTTGGGCCAGCAAAACAATGCGGGGCGGCAGTCAGGAAAATTCGGTTTCGGTTTATGATAACGTCGGCCCCGCACATTTTATTAAAAACCGGCCTGATCCTCCTGGGTGCTCTTTTTAGCCTCCCTGCAACCGTAGTACCCCCAGCAGGGTTTGATGTTCCTGTCAATAAGAGGTAAAACCTGCCGTGGGGACCGATCTCTCATTCCTGCTGCGGACTTTCACCCCCCTTCGTTTAGATACACATCCAAGCTACAATCCCCGTCGGTAAGCAAAGCCGAAGAAAAGATTTTATAATAAAATTTACGCACCGGCCTAAGAACACACCCAAAACGAAGCTCAAGAATAAAACCCCGGTATAATGAAAGGAACCGGACATCAGGCTGTAGAATATTCCCTTAAAGCGGACGCATTCCACACCAGAATATTTTTCGGGGGTAATGTCCAATGAAAGTGGATCATCTACGTGGGCTTCGACCCCGCCACCGGCCGGGGTGTGCCGGTGCCGGACTTTTTCCGCAAAACCGTTGAAGACTTGAAAGGGGAACTGGCAATTGAAGGTTTACAACCGGGCCAAGTATGTGAGCTGCGAAAAAACCGGTGATTATACCCTGGAGACAAGGTCCGCCATTATCGACACCGTCCACGAGATGGAAGCGGTAATCGTCACCGACATGCGGAAGATGGAGATAATCAGGGCCGAATCAATCATCATCAGGGCGCCATACAAAATATGCCGGGAAATATCGGGCCGGGCGGCCAGCCTTACCGGCCTGATTATTGACGATAAAATAGGCAAAAACGTACGGAGCCTGGTGGGAGGCCCCGGCGGGTGCTACCAGCTGGAGGATATGTGCCTGGAGGCCATCAAGGCCATCAAGCAGTGCGGTTACGCCTTTGTCCCGGGGGACCGGGAGGAACTGCTGCGGACCTTTGACGCCGCCCTGCGCGGAACCTGCCACGCCCACTGCCACACCCTGGAAGAAAAAATAAAAGAGGCCGTGACTCCCAACCTGGTGGTGGATACCGCCTTTACCAGGTAACCGGCCCGCTTCTGGTGTCACCCGGATAAAGGAAAACGTAAGGGACAAAATATTACGGGTGATAAAAGATGATCGACCGCGAGATTTACGACGTATGCATAGTGGGCGGCGGGCCGGCCGGGCTTTCGGCGGCGGTCAACGCCCGGGTGCGCAGGAAGAAAGTAATCGTTTTCGGGGGCCACGCCGACCGGCCGAAGGTCAACCTTTCGCCCCGGGTGGACAACTACCTGGGCTTTCCGGGCATAAACGGGAACGACCTGTATGAAAAATTCAACCGGCACGTCGAGGAGTTTAAAATACCCGTGGTACCGCAAAAGGTGCAGGCCATAAACCCGGTGGACGGCCTTTTCATGCTGCAGGTAAAGGACAGCGTTTACGAGGGGAAATCGGTCATTGTGGCCACCGGGGTGGCCGTGCAGAAGCTTCTCAGCGGGGAGGAAGAATACGTCGGCCGGGGCGTAAGCTACTGCGCCACCTGCGACGGACCCCTCTATGAAAACAAAACTGTCACTGTCATCGATTACACCGGGGAAGGGGTTGAAGAGGCCCATTTCCTGGCGGATTTTTGCCGCCGGTTGATTTACCTGGGAATGAGCAAATCAAAGCCGGAGTTCAATAAACCCAACGTGGAATTAATTCTGAACGAGAAGCCTGTGGAAATAACCGGTAACGGCGCCGTCACCGGCCTGAAAACCGCGGACAGGTTTCTGGAAACCGACGGCATCTTTATCTTCAGAGAGACTTACCCGCCCGGCGAACTGCTCCCCGGACTGGAAATGGACGGGGGATCGATAAAGGTAAACAGGAAGATGGAAACCAGCATTCCGGGGGTTTACGCCGCCGGTGACTGCGCCGGCAAGCCGTACCAGGTGGCCAAGTCCGTGGGAGAAGGACAGACGGCGGCCCTCAACGCCGTGGCCTATCTTGACGCCCTGGAACTCTCCGACCCCGCCCGGGGCGGGGGGAGTTACCCCTTGATTTAAAATATCACCGGTATATAATATCCGTATGAAGATACCTTCCCCATTCTGGATTCTGACAGCTGGGACTTACAGTTTTCAAATTCCGTCCGCCCTTTATTAATACCACTCGGGGCCGGCTGCACATAACCCGGTCCTTTGTTTTTAACAAAGAAATTTACCAATCAGATATTTTATTGACTGATAATTTGTGGTATACTATTTTATAATTACGCTAAAATTTTTGCGAGGAGATAAAAGTGATACTGACTGAAGAGGAAAAAAGGGAAGCCGTAGAAAAAAGCCGGCAGGTACTGGCCAAAAACGGCAACGGTAAAGGGTCCCTGATACCCGTACTGCAGCAAATCCAGGGAGAACTGGGGTACATCCCGGCCGAGGCCATGCAGGAGACGGCGCGCCACTTCGGCATCCCGGAGGTGGATGTATACGGTGTGGTCACCTTCTACAACCAGTTCCGCCTCACCCCCCCCGGAAAACACCAGGTCAAGGTATGCATGGGCACCGCCTGCCACATGAAGGGCGGAAACATCATCATGGAGTCATGGGAAAGGGTGCTTAACATCAAGGTGGGTGAAACCACCCCGGACAGGGAATTCAGCCTGGAAAGGGTGGCCTGCGTGGGCTGCTGCACCATGGCCC
The DNA here is from genome assembly GCA_049323615.1 of Bacillota bacterium. Lineage (GTDB taxonomy): Bacteria > Bacillota > Desulfotomaculia > Desulfotomaculales > Desulfocucumaceae > JBMOPD01. The sequence continues at coordinate 68,480 of JBMOPD010000001.1, read as the reverse complement.
CGGTGGCCCTGGTGGACGAAAAGGTGCACGGGAAAATGACCCCCACCAAGGTGGACGGCCTGCTTTTCTCCTACCGGTTGAACGAGGAACAACAGAAAGAGGGCATGTCAGAGTGAACGGAAATAAAACCGCCGCCGGGATTCTGGAAAAAATCAGGGCCGGGGCCGTTGAAAACTGGGAATCCTTAAAACAAAAAACCCTTATCGCGGTGGGCGCGGCCACCTGCGGGCGGTCGGTGGGCGCCCTTGAGGTAGCCGGGGCCTTCCGGGAAGAGATAGAACGCCTGCAGGTAGACGCCACCGTGGTGGAAGTGGGCTGCATGGGCCACTGCTACGCCGAGCCCATGGCGGTTATCTTCAAGCCCGGGTTTCCCGGCATCTGCTACGGGTACCTGGACGAGGGGACAGCCTCCCGCCTGGTCAAGGACTTTCTGGTAGACGGTGATCCCTGTATGGAATTCGCCCTGGCGGCCACCGAAGTCAACGACTATATACCCACCTTCCAGGACTTTCCCAGGGGTGTGGTGGAGCAAAAAGTGGTCATGGAACACTGCGGCTTCATTGACCCGGAGAATATTGAGCACTACCTGGCCGTAGGGGGTTACGCCGGCCTGGCCGCGGCCCTGGCCATGGAACCGGGCCGGGTGACCGGCGAGGTAAAGTCATCCGGCCTGCGCGGCCGGGGCGGCGCGGGGTTTCCCACCGGCAACAAGTGGGCCCTGTGCAGCGGCGCCGCCGAAAAGACCAGGTACGTCATCTGCAATGCCGATGAGGGCGACCCCGGCGCCTTCATGGACCGCACCATACTGGAATCCAACCCCCACCTGGTGGTGGAGGGCCTGGCCATAGCGGCCTATGCCGTGGGGGCCGGCAAGGGATACTTTTACATCCGGGCCGAGTATCCCCTGGCGGTGGAAAGGGTGAAAAAGGCCCTGCAGCAGGCCTACGATTGCGGCATCCTGGGGAAATCGGTGCTGGGCACCGGTTTCAGCCTTGAGATAGAAGTTTTCCAGGGATCCGGGGCCTTTGTGTGCGGAGAGGAAACCGCCCTGATCGCCTCCATGGAAGGAGAGCCGGGAATACCCCGGCACCGTCCCCCCTTCCCCGCGGAGGCCGGCCTTTTCGGCAAGCCCACGGTAATTGACAACGTCAAGACTCTTTCCTACGTGCCCTATATAATCAAGAACGGGGCCGACTGGTTCAAGGGCACCGGCACCGCCGGCAGCCCCGGCACCGCCATCTTCGCCCTGGCCGGAAAGCTGGTCAACACCGGTCTGGCCGAGGTGCCCATGGGCACAACCCTTAGAGAGATAATTTACGATGTGGGCAGCGGCATAGCCGGGAACAACAAATTCAAGGCCGTACAGATCGGGGGCCCCTCCGGGGGCTGCCTGCCCGAGGAAACCCTTGACACTCCCATAGACTTTGATTCCCTGACCAAAGCCGGGGCCATGATGGGATCCGGCGGCATGGTGGTGCTGGACGAAAACGACTGCATGGTGGAAATCGCCCGCTTCTTCCTGGACTTCATCCAGAAGGAATCCTGCGGCAAGTGCACCTTCTGCAGGCTGGGCACCAAGCATATGCTCAACATACTGGAGCGCATCACCAAGGGAGAGGGCCGGCCGGAAGACATCGACCTACTCCTGGAACTGGCCGGGGACGTCAAGGCCGGGTCCCTCTGCGGCCTCGGCAAGACGGCGCCCAACCCCGTCCTGAGCACATTGAAATTCTTCCGCCACGAGTATGACGCCCATATCCACGAGAAGCGCTGCCCGGCGCTGATGTGCAAGGACCTGATCGCCTACTACATCCTGCCGCACAAGTGCGAGCGGTCGTGCGACGCCTGCGTGGGCAGCTGCCCGGTGGAAGCCATATACAGCAATGAAGACAGGATCAAGGTGATCAACCAGGAAAAATGCGTCAAGTGCAACAGCTGCCTGGTGGCCTGCCCGCCCCAGTACAAGGCAGTAATCAAAGTTTCGCCCCCTGACCAGGTGGCAGTGAAAGAGAAGGAGAAAAATGAGCGGTAAAGTCAAAATAACCATTGACGGCAAGGTTATAGAAGTCAATGCCGGCGAAAAAATACTGTGGGCCGCCCTGGACAACGGAATCTATATACCGCACCTCTGCTCCATCCGGGAAAATCACGCCCCCTTCGCCTCCTGCCGGCTGTGCTTCGTGGAAATCGAAGGGTACCCCCGCCCGGTCACCTCCTGCACCGAAGGAGCCGCCGGGGGGATGGTGATCCACACCCGCAGCGAAAGGGTGGACCGGCTGGTCAGAACCGGTTTCGAGATGATCATGTCCAACCACCGGACTGACTGCAAGGCCTGCCCCGCAAACCGCAGCTGCACCCTGCAGAAAATCGCCAGGGAAAGAAAATTGCCGCTGAAACCGGCCAGGCTGCCCAAACTGGACCGGGACCTGCCCGTAGACGATACGGCCGAAAATGTACTGTACGACCCCAACAAGTGCGTGCTGTGCGGCCGCTGTGTGTGGACCTGCAGAAAGAACGGGACCGGGACGCTGGGCTTTGCCCGCCGGGGCTTCGACCGGATGGTAACCACCTTCCTGGGAGCGCCCCTGGGGGAAAGCGGCTGCAACGGCTGCACCGTCTGCGCATCGGCATGCCCCGTGGGTGCGCTGGCAGTGAAGAAATAAAAATTTGACCTGTTCACCCGGGAAAGGAAAAAATTTTTTAAAGGAACGACATATTTTGCCAAATTTCTTGACTTTAATGTGATAAAATACCTTTGACAACATAAATGATAAAGGCAAACCCGGCGAAAGCCGGGGACGCAAAGCCATGGGTCTAAGGCTAAAAACCGAAGCTATGACTGCCAGGTTGCCGTTGAAACACTTAAGGTATTGTTATAGCCTTTCTCCCATGCTGGAGAAAGTTTTTGTTTTTTAATCAGCTTTTGTTTTTTAATTAACTAAAGAATTTATCTTATTTTACGATAAGATCTATAAATACGTAAAAATACGGAACTGACTTGTCGAAAAGACTCAGCTGGACTGGTGGCATAAAAAAATTTGCCAGACGGGAGTGATTACCTTGACCATGCCCGAGCTTCTGGTTCGCATCGAAAGACTGAGAAGGCGGCTTCAACACTCGGACGATCCCGGCAAAAGGCTTAAACTGAGCAGGGAACTGGATAGACTGCTAAATCACTATTACCGTATCAGAATGAACACCATAAACATACTCTAGCCTGTTGAAAATGGCCTCCCATAGCGGGGAGGCCACTCTGTCGCCATACCTTCAGCCCTCACCTTTTCACTTTATCCAGCTGCAAACGAGAAGCTCACCAACCGGCCCCCTTTTATCCCCCCTGGAATTTATTGACCGGTTGGCCTTAAGGGGTATAATGCCTCCCCTGTACTGTTCATAGAGCTCCCTGACAAAAGGCGTGTCGCTGTTGCTCAACATTACCAGGCATCCCCGCCTGGCCAGCTGGTCGAAGGCCCGGGCCAGCCTTTCATGGTCCCTGGCGTCAAAGGACTGGTCGGTAAAGTCGGTAAAATTGGCCGTCCGGTTAAGGGGAAAGTACGGCGGGTCAAAATAAACGAAATCCCCCGGGCGGGCATTATCAAGCACTATTTCAAAATCACTTTCCATTAAAACGGCCCTCTGCAAAACCCTGTTGGCCGCCAAAAGCAGTTCCACGTCAAGGAACTTGGGCCGCCTGTATTTCCCGAAGGGTACATTGAACTCCCCTTTCCTGTTAACCCGGTACAGGCCGTTGTAGCACGTCTTGTTCAGGTAAATAAGCCTGGAGGCCCTCTGCACGTCACTGAGGGTTCCGACATCCGCGGATCTTATCTCGTAATAGTAGTCACTGTCGTACCGGTGGCGGGAAAGGTCTTCAATCAGCTGGTCAACCTTGGTCTGAATGACCCGGTACATGTTGATCAGCTCGGCATTTGAGTCAGAGAGAAATGCCACCGGGGGCACAAGGTGAAAGAACACCGCCCCCCCGCCCAGAAAGGGCTCGTGGTAGACGTTATACCTGGCGGGAAAAAACTCTTTATACTGCCCCAGCATCTGCCGCTTGCCGCCCGCCCACTTGACCACCGGCTGCGCCCCGGGCGCCGGCACCTTCCTGTTGACATTCACCTGCACAAAAAACCTCCCTTTATTGTTCTAAACTGCATTCGGTTTTATTCTGTCTCCTGTATTCTGTCTCCTGTCTCCTGACCCGTAAGATTTTCGGGAAAGTAATATTTTATCTATTTTTTTAAGCGTCTTTACGTTGCTGCTGACATTGACCAGCCACTGGATGCCGGTTTTAAGCAGCTGCACATCATCCTTCAGCGACTCCTGGAAAACTTCCCGGTCAATGCCCCCTTCCCGGACCAGAAACTTATTCCGCAGGATAAAGTCCCTGAATGTATCGATATCGTAACAGACCATGCTGAAAAGCTGCACTATCCTCTTATCGAGCGCTTCCTGGCCGGTAAAGCCCACCAGTGCCGGTATTTCCTTGAATACTGCCTCCACCGTGTCGTATACACCCATGTCCTGGCTTTCCATCCAGCTGCGCACGGTCCATTCCCTATCTTCATTCAGCCCCAGGCATTTTGCCCGGTTAAAGGAAAACCTGAACTTTCCCGGCCCGGCAATATCAACGGGGGCCATCCGGCAGGACCATGGCCGCTCCTGGTATACGGCACAGCCCCGCGAGGTTAAAAAAGGGCATTTCAGCTGGTCATCATCGTTCATCTTCAGGTATCTGACCGGAAATTTCAGCTGCGGCGGCTTCAGTTCCTCCGTGTACAGCTTTAAAAACTCTGCCGATGACATATTCAACTTCCTTTTAAGGCGGATCACATCAAAGGGGGTAAGAAAAATATTGATATCCCGGCAGCACTGCCCGAAGCAGGAAAGCCCGCCGTGGCAGTCAAATTTAAACTTGCTGCCGGCGTCAAAACTGAATTCGGCGCCGGGATTTTCGCTGTTTATGACCATAACTGCCCACCTTTGCGAGATTTATAATCAGGTCAACCAAAAAATTAAGAGGACTTTTAACCTGAGACAAGTATTACATTATTATACATCAACGCTTATTTCAACCTCAAGCCGGCCTGAAATTCTGATGCAGGAAACGCCTGTGATTTGCGCGGCCCGGTCCAACGAAAAGAAAAAAACCATGAAAGAATCCGTGGCGAACATATAACGTCCACGAATACTTTCCCCTTTAATGGAGCACCATATTATTAAATCCACAAAAGGGGGAATATACCAGTGGGACTGATCAGATGGGACCCGTTCCACGAACTCAACCAGATGCGCCACCAGATTGACCGCTACCTGGATAATTTCTGGGGTAGGGGCTCCAGGCATGATATTGCAGGAGCAACCGGCTACGGACCCAGGATGGATGTCTACCAGACGGAAAACGAGGTTATAGCCACCGCCGAACTGCCCGGCATAGAGTCAAAGGACGATATTGACGTCAGGGTGGATAATGACAAGCTTACCATCAGGGGGGAAATAAAGCGCTCCAGGGATCACAAGGAAGAAAATTCAATCTATAATGAGCGTTATTACGGCACCTTCACCCGGGTTGTCCAGCTTCCGGCCAGGGTGAGAACCGACCAGGCCAAAGCGACATACAGCAACGGTGTGCTGGAAATCAGGATGTTAAAAAGCGATCCCGGGGAAAACTGGGGGCGCCGCATACCAATCCAGTAAAAGCGTTAAAACCTCCGGTCAGGGAGGTTTTAATTTTACAGAATACAGAATGGGGAAAGGTGGTAATGGTTACAGCCGATAGCTGATAGCTATTTCCAGCTGTTTACCCGCCGGCAGGGCAGCTCTACAGGTCTGTTTCCCCGGTCAGCAGCACCCCCCTTACCTTCTCCATCACGCTGGCATCCTCCACCTCTTCTCCCGCCCCACCCTTTACCAGGGGGCCGAAGCCAAACCCGGCGGCAAGTTCGGTCAGCAGTACTTTCAGGGCTTTCATGCGCCTGCTGTAAAACTCCTCGTGGCTTACCTCCTCCGGTGAAATGCCCATTTTGGCCCGCAACACTTCCGGGCCGTATAAAAAGGGCATGATCATCCGCGCTATCCGGCTGTTCATCCAGCGGCCGACCTGAAGAACCGAATCGGCATAACTTATCAATTGAAAGTAAAGGTCGGACCGGTTGTAGTAGGCCGGAGCATCCGAGTCCTCCAGCCACTCCCTGAGCGTCCACCGCCTGGCCCCGCTGTGCCCGAAGCAGAAAACCTGTTTTTCCACCATGAAAAATTTTTCTTCCTTTTTCCCGTCCGGCCCGAAGCGAACTGCCCGGCCCACCGGGTATGTCCTGCAGTTTCTGGAACGGGCGGGGTAGACCATGCATTTCCCTTCCTCCATGAGAAAGGCGCAGGGTCCCCTTTCGGCGTCATAAAGCTTAACATAAGGCCACCCGGACCTGGGGTCCTCCTCCAGCTCGCAGAACCTGTCAAGGAAATCCCTGCCGCTCATCCCCAGGTGCCGGGCCATGGCTTCCACATCCCACGGGTCTAAAATGATTTTTATGGTATTGCAGCACCTGCCCATGCAGCGGCGGTCACAATGGAAATTAAAGGCATAGTCCATGCCTATCTCTCCGGCCTGGCCGCCATCAAGCTTCTTCATCATCTCCTGGTGCATCTTCAGGGTCATCTTTTGCTCCTCCCGTTACAGTTTATCGAACACTACAAGAATATAACATACTTTTCGACACCGCTTATAAAACCACCTTTACCGTCATGCAGTTAAAACGAAAAAACCCGCAAGGATAGCCGTTTTTAACAGGACAAATGTCCTTATTTTAAGAACTTAAGAACAATTCTGTAAAAATTAAAATACCCCCTGACAAAGGGGGCAGCAAAATTGCAATATAGTTTAATGGTGTATCTCTTTCAATTTTAGCAAGCTTTTAGGAAGCGGCAGTGTATTTTTTCTATTGTCCTTGAGTACTTCTACCCTTATTATTTCAGCGTCGTAAAAAGGTTTTTCCAAAACCCTCTCCACCCAACTTTTAAACCCTTTTAACATGAGAATCATCCCCTAAAAAACTATTGCCTTTGATTTTATTTTACTCTCAGGATAGGCAACTTTGAACAACAAATCGCTCAAATGTCGTATTCTAAAGTCGAAAGTTTCACAAGATCAGTTTAATATGGAAATACCTTTCACAAAGTAGATTTTATTAAGTTCAGGTGAGATAATTAATATAGTTGTTATATTCATATCTCATACAGATAGTTTGGACAGGGGTAGATTTGCCCCACTGCCACTTTTAGTTCGGTAATTAGACAATATGTCCAAATAATATTGACCGGGAACAAACGTGCCGGGTATAATTGCCCTAGGAAAAACTGAAATTTTTTGGAGAAAGTATATGAACGAACAAAATTATCCTGCAGACCTGCGCAAATTAATAGAACTCCACGGACACCTTTGTATCGGCTCGGTGATTGGCTACCGGGTTTGCAAATACGCCCTGAAACTTGTTGATAAAGGTCCGGGGCTGTCGGTCATTACCGGAAGCGGCGGCTGCCTCCTGCATGCTATTGAAATCCTGACCGGCTGTTCCCGCGAAAACGGGTCCGTCATCCGCACAGAGGAGCAAGGGTGGGGATTCTACGATCATGTCTCTGGCGAGGGATACCGTTTTACCTTGAAGAGCGAACTCTTTAACGTTAAGTCCGGCAAAAAAGACATTTTCATCCAAACATTGCTGTCATTGCCGGATAACGATATTTTCAACGTACAGGCCTTTGAATACGCCGGCCACAGCCCCAAAAACAAAAACGCATAAAGCATAAAAAACCGGATAACCCCATCCAGCCCACCCCGCGTTTAAACCTTCCCTTTCCTTACCGCTATTTTTATCCACCCTGGCACATATTTTGCGTTCCCCTCCATAGTCCAAGGATATCCTAGCACTGGAATGAAAATGACTGGCTTAAAGATCACAGCACAGTCAAGCAACTACGTTAAAACAGGGTTTATAATGTAACACCAAATGTATTTAAAAAAATAAATATTTACATTGCAAGCTTTATGTATTATGTTAGAGATATATTTAATTCCTTATTAATAGGATGCATTGACTTATATACGTAAATCCATTTCTGTGGAGAAAATAAATGAGGGACACCGCAGAGGCATTGATAGAAAAATTAAATGTAATATCCCTAACCGGCAAAGGGAAACACAACGAGGCACTAACTTCATTCCTGGCTACACTGGAGGATATAGTGGGCATCCATTCTATCAGAGTGGCCGGATATGCGGCCATGACCGGCCGTGAAATGGAACTTCCGAAAGAAAAATTAACAAATCTCTATATAGCGTCCTTACTGCACGATATCGGCAAGTTGTTTATACCTCCCGAAATATTACATAAAGCCGGTAACCTGAATGAATACGAACTGGACATTATCAGGAATCACCCCGTTTCCGGTCAAAACATTCTCCGCAAAGTTAAAGTATATAAACAATATGCTGATATAATCCTTTATCATCACGAATTTTTTAACGGCCGGGGATACCCCTGCGGACTATCCGGCCCCGACATCCCCCTACTATCCAGAATTATAGCGGTGGCCGACGCTTATGAGGCCATGACTTCAGAACGTCCGTACAGGAAAGGCTTTTCCCACCGGGAAGCGGTGATCAGGTTAAGAGCGGGCCGTTCCACACAATTTGACCCTGAGATAACGGATTTATTCCTGAAGGCAATAAAAAGATACTCAAACAGCGGAACAAACATTGTCCTGTAAAAAGGTTCCTCAGGGGTACAACTGGAAATTATTTAAATATCTTTTTTAAAAAATGGAATCTTGCCAATAGGCTTTTTATCAATACCCTACAAATTGAATTAAATATCATAAAATAAATTGTTAAAATAGCATTGACAATAATACCGTCATTGTTTTAGAATTAGCAAGTAATGGTTTTTCCTTTGAAAAGGAGTTGGTAATATGGCCTTTGAAATCTATAAACCCCGTGGTGAAAGACAAGAAAAAGCCCCTATAATATCTTTGTCTAAAACATCGATAGTTCTTAACAATGTAGCAAGGGAAAAAATAGGAACCTCCAGAATTGAGCTGGCTTTTGACAGGGAGACAAATACAATCCGCATCCGCGGGGTAACTGACGGTGGGATGGAGATTAAAAAGACAAAAGTTTTCGGCAAGGGCTTTTTCAACCAGTTTGGAATTAATAAAAAGGGTAAATTTGAAGCAAGGTACGAACCTTCGGAAAATTCCCTTTACGCCAGGATATAAAAAAGTATACCAGGGGTTAGACAGAAATTAATAATAAAACCCGCTCAAGGCGGGTTTTATTACTTAATATTTCCTTCTATAAACATACATTCCATAAGCATAATATGGGGATAATTTGAGCGGTTGCATTATCCGTTCATATTGTATCTCAGCATTTTTGAAACCTGGGATATTATGGTCTCCACCCCGACAACGTTAAATCCGCCCTCCGGGATAATTATGTCGGCATAGTGTTTCGAAGGCTCCACGTACATCTCGTGCATGGGTTTGACGGCCCTGAGGTACTGGCTGAATACAGCGCCCAGGGTTCGCCCCCGGTCCTCCAGGTCCCTCTTTATCCTTCTCATCAGCCTGATATCGGCGTCGGTCTGGACAAAAACCTTTAAATCAAACAGTTCCCTGAGTTCAGGGTGGTGAAAAAGCAGTATTCCCTCCACCACAATAACGTCCGCGGGCCCCACTGCAACCATTTCCCTTTTTCGCGTGTGGGCGGTGAAATCATACTGCGGAACTTTTGCCTGCCCCCCGCCCTTGAGCTTCTTTAAAGCTTCCACCATCAGAACAAAATCTATGGAATCGGGATGATCGAAATTGATATCCTTCCTGTCCTTGAAAGGTACATCACTTCTGTCTATATAAAAGCAGTCCTGCTCGATCATTACCGCCCTGTCCAGAAACGCGCCGGCAACCGCCCTGGCCACTGTGGTTTTTCCAGAGCCGGTCCCTCCGGCAATGCCAACAACTATAGGCATCATGTCCCACCTCTCACCGTATTAGATTCTATGAAACCACACTTATACCTCTTAAACCGGATTTGATTTTATTGCAAAATTCAAAACCCATACCCTGTGGTATGGGTCCTCCCGACCATAATAAAGTGGTGTTACCTTTTTTTCTTTCTGCGCGGGGATACTTCAACAAAAAGGGGCGGCTGGTGTGTGCTGCCGGAAAACCTGTGATTATAGCTTGTCCCCGGGCGCCTGAGCAGCCTGACCGCCTGGCTGTAATCAAAGCCCGCCACGAAACAGATGTACCGCAATAGATCTTCATTGTTTGGAAATTTAAACTGCATGGCCCTGTGCTTTTTGATTATTCCATGGTATGAAGTAACCATCTCTAAATCGGCCAGAGACAGAAAATCCCTGATTATGTTTTCCTCGTCCGAGTACACCACCCATTCTCCTGAAGGCAGCGCCCAAATGTCATTCAATCAACTACCACTCCATCCGGCAACAGAAAAATAGACTTTCCCAAACATACAGTCATATATATAATAACTGTAAACAAATCCGGTAACAAGGATAATTAAACAACGGAGGGAACATGCAGCAAGTATACAATCGCCTGGCCGGCCGCCAGCCGTCCATAGTGGATGAGTCGGCCCACCTGATCTCGGCGGTGCTGCTGCCGCTGGTGGAAAAGGACGGCAAATGCCACATCCTTTTTGAAGTGAGGTCCCGCAATCTGGACAGGCAGCCCGGGGAAATCTGCTTTCCCGGGGGCAGGGTGGAAAGCTCCGAGCATCCGGACCCCCTGGCCGCCGCACTGCGGGAAACTGCCGAGGAACTGGGCATCCCGGGCCGCGATATTGAACCCATCGGCCCGCTGGATATCCTGGTCACGCCCTTCAGTGCCATGGTATACCCCTATGTGGGAAAAATAAGCACCACTGAAATCAATCCCAACCCCCGGGAGGTCGAAGAAGTATTCCTGGTTCCCGTGGAATTCTTTCTGTCCGTCCCCCCTTACGTAACCTGTGTTGAGGTGGCTACCAGGTACCGGCCCGACTTTCCCCTGCACAAGGTGCCTCCGGTTTATAAAGAGGGCTGGCAGGCCAGGGCCTCATACCCCATGTATTATTACGAGTACGGCAAATACTTTATCTGGGGCATGACGGGCAAGATACTGTATAATTTCCTCACCGCCTGCTGGCCGGAGCACCCGGTTTTCAAAAAGCCGTTCAGACAGTGGAAAGGGGAAAGGGATTAGGGAAGGGAGGCCGAAACAATCTTGGACAATATTACCCACGGGTTGATCGGACTTACCGTCAACAGCCTGCTGAAACAAAAAGACAGAACCACCTTCTGGGTAAGCCTGGTAGCGTCGGAAATTCCCGATATTGACATACTGTACAGGTTCAAGGGCCAGACCGACTACCTTCTCAACCACAGGGGGTTCAGCCACTCCCTTCCCGGCCTGCTGCTCCTGGCCGCCGCCGTGACCCTTATCGCCTGCCGCCTGTGGCCCGGGGCCGACAGGAAAAGAATATTCCTTCTTGCCTCCCTGTGCCTGGGCCTGCATGTAACCTTCGACCTTTTCACCTCATGGGGCACCCGGCTCTTTTTCCCCTTCTCCAAAAGGTGGCTATACCTTGACTTTGTCCCCATCGTGGACCTGGTGATAATAATCATCGCCGTGATTTCGCTGGCCGTCCACCGCCTGGCCGGAGGCCGCCGCAGGCTGTTCCCGGCCGCCGGGGCCCTGCTGATCTGTCTTTTTGTTCTGGGCAGATTTGCCTGCCATGAATACCTGGTGGCCAAATACCGATCCTTTTACCCCGGGGCCGGAGTTTCGGTGCTGGCCGATTTCTCACCCCTGCGCTGGAAGGTTATCGTGGAACAACAGGATTGCCTGCTGTCGGGTAAAATTGACCTGAGGGAGTTGGGCCAGAGCCCCCCGGGGCTTAGCTCCACCCCGGTACCGCCGGTAAATACCGATAAATATGCTGCCCACCCAATTTTCGCGGCGGTCCATCATTTTTTCAGGTATCCCGTTTATACCTTCAAAGAACAAAGTGATGGAAGGGTACTGGTTGTCAGGGACTTTTACTATAACTTCCGTGAAGTGATGTTTCCCCTGGACGGAAATGACAACATAGCCGGAGACCCCCTTCCCGGCAGGGCGGCAGGAAAATGAAAAACCCCGCGCAAGGGGTTATACAAAAAACCGGCGGTTGCCGCCGGTTCTTATATTAAAGTCCCACCGGTCAGCTTGCCTTTCTGTTTAAAATGTTAGTGGTTATCCAGTAATCAGGCGATGCATCGGCTGTAAAGATTTTGGCCGCGCCTCCCTCCACGCCCTTTCCCGGCCTGAAATAGGCCCTGTAGCAGAAGAAGCAGTACACGGCCAGATACACTACCATTATCCCCACGAACAGGTAGAATTTTTCCATCTATAATCCCTCCCCCGGCTTTTAATTTTATTGTATACTTTGTGCCAAAATTAACAAGTCGTTGTCACGTATTCGCAATAGGAAATATAATATAAATAAGATGCAAATACAGAAAATTAAAAAAATAAGGGGGTCATAAAAAATGGGCCGCAGCCCACTTTATTTGCCATAAACCTTGACCACACAGGATTTTATATGCCTGAAGATGTCCCTGAAGGCATCAAGCATGGACTGGTAGATATCGGCGGCCTCGGGGGTGCATATGCCCTTTATAAACCTTTCCTCATGCTGTCTGGTAAACTGCAAACAGTTTTGAATCTGCGTGTCAGACTCTTTTTCCAGGCGGGCCTTGTTTTTTTCACAGCACTGCCTCAGGTATCCGGCAAGGCTGGCGAGGCTTTCCATAGCCCCGGCAAACAGGACGTCAAGCTCCTTGACCGCCCAGTCGCTGAAAAGTACACTCCGGTTGACTTTATCATGGGTTGACCGCATGATCTTCTCCAGGTTCAGCCTGATATGCTCCAGGTCGCGCATCACCTCGTACTTGCCCGCGGCCTCCTTGGCTGATCTTCCCGTAATAAGCGGTATCTGGAGCACCGACTTCTTCATGGAGCTGACGGTGGAGGCGCTCAGTTCTTCCACCTTGGAAAGAAACTCCTCCCGGTGACGGTAAAAATCGTTGGCTGTGCCGTCCAGCATGTTTTTTAGCTCCGTCGCCACTTTGGAAAGGTCCAAACAACTTTTGTCATCCAGAATGCCTTCCCCCATGCTAATCCTCCTTTCTTTCTTTGAGGCCCATTAACGCTCCATCATTCCCGGTGGATATCTTTGGTGTCGATCAGTTATTTCCTCTATTATACCTCCGGGGAAACGCTTTTCCAACAATCAACTGGAATAAAAAGTGGCGGCTTAATTCCGCTTGCCCCCGGGCCTTATCCGGGTTAAACTTGATAGCGGGCAATTTTTCCCAGCCTTCAGTCGATTGTAAATGAACAGAGCCGATTACAGGAAAAATAAACCCTGATAAATTTTTTATAAATAGCCGGCCAATTAATGTATAATAATGACGGGGTTCAACAAGAAGCACCCGGCTGATTGCCAGGCCAAAAAGGTAGCAGGGTTTCCGGGGAGGCATTTTTTTGGATATCCTGGAGCAGATGAAAAAAAGCTACTACGACAATTTCTCCAGTTTCAACCTGGCTGCCGAAGCCATTGTCGACGAAATAAAGCATTTTTTTGCCATGTTCCAGACCGGCTACAGGCTGCAGATCAAGCAGTACCCCCTTTACCGCTTTGAGGTAAGGGTAAAAACCTGGGAGAGCATTGCCGAAAAGATCGAAAGAAAGATCCAATACAAGGACGCCAAAACCCTTGACGATATCCCGGACCTGATCGGCATCTACATTATTGTTGAACTGGACGAGGACGTGGAGAAAGTGGTCCGGCTGTTTGAAAAGGAAAAGAAAGAACTGGCAAGATTCAGCCACATTTCCTCCCTCACCCATATTCCCACCAGGCACGAAAACGGCAAGCAGACCCACCATTACGACGGGGTGATGGTCTGGAAAGACGTCAAATTCAATTTTGAGATCCAGGTCCGCAGCGAAGTGGAAAACCTCTGGTCCAACATAGAGCACATGTCCTTTTACAAAAACAAGGTTAAGAGCCGCAACGACAGGATACTGAACAGGCTTAAGGAGCATTCCTACAACCTGCTGCTCCAGGCCGACGAGGTCTTAAGCATACTCCGGCGCGAGAGAATGAAAAATGACATGCTGGACCTGAAGGAAAAGATGATGGATGCCCTGGAGGGACTCTTCGACGGCATCAAGATCAGGGACGTGGAGGCAATATCCGGGTACATGTACGAGTGCTGGGCCATGCCCTTTGACCGGATGACGGTGGAGGACTTTGAACAGTTTTTTTCCTCCTCGGTCAAAGTTACCGACCAGGAGGTAATGGACCTGCTGGAGGCTTACAGGCCCGACAACACCCACCGGCGGCTGCACAGGTACCTTAAGGAAAACATGAACTTAAGTGACAGCGTAATACTGAAAATAGGGATAGCCACAAACGAATCCGAGGCCGCCGTGGAATACCTGCTGATGGACATGGAGGAGGCCTGCTGCAGCTCCTGCGGAGAATGGGTGGATTACAACGACGCCGACTTTTTCGCCTCCCACGTGGAAATGAGGGGTGACTTCTACTGCCGGGACTGCGCCCAAAAACTCTTAAAATACTGTCAGGTGTGCGGTTCAATTTTGACCAGCAGCAAGGTTTGCCTGTCCTGCGCCTCCAGGCTGGCGGAAAAAAACAAGTCCTTTTCCGATTCCCGCAATGGCCGGGGAAGTGGAGTCAGTAATGCCGGAAGAAAATAAAAATCACGGCGCGCCTGATAAATTAATCCTGGCGCTGTATACGGCAAGGGAAACTAGCCCCTGGCAAAAAAAGCCCGGCAAGCCGCCCAGAAATTCCATAACATCGTCATCCGTCAGTTTTAAGGCACTATTTATATCCTTGTCCTTGGCAACAACAGTCACGGCGTTTTAAAGCCCTTGTTATTTAACGCCATGGCCAGCAGTGAGGTAACCGAAGATTTTCCCACACCACCCTTTCCACTCATTACGGCAATAACATTCCTGATCCGGCTGTTGTCGTTTTCAGGCAATTTTTCAATACCGCATTTTGCACCGTTTCATCTCCCTCTCTGGATTCAGTTTATCCTGGCCACAAGATTATCCCATACTTTCCTGATGTCTCTTGCCGCCGCGGCATCGGCCAATACCGCCACCGGCAGCCCCTTCAACTGGGCCCCGGTTACGGCCCGGTCGTAATGAATCCTGCCCACCATGGCAATTCCCCCGGCCGAAGCTATTTTCTCAATCCTTTGACTGATCCCGGGGTTGATGTCGAACTTGTTGATACAGAGGTAGGCAGGGATTTTAAAATACCCGGCCAGTTCAGCCACCCTTTGCAGGTCATGTTCTCCCGACACGGTGGGCTCGGTCACGATCAATACGGCGTCCGCGCCGGTGATGGAAGCAATGACCGGGCAGCCGATACCCGGCGGGCCGTCCACGATTATATAGGGAAGGTTTTCTTCTTCGGCAATCATTTTTGCCTGCTTGCGCACCAGGGCCACCAGTTTGCCGGAGTTTTCCTCCGCCACCCCCAGCCTGGCGTGTACCATCGGGCCGTAGCGAGTCTCTGAAATAAACCACTGGCCGTTGACCACAGGCTTGAATTCGATGGCCTTTTCCAGGCAGAAACGGCTGCAGACGCCGCATCCCTCACAGGCTACGGGATCGATGGAATAAGCCGGATGCTTGCTTTCATCCCTGATTACAGCGTCAAACCTGCAGATTTCATGGCACCTTCCGCAGCTGCTGCACTTTTCGGGTAAAATTCCGGCCCCCTTCCCGCCGATAAAATCCTCCGTTTTTTTTACCTCAGGCGCCATTACCAGGTGCAGGTTGGCCGCGTCCACGTCGCAGTCGGCCAGCACCGCTCCCCGGGCCAGAACGGCCAGGGAAGCGGCCAGGCTGGTCTTGCCGGTCCCCCCTTTACCGCTGATAACCACTATTTCCTTCACCGTCTCGCCTCCCTCTCCAAAGAGGTCAGGAGATCCTGAAAGCGCTCCCGGAAACCGGGCACTGCCGAAAATGCCAGTTCGCCCCTGGAATAGGCCTCGGCCACCCTGCGGTCATCGGGAATTTCCGCCAGTATCCGAACCCCTCTTGCCCTGCAAAAATCCCTGGCCAGGCCGTTGTACGGAACGGACCTGTTCACCGCCACCCCGTGGGGAATGCCCAACTCCCTTACCATGTCTAAGGCCAGGACCAGGTCATTAAGCCCGAAGGGGGTCGGCTCGGTGACCAGCAGAGCATAATCGGCGCCCCTTACGGCCGTGATAACCGGGCAGGACGTTCCCGGAGGTACGTCCACCAGTCTTAAAGAACCCCTTCGGCCGGCCGACAGCACTGCCTTGATCAGCGGCGGGCTCATGGCCTCGCCCACATTGAGCCTGCCGTGCACAAAGTCAACCCGGCCGGCACGCCCCTCCTCAACCACACCGATTTCCCTTCCCTTTTCGGTAATGGCTGCGGCGGGACAAACAAGCTTGCACCCCCCGCAGCCGTGGCACATTTTTTCAAAGGTAAGCACATCTTTGCCTATGCAGACAATGGCGCTGAACTGGCAAATCTCCCCGCAGGCGCCGCAGGCGGTACATTTTTCAGTATCAACCGAAGGTACCGGCACATGAACCTGATTGCGGCGCCTGAAGAGTGGTTTTAAAAAGAGGTGCCCGTTTGGCTCTTCCACGTCACAGTCCAGATAAGTGACCTCATTCCCTTTTTCTGCCGCCACGCAGGCCAGGTTGGCCGAGACGGTGGTCTTGCCTGTACCTCCCTTGCCGCTGGCCACAGCCACAGTCAATCTTGCCGCCATTTACTCTTCCCCCTGAACGGGTGCTGTTGCTTACCCTTCCTTTTTGCCTTCCAGTTCATTTATGCGCTTTTTGGCCTGTTCAAGGGCGCTTTCCAGGCTGCCGACCCGTTCCCTGAGCAAGTCTAATTCCTGTTCCCCGTCCGCCGGCGGCGCATACATTGATCCGGAAGTAAATGGGCCGGGCGCCCGCCTGGCCCAGCGGGGCATTCCGGTGGCATGGCACCAGTGCCTCCAGCCGCGGCCTCCTCCCCGGCCCAACCACGGGCCGGGATTTATTCCCCTGCCGGCATAACTCATGCAGTAGCCACGCCCTCTCCCAGTCATCGGCCCACCGCCCGCCGGTCCTGTTCCGCTAAAACCGGGCATAATAATTCCCTCCTTGAAATTTATTTGTTTATTACATCCCAGTGCCCTTCTACATCCGGCGCCTCTGCCTCTTTAAGCATCCCTCTTTTTAACTTGTCCAGAACTTCCGCCACCGTACCTTCACCAGCGGAATACACCTTAATACCCGCGGCCCTCAGCACCCGGAAGGCCTTGGGCCCGCAGTGCCCGGTGATTACAGCCTGCACTCCCAGGCGGCTGACTCTTTCGGCCGCCTGGATGCCGGCCCCCCGGGCGGCGTTCAGGTTCCGTTCATTGCTCACGGCCCGGTATTCACCGGTTTTTATATCCGCCACGATAAACCAGCTGCACCGGCCAAACCTCGGGTCCACAGAGCTTTCCAGGTTCCGACCGTGGGAGGTGACTGCCGTTTTCAACCTCTCACCACCTTCCGGCTTTGATTTTGCCGCTTGTGTTGTATATACTGGTTGTGGTCATTATTTCATAACTATTATATTCCTGTTATGAACATATGTCAATTTAGAGGTAGAAAAATTTTTACGTCTTTTTATGGCAACTGCCCCATTTTCGAGCATATTGACAAAATACAGGGACAGTAATACTATAAATTTAGGTACATTAATTTTAATGTACAATGCTTTAAATGTACATCAGTAAAATGTGTACAGGAGGAGTATATGTCTTTAAAACACATGATTTTGGGCTGCCTGCTGGATGCCCCCACCCACGGCTATGAAATAAGGCAGCGCTTTAAAAATTTCTACCAGCGCAGCCAGGGCATTAACGAAGGGCAGCTGTACACAACTTTAAAAAAGCTGGAGGATGAGGGGCTGGTCAACAAGGAGGTCATCTACCAGGACAAGAACCCGCCCCGGAAGGTGTTTCACTTGACCGGGAAGGGCAGGGAGGAATTTTATTCCTGGCTCCTGGAAGAAAATGCACCGGATATTGCCAGCTTTGACTTCTTCCAGGTCTTTCCCTTTCTGGAAAAGTGCAATTATTTCAAGCACACCCCGGAAGACAGGGCCAGGGAACTGGTGGAGCGTCAAATAGAGGCGGAAAAATTAAAACTGGACGAGTTCAAAAGGGTGCGGGAAAAGATGCAGGAACGGAAGGTAAACCATTTCAGGATAGACATCATCGAGTTCGGCATAACTTTCCAGGAAACCAAGATCGGCTGGATGGAGGGCCTGCTGCGGAAGCTGCAGCCCGCGAAAACAAAAAGCTAATGTAAAATAATCAGGGGGTGTTTTAGTATGGAATGGAAAACCGTTATTTTAAGATCAGAGGATGGTGTGGCCACAATAGTTCTGAACCGTCCGGAACAGTTCAACGCCCTGGACTTCCAGCTGGGGGACGACCTGATCGCGGCCCTGGAGGCCTGCATCAGGGACGACACCGTCAGGGCCGTGGTTCTCACCGGTTCCGGAAAGGCTTTCTGCTCCGGCGGGGATTTAAAAATGGCCGGGGAATTCGCCGGGGACAACCCGTCGGAACCATACAGGCAGCTGACAAAAAGGCTGAACAGGATTATTACCGAAATCCGCTCCCTGGACAAACCGGTGATTGCGGCTATAAACGGAGCGGTGGGCGGAGCCGGACTGAGCATTGCCGCTGCCTGCGACTTGAGGATCGCTTCCTCCGCCGCCAGGTTCAGGCAGGCCTACACCAATGTGGGGCTGGTGCCCGACGGCGGATGGATGCTGCTGGTGCCCCTTTTGATCGGCTTAGGGCGGGCCAGTGAACTGCTGTTCCTCGACCCGGTCTTTGACGCCCAAAAAGCCCTGGAAATAGGCCTGGTCAACAGGGTGGTGGAACCCGGTGAGCTGGCGGGCAGCGCCCTGGAGTGGGCCGGAAAACTTGCCGGCGGCCCTTCCCGCTCCTTTGCCATCATAAAAAACCTGCTTAACAACTCGCTGCTGACCCTGCTGGAGCGGCAGCTGGAACTGGAAAGGCAAGGCATTATCAAAGCGGCGGGGACCGGGGACTACGCGGAGGGACTGAAGGCCTTTTTTGAAAAACGGGCGCCGCAATTCACGGGCCGGTAACAAATATAATATGGAAAGGTGGCCTGCCTGATGAGGGATTCATTACAGCCCGGCCTTACTTACGAGTTTAAATTCAAAGTTGGGGAAAACAAAACCGTCCCCTTCCTTTATCCCGAGGCGTCCGAGTTCCAGGTGATGCCCAAAGTTCTGGCCACGGGATACATGGTCGGGCTGTTTGAATGGGCCTGCATCCAGGCCATCAACCCCCACATTGACTGGCCCGCCGAGCAATCGGTGGGAACCGGCGTCAATCTGAGCCACCTGGCGGCCACACCTCCCGGCCTGACCGTCACCGTAAAAGTTAAACTGGAAAAAGTGGAAGGCAGAAAACTTACTTTTTCCATAGTGGCAGACGACGGAGTGGACAAAATTTCAGAGGGTGTACATGAGAGATTTATAATCGACGCGGCCAAATTTAACGCCAGGGTAGCGGCCAAGACCGCCCAGGACCGGTAAGGACCGGAGGGCGACAGGACAAAAATCCACCCCGCCTCAATCTATAACTGAGTGTAAAAATTTTTAAGGGGCTCACGCCCCTTTCCCCCTTTTGGCCCCTTTATCCCCGCCAGCCCCCGATGAGGGCCTTGATCCCGGGCATCACGCCGTCGGCCGCCCGCTCCCCCTCCCTGATGAAGTGCCTGGCCTCCCTGAAGCCGTATCCGCTCAAATCGGGCCTTTCCACGTTGATCACTATGTCCGCCCACTGGTCCTTGGCCAGGGCCACCTGCTTTTTCAGCATCATGTCGGTGTAGCGCAGGATGGCCATCACGATGTTCCGGGGCGGCCCCGACTGAAAGGAAAAATCACCCACCGACACGGCTATCACAATATCGGCCCCCATGGCCCGGCAGACGCTGGCCGGCACCATGTTCAACACCGCCCCGTCCACCAGGGTGCGGTTGAAAAGCGCTACCGGCTCAAAGATGGCCGGGATGGCCGTGGAGGCCCTTACCGCGTCGGAAACCTTGCCCTCCCTGATCACCACCTCTTCCCCGGTGCAGGCGTCGGCCGCCACCACCGCAAAGGGGATGTCCAGGTCGGCGAAGTTTTTGCCGTCCAGAACCCTGTCCACCAGCTGGCCCAGTTTTTCATTATTTAAAAAGGCCTTGCCGGGGGGCAGGACGGGGGCGGCTATCTTCGACCAGCTCAGCCCCCTGGCGATCTCCTCCATCCTGTCGGCGGTAAGGCCCGCCGCCAGGCAGGCCCCCACCAGCGCCCCGGCGCTGGTCCCGGCCGCCACGTCAATGGGGATTTTATTCTTCCTCAGCGACCGGATCACGCCTATATGGGCCATGCCCCGCACTACGCCGGCCCCCAGGGCCAGCCCCACCACCGGCCGCCTGGCCGGTACAGGCTTTTTACCGGGCATTTCCCCGGTATTAGACGGAAAGGACGGGACTCCGGCTTCTCCGCCGGTCCCGCCCTGCCTGGCCACACCGCAGAGAATCTCCACAATGTGGCGGTTGAAATCGGGCAAATCTCCCATTAATTTCAGCAGTCCCTCACGGTCGGTACGCAGCAGGCTCAGGTCGTCCTCCGCAGCGTAGGTGGCTCTGGAGGGCCGCCCGGTGAGGCACGATATTTGCCCGAAGTACTCGCCGGGCAAAAGGCGGGCCAGGTGGATTTTCCCGCGGCTTTCGGAGTATACCTCCACATGGCCGGAAATTATGAGGTAAAAGTTGTGGTTCGGGCGCCGGTGCAGGATTATTTTGTCCCCGGCCCGGTACCGCACCGGCTCCCCAATCTCCTTCATCCTGAAATTCAGATTTTTAAACCTGATTTTCATCGGCCGGCACCCTTAGAAAAGTTCTAAACCTGCAGTTCCGGTATATCACGGTAGTATTCCAGCACCTCGGGATTGGCCAGGGCGTCCTTGTTCAGCACCGGCTGGTTGTGGATAATGTTCCTGACGGCCAGCTCCACTTTTTTGCCGTTGATGGTGTAGGGGATGTCCCTGACGCTTATTATCCTGGCCGGAACATGGCGGGGAGTGGTGTTCTCCCTGATCTGGATCTTGATCCTCCTGACCAGTTCGTCGGTCAGCTCAACCCCCGGGGCCGGCTTGACGAAAAGGATCACCCGCACGTCATTGTCCCAGTCCTGCCCCACCACCAGGCTGTCCAGTATTTCCGGCATGGCTTCCACCTGCCGGTAAATCTCGGCCGTCCCTATCCTGACCCCGCCGGGGTTTAAGGTGGCGTCCGACCGCCCGTAAATGATTACCCCGCCGTGGGGCGTGATTTCTATAAAATCCCCGTGGCGCCACACGTTTTCATAGACGTCAAAGTAAGATCCCCTGTATTTCTTCATGTCCGGGTCGTTCCAGAAGCCTATGGGCATGGAGGGAAAGGCTTTTACACATACCAGTTCGCCCTTCTGGCCGGTTACCGGCTTTCCATTTTCGTCGAAGGACTGCACCTTCATGCCCAGGCCCCGGCACTGCAGCTCCCCTTTATAAACCGGGCCGATGGGATTGCCCAGGGCGAAGCAGGAGATGATGTCGGTGCCGCCGGAAATGGACGACAGGCACAGGTCCTTTTTGATGTCCCGGTATACGTACTCAAAACTGTCCACCGACAGCGGCGAGCCGGTGGACAGTATGGCCTTGAGCGCCCCCAGGTCGTACTTTTTACCCGGTTTTACCCCTTCCTTCTCGGCCGCGGCCAGGTACTTGGCGCTGGTGCCGAAAACGCTTATCCTCTCATCCTGGGCCATCCGGAAAAGGGTGTCCGGCTGGGGAGAAAAGGGCGACCCGTCGTAGAGCACCACGGTGGCCCCCACGGCCAGGGAGCTGACCAGCCAGTTCCACATCATCCAGCCGCAGGTGGTGAAATAGAATATGGTATCCTCCCGCTTGAGGTCGGTGTGCAGCACCAGTTCCTTAAAATGCTGGATAAGGGTCCCTCCCGCCCCGTGCACTATGCACTTGGGCACGCCGGTGGTGCCCGAAGAATACATGATGTAGACCGGGTGGTTGAAGGGCAGCTGCTCGAAGCTCATCTCCCCGGCCGGAGCGGAAGATATAAAGGACCGGTAGTGCACCGCCCTGGGGATTCCGCTGATGTCCGGGTTTTCACTGACGTAGGGCACCACCACCACCTTTTCCACCGAGGGGATTTCCTGCAGTATCCCGGCCACCCTGGCCAGCGAATCGTGGGCCTTTCCATTGTAAAAATACCCGTCGGCGGTAAAAAGTATTCTCGGCTGGATCTGCCCGAACCGGTCCAGCACCCCCTTGATGCCGAAGTCCGGGGAGCATGAGGACCACACCGCGCCGATGCCGGTGGCGGCCAGCATGGCCACCACGGTCTCGATCATGTTGGGCATGAATCCGGTCACCCGGTCCCCGGCCTTAATGCCGAAGTCCCTCATCGACCTGGCCAGGCGGGCCACCTGGTCGTACAGCTGGGCATATGTAACCGTTGCCATGTGCCCCGCCTCACCCCTGAAAACCAGGGCCGTCCGGTCGTCACGGTAGCGCAGCAGGTTCTCGGCAAAATTCAGCCTGGATCCGTTAAACCACCTGGCCGCCAGCATTTCCTCAAGGTCGGTGACTACATTATCGTAGGGCTTTGAGGCAATGATTCCGCAGAATTTCCATACCGCCTCCCAAAAGTCCGCATTTTCGGTTATTGACCAGTCATAGAGTTCGCCATAGGTTTTAAGTTTTTTACCGTAATTCTGGTTGACGAACCTGATAAAGCGGGTCATGTTGGCCTGTTCAATCCTCTCCGGGGACGGCGCCCACAGCATTTCTCCCATACAACAAACACCCCCTGAAATTATTTTTATCTTATAACTTTTTACTAAATTCGTAACTAATAGATTATTTGACATGAACGCGTCTTTTCCTTTATAACACCTTTATTCTTCAACAGGCAGGCAAACAACCCCCACCAGGCCGGGGCCGCCATGGGTCCCCACCACCGGGCCCAGGCGGCCGGTCAGTATCTCGGTGCAGTCAAAATTTTCCATGAGTCCCTGCCTAACCATCTCGAGTCCTTCCGGGAACACCCCGTGGGTTATCCAGCCCTGGATCCGGCTTCCCTCGCCAAAGGCTTCTTTCATCAGTGAAATGAGGCGGTCGCAGGCCTTTTTTCTCCCCCTGACCTTCTCATGGGGGTGCACCAGGCCGTCCTGCAGGGTCAGAATGGGCTTGACATTGAGGAGCGTGCCCAGGAACGCCTGGGCCCTCCCGATGCGCCCCCCGCGCTGCAGGTATTCCAGGGTATCCACCATGAAATAGACCCTCATTTTGCGCCGCATCCGGTCCACCATGGCCAGCACTTCGGCCCTGGTTTTCCCCGCTTCAACCGCCCGGGCTGCGCTCAAAACCATGATGCCCAGGGCAACACTGACCACTCCGGAATCCACCACCTCCAGGGCGGGGTATTCCAGCATGGTCCCGGCCAGGGTGGCGGACTGGACCGTGCCGCTCATAAGACTGGAAATGTGTATGGAAATTATTTCGTCTCCGGCGTCAATGAAAGGCCTGTAATAATCCACAAACTCCACCGGCGACGGCTGGGAGGTGGTTGACATCTCACCCTCCACCTGCCGGCGGAAGAATTCGTCCGGAGTAATCTCCACCCCGTCCAGAAATACCTCCTGGCCGAAGAAAACCTTCAGCGGAACCACCGTGATGCCGTACCGTTTTACTATGTCTTCGGGCAGGTCCGCCGTACTGTCTGTAACTATCCTGACCTTGCTCATTTTTTACCTCCCTTTATTCAGCGGAAACTATAAACTGGTAATGGGGCTGTCCGCCGTAATGGGTTTCAATTTCCAGGCCGCCGAATTCCCCGCCGAGCCTTTGGGCCACAGACTCGGCCTCATGCCCGGATATTTCGGCGCCGTAATACAGGGTAAGAATATCGGCCCCGCCGTCCACCAGGCTGTCCACCAGGGTCCTGACCACCGGGTACAGGTCCGGCCCCGCTGCCAGGATCCGGTCGTCCGCCACGGCGATATAGTCGCCGTCATTTATTTTAAGGCCTTCCAGGGAAGTATCCCTGACCGCCCTGGTTATTTCCCCGCCCCTTATGGACCTGGCCGCCAACTCCATTTTGCCGGCAATCTCATCCGGGTCTCCGTACGGGTTGTACGCCAGCATGGCGGCCAGCCCCTGGGGGATGCTGGCGGTCTTTACCACCCGGACTTCCTTGCCGTACATGGCAGCCGCCTGCTCCGCGGCCATGATCACATTGCCGTTGTTCGGCAGGAGCAGTATCTTTTCCGCCCGGACCCGGTTAACGGCCTCCAGGATTGACTCGGTGCTGGGATTCATGGTCTGTCCCCCGGATACAACCTGGTCGGCCCCCATGCTTTCCATGATGCTGATTATCCCGTCACCCAGCCCCACGCTGACCATGCCCAGGGGCTTTTCCGGGCCGGCGGACTGCCTGAATTCCCTGTGCTGCTCCTCCATGTTGTTGATCTGCACATTATGCAGGGCGCCGTATTTCAGGCAGCACTCCAGCACCAGCCCGGGGTGGTTGGAATGGATATGAACCTTGGCGGTTTCATCATTGCCCACCACCATCAGGCAGTCTCCGTAGGGGGAAAGCTCGGCCCGCATCCGGCCCAGGGGCAGCTCCCTGCCTTTTACGATCATCTCGGTACAGTATGTATATTCAATCACCGGGGATACGTCCCGGGTCCGGGCCATGAACTCCTTCTGCTGGCTGGCCGCCAGGTCGAACAGTTCCAGTTGCTTCCGGGCCGCGGCCATCTTCAGGGCGTGCAGGATGCCCTCCAGTATCACCACCAGCCCCCTGCCCCCGGCGTCCACAACACCGGCCTCATTCAGCACGGGCAGCATTTCCGGGGTTTCCGCCAGCGCCTGCTGGGCCTGCCTGTAGGCGTGCAGCGTGGCCTTCAGCAGGTCGCACTGCCGGCCGACGGCCTCTTCAAAGGCGGTTGACAGTCTCCTGCATACCGTAAGCATTGTCCCCTCGACGGGATTCATTACCGCCCGGTAGGCGGCTTCAGCCCCTTGCGTGAAGGCAACAGCAACATCAGCGGTATGTACCCTGTCCTTGCCCTCCAGGGCGCCGGCAAACCCGTGCAGAATCTGGGACAGTATCACTCCTGAATTACCCCTGGCCCCCAGGAGGCATCCCCGGGCCATGGCGGCGGCAATTTCCCCGGCCGGTGATTTTTTATTTTCCCTGGCCTCCTTGACCCCGGACAGGAAAGTAAGGTACATGTTGGTTCCGGTGTCTCCGTCAGGCACCGGGAAAACGTTCAGGGCATCTATTTCGGCACGGTGTTCCGCCAGCAGGTTGGCGCTGCCCACCAGCATCATCAAAAACTCGCTGCCATTAAACGAATCAAACCGCATTGTTTATCCTCCGGCAAATATCTTCCAAAATATTCATATATTCGCCGTAAAAGCGACAAAACCCTTTCAGGAAGGAAAATGCGGCTTGCGCAGTGAATCACGTAATTATACAGGAGGTGGGGAAATTGAGAACTTTTGACGTGGTGATCGTGGGGGCGGGAGTAATCGGTCTCAGCATAGCCTACCACCTCTCACTGCACGGCAACCTGAAAATTGCCGTTATTGAAAAGGAAAAATTCCCCTGCATGGGGTCTACTGCATACTGCACCGGAGGTATCAGACACCAGTTTTCAAATCCCGTCAATGTGGCCCTGACCAAAATTAGCCTGCCCTATTTTAAGCAGTTTGAAACCAATATGGGCTATCCCATATACTTCAGGCAGAGAGGGTACCTTTTCGTTTCGGCAAACCCCGGCAAGTGTGCGCGGTTTCGGGAAAACCAGGCCCTCCTGAAAAATTTTAACATACCGGCGGAGTTTTTGACCAGGGAAGAATTGGCCTCAAGATATCCGTTTATAAATTGCGCAGACCTGATTGGCGGCACGTTTTGCCCGCTGGACGCCTATGCCGATCCCTACGGGGTGACCATGGGGTACTTCCAGCAGGCCCGCAAACGGGGAGTGGAGGTATTCTTCCGGGAAGAAGTTACCGGCCTGGACTTGACCGGCGACAGCATAAAGGGCGTGATTACCCCGGCCGGAAGAATCTCCTGCCCGGTAGTGGTAAACGCCGCCGGTCCCCACCTGCCGGAAATGGGCAAAACGGCGGGTATAGAAATTCCCGCCCGGCCTTACAGGAGGCAGGTATACGTATGTTCCCCGCTGGCGGGTATCCCCGGTGACGCCCCGCTGGTGGTGGACATGGACACCGGTTTTTACCTGCACACCGAAAAAAACGGAACCATGATCCTGGGCGGCACCGACAGGGATTCATACCCCGGTATGGATACCGCGGTAAACTGGTCCCTGCTGGACGGGTTCATCGAATCAGCCGTCCGCCGCATCCCCCTGCTCCAGGACGGCAAACTGGTCAGGGCCTTCGTGGGCATAAGGTCGCTGACCCCTGATTACCTGGGCATACTGGGGGAACATCCCGCCCTCAAGGGGTTTTTCATCGCCGGGGGATTTGCCGGAAACGGGTTCATGCATGCCCCGGCCATAGGCCTTATTGCCTCCCGGCTGATTGCCGAAGGGAAGTGCGACCTCCTGGACACTGCCCCCCTTTCCCCGGCCCGCCTTTATACTGACGGGGAAAAGAATGTTTTTTAATCCCTGATTTTCAGTTTTCCGGTCCGCCACAGCACCACCAGAATCACAAGCAGCCCTGCACAGCCGCTGATCAGGAAGCCCGCCGGCGCCCCCAGGTACCTGGTGACGGTTCCGCTGAAAAGGCTGCCGATGGGATATGATCAATTTTCTTTTTGGAAACCGATCCGCCACCACCCCGGCGAAAAGCCCTGCATGCTCCCGCCCTGGGCGTTGCCCCCAAAGGGGGTGCTTCCCATAAACCTGATTGTTCCCAGCGGTTAGCTGTAAGCAATCAGAGGGAATACCGAAAATATAACTTTTGTCGTCATAATCCAGGACTTTTTTCCTATAGTAGTTATTAATATTAGTTTTATAAAATAAAGTTGTAACGTTGGGCTAAAACACAATAATTTTACGTAGGACATTATGAAAAGAGCAGGTATATGCAAATCAGCTGGATTTACCGGGAAGGGTGAACACTGATGAATAAAAAATGTACTGTTAATCATAGAGTTTTAGTAATACAAAAAGATCACCATTACAGTAATATTGTTTTATCGGTTGTAGTTCCGATGTATAATGAAGCCGAAAATATTGACGTATTTTACAGCCGTGCTGTAAAGGTTTTAGAAGATATGGGAGAACCTTTTGAAATAGTTTGTATAAATGATGGCAGTAAGGACAATACTTTGGATCTTTTATTGGCGTTACGGGAAAAGGATAAACGGATCAAGATCGTTGATCTTTCACGTAATTTTGGCAAGGAAATCGCCATGACTGCGGGTATTGAGTCTTCTTCCGGAGATGCGGTAATTCCTATTGATGCTGATTTGCAAGACCCCCCGGAACTTATTCCCGAACTTGTGGCAAAGTGGCGTGAAGGATATGATGTGGTCTATGCTACCCGCATAAAACGTGAGGGAGAATCATGGTTCAAGCAATGGACAGCACATATTTTTTACAGAATAATTGGAAAGCTTACCAGGTTTGATATACCGAAAGACACCGGGGATTTTCGCATTATGGACAGGAAAGTGGTGGATGCCCTTAAACAGCTGCGTGAGCAGCACCGCTTTATGAAGGGGCTTTTTAGCTGGGTAGGTTTTCGCCAGACAAGCCTTCCTTATTACAGGGAGCCAAGATTTGCCGGGAGAAGTAAATGGAATTATTGGAAATTATGGAACTTTGCCCTGGAAGGCATAACTTCATTTAGTTATATGCCTTTGCAGTTTGCCACCTATTTTGGTTTTTTAGTTGCCGCTTTTTCTTTTATTTATGGTGTTTATTTAATAATACTAACATTGCTTTATAGCAACCCTGTACCCGGATACCCTTCCTTAATGGTGGTAATATTGTTTTTAGGTGGAGTACAGCTTTTAACTATTGGTATTATTGGCGAATATATTGGCCGTATCTATAACGAAACGAAAAGAAGGCCTCTTTATTTTGTTCGTGACAGCTTTGGTTTTGGTCATAAAAAGAAGCAAAATAAAAATTTAGTTAATTGGTGAAGTTGATGGAAGACAAGATATACCGGTTAATGGCTGAAATAGAAAATAACCATTGGTGGTTTGTTGGGCGGCGTAATATTATCGATGCCGCCATCAGAAGTTTTATAAAACTGGACCCGGGTGCAAAAATTCTTGATGTTGGATGTGGTACAGGAGGAAACCTTTTCCTGCTTTCTCAATTTGGGTGCGTTTTTGGCCTGGAAGCGGATGCGGATGCAGTTGAACTGGCAAAAAAACTTGGGTTAGGCCAAATATATACCGGAAAAATTCCTGAGCCACTGCCGTTTGAAGAAAACAGTTTTGATTTAATAGTCATGCTTGATGTTTTGGAGCATATTAACGATGATAGAGAAGCAGTTCAGTATTTAGTTAGGTTTCTCAAACCAAATGGATATTTTTTAATAACAGTTCCGGCCCATTCTTTTCTTTGGAGTAATCATGATCGGTTGCATCATCACTTTCGTAGATACACCTTGTCACATTTGGTGGCAAAGCTAAAAGGCTCAAATCTAGATATAATATACTCAAGCTACTTTAATATGTGGTTATTTCCCATCATTCTATTAATAAGAACGCTAAAATACAAATTAAAAATAAATAAAGATAACAGTGATTTAAGTATGCCGAATTTTTGTTTAAATAAAGCACTGGCAGTAATTTTTTCAAGTGAGAAGCATTTTATTAAAAAAAATTGTGCGTTGCCGGTGGGAGTTTCAATCATAGCCTGTGGTAGGAAGGAAACGACAGTATGAGCATAGACAAAAAGTACACCCTTTTTTTGCTGGTCTTTGGAATTTTCTTCAGCATTATATTTATTCACAGCATTCAGTTAAAACACATCGACAACGATACTTTCTGGCACATCAAAACGGGAGAGTTTATATTTTCAAGCAAACAGGTTCCCACCAGGGATATCTTTTCATGGTACGGGATTGAAAACAATCTCAGGTGGATCAATCACGAGTGGCTTTCTGACCTGCTCATTTACTCCATATACAGGGTTGGCGGCGTACAGGCAGTTGTAGGCAGCGCTTCCCTGCTGGCGGGCTTTCTGTTTTTCCTTATTTACAGGTTTACACTGTTAAGGTGTAGGAATAATGTCTTAAGCCTGGTCATTGCCTTTATAGGTATTTGTGGCCTGGCCGCATACATCTGCCCGAGGCCGCAGGTGTTATCCTACTGTCTTTTAATAATTCTGGCCATAGTTCTTGAAAAAAAGAAGTGGTTTTGGGCCATCCCGGTAGTTGTAATTGGAACCAACCTGCACGGCGGTTTTTACCCGATGTATATCCTGGTTACGATATATTACGCCTGGAAAGAAAAACCCTTATTAATCCCGCTTTCACTGCTGGCGGCAATGATAAATCCCTACGGTTGGGAAATGGTTACTTATCCATTTTTAGTGCAAAAAAATATTGATTTCAACAAATATATTTCGGAATGGAATCCAACGCAACTTGGCCTTGACAGTATATACTACCTTTTCTGTTATATTATCCTCCTGATTTCTGTGTTTAATAAAAGGCTGAGAATAGAAGACGCTGCTTTGTCTTTATTGCTGGTCGTTCAGAGTTTCATGGCCAGCAGGCATGTGGTTTTTATATTCATCCTGGTTTTTCCGATACTTTCTCCATACATTTCGGAAAGATTCAGCCAGGCTAAATTGAAAACAGATAACAGATTATTTAAAAACGCCATTTTTGTTACTGCTATAGTTTTATACTTTTTTTTGCTGTATCTGTGCCTGGCCGGTTTAAAAGAAAAAGGGTTGCAGATAAAATATGATGATTATCCCGAAAAAGCCATTGCTTTTATTAAGGAAAATAATATGGAGAGAATAGGCAATATGTATAATGAAGGAGGATTTCTGATATTTAATGGTATTAATACCTTTATAGACGGAAGAGCCGATATATTTTCTCCTGTCTACAATAAAACAAATCTTTTTGTTGATTACTGTCAATTCTATTCCCTGGAAGCGGATTACATGGACTTTATAAATGAACATAAATTAAAAAATTTATTAATTAATAAAAAAACCTCTATTTTTATGGTTTTAAAAAACAATGAGCATTTTAAACCAGTATATGAAGACGAACAATTTGTGATTTTTAATTACAGTAGTGATTAATTAACTTAGCATTGCCTCTATCCGCGAGGCCCACACTTCCTCCAGCTCAACCTCCACCTCAACTCCATCCGGGCCGTGGCTCTGGCTTATCACCCGGCCCTTCTCAAACAGGAGTGAAACAAGACCGGACCTGGAAAAAGGCAGGAAAAACTTTTTCCGCAGCCTTCTGCGGGCAACCGCCAGGGCAATCCTGGCCAGCAGTTCATCCAGGCCATACCCAGACAGGGCCGAAATACGTACCGGGGCCTCACCGCAGTCCAGCGGCGGCAAATGGTCACCCCTTACCAGGTCAATCTTGTTGAACACCGGTATGGTGGGCTTGTGTCCGGCCCCCAGGGAAGATAATACCTTCATTACCGTTTCGGCCTGCTGACGGGCGCCCGGGTGGGATATATCTATTACGTGCAGGAGGACACCGGATTCCACCACTTCTTCCAGGGTTGCCCGGAACGCCGCCACCAGGTGGTGCGGAAGGTTGTTAATAAAACCAACGGTATCGGTCAGGAGGACAATTTCATTGTTGGGCAGCACCACCCTCCGGGTGGTGGGGTCCAGGGTGGCAAACAGCTTATCCTCCACCAGGACGCCGGCGCTGGTAAGTTTGTTCAACAGTGTTGACTTGCCCGCATTTGTATACCCGACAATGGAAACCTGGGGCACCGGCACCTCCCTCCTGCCCTGGCGCAGTATTTCCCGGTGCCTCCTGACCTCCTCGATCTCCAGTTTAAGGTCGGCAATGCGCTTCCTTATTCTCCTGCGGTCCACTTCCAGCTTGGTCTCGCCGGGACCCCTGGTGCCTATGCCGCCTCCCAGCCTGGAAAGCCCGGCGCCCTTGCCGGTAAGCCTGGGCAGCAGGTAGTTCAGCTGGGCCAGTTCCACCTGAAGCTTACCTTCCCGGGTTTTTGCCCGGCAGGCGAAAATATCCAAAATCAGGTGGGACCGGTCAATTACCCTAACTCCGGTAATCTCCTCAAGGTTCCTGGCCTGGGCCGGCGACAGCTCCCGGTCGCAGATAACCAGGTCTGCTCCGGTCTCCTCGCACAAGCGGGCCGCCTCCAGGGCCTTGCCCCTCCCCAGAAAGGTGGAGACGTCAGGTCTGGATTTTTTCTGTACCAGGCGGCCCACTACCCCGGCGCCGGCGGTATCCGCAAGCCTGGCCAGTTCATTCATGGACTCTTCCACCGCATTAATGTCATCTCCCGGCAGCTCAATACCCACCAGCACAGCCTTTTCAGTTATACCGCCGATATCATTTTTCTGCATAAATTCCCCCGCCCCCGCCCTCACTCCGATTTTCCCAAAAATTTCCGGGCAAACGGGTCTCAACCCCCTAAATGCTGATATTACAAGTATATACATAGCGGGAGATTTGCGCAAAGCCGGCTTGTCATCACCAAAACCACAAAATAATATAAAGAATATGTTTATTCTGGCAGGAAATGACATGTTTCTGCAGAAAACTATCTTTACTCTGGGAATATAATGTGCGGTGAAAAAAAACATGTTCAGTGACCCGGCCACCCTTGACAGCATAATTCAGGAGACCCTTTCCGCCATTGAAAACGGAAAGAGGCAGGTCTTCGACATCGCGGAAAACATCCGCATAGAATTTGTGCGGTTAAAAAATGAACTGGAAGAGACCCGCAAAGAGGTGGCTGCAATCGTAGCCGAGGTGGATGTCCTTTCCAGGGAGGATAAAAAAGCCCGCCGCAGGCTGGCCGAAGTCAGTAAAAATTTTAACAGATTTACCGAAAATGATATCAAAAAGGCCTATGAAGACGCCCAGAACAAACAGATCCAACTGGCCAGGCTGAAAGGAAAGGAAAGCCTGCTGCGGTACAAGAGAGACAGCATGGAGCAAAGCCTGCGCAGGCTGGAAAACATGCTGAACAGGGCGGAAAATCTGGCTTCCCACCTGTCGGTGGTAACCAATTACCTGGCCGGGGACTTGAAGGACCTGTCCCAGAAAATAGGAGAGATGCAGCAGATACAGCAGCTGGGTATAAGCATAATCAAGGCCCAGGAAGAAGAGCGCCGCCGGGTGGCCAGGGATATTCACGACGGCCCGGCCCAGCTTCTGGCCAACATCGTGATGCGGGCCGAATTCTGCTTAAAGTTGATTGATATAGACCATACCAGGGTCAGGGATGAACTGTGCGCCCTCCAGGACATGGTGCGGCAGAGCCTGCAGGACGTGAGAAAAATTATTTTCGACCTGCGGCCCATGGTCCTGGACGACCTGGGACTGGTTCCCGCAGTGAAGCGCTATATAGAGGATTTTAAAACACAGTACGGACTGCCCGTTGACCTGGTGGTACTCGGTAATCCCCGGCGGTTTCCCATGGCAGTGGAGGTGGCCCTGTTCAGGGTGCTTCAGGAATGCCTGAGCAATATCCGGAAGCATGCCCGGGCCAACCAGGTAATGATAAAAGTTGAAATTCTGCCTAATAAGATAAACCTGTCCATAAAGGATGACGGGATCGGATTCAACCTCAACAAAGTTATTAACGGGGGCAACAGGGAAGGCTTCGGACTGCTCAGTATGCGGGAAAGAACACAGATACTGAAGGGAGAAATAAGCATCAACACCGCTCCCGGGCAGGGAACGTTAATCAGTGTTTCTGTACCCATTGAGGACTAGCCGGGACAATGTATATTAGGAGGTGAAAAGGATGTCCCCGATCAGAGTGCTAATTGCAGACGACCATGTTCTGGTGCGGGAAGGCATAATTAAAATACTTTCCCTGGAGGACGACATTGAAATTGCCGGTGAGGCCGGCGACGGCCAGCAGGCCGTGAATATAGCCCTGGAAAAGGATTTTGACATTGCCCTCCTGGACGTTAACATGCCTGTTATGGACGGCATCGAAGCCTGCCGCATGATTAAGAGAGAAAAACCCGGGGTGGGGGTTATCGCCCTGACCATTCACGACCAGGAAGAGTACCTTTTCGAGTTTATACGGGCCGGCGCGTCGGCATACCTGCTCAAGGACGTAAGTCCCGGGCAGCTGGTGGAAACCATAAAGGGCGTGGCCAGGGGAGAATCGTATATTCCACCCAAGCTGATGGCCAGCGTTTTCCAGGAAATAAACAGGATGTCCACCAAGCAGCAGGCCTACGGGCAGTCTGACGACGACCAGCTTACCCCCAGGGAGATTGAAGTTCTGCAGCATGTTGCGCGGGGTGACTCCAACAGGTCCATCGCCAAAAAGCTGTTTATCAGTGAAAAAACTGTGAAAAACCACCTCTATAGAATATTTCAGAAATTAAATGTCGAAGACCGTACCCAGGCGGCACTTTATGCCATAAAAAACAAAATTGTTGACCTTTAGAAGAAGTGGGAATTGGAATTTGGGAATCGGGAATTGTAATATTAATCACCAATGTTGGCCTTTATTAAAAAAGGCCTATTTTATTTCGGGACTTAAGTCCTCCAAAAAGTTGGGCCTAAGGCTGAACCAAATTTAAGTCTTTAGTAAGGCGCAATAGTTTTCCTTTAATGCTAGAATTTAGGCAAAACCCTTACAAGGTGGTGAGAAAGATGTTGAAGAGGTTGTGGAAAGAAGAAAGCGGCCAGGGAATGGCCGAGTACGGGCTTATACTCGCCCTGGTGGCCGTGGTCTGTATTGGCGCTTTCGTAGTCCTCGGAAACGGCATCAACAACAAGGTTAATAAAGTAGCAGATGAGCTTAAAAACTAAGAGACCAAGTCCGGTCTAGGCAGCGGCAGCAGCGGCGGCACAACTTGTCTAACCGGCCGCCGTACAGCAATAATCGATAACTCTTTGTGCGGTGAACAACCTGTGCCCTACTTATATTAAGTAGGGCACCTCATTAATGAAAGGTAACAGGCTATGGAAAGTCTTTTTGATATTAAGTTTGATTATACCGACTGCCTGCTTGTCACCATGATGATCATCTGCATTGCCACCGACATTAAAAGCAGGCGCATTTACAACAAGGTTCTCATCCCCTTTCTGGTGGTGGCCCTGGGGGCCAATTTCTATACCGGAGGATGGCCCCACCTGCTGGACAGTGTCAAAGGGCTTCTGCTGGGCCTGGCGTTGCTGATTATACCCTTTGCCAGGGGAGGTATCGGCGGCGGAGATGTAAAACTGCTGGCGGTAATCGGCGCCATCAAGGGTACCTCCTTTGTGCTGGGCACATTCCTGGCCGGCGCCCTGGCCGGGGGGGTTTTTGCCCTGATTTTACTGGTCAGGCACCGCCGCCTGCGGAGTACCCTTTCCGGCTGTCTGGGCACTGTTTCCAGCCTGCTGATCAGGTATGGCATACCGGTGTTCACCGCCGGCAGCCGGGAAGAGGATGAAAAGCCGCTGCATTTGCCCTACAGCCTGGCCATCGGGGCCGGGGTTGCGGCCTCATACGGAACGGGCCTGCAGGCCCTGGTGAGGTGATATCAATGAAAAGACCCTTTTTAAAAAACCAGCGCGGGCAGGCCATGGTTGAACTGGCCCTGGTGCTGCCCATTCTGCTGATTCTCTTCATGGGCGTGATAGAATTCGGCAGGATTTTTCACACCTACCTGATGATCACCAACGCCTCCCGGGAAGGCGCCAGGGTGGCCATAGTGGGCAAGTCGGACGATGATATTATAGACCGGGTCAAATTTGTTACCGCCGACCTTGATTCCAGTGAACTGCAGATCAGTGTCGACCCCGGCAGCGCCGAAAGAAAATCCGGTATTCTGACCACGGTGGCAGTGAGCTACCGGATTGCCCTGGTTTTTCCCCTCTTTGACGCTTTTATCCCGGACCCGCTGACCATTTCATCCAGCACTGTCATGCGGGTTGAATGAGGTGATGAATTTGTTCAGGAAACTGCTTACCAGGTTAATGAAAGATGAGAAGGGTCTGTCCTTTGTCCTGGTCAGCGTGGGTATCATGTCCCTGTTCGGCATGGCCGCCCTGGTAACCGATTTCGGCCGTATCGCCCTGGCCCGGCAGCAACTGGTAAACGCGGTGGACAGCGCGGCAATGGCCGGAGCCCATGAACTGAACTTTAACCCGGATCCGTCCAGCCGGGAAGTGACGGCCCGCCAGGAGGCCCTGAATGTAGCCGCGGCCAACGGGGCGCCCGCCGGGAGTGTAACTGTCACCATAGACGGCAATAAGGTCACGGTGGACGCTGAACGGAACGTGGAGTTGATCATGTCCAGGGCCTTCGGTGTAAACAGCAGGACCGTCCATACCCACGCTGCCGCGGTGGTCGGCAGTGTCACCTCCTACCGGGGCATAGCCCCGCTGTGCATCAGGGAACAGTCATTTGAATACGGCCAGATCTGTACATTAAAATACGGATCCCCGGACTCGTCGGGCAACTTCGGCGCCCTGGCCCTGGGCGGCACGGGAGCAAGTAATTATAAACAAAATCTGATCAATGGTTATAACCAGACGGTGAGTATCGGCGACAAGCTGAAGACCGAACCCGGCAACATGCACGGGCCCACCGACGGGATCGACCAGAGGCTGGCCCGGTGCAACGACGGCTGCACCTATGACAATTTCAAGCCGGGCTGCCCCAAGGTACTGGTTATTCCCTTGCACAACGAGAGCGACCTGCACGGCCGGGATGAAATTACCGTTACCGGGTTTGCCGTCTTTTTCGTGGACAGGGTGGCCACCGGCTGCGACGATGATGAGATAAAGGGGTATTTTGTCCGTATGGCGGCAGAGGGAGATTATGATCCCTCACGGTCCGTCACGGGCTTGTACGGAGTCAGGATGATTGAATAAAGGCGGGGAGAGCAAAAAATGAAACGCAGAATTAACCTGATCCTGATCGTGGCCATCCTGTTTGGCCTGGCGGCCGCGTACGGGACCTACCAGTATCTTAAGTACATGGAAAAAACGTACAAGTCATCGGAAAACTTCGCCAAGGTGGCCGTGGCCAAGGTCAGGATACCTGCCCGCCAGGTCATTGGGGAACAAATGGTGGAAATAAAAGAAATACCCGCCAATTACGCCGGTCCGTCGGTAATTGGAAAAAAAGAAGAGGTAGTGGGTAAAGTCGCCCGGGGTGAAATATATCCCGGCGAACAGATAATCAAAGACAAGGTTGCCGCCCCCCAGGACCCCGGGGAAGGGCTGGCCATGATCGTGGAGCCGGGCCGCAGGGCCATAACGGTGGCCGTTAACGACGTCACCGGGGTGGCCGGCCTGCTGAAACCGGGCGACCATGTGGATATACTGGGCACTGTAAGCGTAAATAAGGACACCGCTATTACTTCGCTGATTGTCCAGAATATCAAGGTTCTGGCCGTGAATAAAGCCATGGCGGCCGGGGCGGATGCCAAGCAGCCCCAGACCGGAACCCTGACCCTGTCGGTGGACCCGGTGGAAGCGCAGCAGCTTACACTGGCCACTGAAAGGGGAAGTATCCGCGTCCTCCTGCGCACCCCCTCGGACGGGGCCAGAGTGAACGTGCCGTCCACAAACATGAACCATCTTGTCAGATAACAGGGAGGCGAAAAGAATGAACAACATAACCGTTCTGATTGCCGACGATATTCCGGGAACCAGGGAGGATATCAAGAGGCTCCTGTATTTTGAGGAAGACATCCAGGTGGTGGGCGAGGCCGGGGACGGTGACGAGGCGGTCAAACTGTCCGATTCCTTAAAACCCGACGTGATCCTGATGGATGTGAACATGCCGAGGATGGACGGAATAAGGGCGGCGGAAATGATCAGTGAAAAAAATCCTGACTCCGCCATAGTCATGGTGTCCATCCAGGGAGAGCAGGAATACCTGCGCAAGGCCATGATGGCCGGCGCCAGGGATTACCTGGTGAAACCCTTCAGCAGCGAAGAGCTGGCCAACACCATCAGGAAGGCCAGCGAATTCAAAAAGCGCCGCCTCCATCTGGTGGAGGGGAAAACGTACTCCCCCGCCGCCCCGGCCAGGGACCCGGGCAGGATAATTACCTTTTTCTCAACCAAGGGCGGGGTGGGAAAAACAACCGCCGCCTGCAATCTTGCCATCAGCCTGGCGCAGGCCACCAGGCTGAAGGTGGCTTTGCTGGATATGGACCTGCAGGGGGGCGATGTCTCTATTTTCATGAACATCTCAGCCAGGGGCGGACTGGCCGAGGTGGTCCAGGAAGCGGAGTATTCCGATCCTTCCCTGCTGGAGACCTATTTCTGCCCCCACATGTCGGGGGTAAGAATCCTGTCGGCCCCGGCATCGCCAGAACAGGCGGACCTGATCAACGCCACCCACGTTGAAAACATACTTAAGGCCCTAAAAGACTCCTATGACTATATAGTAGTTGACACGCCCGCCGCCATCAACGATGTTACTCTGGCTTGCCTGGAGCTTTCCGATCAGATACTGATCATGTTTAACCAGGATTTGCCGGCATTAAGGCACGCCAGGATCAACCTGGAGATAATAGAAAAACTGAACTTAACCGATAAGGTCAAACTTGTTCTGAACCGGTTCCGCAGCGACGGGTTAAAGATAAAGGACCTGGAAAAGAACATCAACGCCACCGTCTCGGCCGCCCTGCCGGAAGATTCAGAGGTGGTATTGAGTTCCATCAACAAGGGACATCCATTTGTCCTGACCCGTCCGTCGGATCAAATCACCCGCGCCTTCCGGGATCTGGCCGGTGAGCTGGCCGGGCCGGCGGTCACAGCCGGCGCCGGGGAACAAAAGCAGGCCGGCAAGACATTTATCGCCAGGATGTTCAGTTTCTAGGTCACGGAGGTAATTTCGATGTCGCTTTTAAGGAGGCTGGAAAGGGAGGCCGGGAAAAAAGACACCCCGGTGGTAAGAAGCCTTCCGGACAGGGCCGGGAATACAACGGCTCCTGCCGCGCCCGGGAAAAGAGACCCCTACCAGAATCTTAAAAACAACCTGCATAAAAAAGTTATTGCTGAACTGGCCCTGGACACCAAGGTAGAGGACGTCGAACAGACGTCAAAAAAAATAGCCGCCCTGGTCAACGAATTGCTGGATGAGGAGGGGGAGCACCTCCCCCGCCACGAAAAACAGCGCATAGCGGCTGAAATAGTAGATGAGGCCATCGGATTCGGGCCCATCACCCCTCTTTTAAACGACCCGACCATAACCGAGGTAATGGTCAACGGACCCCACCAGGTTTATGTAGAAAGGAGGGGCAAGCTGGAAAAAACCGATGTCTGTTTCCGTGACAATAATCACGTTCTGCATATTATTGAAAAGATAGTGGCCCCGGTGGGAAGGCGCATCGACGAAAGCATGCCCATGGTGGACGCCAGGCTGCCGGACGGTTCGAGGGTGAACGCCATCATCCCTCCCCTGTCCCTGACCGGCCCGTCCATCACGATCAGGAAATTTTTCCGGGATCCCCTGGGTATAGGCGATCTGATTTCCCTGGGCACTCTCACCAAATCAATGGCCGCCTTTTTGGAGGCCTGTGTCAGGGCCCGTTTAAATATGGTGGTTTCAGGGGGAACCGGAAGCGGCAAAACCACCACTTTAAACGTACTGTCTTCATTCATACCGAGCGATGAGAGGATCGTCACCATTGAGGACGCCGCGGAACTCCAGCTGCGCCAGGAACACCTGATTACCCTGGAAAGCCGCCCGCCAAATTTGGAGGGCAAGGGCGCCATCACCATCAGGGATCTGGTCAGAAACTGCCTGCGCATGAGGCCGGACCGCATCATAGTGGGGGAGGTGCGCAGCGGCGAGGCCCTGGACATGCTCCAGGCAATGAACACCGGCCACGACGGGTCCCTCACCACCGGCCACGCCAATTCACCCCGGGACATGCTCTCAAGGCTGGAAACCATGGTGCTGATGGCCGGCATGGACCTCCCGGTGCGGGCCATCAGGGACCAGATAGCCTCGGCCATCGACCTGATCATACAGCAGCAGCGCCTGCGGGACGGCACCAGGAAAATAACCCATATCACCGAGGTCCAGGGAATGGAGGGAGATATCATCACACTGCAGGACATCTTCGTATTTCGCCAGACCGGCGTCGACGAAAACGGAAAAATAGTCGGCAGTTACGTGGCCACGGGAATAAGGCCCAATTTCTATTCCCGCATGGAGGAATCGGGAATTCACCTGGACCCGGATATCTTCTCCCCGTCCTTTATTTGACCCGGAATTGGTAATCAGGAATTGATGAGGTGTTTACCATGTTCTCCGATCTGACAAGTCTCCTGGCCCTTATTTTCGGGTCCGCAAGCCTTCTGACAATCGGTATTTACCGTACCGCGACCGGAAAAAGCAGGGATTTGAATAACCGGCTGAAAGGGATACAGGCGCAGGACAGCCGGCCTGAGCAGGATATCAGGGACGGCCGCGCCCCACTATTAAGGATTTTGACAACGGTTTCCCGGACAGCGGTTAAATTCAGCCTCTTCAACAGGCTGGCCAGGACGGTGGACAGGAACCTGGCCGGGGCCGACATCCCCCTGAAGAGCGAGGAATACATAGTGCTTACGGCCGGGATTTCGCTGCTGGCGGGAGTTCTGTCCGCCCTGGCCCTCGCCAGTGTCTACCACGGCGCGGCAGTAGCGGCGCTGGGAGTGCTTTTTTCCGTCCTCTGGATCAGGATGGCCAAAGCCAGGCGGCTGAACAAATTCAACTTCCTGATCGGAGATTCCCTGGTGATCATGTCCAATGCGCTGAGATCCGGATTCAGCTTCCTGCAGGCCATGGACATGGTCAGAAAAGAAATGCCCGACCCCATAGCCAGGGAATTCGGCCGCACCTTCCAGGAAATGAGCCTGGGCACGCCCACCGAGGAGGCCCTGGAGAACCTGAACAAAAGGGTGGGCAGCGAAGACCTGGAACTGGTCATCACCGCCGTGCTGATCCAGCGGCAAGTGGGCGGCAACCTGGCTGAGATACTGGACAATATAGCCAACACCATTCGCGAAAGGGTACGCATCCAGGGAGAAATCAAGACATTAACGGCCCAGGGCAGAATTTCCGGCATTATTATCGGGGTGCTCCCTCTTTTGCTGGCCGCAACCTTGTCGCTAATTTCTCCCCAGTACCTTGAGCCCCTTGTCACCCACCCCCTCGGCCAGGGAATGCTGGTCACGGCACTGGCCCT
The DNA here is from genome assembly GCA_049323615.1 of Bacillota bacterium. Classification (GTDB taxonomy): domain Bacteria; phylum Bacillota; class Desulfotomaculia; order Desulfotomaculales; family Desulfocucumaceae; genus JBMOPD01. The sequence continues at coordinate 27,887 of JBMOPD010000001.1, read as the reverse complement.
GGAACTTTTGGGCATCCTAATAATCCGGAAGATTATCAACATCAAGGTTTAACGGGGGTGAAAAAATGTATCCGCTTGCGGGTCCGGTTCTGCTTGTTTACGGGTTTGTCTTCCTGGCGGCGGTTTTTATATTTCTCGCCGTATACCTGATTCTGTTCGGCAGCCGGATCGAGATATCAGAAAGGGCGGTGGAGGTGATTGGGCCGCAGCGACCCACCATAAGGGAAAGGGAACTGAGCGAACCCATTGCCAAACGGCTTTTCCGGCCCCTTCTGAACAGGGTGGTAAAACTTGCTTCCAGCAAGTTGCCGTCGGAAAAGGAAGCCCACCTCTCCAGGAAGATTACCATGGCCGGCAGGCCCGGGGGGTTGGGGCCCAGGGAATTTTTGGCCGCAAAACTGATTCTGGCCATGGCCGGCCCGGCCCTCTTGATCCTGGCCCAGTCTTTTCTCAACTGGGCATTCACCCTCTGGCTGGCCGTTACCCTGGCCGCCGCAGCCATAGGCTGGATGCTTCCGGATATTTACCTGAACCAGAAAATACGGCAGAGAAAAGATGAGGTTCAGAAGGCACTGCCCGACGTCCTGGACCTGATCACGGTCAGTGTGGAGGCCGGTATGGGGTTTGACGGCGCCCTCATGAAGGTGGTGGAAAAGGGTAAGGGTGTCCTGGCCTCGGAATTTCTCGTCGTCCTCCAGGAATGCAAGATGGGCAAAAGCCGCAAGGAAGCCCTGAGGGACATGGCCAACCGCATTGATGTTGATGATTTTTCAACCTTCACCGGGGCCATAATAATGGCCGACCAACTGGGCATCGCCATCGGCAATGTGCTGAGGCTGCAGTCGGATCAAATGCGGCTCAAACGCAAGCAAAGGGCCGAAGAAAATGCCATGAAAGCCCCGGTAAAGATGCTCATCCCCATGGTGGTATGCATTTTCCCGACCATATTTGTGGTCCTGCTGGGCCCGGCGGTAATAAGCCTTCTCAAGCATTTTGCCAGGACGTGAGCAGTGGAATTAAAAAGGAATCGGTGAAGCCGTCTCAACTCTCACAGTGAGGGGTTAAAAAATGCCGTTGGTTAATCAAACCCGAAATATTTGCCTGGCTCACACCATAATCATGGCAGACACCTTTTTCACCAGGTTGAAAGGGCTTCTGGGCAGGTCCGGGCTGCCCCCGGGGCACTGCCTGGTACTGAAGCCCTGCCGGTCGGTGCATACAATGTTTATGAGATTTGCCATCGATTTACTGTTTGTGGACAGGAGCAGCAGGGTTGTCGGCCTGATCAACAATATGTCTCCCTTCAGGTTTTCGGGTACTGTAAAGGAATCCTACCTGGTCATTGAGTTTCCGGCGGGAACCCTGGCCTCCACCGGCACTTCAGCCGGGGACACTGTAATATTCACTGCGGGGTGATTAAAATATGAAGTCCAGGTCCATAACCTTCAAGATGAGCCTTAACATGGCCCTGTTGATTACCTTTTTGATGGCTGTGGTAGGCTTCGGGAATTATTACAGCACCATGATGACCGTCAGGGCCCAGGCCCTGGACAAGGGCTGGAGCATAGTGCGGTCGTCAAGCGCCTTCGCGGCGGAGCACCTGCAGGCCGGCAACCCGGACCTTCTCCGCGAACACCTGGAAAACATCCAGGCCAGTGGGGATGTAAGCTATGCCGCCATAATAAACGCGGCCGGGAAAATTATTGCCCACACCGACCAGAACCAGATCGGTAAGGCAGCCCCCTTTGCCGGTGCGCTGCCCTCCCAAAAAACTGTCCGTACATACACCGACTCCGCCGGAAAAGCATCCGGAAATGATTTTATCTCCCCCATCATCACGAAGGGGGGCAGCACCATCGGCTACTTCCAACTGGGGCTGGACAACTCGCGGCATGAGGCCATGCTGAAGGATGTTATCCTGGAGACACTGCTGATATCCCTGGCCGCCGTGCTGGCGGGCATAATGCTGGCCAGGGTAATGGCTTTCCGCATTCTCAAAAGGCCCATTGATGATTTAAGGGAGGCCACCGAACACATCGCCTCGGGTAATTTCTCCCACCAGGTGCCCATTCGTAAAATGGACGAACTGGGCAGCCTGGCCACCGCATTCAACACTATGACCGGACACCTGGCCAACCTGTTCATGTCGGTGAGGATCAGCGCCACCGAGCTGACCAGGTCCAGCCAGGTGATTCTGAACAGGTCAGAGGAGTTCAAGATGGCCACAGAAAACGTCCGCCGCGCCAAAACAGCCGGAGAGAATGAACCGGCGGCAGAAACCGGTATTCATGAGACAAAGCAGCTGGAGGCCATTGAGGAAATGACTGCTTCGGCCAGGAGAATGGCCAGGCTGGTGGACCGGCTGAACGCCCTGGCGCTGCAGTTTAAGCTATAGGGCCGGAATCCGGGGTCCGGAATTTGGAATCAGGAATTGGGAATTGGGGGTAAGAACGTAATTTTAAAGTTAAGGAGACCCTGTTGATTCCGGGGAGGGGGTCAGGCATTACTTTATTCCTACCGGACCTTGCTTAGAGAAATTCACAAAGTAAAGCCTGACCCTTAAACTACACGTTAAACCTGAAATTGATTATATCCCCGTCCTGAACTGTATAATCCTTGCCTTCCAGCCTGGCCAGGCCCTTTTCCTTTACCCGGGCCATGGTCCCCAGTTGCTGCAGGTCGCTGAATTTGACCACCTCTGCCCTGATGAAGCCCCTTTCAATATCGGAGTGTATCTTTCCGGCCGCTCTTTTGGCCTCTGTCCCCCTGTCGATGGTCCAGGCCTTGACTTCGTCCTCACCCACTGTGAAAAAGGATATCAGCCCCAATGTGTCGTAGACGGCCCGGGCCAGCCTCTCCACGCCAAGTTCCTCTATTCCCAGGTCGGCCATGAAAATATCCCTGTCCTCGGGCGGAAGCTGGCTTATTTCCATTTCCATCAGGCCGCAGACCTCTATAATCCTGGTTCCCCTCTCCTGCGCCAGGTTTACCAGGCCTTCCTTCCCGGGGTAATCCCTGTTCCGGAACTGGTCCTCGTCGGTGTTCACCACCAGGATCACCGGCTTGTCGGTGAAAAAGCTGTAATTCTCCAGGATCTCCCTCTCTTCAGCGCCCAGCTCCACCCTGCTCATTGGGATCTCATTCTCCAGCCGGGCCATGAGCTTCTTCATCACGGCCAACTCGGCCAGGTTTTCCTTTTTTACCTTCTTGCCGCCCTCGATGCGCTGAATCCTCTTTTCCACGAACTCCATGTCGGCGAAAAGGAGTTCCAGGTCCACGGTTTCTATGTCCCTCAGGGGGTTCACACTCCCGTCCACGTGAAGCACACCGGGGCTTTCAAAGGCCCTGACCACATGTACCAGCAGGTCGGCCTGCCTGATCCCGTCCAGAAAAGCGTTTCCCACTCCCTTACCCTGGCTGGCCCCCCTCACCAGTCCCGGCACGTCGCTGAACCGGACCTGGGCGTACACCGTCCGGCGGGGCTTGTAAAGGGCGGAAAGAAAGTCAACCCGCCGGTCCGGAACAGTGGCCATACCGACATTGATATCGGATTTGCCGGTCAGAAATTTGGATGTCTCGGCCCCGGCATTGGTCACCAGGTTGAAAATTGTGGTCTTACCCACCATCGGCAGTCCGATCAGTCCGGCTGACAACAACTGAAACACTCCCATCAATAAGCCAGGTATTATCACTTACCTGCTACATTTTAGCAAACATTCGACACCATCTCAACCGTCAACAGGCCGGAGTTTTCCGGTTATTATGGTTCAACCGCCTTTACCTCTTAATTACAATAATTCCCGATATAATCAGAAGAGTGCCGATCAGTTTCGACCAGGTAAATTTTTCGCCCAGGATGGCCACCGCCAGAATCACCGTGACAACGGGAAATGCCGCCACTATAGGAGCGACCCTGGAAATGTCACCCAGTTTCTGGGCGTAATAATAGGCCAGCTGGCCCAGCAAGGCGGCCAGTATCCCCTCTAAAATAATAAACAGATAGGACTTTTTGTCGCCCATGGCCAGGCCGTTAAGTTTACCCAGCATCAGGCCGCTGAAAAACAGTATCACGGTAACCGAAAAACTCCTCACGGTCAGGGCCATAAAGGGATCGACCTTAACCAGCCCCAGTTTGGAAAATATGGGGGCCACGCCCCAGCAAACCATGGCCAGAATGGCCAAAATTATTGACAGTGTTAACATTTCGGGAATCACCTGTCTTAAAAACAAGATCTCCCCCAGGGGGAGTGATATGCGACCTTACATTATTTCTTACTGGAGATCTGGTACAGGTCGGTGCGCCTGTGCTGAAGCAAAGGCAGTTCCCGCCTGACCTTCTCAACTCTCTCCGGCTCAATCTCCGCGGCGACCACCTCTTCCCCTTCCCCGGCCCGGGCAACAACCTCCCCCCAGGGATCAACGATCAACGAGTGCCCGTAGGCCACGTAGGGAGCGCCGGTATCACGGGCCGGGGAGGCCGCAATGACGTAAACCTGGTTGTCCACGGCCCGGCAGCGGTAGACCATGTCCCAATGCGCCGGCCCCGTGGTCATGTTGAAAGCCGCCGGGATCACAATGACCCTGGCCCCGGCCAGGACCATCAGCCTGATCAGTTCCGGAAACCTGACGTCGTAACAGATGGCCACCCCGATGCGGCACATTCCGGTATCGATCACGGTAATGTCATTCCCCGCCCCCAGCGTGCTGGACTCCTTGACCCTGACACCGCCGGGCAGGTCCACGTCAAACAGGTGCATCTTCCTGTGCCGGCCCAGCAGTTCCCCCTCCGGGCCGAACACAAAACTGCTGTTGAAAACCCTGGCCCCCTCGCGCTCCGGGACTGACCCGCCCACCAGGTAAATTTTTTCCTCCCTGGCGGCCCCGGCCAGCATCCCGAAGGTTTCCCCGTCCGGGTAGGTTTCCGCATAGCCGGGAAACATATCGGCCACGTACGGGCAGTTAAACATCTCGGGCAGCACCACCAGCCGCGCCCCTCCCGCCGCCGCCCGGGCGATCATATGGCGGGCCAGGGCCAGGTTCTTGCCCTTGTCGCTCCCCACCGTCATCTGGCAGACGGCAGCTTTGAATCTCTCCTCCACGCTTCTACCCCCTTACCTGGTTCAAACGTTTTTAACATGAATTCACACGATACCGCACGCCGGGCGGCCCGAACCTCCCGACGTAATCCGGCCATTTTTTAAGGCGCCGCGGTAAATACGAAAACCATACATCCCGCAGCGCCTCCCATGATACAAGCCCTCCTTCATGCCCTTTCTTCTTTGCAGCCCTGGAGCGCCTATCCATATCATAATTCCGGTGTTCAAGAGTTCTTCGGTGGCCTCAGCCTATCCTTCAAGTCTGACGTTAACCCCCATTTTTTAATATAGGATACCCCAACGTCCGGCGGCTGACGACCGACGGCTGACCCTGCCCCCCCGGCCGCCCAGGATTTCCGCCATTACTATCCCGGCGTACAGGCCCGACGGGGAGAAAAGCCTGTGCATGCAGGCCCTCCTCTCCCCATGGGCCGGGCAACGGCCTTCCGGGACCGGTATTTCAGCGCCATCCCGCACGGCATCCCCCCGGTCACCGTTTTTTACTTTTTCACCGGCTGTTGCAGCACGGCCGGAAACAGTTATAGTCCTTTCAACAGGAATGCCGGGAGTATACTCTTTTTCCTCTCCCGGCCGGGGCACACTCCGTTCCGGCTCAACCTCCACCGGGGCCGGGACCGGTTCCTGCCGCCGGTTCCACGGCCCCCGGAGGGGCAGGTCGTCACCGCTACTTTCACTTCCGGGTGCGGGGTATTCCCTCCTCCGGCGGTTCCATGGCCCCGGAAGGGGCCTGTCATCGTATTCTCCTTCAATTATGCGCATTCCCTCACCGCCTTCACCAATCCCTTCCCAATCCCACCTCTCACTTCCCATTTGACCTCCCCGGCTGGTCCTCCATCCGGCCCACGGCCGAAATACCCTCACGCATCCTGGTGTCGGCCAGGAGGTTTTGCATGTTGTAATAGTCCATCACACCCAGTTTGCCCTGGCGCAGCGCGTCGGATATGGCCCTGGGCACTTCGGCCTCGGATTCCACTACCTTGGCCCGCATTTCCTCCACAAAGGCCTTCATTTCCTGCTCCCGGGCTACCGCCATGGCTCTTCTCTCCTCGGCCTTGGCCTGGGCTATGCGCTTGTCCGCCTCGGCCTGGTCGGTCTGGAGCTGAGCCCCTATGTTCCTGCCCACGTCAACATCGGCGATGTCGATGGACAGTATCTCGAAGGCCGTGCCGGCGTCCAGGCCCTTTTCCAGCACCGTGCGGGAAATGGAATCCGGGTTTTCCAGCACGTACTTGTGGGAATCCGAGCTGCCCACCGTAGTTACCACGCCCTCGCCGACCCTGGCCAGAATGGTTTCGGTCCCGGCGCCGCCCACCAGGCGGTCGATATTGGCCCTCACGGTAACCCGGGCCACCACCTTGACCTCAATGCCGTCCTTGGCCACCGCCGAAACCAGCGGCGTCTGTATAACCTTGGGATTTACGCTCATCTGCACCGCCTCCAGGACGTCCCGGCCGGCCAGGTCTATGGCCGCCGCCCTTTCAAAGGCAAGGGGTATATTGGCCCTCTCGGCGGCCACCAGTGCATTGACCACCCGGTCGACATTGCCGCCGGCCAGGTAGTGGGCCTCAAGCTGGTTCACGGTTATTTCCAGGCCTGCCTTGTCGGCCTTGATCAGGGGATTTACTATTTGGGCCGGTGGCACCCGCCGCAGCCTCATCCCAATCAGGGTGAAAATGCCTATGCGCACACCGGCCGCCAGTGCCGAAATCCACAGCCCCACCGGGATGAAGCTGAATAGCACGGCCAGTCCCACCAGGATAAGCACAATGAATATGATCATGGAAAGAAAAGCTGTCACCTGGACACCTCCTTTTTTTGGTACCCCCATATTAAATTATTTTATCCGGTATGTAAAGTATGTACTACAATTATAATCCCGGGGGTCAGCTTTCATTCTAAACATCAGTATTCTGCAAATCCGCTTTTGGGGTCTTTACCGGGAATTTAAAATGACTCTGCCTTAGCCTTTAAAGCTTAACGAAAGTTCTCTTACTTCCTGAACCTGTTAAAGTCCGGCTTTCTCTTTTCCATGAAGGCGTTTCTTCCCTCCATGGCCTCATCGGTGCCGTAGTAAAGGTTTAAAGCCACCCCGGCCATGGAATGGATTCCCCAGATGGATTCGCTGTCGGCATTAAAGGACACCTTGAGGGCGGCCAGGGCGGTGGGGCTGTGGGACAGCAGCGTGTCGCACAACTTTTCCACCTCTTCCTCCAGCTTTTCCGGAGGAACCACCCTGTTCACCAGGCCCATCTGCAGCGCCTCCTCAGCGGAGTACTGCTGGCACAGGTACCAGATCTCCCTGGCCTTTTTCTCCCCCACCACCCTGGCCAGGTAGGCGCTGCCATAACCGGCGTCGAAGCTGCCCACCCGGGGGCCCACCTGGCCGAACCTGGCCGTGCTGGAAGCCACCGTCAAATCGCAGACCACGTGGATAACATGGCCGCCGCCGATGGCGTAGCCGTTGACCATAGCCACCACCGGCTTGGGAATGGTCCTGATCATCTGCAGCAGCAGGGCATGGTTATTGGGCAGGGGCAGGTTGCCCAACCCTTCGAAGCCGCTGCTCCCCGCACCCGGATCGACATAACCGCCCGTGGTGCGGATGGACTGATCCCCCCCGACGCAAAAAGCCCTGTCGCCGGCGCCCGTGATGATGATCACCCCCACACTGCTGTCTGTCCAGGCGTCCAAAAGCGCCCTGATCATCTCCTGCAGGGTCATGTTGGTAAAGGCGTTCAGTTTCTGCGGCCGGTTGATGGTAACCCTGGCCCTCCCGTTGTACTTGGTGTACAGGATATCCTGAAATTGCATGGCAATCCCCCCGTTCCAAATTTATATCACACTTTTTCCAGGGGCCCCGGCGGCGGCCGTCATGGGCAGCTTTTCCACAAAACGGCATCCCTTTCCTTATCGGGGATCCTGACATCCACCGGCCCCTCCCTTACAGGAATTTCCTTTTTCATTTATCTCATTATATAAAACCCCCCGTGGATAAAAATACTTTTTCTGAAAACGCAGCACCTGTTAATAGGGCAAGAACTCCCGGCCGAACACCTCCCTGGCAATGATTATTTTCTGCACCTGGGGGGTGCCGTCGCCGATCTGAAGGCCGATGACATCCCGCAGCCGCTGCTCCACCGGAAATTCCCTGGTGTAGCCGTAATGCCCGTGGATAATAAGGCACTCGTGTATGGCGTCCACCGCTATTTCCGGGCATAACCACTTGCACATGGCGGCTTCCCTGGTATGGGGCAATCCCCGGTCCCTCAGCCAGAGGGCGCGGTAGCACAGCCAGCGGGCGGCCTCTATCCTGGTAAGCCACTCCACCAGGGGAAAGGAGATGCCTTCAAACCTGGCCAGGGGCTGGCCAAAGGCGCTGCGCTGCTTTACGTAGGCGGCGGTCTCTTCGATGGTGATCTGGGCCGCGCCCAGGCACATCAGGGCGATGATCACCCGGCTGTAATCAAAGGCCTGCATTACCTGAACAAACCCGCCCCCCTCCGGCCCGATCAGGCATTCCGCCGGTACGGCCACGTCGTCCAGAAAAAGCGACCCGCGTACAATGGCCTTGCTGCCCATGTCCTGGTACGACTGCCGGGTAACGCCGGGCAGATCCAGGGGCACCAGAAAGGCGCTGATCCCCCTGGTCCTGGCCTCCGGGTCCGTTCTGGCAAAAACCACCGCCGCGTCGGCGGCCATCAGGAGGCTGATGGCCGATTTTTCCCCGTTCAAAACATAGGTGTCGCCTTTTCTTACCGCCCGGGTTTTCAGGGCCGCCGCGTCACTGCCGGCGTGGGGCTCGGTCAGGGCCAGGCAGATAACCTTTTCTCCCCTGACCATTTCAGCCAGCCAGCTTCTTTTTACTTCCCCGGTGGCGAATTTATCCAGTATGTCCCCAACCAGACAGGTCAGCAGAACGGCGTAGGCGCAATTGAAATCGCCCCTGGCCACCTCTTCGGCAATCAGGCCGGCGGTGACGCTGTCAGCCTCCTGCCCCCCGTATCGGGCCGAAACCCGCAGCCCCAGGAGGCCCAGGCCGGCCATCTTAATCCACTGCTCCCGCGGAAACTCTTCCTTCCGGTCCCAGTAGCCGTACTTGGGCAGCAGCACTTTCCCGGCGAAATTCCTCACCACTTTGGCCATGGATTGCTGAACGTCATCAAAGCTGAAGTCCATAAACTCCCCCCCGATCTCGGTGTTCGGTGTTCGTGTCAAAGCATATTAAGCCCGCCGTTGACACTGATGGTCTGGCCGGTAATATAGGCGGCCTCGTCCGAAGCTAAAAACAACACGGCATAGGCGATATCACTGGGCTGGCCCAGGCGGCGGAGGGGTATCCTTTTAACCATGGCCTCGGCAATTTTGGGATTACTGGCCGCCGTGGCGGCAAAAAGCGGGGTGTCGGTGGGGCCGGGGGCCACGCAATTGATATTGATGTTGTAGCGGGCCATTTCCCTGGCCAAAGTCTTGCTGAAGGCGAGGACTCCCCCCTTGGCGGCGGAATACACCGCTTCACCGGATGATCCGACCCGCCCGGCGTCGGAACTGACACAGACGATCTTGCCGTACTGCCGGGAAATCATGGTGGGCAGCACCGCCCGGCAGCAGTTTATGGCGCCCATAAGATTGATGGCGACAACCTTATCCCAGGTTTCTTCCGTACTGTCCATAAAGGGCTCCACCTTATCCCAGCCGGCGTTATTGACCAGTATGTCCACGCGGCCGTACTTCTGCAGCACAGCCTCCACCATGTCCTCCACCGAGCTTTTTTCAGCTATGTCCACCTTTACCGCCAGGGCGTCACCGCCGGCCGACTCAATTTCCCCGGCCACACGAACGGCGGATTCGAAATCCAGATCGGCCACCGCCACTTTGGCGCCTTCACCGGAAAAAATTTCAGCGGTTGCCCGGCCAATCCCCCTGCCGGCCCCGGTGACAATGGCCACTTTATCCCTGAGCCTCATAATAATACCTCCAGTAGCATTTTTATAAACTATATAAGCAATTTCTTTGCCACCAGGCTATAATTTTCAAAATGGGCTGAAATTTTTAATAACTTGATAATGATCAATAGGTTATTTCAAGATATAATTAAAAAAAGTGTTGTGGAGGGGTTCGTCTTGACCGGTTTTAGCGCTGTCAAGGGCCGCGCAGAAGCCAGTATTCCTGACGGCTTGAATATTGTCGCCCGCTCGGCTCAAATGAGAGAGTTGGTCAGGGCGGCCCTGCAGGTGGCCAAAGTGGACTGCACCGTTCTGCTGCTGGGTGAATCGGGAACCGGCAAAGAAGTGCTGGCCAACCTGATGCACGTACAGAGCGCGCGCCCCGGCCCCCTGGTCAAGGTAAACTGTGGGGCCATTCCCGAAACCCTGCTGGAATCGGAGCTTTTCGGCTATGAACAGGGTGCCTTTACAGGCGCCAGGAAGGAAGGAAATGCCGGAAAGTTTGAACAGGCCCACCGGGGCACCATACTGCTGGATGAGATCGGCGACTTGCCGCTGCACCTGCAGGTAAAACTCCTGCGCGTCCTCCAGGAGAGGGAAATAGTGCGTATCGGAGGCAGCCGGCCGAAAAAAATTGACGCCAGGATTATTGCCTCCACCAATAAAGACCTGTACCGGATGGTTCAGGAAGGCAAATTCAGGGAAGACCTTTTTTACAGGCTCAATGTCATCCCTCTGAAAATCCCTCCCCTGAGGGAGCGGAAGGAAGACATAATGCCCCTGATCTATTTTTTTAAAAGAAAGTTTGAAAAAAAGTACCGGATAAAAAGGGATTGTTCCTCGGAAGTGGTACGGATCTTCCTGTCTTACGACTGGCCGGGCAACGTGCGGGAGCTTGAGAATGTCATTGAAAGAATTTATGTAATTTCAGCCCCCAACCAGCTGATTACCCCGGAAATGCTGATCCGCGACTATCTCAATATCAACCGGCAAAAACACCTGGCGGGCGCGGTGTCGGTCCACGCTTTAACCCCGCTGAGCACCGCCGTGGAAGAGGTGGAGCGCCAGCTGATAACCATGGCCTTAAGCAGATTTAAGACCCTAAAACAGGTGGCTTCCGCCCTGGGGGTGGATGAGTCCACCATCAGCCGCAAAATAAAAAGGCTCAACATTTCTTTGCGCTGATGCAACACAAAAAGCGCTCCTTTATACGGGAGCGCTTTTTGTCGCAAAAAACACAGTTGCTTTTTTGCAAGATAATTGCATTCATGCACCCTTTTTACTTTATATAAACGTATTTCTCCGGTTATGGTTATCTTTTACTCCCTGTTTCCTGATTCATGGCCCGGACCACCACCCTGGCCCCCTCTACCCTGATCACCTCAACATCCGCTCCGGCCGGAATGAACTCGCCCTCGGTGACCACGTCCAGTCTCTGGCCGAATATCTCGGCCGCTCCCGAAGGCCTGAGCGGGGTCAGGGCTTTCCCGGTCTTGCCCGTGTGCAGGACCAGGTCGGACTGGGGAGCCACGTACCCCGCCTCCCTGTACTGCTTCGTCCTGAGGATCATTCTCTGCCAGAGGTCAAGCCTCTTAAACAGCCTGAGACCGAGGATGAATACCAGCAGGGTGGCCGCCAGGGCAACCACCAGAGCCGTGGTGGCCTGGGTAAAATCAACGGCCAGCAGCAGGACGCCCCAGGCAATCAGTATCACCCCGGTTATCCCGGCCACCCCGAAGCCGGGGAGGATAAATATTTCCAGCACCAGCGCTATTATTCCCAGCAGGAACACCAGGATGGAAAGCCAGACGTATAATGTGGGGGTCATTGGATTATACCTCCGTTTGTTGTTTCGAGCAGCCCCGCAGCATGTATAAATGCCCGGCGCCTGCGCCGGGCATCCCCTTGCTTTTCTTATTGTAAACTGCCGCCCGAACAGGCGACCTGCCAATGTGGTATCTTAAATTTTTTAATGAAACTTTCTCCTTCTAGCCGCTTCGGATTTTTTCTTGCGTTTTACGCTTGGTTTTTCATAATGTTCATGTCTTCTGGCCTCTGCCAGCACACCGGCTTTTTGACAAGTGCGCTTGAAACGTCGGAGGGCGCTGTCCAGTGTCTCGTTTTTACCGACACGTACCTCTGCCATTCATCATCCCTCCCCCCGCCATAATGCACAACCTTCTCAAGACCATTCGCATTAAACAAAACACCCCGCTGCCAAATTGCGAACACCACTTTATTATACAACTACGGTTAATGGTAGTCAACTAGCCCGGAGGCCATCGCAGAACCCTTCCGGCAATCAAGTGATAATGAATGTGAAACACCAGTTGGCCGGCGTCTTCATTGCAATTGCTTACCAGGCGAAATCCCTTTTCAAGGCCCATGTCACGGGCTACCCGGGCGGCAGCCAGGTGAAGGTCCCCTAAAAGGCCGGCGTCCTCTTTCTTCAGGTCAAAGAAGGTAGGGATGTGTTTCTTGGGAATAAGTAAAAGGTGAACAGGAGCAGCCGGCTTGATGTCTTTAAAAACCATCACGGTGTCGTTTTCATACACCACCTCCGCCGGTATTTCCTTATTCACTATTTTACAGAATATACAGTCCTGCAAGGCGCAACACCTCCCCCCGGAGGAAGATAACATCCTGCTTTGGGGATAAATTATTCAACACGGCAGCTTTCAAATCCTTCATGGCATTTATTAATACATTTTAATAATTCTACCTTTTAACAGGCCCCCGGACAATTTTTCGGCCCGTACTTGGGCCAGTCTTCCCCGCATCCCCGGGTCTCCCGGAAAAGCTGCCAGAAGGTAATTGGGGGTATGGCCCCGCACCATCCCGGACAGGCCTTCAACACTTTCCTCCACCAGCACTTCAACATTCTTTCCCAGATAGCGGGAGGCAAATTCATTGGCGAGATCTTTTCCCAGCGCAATCAGCATACTGCTGCGCTCCTCCTTGACCCCGGGCGGTACCTGATTGGGGAACCCGGCCGCCGCAGTGCCCTTTCTGGGTGAGTATTTAAAAATATGCAGGGCGGAAAACTTTAGTTCCCTGATCAGATTATATGTATTCATAAAATTTTCATCACTTTCCCCGGGAAAGCCCACGATCACATCGGTTGTAATGGAAACATCACTGATTTTATCCCTGACGGCGGCCACCAGATTCCTGAAGTAATCCCCGCTGTAGTGCCTCCTCATGGCCTTCAGGATGCTGTCGTCACCGCTCTGCAGCGGTATGTGCAGGTGCGGGCAGAAAGGAGGGCCCTGGGCCAGCAGGGAAATGAGGTCGCCGGTTATGTCCAGGGGCTCCACCGAGCTGAGCCTGATCCTGGCCAGCCTGTCGATTCCCGCCAGTTCTTCAAGAAGGGAGGCAAGGCTCATACCGCCCGCTTTATCCTTCCCGTAAGCTCCGGTGTGTATGCCTGTGAGCACTATCTCCCTGTAGCCGGCAGCGGCCAGTTCCCGGGCCTCCTTTAAAATGCCGCCGGGGTCCCTGCTTTTTAAAGGGCCCCTGGCGAAGGGCACAATGCAGTACGAACAGAAATTATCGCAGCCCTCCTGTATTTTCAGGAAGGCCCTGACCCGGCCCGTGGCAGCCACGGCCGGAAGCTCCTCGAATTCCCTGAACTGCCCCGACTCCCGGACGGCGTTGGTCTTCCGGCCCTTTTCCATTTTCTCCACCATATCGACAATCCGGGACCTGTCCCCTGTACCCATCACCAGGTCGACGCCGGGGATCTCCAGTACCTCCCCGGGTGAAACCTGGGAATAGCAGCCGGTGACCACCACCAGGCCACCGGGGTTGGACTTCACCGCCCTCCGGATTAGCTGGCGGGATTTGCGGTCTCCCAGGTGTGTGACCGTGCAGGTATTGATGACGTAAACGTCAGCCCTGTCTTTAAAGTCAACAACACTGTACCCCCTGGCCCTGAACATCCCGGCTATGGAGGAGGACTCGTACTGGTTGACCTTGCAGCCCAGGGTGGCAATGGCCACAGTTCGGAAGTTGGAAGTTGGAGGTTGAAGGTTGGAACCTTTTAATCCCTGCGGTCCTTCCTTCATAAAGGGTCATCCCCGCTTTCATTTTTGCCGCGAGCAGTCAGGTTAAAGCATTTCTATCAGGTATTTTGACCCAAAATAAGTGCTTTCAAGCTGACGGCCGATAGCTGACAGTTAAATTATCACGACCCCAACAGGGCTGTCAAATAAGAAGTGTAACCTCTAACCAAGGTCGCCCCATCTGTGCATAATTAGCGCCAGGCAGGCCAGCCCGGCGGTTTCTGTCCTGAGGATCCTCGGCCCCAGGGTCACCGTGACCACTCCCCTGCGCCGGGCCCCCTCAACCTCGGACTTTTCGAAACCTCCCTCGGGCCCTATAAAAATATAGACCCGGCCGGGGTTTTCCCCCTGCAGAAGCTGCCCGAAGGAACGGTCACGCTCCTCCTCCCAGGGCAGAAAAGCTGCCGTACCCACTGGCATGCCGTCTAAAACCTCGTCCAGGCCCTGCGCACTGCGCACCACCGGGAGCCTGGCCCGGCGGCACTGTTTAGCCGCCTCCACGGCCACCCGCTGCCAGCGCTCCTGCCTCCCGGCGGCCCTTTTGTCTTCCAGGCGCACCACCGACCGGCGGCAGATCAGGGGAATGATTTCGGCCACCCCCAGTTCGGTGGATTTCTGAATAACCAGGTCCATCTTTTCCCCCTTGGCCAGTCCCTGCACCAGGGTAACCTTAACGGGCGGCTCGCCGCCCGGAATGACTTCTTCCAGCCGGGTACAGACCACCTCTACACTGCCCGCTGAGTCTATCCTGGCTCTGGCCGCCCTGCCCGTGCCGTCCAGGAGCTCAACCATGTCACCGGGCTTAAGGCGCAGCACCTTCACCATGTGCTTCACATCCGGCCCCCTGATCACGGGTTTATCGGCCTCAAACTGTTCCGGTGATATGAAAAACCGCCGCATTTTACTTGCCACCCATAAAAAATTCTAGCCACAGAGTGCCTCCCGGATTCTCGATTCTATTCCGGACGCCCCGGCTTAATAGCCATAAAGGCCGTCCACTCCCCCTCGCAAAGGATTTGTGATATTTTCAGGCCTGATTCTGTTATAGCTTCGGCCACCTCGTCCCGCCGGCCGGATATGATCCCGGAGGCGATAAATTTCCCGCCGGCCTTCAGGAGTGACACCGCCCGCGGCAACAGTTCCATTATCACATCGGCCACGATATTGGCCACAATAACATCGGCGGGCGCATCAACGCCGTCCAGCAGGTTGCCTTCCCGGACACTGACGATGCCTGTCAGACCGTTGGCCGCCACGTTCTCCCGGGCCACCCGGACGGCCACCCCGTCCGAGTCCACCGCCACCACCGCGGCGGCCCCCAGTTTGGCCGCCGTAATGGACAGTATACCCGACCCGGTACCCACGTCCAGGACCGTTTCACCGCCCCCGGCAACATCCTCAAGCAGGCACATGCACATCCTGGTGGTGGGATGCGTGCCGCACCCGAAGGCCATACCCGGGTCCATTTCGATTACCAGCAATCCCTCGGCCTGCTCCGCGGACTCCCAGGTGGGCTTAACCAGCAGCCTGCGGCCAACCCGCTCGGGGTGGTAAAACTGGCGCCACCGGTCCAGCCAGCTGCTGTCGTCCTTCTCAATGGCAGTAACCAGTTCCCGGTACACCGGGTCAATTCTGCTTAAACCCCGGTAAAGCTCCTCCAGCCTGCCGGGAAGATTTTCGTCCACCGGCAGGTAGCCCCTGACCAGCGGAAGCGCGGCGGGATCGGCAGGTATATCAATGGACAGCGTTTCACTGCTGCCCCGGCTGACCACATCATAAATTAGGGCGGGGTCTTCAATCACCACCCCGCCTGTCTTTATCCCGTCAAATATATCGCTTACCGCATCAATATCCTCGCGCCTGACGGAAACTGTTATCTCCATCCATTTCAATATAAAATCATACCCTTATTTAAATTTATTACATCGGGAATTTACATCGGGGACGGTTCTGGATGTGAATCCAAGCTCACTAGATTCACATCGGGGACGGTTCTGGATGTGAATCCAAGCTCACTAAATTCACATTGAGAACCGTCCCCAATGTGAATTCTAGCCCATGAAGGCGTCCCTAACCTTGCCAAAGAAGCCCTTTTCGGTTCCGGTGGGATTCTCCTTGCTGAGCCTGGCAAACTCCCTGAGCAGTTCCTTCTGCTTTTCCGACAGCCTGGTGGGTGTAACCACCTTGACCCGCACCAACTGGTCGCCCCGGCCGTAGCCGTGCAGGTCCGGTATCCCCTTGCCGCGCAGCCTGAACACCGTGCCGTTCTGGGTTCCCTCGGGAATTTTAACAGCAGCCTTACCCTCCAGGGTATCCACCTCTATTTCGTCCCCCAGGGCGGCCTGGGCGAAGGACAGGGGCATCTCCACAACAACATCGTTGCCGTCCCGCCGGAATATTTTATGGGGCTTGACATAGATATACACATAAAGGTCTCCCCGGGGCCCGCCCCTCAATCCGGCGTCGCCCTCCCCGGCCACCCTGAGCCTGGTGCCGCTGTCAACACCCGCCGGTATCCTGACATTTATATTTTTCGTCCTCCTTACCTGTCCGGCGCCGTGACAGGTCGGGCAGGGCTTTTCGATCACCTTGCCGGCGCCGCGGCAGCGGTCGCACGTCCTGGACTGTACAATTCTCCCGAAGGGAGTGCTCTGGGCGTACTGGATCTGCCCCGTTCCGTTACAGGCCGAACAGGTATGGGCCCTGGTTCCGGGCGCCGCCCCGCTCCCGCCGCAGGTTCCGCACTCCTCGATCCTGGGTACCTTGATATCCTTTTCCAGGCCAAAAGCGGCTTCCTCAAAACTTATTTCCAGTTCGACCTTGAGATCGGGCCCTTTTTCCGGACCCCTCCTGGTCCTGCCGCCTCCGCCAAAGAACATGTCGAATATATCGCCAAGGCCGCCGAAGTCGGTGCTAAATCCACCAAAGCCGCCAAATCCGTCAAAGCCGCCAAATCCCTGGCCGTTGACGCCGGCATGGCCAAAGCGGTCGTAATTGGCCCTCTTTTCAGGGTCACTGAGAACTTCGTAGGCCTCTGCTATCTCCTTGAATTTTTCCTCAGCGTCCTTTTTGTCCGGGTTAGCGTCGGGGTGGTACTGGCGCGCCAGCTTTCTGTATGCCTTTTTTATTTCGTCTGCCGAAGCCTGCCTGGAAACCCCCAGTACTTCGTAGTAATCGCGCTTAGCCATGTTAAAGTCAACCCCACCCTTACGTCAAAGCAATTCTACCCAACAGGATAACACAGTTATGGCTGATACGTAAAGCTTGAAGGTCGTCCGCTATTTATCCTCTTTCACCTCATAATCGGCATCCACCACATTTTCGCCCTTCTGGCCGGCCCCGCCGGCGCCGCCGGCCGCGCCGCCGCCGGCCTGCTGCTGGGACTTTTGCTGGTAGAGCAGGGTGGTAAGTTCGTACAGCGGCTGTGTCACGGCCTCCAGCTTCTGCTTGATTTGATCCATATTGTTGCTCTTCAGGGCCTCCTTCAGTTCATCCACGGCCCTGTTGACAGTGTCCACCTTGGACCTGTCGGCCTGATCCCCCAGGTCTTTTATGGTTTTTTCAGCCTGGTAGATAACGCTGTCGGCCTGGTTGCGCAGCTCTACCTCCTCCTTGCGCCTGCGGTCCGCCTCGGCGTTGGTTTCAGCCTCCTTGACCATTCTGTCTATATCCTGATCGGAAAGGCCGCCGCCGCCGCTTATGGTTATGCTCTGGGCCTTCCCGGTGGCCAGATCCTTTGCCGAAACGTTGACAATGCCATTAACGTCGATATCAAATTTAACCTCAATCTGGGGTATACCCCTGGGCGCCGGAGGAATGCCGGTCAGGGTAAACCGCCCCAGGGACTTGTTGTCCGCCGCCATGGCCCGCTCGCCCTGTAGCACGTTGATCTCCACCGAGGTCTGGCCGTCCGCGGCGGTGGAAAATATCTGGCTCTTGGAGGTGGGGATGGTGGTATTCCTTTCGATAAGCTTTGTAAATACCCCGCCCAGTGTTTCAATGCCCAGGGACAGCGGGGTTACGTCCAGCAGCAGTACGTCTTTTACCTCGCCGGCCAGCACCCCGGCCTGGATGGCCGCCCCGATGGCCACACACTCGTCGGGGTTGATCCCCTTGTGGGGCTCCTTGCCCAGGAACTTGCGGATGGCGTCCTGCACCGCCGGAGTTCTGGTGGACCCGCCCACCAGCAAGATCTTATCAATATCCTTGGGTTCAAGCCCGGCGTCGGCCAGGGCCTGCCTGGTGGGACCCATGGTTTTTTCCACCAGGTCCGCCGTCATCTCGTCAAACTTCGCCCTGGACAGGTTCATGTCCAGGTGTTTCGGACCGTTGGCGTCGGCGGTGATAAAGGGCAGGTTGATATTTGTGGTAGCCACCCCGGACAGCTCGATCTTGGCCTTTTCCGCGGCCTCCTTGAGGCGCTGCATGGCCATGCGGTCGCCGCGCAGGTCAATCCCGGTTTCCTTTTTAAATTCGGTGACCATCCAGTCCACGACACGCTGGTCGAAGTCATCCCCGCCCAGGCGGTTGTTGCCGCTGGTGGCCTTGACCTCGAACACCCCGTCCCCCAGTTCGAGAATGGACACGTCAAAGGTGCCGCCGCCCAGGTCAAACACCAGTATGGTCTGGTCCTCCTCCTTGTCCAGGCCGTAGGCCAGGGCCGCCGCGGTGGGCTCGTTGATGATGCGCAAGACTTCAAGCCCCGCTATTTTCCCCGCATCCTTGGTGGCCTGGCGCTGGGCGTCGGTAAAGTATGCCGGCACAGTGATCACCGCTTTTTCTATCCTCTGGCCCAGGTAGGCTTCGGCGTCCGCCTTCAGCTTCTGTAAAATCATGGCCGATATTTCCTGCGGAGTGTAGCTCTTGCCATCTATATCCACCTTATAGTTTGAACCCATATGCCGCTTGATGGAGCTGACGGTACGTTCGGGGTTGCTAACCGCCTGCCTTTTGGCCACCTGTCCCACCAGGCGCTCTCCCGTTTTGGAAAATCCAACCACCGAAGGAGTTGTCCGGCCACCCTCGGCGTTCGGCATTACCACCGCTTCCCCGCCTTCCATCACGGCCATGCAGGAGTTTGTGGTACCCAGATCTATTCCTATTACCTTGCTCATAGTAACCTCCCTTTCAATACATCCCTTTACGGTTTAATAATTACCGGCGTTATTATTGCGATGTCTGAATTCATCCGGCCACCTTTACCATGGCCGCCCTGATAACCTTCCCCTTCAGGGTGAACCCCCGCCTCAGTTCCCCGGTTATGGTATTTTCGGGGTAATCCTCGCTTTTCTCAGTCATCACGGCCTCGTGTATCTCCGGGTTAAACTGCTCGCCCACAGTGGGAATAGGTTCAAGCCCCTCCCTGGCCAAAACATCCTCCAGCTGGCGCTTGATCATTTCCACACCGGCCAGCAGCTGTTCCGTATCATCGTATTTAACCGCCAGGGCCCTCTCAAAATTGTCCATCACCGGCAGCAGGGCGACTACCAGTTGCCCGGAGGCGTATTTAAACAGCTCTTCCCGCTCCTTGGCCACCCTTTTGCGGTAGTTTTCAAAATCGGCCTGCATCCTGACCAGGCGGTTGTAGTAATCCTCCGCCCTTGATTTTTCCTGGTCCAGCATGGCCAGCAGGCTTTCCCTGTCATCCCCTTCCGGCGCCTTTTCAGCGGCATCCTCCGCTTCGGCGCCATTTCCCCGTTCAACGGGGGCGGTATCTTCTCCGGTTTCCGGGTTGTCCCCGGCAGGCTGTTCCATAACCGGATTATCTTCAATTTTTAATTCCCTTTCTTCCATATAACATCCTCACCTCGTATAACGGCCGCTTTTAACGGCCGGATCTAATTATCCTGCTCCCGGTCAGCCCTTTCCTCCCGCTTTTTAATAATGGTGTCTATCCTTAATATGGCCTCGGCCACTTCACCGGCGGCCTTAAGGGCATAGGTTTTCACCAGGCACGGGTCCACCACGCCGATTTCATACATATCCCTTATTTCACCGGTATCGCAGTCTACCGCCAGGGAATCCTTTCCGCTTGCGGACTGGGCCGCTATGACATCACCCAGCTTTTCCAGCGGGTTAAAACCGGCGTTGGCCACTATCTGGGCCATGGGCCTTTTCAGGGATTCCACCACGCAGTCCACTCCGTAGACCGCCATACCCCGCATTTCCGAACGAATTTTCTCCACATCCCCGGCTGCGGCCAGTTCCACCGAACCGCCGCCCGGAACCACACCGCCCATTACCGCCGCCTGTACCGCCGCAGCGGCATCCTTGGCGATGCGCTCCCTTTCACCGACCACCTCAGCGGTGGCTGCGCCCACCAGCACCGTGGCCATGGATTTTCCCCCACCGTCCTGGATCCATACCTGTTCCAGCTTCTCGTCGTTGTATACCCTGCCGGCTTTCCCCAGGCATTTTGCCAGCTGGTCGAGGTCCTTTTTCAGGCCGTTTCTTTTGATCATGCGGGCCCCGGTGTGCTCCGCGGCCTTGCGCAGCTCGGCTGACAAAACTCTCTGCACAACCATTACGCCGGCATCGGTGAGTATTTCCTCGGCCATATCGTCCACTCCCCGGTCCACCAGCACCAGGCCGACCCCCATCTCCACTATCCTGTTGACATTCGCCCGGAACTGGTTTTGCAGTTCCATATAACGGGCAAAGCCGGCCTCGGTGGACAGGGCCTCGTCCTCAATCTCCTCGGGCTCCAGGGCGTCATCAATGACAAGGACCCCGACATCCCTGATCTCCGCCGGCATTTGCCGGTTGATGCGCTCCTTGCTGATGATCACCCCTCTGAAAACCTGGTTTTCCGCCCCCTCCTCGGCCACCACGGTATCGGCAAACTTAAAGGAGCGGTCCAATAGTTTTTCCCTGCCCACCATCTCTGCGGCCCCGACCACCAGGTCGGCGATATCTTCGTGTCCCCTGCCGGCCACCAGGGCAACCTGCCTGATCATGGCGTCCCGGATATCCTCAACGGGCCTGGCCCGCTGTTTTATAGCCTTTATCCCGGTGAGGACACCGGCCCTGAGCCCTTCAATCACCCGGGCCACCGGAACGCCCCTGGAAACCTGCTCCACCCCGGCGCCCACCAGCGCTCCGGCCAGTACCGTGGCCGTGGTGGTGCCGTCACCTATTTCCTCTTGCTGGGCCCTGGCAATGTTTATCAGCATCCTGGCAGCCGGGTGGTTGGCCTCCATCATGGTCAATATGGTTACACCATCATTGGTGATCACCACTTCCCCGAATTTATCCACCAGCATCGTATCGAGGCCCTTGGGCCCCAGTGTTCCCTCCACCGCCGAGGCTATGGCCCTGATGGCGTTGGCGTTGGAAACCAGGGCGGCCATCCGTTCGTTTACCTCGGCGCCGGAACTGGCCTGCTGTTTCAGACTCATTTTCGGTTATCTCCATCCCTTAATCATTTTTTCCATCGTTTCGGACAGGCTTCGGGTCATAAAGTCGACCACGCTGACCACCCAGGCGTAATCCATCCTGGTGGGGCCCAGGACGCCTATTGATCCCACCGGCTTGCCATCGATATGGTAGTTGGCCACCACCATGCTGCACTCCCTGACCTCTTCCCTCTTCATCTCGTTGCCGATGCGGACCGCGACGCCATCTCCGGGCTCGCTCACCGCCAGCAGGTTGTGCAGCATATCCTCCTGCTCCAGAAGGCTCAAAAGGGTCTTTACTTTTTCAATGTTGTGAAACTCGGGCTGATTCAGTATATTAAACATCCCGCCCAGGTATATCTTATCCTCCCTGTTGGGGGCCAGCCCGCTCTGAATCAGGTGCATGGCCAGGTCAAGTATGTTTCTGTGTTTGGACAGCTCCAGGTAAATTTCCCTGATTAGCGTCATTTTTATCTTGTCCACGGTAAGGCCCTGGAGTTTGGCGTTTAAAACGCCCGAAATGGTGTCCAGGTCAACCTGGGTGACCCCTTCAGGCACCTCGATGATGCTGTTTTGCAGAGCCCCGGTATTCATGACCACTATCACCATAGCCTGCCCGGCATTCAGCAGTACCAGCTGTATGTGCTTGAAGGCGCTGGTTTCCACCCTGGGGGACATGATTACCGCCGTATGTCTGGTCATCTGGGAAAGCATCATACCGGTGCGGTGGATTACCTGGCCGATATCCCTTACCTTCTGCTCATACCCCCGGCGTATCAGATCCTCATCCTGGCTGGTCAGGTCCTTTCTCTTCATTAAAAAGTCTACGTAGTACCGGTAGCCCCGCTGGGACGGAATCCTGCCGGCCGAGGTGTGGGGCTGTTCAATGTACCCCATCTCCTCCAGGTCCGACATCTCGTTCCTGATGGTGGCAGGACTGACACCCAGATCGTATTTACGGGCAATGGTCCTTGAACCAACCGGTTCAGCAGTGGAAACATAGTCCGTAATGATGGCCAGGAGGACCTGCTGTTTGCGGGTGTCCATTTTCATAGCCGGACCACCTTCCCTTGTTAGCACTCTTGATTATTGAGTGCTAATGCCTATACGTAAAAAATAGCACCGCAGATCTAATTTGTCAAGCTTTACTATTGCGCATCCGGCAATCGGCCGTCAGACAGTTTTTCGGGGCGGCCGGGCTTTAAACAAACTCTGCAAAAACCAGGTTGCCCAGCATCAGCCCTCTCCGGGTAAGGCGCAGGTGGTTACCCGACATTTCTATCAGTTTCAGGGCGGCCAGGCGCTCAATCTCCCGCCCGTAAACTTCGCCGATACCTTTCCCGAATCTTTCCCTGAATTTGCCGGTATCAAGGCCCTCCACAAGGCGCAGCCCTAAAAAGACTGTTTCGGACATTTCGGTCCCCGCGTCTGTTTCCTCCTCCCAGCATACCGGGAGTCTGTCTTCCGCCAGCCCTCCGAAATACCGGCCCAGATCGGCCTCGTTGGAAAACCTCTTTCCGCCCAGGTAAGAGTGGGCCGCCAGACCAAGTCCCAGGTATTCACGGTTGTGCCAGTACCGCAGGTTGTGGCGGCAGAAGCGTCCGGGCAGGGCGAAATTTGATATTTCATAATGGATATAGCCGTATGCGGCCAGTGTTTCCATCAGGTCGGCATACATGTCCGCCTCCAGGTCCTCCGGGCACGCTGCCGGCGTTCCCCTTTGGACCGCCCCGTACAGCGGAGTGTTCTCCTCCAGCTGCAGCCCGTATGCCGATATATGGTCGGGGCCTAAATCCGCCACCCTTTCCAGGCAACTGCGCCACTGGCCGGAACTCTGGCCGGGGATGCCGAAAATGAGGTCCACGCTTATATTGTCAAAACCCGCCCGGCGGGCCTCCAGAAAGGACATTTCCGCCCCGGGATAGGAGTGTATCCTCCCGAGGGTGTTTAAAAGGTCCGGATGGCAGGCCTGAAACCCCAGACTGAGCCGGTTATACCCGGCATTCTTAAGGGTGGCCAGCTTGCCGCGGTCTATGGTGCCGGGGTTGGCCTCCACCGTTATTTCAGCCCCCGGCTCAACACTGAAGCAGGAAAAAACCTTTTCCGTCAGCCCCGCCAGTTGTTCCCCGGACAGGCAGGTGGGGGTACCCCCGCCGACGTAAACACTGTCTATGATTCTTTCCTCCGGGGCCAGCGCCCGGGCACGGATTTCTATTTCCCTGCCCAGCGCACCAATATAGGAGGAAACCAAACCGTCCTCCCCGGGGAAGGAGACAAAGCTGCAGTAGTTGCATTTTTTTAAACAGAAGGGGATGTGGATATAAAGACCTATAGGCATGGCGGGAACCTCCGCTTTGTTTGAAAACAGGAATCCAGACCCTTATGCCTTAAAAACACGGCACCACGGACAATGAAAATCTGTGGCCTGGGGTGCGGTTGGAAGATCCGGGCTTTCGATCCTGCGGTTGAACCGGCTCTACGCTCCGGCCTGAAAGGTCCTCCCCCCCTCCGCACACTCAGAAAAGGGAGAGTATTTCCAGAGTAGAAGCGGCATCAATCCTTTACCGAAAGTACGGCCATAAAGGCCTCCTGGGGAATTTCGACGCTGCCCACCTGCTTCATACGCTTTTTGCCTTCTTTTTGTTTTTCCAGGAGTTTTCTCTTCCTGGTGATGTCCCCACCGTAGCACTTGGCCAGCACATCTTTGCGCCTGGCCTTGATTGTTTCCCTGGCGATAACCTTGTTTCCTATGGCCGCCTGCACCGGAACGTCAAACAGCTGGCGGGGGATCAGCCCGCGCAGCTTTTCAACCAGCTGCCGCCCGCGGGTGTAGGCCTTGTCGCGGTGCACTATGTTGGTCAGCGCATCCAGCGGCTCCCCGTTAATCATTATATCCAGCTTGACCAGTTTACTTTCCCGGTACCCGCTCAGTTCGTAATCCAGGGACCCGTATCCCCTGGTCCTGGATTTAAGCTGGTCGAAGAAATCAAAAATGATTTCGCTCAAAGGAAGCAGGTAAGAAAGCATTACCCTGCTCTCCCCCATATACTCCATGTTCCGGAAAATACCCCGCCTGTCCTGGCACAATTCCATCACAGTACCCACGTATTCCTTGGGGACCATAATCGTGGCCGTAATGTAAGGTTCCTCGGTTTTGGCAATTTTTCCGGGCGGGGGCAGCTTGGTGGGGTTGTCAATCTCCAGCACCTCCCCGGAGGTGGTGGTAATCCTGTACACCACGCTGGGAGCGGTGGTGATCAGGTTGAGCTGGTATTCCCTCTCCAGCCTTTCCTGGACTATCTCCATATGCAAAAGCCCCAGGAAGCCGCAGCGGAAACCAAAACCCAGGGCCTCGGAGTTCTCGGGATCATATACCAGGGAGGCGTCGTTAAGCTTAAGTTTTTCCAGGGCGTCCCTTAAGTCTTCGTACTGGCTGTTGTCAACCGGGTACAGGCCGCAGTAGACCATGGGGGTGACCTTCCGGTAGCCCGGCAGCGGCTCCCCGGCCGGCCTGGATGCGCTGGTCACCGTGTCCCCCACCCTGCTGTCCTTGACATTTTTAATACCGGCCGCCATGAAACCCACCTCGCCGGTATTAAGGGCGTCCACCCTCTCCATGTACGGGCGGAATATACCCACCTCGTCCACCTCAAATTCCTTTCCGGTGGACATCATCCGGATCACGTCCCCCTTTTCCAGCCTTCCCTCCATGATGCGGACGTAGGCGATAACTCCCTTGTAGGAGTCGTAGTGGGAGTCAAAGATCAGGGCTTTGAGGGGCGCGCCGGTTTCACCCCGGGGGGGCGGGATCTTGGAGACTATCTGTTCCAGCAACTCCCCGATGCCCGTCCCCGTTTTTGCCGAGACCAGCACTGTGTCCGCGGTGTCCAGGCCGATTACGTCCTCGATTTCCTTTTTCACCCGGCCGGGATCGGCCCCCGGGAGGTCGATCTTGTTTATCACCGGGATTATTTCCAGGTTGTTGTCAATGGCCATGTAGACATTGGCCAGGGTCTGGGCCTCTATGCCCTGGACGGCATCCACCACCAGCAGGGCCCCCTCACAGGCAGCCAGGCTGCGGGACACTTCGTAGGAAAAGTCCACGTGTCCCGGTGTGTCGATAAGGTTCAGCTGGTACGTCTTCCCGTCCCGGGCAGTGTATTTGAGGCGGACCGCCTGCATCTTGATGGTGATGCCCCGCTCCCGCTCCAGGTCCATCTGGTCCAGCACCTGGGCAGTCATCTGGCGCTGGCTCAATGCCCCGGTACACTCCAGGAGCCTGTCCGCCAGCGTGGACTTGCCGTGATCTATATGGGCAATTATGCAAAAATTCCTGATCAGTTCCTGCTCCTTCTGCAAATTAACGCCCTCCCGCTGAATAACCAGTCATATTTCCAATGTGACATTATATCAGAGGCCATTGAAAAAGTCTATCTAACCATTGAAGGGAGGACATCCCGGCCTGGAGGACCGGAGGAATCGTTCAGTGAATCAGCGTCCGCCAGCGTTCATTAAGTTCCTTTGCCGCTTCCCGGGCGGACCTTTCCAGCCCGGTATACACTTCGGCGCCCGCCGGGTACACTTTTTCCCGGCACTGGCGGTAAATCTCCCTGGCCCTTTCCGGCGCGGCCAGGTCGGCTTCTCCCGTATCTCCCGGCAGGGGGAGGCTGATATCAAATTTCTTCCCCAACACCTGCCCGCTTATCCCGTTCCTGTCTATATTATCAACGACCACCAGGCTTATATCCCGCTGGTGGCCCACCGCGGCATTGAGGGCGGTGGCCGATATCTGCACACCCGCCATGATCAGGCCCAGGCATATCCCCAACATGACCGGTATGGTATAACCTTTTTCCAGCATAAATTCCCTTCCTGAATATATTTATTTTTAACTTTAGTTACATTATTGTCAGGTTAAGGAAAGTTTATTACATTTCCTATGTTTCATCGGCCTCGGCACGGACCTCCAAAGGTATACCAACCTGTTCCGGCGCCTCCCCGCCAGCAGGCACCCGTCCGCTCCCCCCCGCCCTTTTTAACTTGTCGGGGGCCAGTTCCGCTATCTCCCGGGCCAGTTCACCGGCCAGCAGACCGGCTGACTGGATGGCCTCGGCCGTGGAATTGCTGACGCTGCCGATCTCCACCAGCAAGGCCCGGGGATGCAGGAACTGGTTGTACCTGCCCTCCTTTACCCTTACGCCGGTACACAGCCCGGGATACTTTTTATTAATGGCGGCGGCCAGTTTAACGGCAAAATCATAGTTGTTCCGCCAGGTGGGAAAGGGCAATCGGGCATCCGACCCGACGATAAACAGAATAGGGGCCATTTCCTTCCCGTTGACGCGCACCAGGCTCTGGTCCCGGGGTTTGCCGGCGTCCCTGTGGATATCAAGCAGTATCTGGATGTCCCTGTTTTCCTCCAACAGCCGGCGGGCGGTTTTCTCGGACTCCACGTAAGACAGCCCGTAGTTTGCATCATTCACTGTGTCGTCGTGGGCCACCCGGATGCCGTGGTCTTTTTCCAGCGTCTCCTTTACGGCCCTGCCCGCCTCCACCACCCCGCCCTTTTTGCCCGGAAGCCTCTCGGTACCGTCGGTCAGGGCGTATGTTTCCCCGGTATGCGTGTAGTAAATCCCCACCAGGGCCTCCGGCGACATCCCCGTACCGGATCCGGGAGTCTTTTTGTCCGTCCCGGGTGCAGCGCCGGACGCTGCAGGAACAGCGTACTCCCTTTTAAATTCGGCCAGGGCCGGGATTTCCGAGGCCAGGAGGTCCCACGGGCTGTTCAGGTTTACCCTGAAAGGAGCCAGCATGGCGGTAACCAGTGAGCCGGGGGTGATTTCCTCGGGGTAATCCTCTTCATTTCCCGCCCAGGCCGTCACGGGGGCCGCGGAGCGGACCAGCCCCGCGGGGTCCCTCTCACTCCAGCTCAGGGCTATGTCAAAAAGGGAAAAATTCCCGCCTCCCAGTGTTCTTGAGAGAAACCCGGCCAGGGGTATGTTATATAGTAAAAAAAACAAAAGGATGATTAGCCCGTAAAAAATTGCCGCCCGGTAAATTTTGAACAGCCTGTAGCGGTGCCTGTACAGCATGTATCGGACCCAGTAATTCACGGCCGCTATCCCCCCGGCGCTTCTTCCCAGGATTTTCATAAAATTTTATGCCCGGAAACCGGGGTTTATGTTGAGCGTTTCGGGACATAAAAAAGCCGCCCTTGCGGGCGGCGCCGCTGTTCCAGCGGCGGGAATCCAGAATCCAGAATCCAGAATCCAGAATGCTTACAGCCTTTCCTAAAGCCCGGCTCCTTCTTTTGGGACGTACAATACTTTAGAGGTTGCTATCGAAAGGGAGAAGGCATCAATCGAGCGA